>DLMZ01000006.1:0-5590 GCA_002479415.1 Firmicutes bacterium UBA7523
ATACTTTCCGGGAATGCAGGTTAGTAAGGAAGCGTCTTTTTTATTCCGCTAGGGGCTGCGGGCCCTGAGCACCCCGCAAGAATAAGGGGACACGCCCCTTACAAACCCCTTGCATAGGATCGTAGCTTCCCTGAATGATATAATTTCCTATGCAATAGAGAAAAACAGCGATAATTGGCTTTAACCAATTATCGCTGTTTTAATTACTTACTTTTGGGTTACTTACAGAAACTTATCGAAAAACGGTGCAAATACTAGAGCCACGATACTCATCAGCTTGATGAGAATGTTCATTGAAGGACCGGAGGTATCCTTGAAGGGGTCACCTACTGTGTCACCTACAACAGCAGCTTTGTGGCTCTCGGAGCCTTTGCCGCCGTGATGGCCGCTTTCAATGTATTTTTTTGCGTTATCCCATGCGCCGCCGGCGTTGGCCATAAAGATAGCCATGAGAACACCGCTGACTAAGGCGCCGGCCAGCAAGCCGCCGAGGGCTTCCTTGCCGAGGAACACGCCTGTTAGAATAGGTACAATCACGGCCAACAAGCCGGGAACAACCATTTGCTTTAAAGCGGCTGTTGTGGAGATGTCTACACAACGGGCATGGTCAGGCTTAGCTGTACCTTCCATCAGACCGGGAATTTCTTTAAACTGCCTGCGGACTTCCTCAATCATTTCGAAGGCTGCCCGTCCTACAGCTTCCATAGTTAAAGCGCCAAACAAGAACGGCAGCATCCCACCGATTAACAAACCGGCAATTACTGTGGCATCTGTAATATTAATTGTATCAATATTTGCTGCTTGCGTATAAGCCGAGAATAATGCTAACGCGGTGAGCGCTGCGGAGCCAATGGCGAAACCTTTACCAATGGCGGCAGTGGTGTTCCCCATGGAATCCAGTTCATCGGTAATTTTACGCACAGACTTGTCCAGCCCTGCCATTTCCGCGATACCGCCTGCATTATCTGCAATTGGACCATAAGCGTCCACAGCAATCGTCATGCCGGCAGTAGCCAACATACCAACTGCTGAAATGGCAATGCCGTAAAGACCGGCTGAATAATTAGAAATTAAGATAGCAGCTGCAATCACCAGCAGCGGCAGCATAGTTGATCTCATACCCACGGCAAGGCCGGAGATGATATTCGTAGCTGAACCGGTATTTGAAGCTTCAGCAATACCTTTAACCGGGCCGTAATGGTCAGAGGTGTAGTATTCGGTAATCCGGCCGATAGCCATACCGGCAATGAGACCGGCAATAACGGCAAAGAAAGGACCAAGGCCTGCAAAATCAGAGCTATACTGGTTCGTAATAAAATAAGCGGCAATAATAACTATTAGGCCACTAACCCAGGTTCCCCGTTCCAGAGCAGAAGAAAGCTTAACGCCTTCTTTAGCCTTAACAAAAAATGTACCTACAATTGCTGCAATAATTCCGACGGAAGCTACCAGCATGGGCAGGATTACACCAGCCATGCCAAACTGTAAAATACCAATAGAAATAGCGGCAATAATGGAACCTACATAAGACTCGAACAAGTCGGCACCCATCCCTGCAACATCACCTACGTTATCACCGACGTTATCTGCAATAACAGCGGGGTTGCGGGGGTCATCCTCAGGAATACCGGCTTCAACTTTACCTACCAAGTCGGCTCCCACGTCGGCTGCCTTAGTGTAAATACCACCGCCAACACGAGCAAATAAAGCGATGGAGCTGGCACCAAGAGCGTACCCGTTAACAATGGAAGCATCCTGGAAGATTATGTAGAGTACTCCCAACCCTAAAAGACCCAAACCTACCACAGAAAGACCCATAACTGCGCCACCTGAAAATGCTACGGTTAACGCTTCATTGGTGCCTTGGCGTGCGGCATTGGTAGTCCTCACATTAGCTTTAGTGGCAATATTCATACCGAAAAATCCGGCTAAAGCAGAAGCCACCGAGCCAACAAGAAAACAAATAGCCGTATAAAAGTCGATTGCAAAACTTAAAACAAAAAAAAGAACCATAACAAAAATTGCCAAAGTCGTGTACTCGCGGCGCAAGAATGCCATGGCGCCTTCCTGAATTGCACTTGCGATCTCTTGCATTCTTTCATTTCCGGGATCTGCGCTGCTTACTCTGCCTGACAGGTAAAAAGCAAACAGCAGGCCCACCAGCCCTGCGGCAGGGGCCAAATAAATAAGTGTGTCCATACCCATTTTTAGTATCGCCTCCCTTGTTAGTAACTATCTTAATCCCGCCCCGCGGGTTAAGCGATTAGAGAAGTTAACGCAATAGCTAAGACGACGAACAATACAGCAAAGACAATGGTTAGCTTAGACAGAAAGTCCTCGATTCCTTTCTTTTTGCCAAACATGGTCTGCGAGCCACCGCCAAGCGAACCAGACAAACCGGAAGATTTGCTTGATTGCAGCAACACAGATGCAATAAGCCCTATTGAAGCTATGAGAAATATTATATTCAATGCTAATGTCATATTGGAACCTCCTTTAAAAAATTATATGGAGCCTGAACCATTAAGTATTTTATCACAGCAGCGCATAAAAAACAACATGACAGTTTAGCTCCTTGTGTTTAGCTCCTCAGATAATGGGCAAAAGGCTCTGCCCCAGCGAATCGAGCGCTTTCACTTAATTCTTCCTCAATTCTTAACAGCTGATTATATTTGGCTACTCGGTCTACTCTGGAAGGAGCGCCGGTTTTAATCTGCCCCGCACCTGTTGCCACTGCCAAGTCTGCAATAGTAGCGTCATCGGTTTCACCTGAACGGTGGGAAATCACGGCATTATAGCGGTTACTCTGAGCCAAGGAAATGCAATCTATAGTTTCTGATACGGTACCTATTTGGTTAAGCTTAATAAGAATAGAGTTGGCAGTAGCCTGGTCTATGCCTTTTTGCAGTCTTTCCATATTAGTTACAAATAAATCGTCGCCTACTAATTGAACTTTTCCTCCCAATCTTCTTGTCATTTCACCCCAACCGTCCCAATCATCTTCGGACAATCCGTCTTCAATGGAAACTATGGGATAAGAGGAAATTAAGCCTGTATAATAATCTATCATTTCCGAAGCTGTTTTTTGCAGCCCTTCACCTGCCAGATGGTAAATGCCGTCTTTATAGATTTCTGTGGCCGCCACATCTAAAGCAAGAACAATGTCAATTCCAGGACGATAGCCTGCTGACTCCACAGCGCGCATAATAACTTCCAGTGCAGCTTCATTAGAAGCAAGGTTAGGCGCGAACCCTCCCTCGTCTCCAACCGCAGTATTGAGGCCTTGAGACTGAAGCACTTTTTTCAAATGGTGAAAAACTTCGGTACCCATGCGCAGTGCTTCTGCAAAGCTGCTTGCCCCCACAGGCAAAATCATAAATTCTTGGATATCTACATTGTTGTCGGCATGCTGTCCGCCGTTAATAATGTTCATCATCGGCACCGGCAGCAATTGTGTGCTTACTCCGCCCAAGTACCGGTAGAGAGGAACATTAAGTGCCGCTGCGGCCGCTTTGGCTACCGCCATAGATACGCCAAGAATAGCATTGGCACCAAGCTTTGATTTATTTTCTGTCCCGTCCAGCTCAATTAATCTTTTATCAATGGCGGCTTGGTTCAATGCATCCATGTCACCTAAGGCGGGAGCTATTATTTCGTTTACATTTTTTACTGCCTTTAAAACCCCTTTGCCCAAATAACGCTTGCTGTCACCGTCGCGAAGCTCCGCTGCCTCAAAAGCGCCGGTACTGGCTCCAGAGGGAACGGCTGCCCTGCCAAATGCGCCGCTGGCCAGCAGTACATCCACCTCTACAGTTGGGTTGCCGCGTGAATCCAGAATTTCGCGAGCAAATATTTCGATAATGTTAGTCATGCGTATCCTCCTCGTAGAACTAATTATTTTTATCCTTATCAGCTTTAATAAGCAGAGAGTTGGCAGTCATTTCTTCAGGCTTTTGCACATCTAAGAGCTCTAATATCGTTGGTGCAATATCAGATAGAATCCCAGTCTTATGCAGTCTATGGGGTGTGTTTGAAACTAAGATAAAGGGGACAGGATTAGAAGTATGAGCAGTGAAAGGCTTCTTGCTGCGCCCAAAAGTCATTTGCTCAGCATTGCCGTGGTCGGAAGTAACTATGGCGGCACCGCCTTTTGCCAAGACAGCCTCTACAACCCGACTAAGACAGCTATCCACTGTTTCTATGGCAGTAACTGCTGCATCCAGTACTCCGGTATGGCCCACCATGTCGGCATTAGCATAGTTGAGAATTATTACGTCAAAATAATCTTTATCTATTTCTTCAAGAACGCGCGCTGTGAGATCTGGCGCGCTCATTTCCGGCTGCAGATTGTATGTTGGCACTTTGGGTGAAGGAACTAATACCCTCTCTTCCCCAGGAAATTTCTCCTCGGAACCGCCGCTGAAAAAAAAGGTGACATGGGCATATTTCTCCGTCTCAGCAATTCGCAGCTGCTTTAACCCGGTAATTCCCAGCACTTCTCCCAAAGTATTCTCAGGATGCTCCGGCGGAAAAGCTACCGGCACGTTAATTTTAACATCATATTGAGTTAAGCAGACAAAGTAAGGTAACGGCGGAGAAGCGCCGCGATTAAACTGAGAAAAAGATTCCTCAGTAAAAGCGCAGGTAATTTGCCTTGCTCTGTCGGGACGGAAATTAAAAAAGATTATGGCGTCTTCGCCACAAATCTTTGACGTAGGTCGTCCCCATTTATCAAGGATTACTGTGGGCAAAACAAACTCATCGTTTTCTTCCCGCTCGTACGCCGCATCCAACGCATGAAGCGACCCAGCAGCCATTTCCCCTTCTCCGTGCACCATGGCACGGTAAGCTAACTCAACTCTTTCCCAACGCCTGTCTCTATCCATAGTATAATAACGGCCGGATACTGTAGCTACTTGACCAATTCCCAGCTCCGTCATTTTTTCTTCTAAGGAATTAAGATATTCCCTAGCGCTGGTAGGGGCCACATCGCGCCCGTCTAGAACAACATGTATATAAACTTTTTCTAATCCGGCATTTTTAGCCATTGTCAGCAGCGCGAACAAATGTGAAAGATGACTGTGGACACCGCCATCAGAAACGAGCCCCATTAAGTGCAAGGATGACTTATTATTAATAACAGTATCTATAGCAGCAAGCAAAGCAGGGTTATTAAAAAAATCCCCCTGCTCAATACTCTTTGTTATCCGCGTTAGTTCTTGATAAACTATGCGACCGGCACCCATATTCAAATGCCCTACTTCTGAATTACCCATTTGCCCTTTAGGCAATCCCACTTCTTCGCCGTTGGCGGCAAGACGGGCAAAAGGGTAGTTCTGCACAAGCATATCGTAGAATGGAGTTTTTGCCTGGACAATGGCGTTCCCCAGCTTTCTTCTGCCCAACCCCCAGCCGTCTAAAATTGCTAACAAAAGTGGTTTGGGACGGCTCATTGATCTTTTCCTCCAAATACGGCATTAACGAGGCCGGCAAACGTTGCCGCATCAAGACTGGCGCCGCCAACTAGAGCCCCGTCAATTTCCGGTTCACCCATAAATTCCATAATATTATCAGGCTTAACACTGCCGCC
>DLMZ01000006.1:5744-6256 GCA_002479415.1 Firmicutes bacterium UBA7523
CAGGCTTAACACTGCCGCCATATTGAATGCGGACATCACGAGCAACACTTAAGCTGTACATTTCGCCAATCAGCTTGCGAATCTGCTGTGCCACAGCTCCGGCATCGGCTCCTGAAGCAGCTAATCCGCTGCCAATAGCCCAAACCGGCTCATAGGCGATAACCAAGCGCCGAACCTGAGACGGATCAAGCCCGTCTAAGGCTATAGCGGTCTGCTCCTCCACAACGGCCGCTGTTTGACCGGCCTGCCGCTGCTGAAGTGTTTCTCCCACACAAAGAATGGGTATTATTTTTGCAGCAAATGCCGCCTTAATCTTACGAGCAATCTGCTGGTCTGTTTCCCCAAAAAGCTGACGTCTTTCGGAATGGCCGCAAATTACAAATTGAACACCGATATCCTTTAACAACAACGGCGAAACCTCGCCGGTAAAAGCGCCCATTGATTCCCAATGCATATTTTGCGCTCCCAGCCGCAACCCATTTTCACGGCAAATATCGTTTATACTGCTAAGC
>DLMZ01000006.1:6536-6811 GCA_002479415.1 Firmicutes bacterium UBA7523
TGCATTTTCCAGTTTGCAGCAATAATCGGTGTACGCATATTTACTAGTCCCCCGTTATTTGTCCTCTAGTGCAGCAATACCGGGAAGTTCCTTGCCTTCCCAGAATTCCAGCGTCGCCCCTCCGCCTGTAGAAAGGTGAGAGATTTTATGGGCGACTCCAGCTTTCTCAACTGCGGCCACCATATCTCCGCCGCCGACGACTGTGAATGCCGATGAACTAGCTACAGCTTCAGCTACAGCTATAGTTCCTTGGGCAAATTGCTCAAATTCAAAAA
>DLMZ01000006.1:6900-31373 GCA_002479415.1 Firmicutes bacterium UBA7523
TTCAATCTTCCTGCAAACCTCGCTATAAGAGCAAGGGACAGGGTTGCCAAAGCTTATAAGTTGAAGCGAGGCAAATTGCTCAAATTCAAAAACGCCAAGAGGGCCGTTCCAAACAACCGTACCGGCCTTACCGATTAAATCGGCATAGACTTCCCGTGTTATTGGACCAATATCCAGCGCCATTTTCCCTTCAGGGATAGCTTCAACTGCAGCAGCCTCCGCTGCTGCATCGACGCTTAAGTTCTCGCCCACCACTACGTCAACTGGAAGGTAGAGATTTACCCCTTTGTTCTCAGCCAGCTGCATAATTTCTGAAGCTTGGGATAGCTTGTCTTCTTCAAACAAAGACTTTCCCATATTGCACCCTTTGGCTCTTAAAAAAGTATTGGCCATGCCGCCACCTAAGAGAATGGTATCTGCAATCTCCAGGAAATTTTTTAAGACGCTTATCTTGTCAGCAATTTTGTTACCGCCGATGATAACTACCAGCGGTCTTTTTGCGCTATGTAAGCTTTTTGACAAATTCTCTATCTCTTCAATCATTAAAAATCCGGCTGCAGAGGGCAGGTGAGCAGCAATACCTGCATTGGACGCATGAGCTCGGTGTGCTGTCCCAAATGCATCTGAAACAAAGATGTCTGCTAAATCAGAAAAAGCTTTAGCCAGCTCCGGTTCGTTCTTTGCCTCACCCGGATGAAAGCGGACATTTTCCAGCAAGAGAATATCTCCCGGAGCAAGCCCGGCGGCAGCCTCGGTAACCTTTGGACCCACCACCTCATCTGCCTTGTGAATCTTCCGGCCAAGAAGCTCAGACAGCCTCTTTGCCACCGAATCCAGACGCAGTTCATCTTTTACTTGTCCCTTTGGACGCCCCAGATGACTTGCAAGAATTAAGGCGGCTCCTTCTGCCAATATATACTCTATTGTTGGCAAAGCTGCTTTAATTTTTGTATCGTTAATAATTTCTCCCGTTCCATTTCTCGGGACATTAAAGTCAACGCGGGCAAAAACCTTTTTGCCCGCCAATGATAAATCCCTTACAGTCTTTTTCGCCACTATGACACCTCCACATAGATGTGGTTAATAATCTACTTAGATGCGATATACGCCGCAAGATCTATAACCCTAGAAGAATAAGCCCATTCATTATCATACCAGGAAACCACTTTAACCATATTCCCATCAACAACCATGGTTGAAAGGGCATCGACAACACTGGAGCGCGAATCCCCTTGATAATCCACAGAGACCAACGGCTCATAAGATACTCCCAGTATGCCATTTAACGGCCCCTCAGCTGCCTCTAAAAACGCCTCGTTTACTTCTTCAGCAGTCACATTACAGCTTAATTCAGCAGTCAAATCCACAAGAGATACTGTTGGAGTCGGCACACGAACAGCAAACCCGTCTATTTTGCCGCTTATCCCCGGCAATACCATGGAAACAGCCCTGGCGGCTCCAGTAGTAGTGGGGATTATAGATAATGCGGCGGCACGTGCACGGCGCAAATCTTTATGCGGCAAATCCAGAATCCTTTGGTCATTAGTATACGCATGAATGGTAGTCATTAAACCCTTCACAAAGCCAAACTTATCATCCAAAACTTTGCAGACTGGTGCCAGACAATTGGTGGTACAAGAAGCGTTGGAAATAATGTGGTGCGTCTCTGGGTTATATTCCTCGTGGTTGACACCCATAACAATTGTAGCATCCACTCCTTTGCCGGGAGCGGTTATAATAAGCTTTTTTGCCGAACCACCCAGCTGCTTGCCCGCTTCCGCAGCACTGTTAAATGCACCGGTCGCTTCAATAACAACATCTACACCATAATCGCCCCATTTTAAATTGCCGGGATCACGATCAGCCAATATTTTAATTTCTTTACCGTTCACAATCAATGCTCCGTCACCAATCTCTACATCAAAAGGCAAACGGCCATAGAGAGAGTCGTACTTTAAAAGATGGGCTAACAATTTAGGATCACGCGTGCTGTTAAAAGCAACTAATTCAATGCCGGGGTAGTCCAACGCAATCCTTATGCATGAGCGGCCAACCCTGCCAAACCCATTTATCCCAAGCCTTACTGTCATTATAAAAACCCCCTCATATGTAAATAATAGCGGCTAATAGTACCTTGCTGCTCAAAATTAGCTGATTACAGCAAAAAATATCGCCAAGTACTGGCGAATACTGCAGTGCCAATTATTCTACAAAAGCAGAGAAATTCCTGCCAGATTTATAAAAATATTAACAGGGTATTTGCAGATGCGCATCCACTTATTCTCCCGCTGCTCCTTTTCCTGTAAGCGCACTGGCTGTTATCTTAATGCCGCCGCGGGGCTTTTGAATCACTGTGACCTTACAGCTATGCGGCTCACAGGCTGACTCAACATCTTGAGCAATCTTTGAGGCAAGCGCTTCGCAAAAAACTCCCTCATCACGAAAACTCCATAAATAAAGCTTTAGACTTTTACTCTCCAGGCAAAGCTTATCCGGCACATATTCAATAATAACCGTTTCCCAATCGGGCTGCCCGGTAACCGGGCACAGGCTGGTTACCTCATCACTTTCAAGAATAATGGTCTCCACACCGCTCGGCTTTGGGAAAACCTCCAGCCGGCGACAAGGCTCCGAAACCTTTTTCCCTAGTGCTGCAAACTCATGACTACTCATTAATAAACACTCCTTA
The DNA here is from genome assembly GCA_002479415.1 of Firmicutes bacterium UBA7523. Lineage (GTDB taxonomy): Bacteria > Bacillota > Dethiobacteria > Dethiobacterales > Dethiobacteraceae > UBA7523. The sequence continues at coordinate 9,590 of DLMZ01000006.1, forward strand.
GTTTTTTAAGGCGGGTTTCCGCGACCGCCGCAATATCTATTTTTTATTTTTTAGCATTTGTTCAGCTATTCTTTCCAGCTTTCTCATCCGATGATTAACACCAGACTTACTTAGTGGCGGATTTAACATTTGACCCAGTTCCTGCAAGCTCGCTTCCGGATTATTCAAACGAAGCTCAGCTAGCCGGCGCAGCGGGGCATCTAGTAAAGAAAGGCCGGACTGCTCTTCAATAATACGGATATACTCTGCCTGCTTCACAGCAGCATCCACTGTCTTATTCACATTAGCTGTCTCAAAATTAATTAGTCGGTTAATTTTATTACGAATTCCTTTTAGTATTCTAATATTTTCAAAATTCAACAACGCGGAATGCGCGCCGATTACATTTAAAAAGCCAACAATTTGCTCACTATCTTTTATATAAGCAAAATAGCCGTTTTTACGTGATGCAACCTTTGTTTTAAACCCAAATGAATCTATTAATAAGGCCAGTTCTTCCGCATGATTTTGATAGTCGGTGTAAATCTCCAAGTGATACGAGTTTTCCGGGTTAGAAACAGAGCCGGAAGCTAAAAAAGCCGCACGCAAATAAGCACGGCGACAACACTTGCTTTTTACAGTACGCTCGTCCATTTCCTGAACAGGCACACCGTCCTTCATCAATCCTATTCGGCTTAAGACTTCTCTGACTTTTAAAGACTCAGATACGCGAATTAAATATACATTATTTTTTTTTAAGCGAATTTTTCTTCGCACCAATACTTCGGAATTGAGATCAAAGATGCATTTAAACAAACTAAATATTCTTCTGGCGATGGCGGGATTTGATGTTACAACATTTAAAGCCATTCTTTTGCCGGCTATTTGAATATTGCCACCTAACCTAATAAACGCCGCAAGCTCGGCAATTCCACAACAGGTTTTCCCTAAATCCCGTCTGGCTAATTCATTTTTTGCCCCTAAGGCATATGTCATGAAGCACACTCCCTCCCACGCACTTCTTCGAGCTCATAGCTGCCGGGAAAAGTATCTTCAAAACTTCTGCGAAACACTGCGGTTTGCTGTAGAATTAAATGCGCCAACTTGTCTGGGTTATGGCGAACAAGTTCATGCGGTGAAAGTAAATCAGCCGCAACAACATTAACCCCCATATTATGCAGTCGACCAATATCAGGGACTACCGGTTCTGCCCCTTCTTCCAGATATTTTTTTAGCAAAGGCTGCTTAATCTGCAAGTTATTATTGATGATAACCGTATCAAATAAACCTGATCCAACATGGTCATAAAGCACCTGCAAGTGATCTGCGGCAGTAAAGCCGTCAGTCTCGCCCGGCTGTGTCATGACATTGCAAATATATACCTTACGCGCACTGCTTTCCCTCATGGCTCTGCTTACCCCGGGTACAAGCATGTTAGCCAAAACACTGGTGTATAAACTGCCGGGGCCTGCTACAACAATCTCAGCTTCTCGTATTGCTTGATTAGCCAATGGATAGACATAAGATGTTTCAGGCTCCAAACGCAAACTTCTTATCCTTGATTGCTGCGAGGAGATTTGACTTTCGCCGCACACTTCAGACCCGTCGGCAAGTTGGGCTACGAGATTAAGATTAGCCAACGTAACAGGCAATACATCACCTTTAACGGCCAGCACCTTGCTTGCGGCAATAACAGCTCCCTCAAAACCAAATTCTTTTGTTAGCGCCGCCAAAAAGAGGTTGCCAAGACTATGACCGGCCAGTCCTTCGCCTCCGGCAAACCGATATTGAAACACTTTTTCCAGTAATGGTTCGGTATCGGCTAAAGCAAGCAAGCAATTACGTATATCCCCGGGGGGCAGTATGCCCAAATCCTCACGGAGCCTGCCGGAACTTCCTCCGTCATCGGTTACGTTTACAATAGCCGACAGATTGGCACTATATTTTTTTAAGCCTCTAAGCAGCATGGCGAGCCCTGTTCCCCCACCAATGGCGGCAATGCGAGGACCGCCGCTAACACAGTATCGTTGATACAGTGCCTCCCATACCCGCTCATCTTCGGCATTAGTTATTGTTTCAATCACCTTTTTGTCAGGCATTATTCGAGACAAGGCTCCAGCACCAAGGCTAGCAAAAAAATTGGCTATTTTCATGTTCAATCTCCTCAGGCTTTTGAAATATCCCTATACTCTATAATTACTTTGTAGTTTTTGCCCTTCAGGACTTTTCCCAGTTCATTGGCAATAGCCACGGAACGATGCTTGCCGCCTGTACAGCCTACAGAAATAACCAGGTGGGTTTTCCCCTCTTTAATATAGCACGGAACGAGAAATTCCACCATATCACTTAGCTTCTGAAAGAATTTATGAGTAAGAGCCCATTTCCAAATATATTCCTTCACTGCTTCATCGCAGCCGGTAAGAGGACGCAGATTTTCCACGTAATGTGGGTTTGGCAAAAAACGCACATCAAAAACTAAATCAGAGTCCAACGGCACACCGTACTTAAAACCGAAAGCTACCAGAGTAATCAGTATATTCTCCTCTTCGCTGCCCTGTGCATATAAAGAAGTGATTTCTTCCTTCAGCTGCTGTGGAGATAAGTTGGTGGTGTCAATTATTTTGTCAGCCTGGCTTCGAATTTCCGCCAAAAGCTTCCGCTCTTCTTTTATACCCTCGGTAATACTTCCCAAGGATGCCAGAGGATGGCGCCGCCTCGTCTCTTTAAAACGACGAATCAGCACATCATCATCTGCTTCTAAGAACAAAATTTCGTAATCGAGAGTCTCCTCCCGCAATATTTGCAGAGCTTCATGCAAGCTGGGGAAAAAATCGCCGCCCCTAATATCTGAGACAAGAGCTATACGGTTAATCTTGCCGTCTGACTGCATAGCAACTTCCGCAAACTTTGAGATTAACACAGGCGGCAGATTATCAATACAGAAATAGCCTAAATCTTCGAAGCTATGAACAGCTTGACTCTTCCCCGCACCTGATTGCCCGGTAATAATTACAAACCGGATATTTTTCACTGCTGTACCCCTTCCATAACACATACTATAGGTTAAATTCCTTTTTAGACTTTAAATGTCCTTCTTTTTTAATAAACTGCGTTAGCAATGCGTGAGTGTGGCACCTCAAGCCTTTGCACCAGATTATAAGCCTCTGAAAAATCGCCCACTCTTTGCGGAGTATGAGCATCACTATTAACAACAAAGTTCACACCTGAAGGAAGTGCAGCCTTAATATATGGGTCAAGCTTTTTGCCGTAGGAGCTGTTTATTTCCAGCATAGTACCGTTTTCCTTGCAAACATAGGCTAGTTCTTCTGTATTAATATCAATGTGCAAACCAGGATGGGTAATTGCATAAACAGGGTACCTCCGTACCGCAGCTGTAACTGCAGCCGTATTCTGCCGACGAAGCTTTGCCGACGACCTGCCCGTCCAACCGGATATAAAATTTCGCACACCATGAGAAGCAGCTAGTAAGCTGCGCGGCTTCACCAGCTTATGATAACCTAATAACAACAAATCAAGCTCACGCAAGATTTCTGTGGAAACATCAATGGTTCCATCAGAGTCAACAATATTGGCCTCCACACCTAAGAGAATCTCTATTTGAGGATACTTTTCCCGCAGTTTTTTAATCTCAAGCTGCATTTGCCGAAAAGCAGAAACACCCTTAATTCCTATAAACAAGTGTCCTGGGCCGTGATCGGTTATCCCCACTTTATGAAGTCCTTTGCCTAACGCGGCAATAACATTTTCTTCAATCGTTCCTTTACCATGGCTATATATTGTGTGTGTATGATAATCAGCAATAACCTGAATCCCTTTACTCAATAATAGGCACCTCCCTAACGGTAGTGTACCCAAAATATATTGCTATCTAATAAATAACATGGTAGTCAACAGCTAAAACATTGGCACAACCCGTCATCAGCATTCCGTGTTTCAATTCTGCTGTCATCTTCTCTAACACAGCCTTAACACCTTCACGTCCGCCGCCAAAAGCACCCCATAAGGCAGGGCGGCCTACTAAAACAGCGTTCGCGCCCAATGCCAGCATTTTTAAAGCATCAATGCCGTTGCGAACACCGCCGTCGGCAAAAATAAAGATTTCACCCTTAACACGTTCAACAACTTCCGGCAAAACATCAGCCACACCGGGAGTACAGTCAAGAACCCGACCTCCGTGGTTTGAAACGACAATACCTGCCGCGCCGGCCTCAACAGCCATTTCAGCCTCTTGTGCAGTCATTATGCCTTTAATAACAAACGGCAAACTTGTCATTTTAACTAGCTGCCGCAGTTGATAAAAATTCTTAGGGGATACCGGATTTCCTTTCATAGCCATAGTCACCAGTCCCGCACCGTCAATATCAATACCTACGGCCAGGGCTCCAGCTTCCTCCGCAGCCCGGATTCTCAGCTCAATCTCATCCTGTGTCCGCGGCTTAATAATGGGGATCCCCAAGCCGCCGGCTGCACTAACAGCATTAATGCCAGCTTCATAGATTTCATTTTCAGCGCCGTCTCCTGTAAAAGAGAGCGAAGCTGCTGCTTCGGCTCCTTTAACCAGACAATGTGCCATTTCAAGCTCAGACAGCGAACCGCCCATATTGTAGGACGCTCCTGTTAACGGAGCCACAAATATAGGCGTACTAAATACTTTATTAAATAACTTTACCGACAAATCCGGGCAATCTACCTGATGTATTGTCCGCATATTAATATTATACATTGCCAATGCTTCTATATTATTTATGAACGCCGAGCCTGTGAGCAATCCTCCCATGCCGGGCACCTCACCTGCACAAGCCTTGCCGTCACAACGGGGACAAACACGGCAAAAACCTTTCATCCTTTTCCTGGCGTTGTCTCTTATTACTTTTTCGTTAATCACTATGCTCCTCCTTGCCATTGAAAAGATACCGCTTTACAAATGCCGCAACACCATGCTCCGTATTTGAAGAAGTAATTACATCGGCCACTGCCTTTACTTCATCCCTAGCATTGGCAACAGCAACTCCGGTACCAGCATACTCCAGCATGTCCAAATCATTATAGCTGTCTCCCACAGCAGCCACCTGCTCACGGGGGATATTATGCATATCTGCAAGGAATTTCAGGGCCTGCCCCTTTGTTGCTAATTTGTCTGTAATCTCTAAAAAATACGGCCTGGAAACTGTAATAGAGAGCTGTTCCGAGAAGCGCGCAGCCAATTCATTTTTCAATTGCTCAAGCTTCCCGTCACAATTTATTATTGTTAGTTTTGTAGGCGGAGTCTCCAAAAAAGACTCTAAACTACCAACAGCTTTTACTTTAACCTGCGCAATGCTTTGATAATACCTGGAAAGCTCATTTTCCTCTGCCACAAATAGTTCGTCATTAATATATGCATTAAGGTGGTATCCGCCTTCTCTGGCAATGGCAGAAACCTCCTTGGCAATGTCCAAAGAAACAGGCTGATGATAGAGAGTTTTCTCTTCACCGGCAGTGCGGATTAATGCTCCGTGATACGTAATTAACGGCAAATCGATTTCCAGTTGCCGGGCAAAAGGAACGGCAGAACGAAACATTCTTCCCGTTGCCAGCGTCACTAATACGCCGCTTTTTGCTGTGCGCATTAAAGCGCAGCGGTTTTCTTCAGAAACGCAAAACTCTTCATTCAGCAGCGTATCATCAAGATCTAATGCCAGAAGTTTAAAAGACAACATCTTCACCTCTTCCAACCCTTATCATATCACGAGTTCTGCACAGAATTCCAGAAGCTAAAAACTTTTAACAAGAAAATTAAATAAGAAAGCTCCTGCCCGTATTAGGGAGGAACTTTCACAGATTAATTTAAATGCCAATACTCCTACAGCTCAAAGTGCAGGCAAGCTATATTACTTGTCAATTATTACGGCACTCAATACGCTGCTGAATACAGAGAGGACGAGGGCGCCAATAACACCTGCCCAAAAATTGTTAACGGCGAACCCGTTTACAACATCAGCTACCACCCGCAATAAAAAACCGTTTACGACAAAGGTAAATAATCCCACAGTTATAATATTAATGGGCAACGTAACTAGATTAATGACAGGGCGGATTAATGTGTTAACCAATCCCCAAACTAAAGCTGCTACCAAAGCGGCGCCAAAACCAGCAATTGTGATTCCGTCAATTAAATAGGCCGTGGCATATAACGCCGCTGCATTTAAAACCCACCGCCAGATTAGTCCCCGCAAGCAACTCACCTCTCTCCCTGCTAAATTATTCCTGCATTATCTGCTTGTTTTCGACGCTTTCCTCCCGTTATCCTCCTCAATTACCTCCATTTCCAGAACATATTTTTCTTTAATTCCATAATACTAAAACAAGGCGGATTTGTGACCTTAATTAGCAAAGGAGATATGTCCCGTGGTATATAAAGAGTTCTTGCTTGCGGAACCGATACAATGGGGTGCCAACTATTTGCAAGGTCTATTAGAAACACTGGAAGAGAGCTCTCTAGAAAGCAGCTACGGTATTCCACTTCTTGCACTTGAGAGAGAGGAGCTGCAGGAAATATGGAACAGCCTCATGGACAGCCACACATACCGCAAGGAGAACAATGTGCTATTAGCCTGCGGAGTACAGGGAGCCCGTCTGTTTGTTATTCACCATCTAATGTCAACTCTTCCCCAAAGACGACAGTACTCATTGCATGAACAAAACAGTCTTTTTCATACATCATGCAAACACTTAGTAGATGCCTACTTCTTTCTGTCTATTTTCAAGCCCCTTAACAAGGAGAAAGCTCTTTGTTTGGATACAATAGATCATGCGCTTAATATTGTTGCCCGCGAAAGAATGCTTTCGAAGCTCTCACTAAGCGGAAACCCTCTGCATATATACAGCCTTGACTACAATTTACCCCGCTCCACCTACTATCTGTCATCATCTCATACAATAATTTGCGGTGCCGGCAGCGCCAATTACCATATACAGCTTTACGACCTGCTCCATGAACTGGGGCATGTCCTGTATCTTAAAAAATTCAACAATCCCCTTAAAGCGGACAACATCCTGCGCAAACAAGCTGCTGAAAAATTTGCCGCCCGCTTTGCCGAAAAAGTATTTACTCCTGCTCGCTGATTTCATCATGACCGTCATGAAAATAAGCATATAGCATAGTGGCCAATGAATGATTCAATCCGTCAACCGCAGCCAACTCTTCTACTGACGCACCGCGTATTTTGGCAATACTGCCAAAATGTTTAAGCAAAGCCTTGCGGCGTTTTTCCCCTATTCCCGGGATATCTAATAGTGTGGAGCCCCGCTTGCTTTGCTTGCGCAGAGTTCTCTGGTATGTGACCACAAAGCGGTGAGCTTCATCCCTAATCCGCTGCAACAGCTGTAGCGCCGGGGAAGTTTTGGGCAATGACAATGGCTGCCGGCTATTCCCAAAATATATGATTTCTTCGGCTTTGGCCAAGGAAACTACAGGTAAATGATTGAAGCCGATTTCCGCCAAAACCTGCTTCACAGCACTTAGCTGCCCGGGCCCTCCGTCAATGAGCATTAAATCAGGGACAAGCATAAAGGAATCATCCCCGGCAACCGCCAATAATTCCTGGTCATCCTTGGCATCAACCAAGCGGGCAAACCTTCGCTGCACCGCTTCACGCAATGACGCATAATCATCAGGCTTATCCACGGAGCGGACACGGAAGCGCCTGTAGTCCCGGGGCAGAGGCACGCCGTTTTGAAAAACAACCATGGCCGCCACAGTCCCCTCTCCGCTCAAATGCGATATATCATAGCCTTCAATCCGATAAGGATGCTCGGAAAGCTCCAATTCCGCAGTCAAGTCCGCCAAAGCCCTTTGAGGATCGCGGAGTTTTTCCCGTAACAGCTCTTCTTCCAGAAACATTTTTGCATTGTCTAACGCTAAACGGACTAATTCTTTTTTAGCTCCGCGCTGCGGCACGCCGATGCTAACGCGGCTCCGGCCGCGGCGCAGCCATTCCTCAAGCAAGTTCTTGTCTGGAATCGGTTGGGAGAGCAAAATTTCTGACGGGATAAACCCGGTATGGTTATAGTATTGTCGTAAAAATGCGGCCAGCAATTCTCCCGCTTCTTCTTCGTTAGGATTAGTTACCAGAAAGTGTTCTCTGCCTGTTAGCTTCCCGCCACGAACTGAAAACAACTGAACACAGCCCTGATTCTGCGCGGCGGCCAGCGCTAAAATATCCCTGTCGCCACCATCGGAAACAACAATTTTTTGTTTCTCCGTAATTGCCTGCACCGCCCTGTGCTGATCACGCAGCCGTGCGGCTTTTTCAAACTCCATGTTTTCTGCCGCTTCTGCCATACGAGCGGCTAGCTCCCGCAGAAGCTTTTCTTCCTTTCCTTCCAAAAAAAGAAGAACTTCGTCCACCAGCTTTCGGTATTCCTCTGCAGAAATTTCCCCTGCACAGGGCGCTAAACAACGGCCTATATGCCTGTTAAGACAAGCACGGCGTGTTTTCTCCGAAGCCACCGTTCCGCGGCAATGCCGCAGCGGAAAAAGGCGTCTAATCAGGCGGATTGTCTCTTTCACCGCACCGGCGTTAGTATAAGGGCCAAAGTAAGCCGAGCCATCCTTCTCTACACGGCGGGTCATATGAATGCGGGGAAAAGCTTCTTGAACGGTAACACGTAAATAAGGATACTGCTTATCATCTTTGAGGTTAATATTATAGCGCGGCCTATACTCTTTAATTAAATTGCTCTCCAAAATTAGCGCTTCCACTTCGGTATCTGTAACTGTGTAGTCCAAATCCGCAATACGCTCCACCATAGCCCGTACTTTTGAAGAAAGTTGCTGACTTTGCTGAAAATAAGAGCGGACACGCTGACGCAAATCCACAGCTTTCCCCACATAAATAATTTTGCCTTTATTGTCCTTCATTAGATAAACGCCGGGGCGGCGCGGCAAGCGCTCCAGCTTTTGCGTCACAGCATCAAGATTACTGTTATTCATATACCCTCCAAATTAGGCTATACCTACAGCATTTTCGCTAAAAACTGCCCTGTGTGCGACTCCCGCACCTTGGCCACTTCCTCTGGAGTGCCGACAGCAACAATCCGGCCGCCTGCGGCTCCTCCTTCTGGCCCCAAGTCAATTAGGTAGTCAGCCCGCTTTATCACATCCAAGTTATGCTCAATAACCAGAACACTGTCTCCGTTTTCCACCAGCCTATCCAGAATAATAAGCAGCTTATTGATATCATCACTATGCAAGCCGGTAGTAGGTTCATCCAGGATGTATAAAGTTTTTCCGTTGCTTCTCCGAGACAGCTCCGTAGCCAGCTTAACACGCTGCGCTTCACCGCCGGAAAGAGTTGTGGCAGGTTGGCCCAAACGTATATAGCCAAGGCCCACATCATAAATTGTTTGTAGTTTCCTTTTTATGCGGGGAATAGCATCAAAGAATTCCAACGCTTCGCTTACAGTCATCTGCAAAACATCTGCAATGTTTTTCCCTTTATAACGGACCTCCAGCGTTTCTCTGTTATAACGCTTCCCGTGGCAAATTTCGCAAGGCACATAAACATCAGGGAGGAAGTGCATTTCTATGCGCAGAATTCCATCTCCGCGGCATGCTTCACAGCGGCCACCTTTTACGTTAAAGCTAAACCTTCCCGTCTTATAACCGCGCATTTTACCTTCATTCGTTTGAGAAAACAACTCTCTTACATGGTCAAAAACCCCTGTATATGTTGCCGGGTTGGAACGGGGCGTACGTCCGATGGGAGACTGATCCACTTCAATTACTTTATCCAGATAATTTAAGCCGGACACACTATCATGCTCGGCCGGCTTTTGCCGGGAGTTATGCAGCTCCATAGCCAGCCGTTTGTAAAGAATTTCGTTAATTAGCGTACTTTTACCCGAACCAGACACACCGGTAACGCAAGTGAAAACTCCAAGGGGGACATCTACATCTAAATTTTTCAGATTGTGTGCACGTGCACCGGCAATCCGCAATATGTTGCCGGTGGGACGACGCCTTACAGCCGGAACTTCAATCTTCTTTTTGCCGACAAGATACTGGCCGGTGACGGACTCTTCAACCTTTTTAATTTCGTCCACTGTCCCCTGAGCCACCACTCTGCCGCCCCAAGCACCGGCGCCGGGCCCTATATCAAGCACATAATCAGCTTTTGTTATTGTTTCCTCATCATGCTCTACCACAATAACGGTATTGCCCAGGTTACGCAAATTTTCCAGTGTATTAATTAACCTGGCGTTATCACGCTGATGCAAGCCGATACTCGGCTCATCAAGAATATACAATACCCCGGTAAGACTGGAACCGATTTGCGTAGCAAGGCGTATACGCTGAGCTTCTCCTCCGGAAAGCGTCCCCGCCGTTCTATCCAAGGTCAGGTACTCCAGCCCCACATTTTTTAAAAAGCCCAGTCGTTCCTTAATTTCTTTTAATACCAGACGAGCTATTTGCTCCTCTTTTTCACTTAAAATCAGCTGCTCCATAAATACAGCGGTATCTGCCACTGTATACGCAGTCACTTCCGCAATATTCTTGCCATTAATAGTCACCGCCAAGCTTGCCGGCTTCAAACGGCTTCCACCGCAGTCGGGGCAAGGATTATGCGACATATAGCTTTCCAGCTCTTCTCTAATCTGGTCTGATGTAGTTTCCCGATAGCGACGCTCCAGATTAGGAACTACTCCCTCAAATCGCACGTTGTATTTGCGCGTATGACCATGCGCATCTTCATAATTAAAGGGAATTCTTTCGCTGCTGCCCCATAAAAGCAGCTGCTGCTGTTCGGCAGTTAATTTTTCAAAGGGAATATCCATGTCAATTTGAAAATGAGCCGCCACCGCTCCCAGCAGCTGATAGTAATAGCCCTGACTGCCGCGCCAGGGTGCAATAGCGCCTTCAAGCAAAGTAAGCCGCTTATCCGGCACAACTAAATCTGGGTCAATTTCCGCTTTATTCCCCAAACCGCTGCATTGGGGACATGCACCATACGGGCTGTTAAAAGAAAACATCCGCGGCGCCAGCTCCTCGAAGGAAAAACCGCATTGCGGACAGGCAAAGGCAGAAGAAAACAACAAATCTTCTCCGTCAATAATATTAATCCCCACCAAACCGTTTCCATGCTTTAACGCAGTCTCCAAGGAATCGGCCAGCCGACTTTCCAAGCCTTCCCGAATGACCAATCTATCTACCACAATCTCTATTGTATGCTTCTTGTTTTTTTCCAGAGAAATGTCATTTTCCAGCTCAACAAGCTTACCATCTACACGGGCACGGACAAAGCCGTCGGCCCGAGCTCCGGCTAGGAGTTTGCTGTGCTCCCCTTTTCTTCCTCTTACCAAAGGCGCCAACACCTGAATTTTAGTATTTTCCGGCAGCAGCATAATTCTATCCACCATCTGCTCCACCGTCTGCTGTGCAATATGGATGCTGCACTGGGGACAATGGGGATGGCCAATGCGCGCAAAAAGCAGCCGCAAATAGTCGTATATTTCCGTAACCGTACCCACCGTAGAGCGCGGATTACGTGAAGTAGTTTTCTGATCAATGGAAATGGCCGGGGACAGCCCCTCAATATAATCCACATCCGGCTTATCCATCTGCCCTAAAAACTGACGGGCATATGCTGACAAAGACTCCACATACCGCCGCTGCCCCTCAGCATAGATTGTGTCAAAAGCTAGTGAAGATTTTCCCGACCCCGACACCCCGGTAATTACCACTAATTTATTACGGGGAATTTCCACATCAATATTTTTGAGATTATGCTCCCGCGCACCTTTAATTAATATTTTATCCGGCTCCATGGCTTTCTTCCTCCGTTTTCAGCTTACGCATTTCATAAATTAAGTCACGCATTTGTGCGGCACGCTCAAAATCAAGCTCTTTAGCCGCTTTCTTCATTTCCTTCTCCCAGCCTGCAATCATTTTTTTTCTTTCAGCCGGACTTAAATCTTTTGTCTTCTCCGAAACAGCGTAGCGAGGCTTTTCCTCTGCTGCTTGAGTTGCCTCTATAACACCCCGGACAGCCTTGGAAATACTTGCCGGCGTAATGTTGTGAACAAGATTATATTCCAACTGCACCTCACGCCGCCTGTTCGTCTCGTCGATTGCGCGCTGCATGGAATCGGTCATTTTATCTGCGTACATTAAAACAGTTCCGTTCACATTACGGGCAGCTCGCCCGATAGTTTGAATTAGTGAACGCTCCGCCCGCAGGAATCCTTCCTTATCTGCGTCTAAAATTGCCACCAGCGACACCTCAGGCAAATCCAGTCCTTCCCGCAGCAAATTAATACCTATAAGCACATCAAATTCTCCCAGACGTAAATCGCGGATAATTTCCATCCGTTCCAGCGTGTTTATCTCCGAATGCAGATAACGTACCCGCACACCCATCTCTTTAAAATAATCGGTTAAATCCTCTGCCATACGTTTTGTCAGCGTAGTTACCAGCACACGCTCTTTTTTATCAACACGCAAGCGTATTTCACCATAAAGGTCATCAATTTGCCCTTTAATTGGACGAATGTAAATCTCCGGATCCACCAATCCAGTGGGGCGGATAATCTGCTCCACTATCTGCGTGCTGTGCTCCAACTCATACGGACCTGGCGTAGCGGAAACATATACCGCCTGCTTGACCAGCGTTTCAAATTCATGAAACTGCAGCGGCCTGTTGTCCAAAGCCGAGGGCAGCCTAAAACCGTGTTCCACCAGCGTCTCCTTTCGGGAACGGTCTCCGGCGTACATACCTCGCACCTGCGGCAGTGTTACGTGGGACTCGTCAACTAAAAGCAAAAAATCCTGGGGAAAGTAATCTATTAAAGTAAAAGGACGGCTATCCGGCGGCCTTCTGTCCAAGTGGCGGGAGTAGTTTTCGATACCTGTGCAAAAGCCGATTTCATCCATCATTTCTAAATCGTATCTGGTTCGCTGCTCCAGGCGCTGTGCCTCCAGCAGTCTGTCCCGTGAGCGCAAGCTGCGAAGCCGCTCGTCCAGCTCTAGCCTAATATCATCCATGGCTGCCCGCAATGTTTCCCTTGACGTGACAAAGTGGGATGCAGGGAAAATGGCGACATGCTTTCTCTCGCCAAGAACTTCTCCCGTTAAAGTATCAATCTCACGGATACGCTCAATTTCATCGCCGAAAAACTCAATACGCACAGCTTTTTCTGTGGAGGATGAGGGGTATATCTCCAACACATCTCCGCGCACACGGAAGCGGTTTCGCTCTAACTGCATATCATTGCGGTCATACTGGTTAGCCACCAACTGCTTCACCACTTCATCTCTGCTCTTTTCCATCCCTACCCTCAAAGAGACAACATGCTGGCGGTACTCTTCGGGGGAGCCTAAACCGTAAATACAAGAAACACTGGCCACAATCACCACATCACGCCGCTCAAACAAAGCACTGGTGGCAGAATGACGCAGCTTATCTATTTCCTCGTTAATTGAGGAATCCTTTTCAATATAAGTATCGGTCTGCGGAATATATGCTTCCGGCTGATAATAATCATAGTAACTGACAAAGTATTCAACAGCGTTTTCAGGGAAAAACTCGCGGAATTCTCCGCAAAGCTGAGCAGCCAACGTCTTATTGTGAGCAATCACCAGCGTTGGCCGCTGCACTCTTTCAATAAGCTTGGCCATGGTAAAAGTTTTTCCCGAGCCGGTAGCGCCCAACAAAGTCTGATGCTTATACCCCAAATTCAGACCGTTGGTCAAGCTGTCAATAGCTTGTGGCTGGTCACCCTTAGGTTGAAAATCACTGTAAACTTTAAACTCTCCCATAAGCCAAGCCTCTCCTTCACGGGTTAACAGTAATCGTAATCATTATATCATATTTCCATTGATTTTTCTCCTATAAAAGCTCTTTCTATTAAAAGATCACAACACATATAATAAAATAATTTAATTTTTCTTGTAATGTGATAAATTAAATGGTAGAATTTGAATTGGATATCGTTGCCACAAGGTAACTGCCTTTTGCGGATAATGGATAATAAAGAGAGATATACCCGAAATTGAAAATAAGAGGGAGGCTAACACTTATGAACCTTAAAAAATGGATGATTTTCTTTGTTGTTTTAATGATGGTTACAGTTCTTGCCACCGGTTGTGGCCAAAAGCCTGTTGAAGAAGCACCCCATGGTGAAGAAGAAGTGCACGGTGAAGAAGAAGCTCACGGTGAAGAAGAAGCCCACGGTGAAGAAGAAGCTCACGGTGAAGAAGAAGCTCACGGTGAAGAAGAAGCTCACGGTGAAGAAGAAGTAGAAGACGAGCACGCTGAAGAAGAAGACGCTCACTAAGCTTTTTGAGTCAAATCTTACTTAACTAACTGTCCTTTTCCGCAAGAGGAGTGTTATATAGTTACCACAAAACGCCCAATATTGGGCGTTTTTTTTAATGTTTTTATTGCAGCTTTGGAACCTTACCCAGCAGCCAAGGAGGAATATTACCGTCGTTTTCCTCGGGCAACTTCTCAACTTCCTGCTTCTTCTTCAATTCTCCAACGCTTTCCAACGCATAGTCAGCCTGCATTAACTGCTGTGCCCTAGTTAACGCCTCAGAAGCCTCCGTAATGGCCTGCTCCAACTCACGTCTTAAAGTTTCCTTATTTTCGCTCACATTACTACCTCCTTCAAGCATATTCTGCCCGAAAAATAATCAGGTATTATGCGTTTTACTGCGGAGTTTTTCAGCTAGTGCAGAAAATAAGTTATGCTGCTTAAACTGTAAATATCTCGTAGCATGCTCGTCTGGAGTTAGGATAATGCCTGCATCACCCTTGTTGTAGATGTTAATAGAATAATCAGCAGCATCTCGCTCAACATCCAGCTCAACAGAAGCAAATGAATTTATCAGCGCATTAAAGCCCCAGTTTTTTTCTACAGGCAATCCGTTCACGGCATGAATAATATCTCCTGCTTTAAGCCCCGCCTTTTCAGCTGGAGAACAGGGGAAAACATCCAGCACCTGAACTCCTTTCTCCGGAGCAATATATAGCGGCTTACGAGAAAATTCCCTCTTATTGCCTATAATAATCAGTATTTCATGTCCAACTGGAGCAAACAAAGCAGCAGGAATGGTGACTATGGGATAAAAAAGCGCCAGGAAAGCTGCAGCTATTAGAACCAAGCTATATGCTGCCAGATTCAAAGATGATGACTTGCTTTTTTCATGCGGAGCAGAGGAAATAGCCATATCACCGTAGCCCAGCCCTGCTACGATGGGCAGCATTACATACATTAGTGATTGCCCGGTTCCCGGAGAAACTGCATCGGCAAACAAAGGCCACCAATCAAACATTTTCACTGCTTCAGCCGCTTCTGTCGCTCCCTCTGGCAGAACGGCAGCAATTACTCCTACCAAAGGAAGAGGCCAGAACTTTTGCATAGAATAGCCTCCAACTATGCCTTTCTCGGTTTTCAGAAACACCGGGGCAGCAAACAGATGCCCGCTTACAGCTATTAAAAAACTCTCTGTGAGATGAAGGATGCCAATTAGAGCCAACAACCCAGGAATATGAATGCCGGCAATATCACCTAAGGGACCCGCAATAATTGCAGGGTAGAAGCGGCCCAGCAATTGAACTGCTGCAGAAATAAGTCCCACTAGCCCGCCGGCATAAGCAAAGCAAAGATAGCGTGGATTGACAAGCAAAAGTAAAATGGCCAGAGGCCAGACATAACGTATGCCAATTTCTGTTAATGATATGCCAAATAGTACCAGCATTAAGCTGGCAATAAATCCGCCGGCAAGACCTGTTAGCGCTGAATAAAAGCTTCGCCGCCAAAAGGTATACCTAGACCGCCCAAGCAGTTGTATTTCAGTACGTGCCATCCTCCTATACTGTATAGCAATAAGAGTGATTACAACCCAAAACAAAACATTTCGAGGGAAAGAAAAAAATGTTACCAGAAATAACCGCACAAATGGAGCAATTTCCATAGTATTACCCCTTTACAGCTTTTCCATAATGACTTCAATTGCTTTTAGCAGCTGCATATCATATCCCTCAACTTCAACATCGGGCTCTAAGCCCACCTCGTGAATATCCCTTCCACTCGGCGTCTGGTACTTGGCCACAGTATAGCGGATACCGGCTTTGTTAGATAGTCCCTCCAAGTGCTGTACCGTTGCTTTTCCGTAGCTTTTTGTGCCAACAATTACTCCGGCGCCGCTATCCTGAAACGCGCCGGCAATAATCTCGGATGCGGAAGCACTGGCGCCGTTAACTAATATAGTTATGGGATAAGCCTTTTTAACACCATATGAGTTATAAGTGCTTAATATTTCACCATGCCTGTTAACAACATGAGTTATGGGGCCGGCAGGAAGCAATTCCTGGGCAACTTTCACTGCTTCACTTAGCAAGCCGCCCGGATTGTCGCGCAAATCAAGGATAAGTCCCTCCATCCCTTGGTTTTCCAACTCCATTAACGCTATTGAAAAATCTTCGCCTGTATGTTCGTCAAAGGTGGTAATTTCAATATATCCTATTT
Organism: Firmicutes bacterium UBA7523; assembly: GCA_002479415.1. Classification (GTDB taxonomy): domain Bacteria; phylum Bacillota; class Dethiobacteria; order Dethiobacterales; family Dethiobacteraceae; genus UBA7523. The sequence goes on from DLMZ01000006.1 coordinate 26,102, forward strand.
TATTATCCAGCATTTGCGGATAGACACTGGGGAGTATTATATTGCCGCGAATAATATCAAAGTTCAGCCGCTCCGCTGCGTTTTCCCGGTCTATAACTAGCTTAACCTCGCTCCCCACAGGGCCGCGCAGCAGCTTCACAGCATCGAATGTACTGATTCCAAAAATATCTTCCCCGTCCACCGCCACAATACGGTCCCCCGCCAACAACCCGGCTCTTTCACCCGGCGTGTTCTTTATCGGCGATATTATGGTAATAAAGCCATCCTCTGAGGTAATCTCTATTCCGATACCGGAAAATGAACCGTCAATCTTAATCATCATCTCTTCCCATTGAGACGGGCTTAGAAAGCTTGTTTGAGGGTCACCCAGGCCGTCAACCATGCCCTTAATAGCTGAATTAAGTAAATCCTCAATAGTAACTTCCTCCAGATATCGCTGGCTGATAATATTAAACGCCTCGATAAACGGAATAAATTCTTCCCCTTTGCTGCTGCCGTTATCTGTGGACTGCGAAAAAGAAGGAGGGACAACCCTTTTCAGATATACATTTCTTGTCGTAAGGTATGTTGCTGCATTGCTAAACAGCAAAACAAAAGCCAAGACCAAAATTATTCGTTTTTTCATGTTAAGCACCAACTTTCAACCGAATATCAATTGCCCAAAAAATAGAGGTTACACCTCTAATTATTATAGACTTATTTGCTTGAAGAATCTAGAACGATTTCAAGTAAACTGGTTTCAGCAAGCTGAAACCAGTTTACTCTTTAGCCCGTGCCGCCAAAAAGAGAATGCGGTGCGGGAAGCAAGCATCCTCGGCACCGCATTCAAATCTTAACGCAAATAATTCATTGGGTTCTTTCTTTCGCCGTTAACACGTACCTCAAAGTGAAGGTGGGGCCCAGTAGAAGCGCCGGTGGAACCTACATGGGCAATGGCCTGTCCGCGCACAACTTCCTGTTTGTCTGTAACAAGGAATCTGTGAAGATGGGCATATACTGTGGCAATTCCGCCGCCGTGGTCAATAATTATCAGGTTTCCATATCCGCTGCCCATTCTGTAAACATGAGCGATACCTGTATCTGAGGCTACCACTTCAACCGGGTTGCCGTTAAAAGACCTGGAGCCGGGCCAGCGAGAATGAGGAATCCCAATATCAATACCTCCGTGGAAAGTGCCTGGCTGCCTTGTTATTGGATGAATACGGGTACCATACCCTGAAGTAATCCAGCTTGTACCATAATCAGGTACGGGCCAACGATACTGCCCTGTACCGCGATAACCGCTTTGTGCGGCTTGCATCTGCTTAATAAGATTTTCAATTTTCTTTGCTTCGGCCTCAAGCTTTTTAATCGCTTCTTCCTGAGCATCAATCTCACTGCGGACAGCTACTAACAACCGGGAGCGTTCTGTTGTTTTGCCTTCCAATTCCTGCTTCTTTGCCAAGTTATCTCTGCGGAAAGTCAAGAGGCTTTGCCGGCTTGCTTCCAGCTTATCTTTAATCGCCAGGATTTGCTGCCGCTCTTCTTGAAAGCGAAGGAGCAGCTCTTTGTCTTCGGCAATGATTAACTGCAAATCGTTGTAGCGGGTGAGAAAATCAACAAATGTAGCGCTTTCGAAAAGTACGTCCAAATAACTCACTTGTCCATTTTCATAAATAGCTCGCAGACGGACAGCCAGCAGCTTATCCATTTCCTCAATTCTTTCTTCCGCATCTGACAGCTCCGCCTCGATTCTGGCTATCTCTTTTTCAGTGGCGGTGATTTTTTGCCCCAAGGCACGAATCTCAGCCTGAACTTTATTGATATTAGTTTCAAGGAGGCGAAGATCTCTTTGAAGAGTAGACTCCTTCGCCTTATTCTCCTTTAATTCTCCTTGAACCGCTTTAATGTCGTCTTTAACGGCCCCCAACTCATTCTTTTTCTCGTCAATTTGGTTAGCAAAAACAGGGAAGATTCCGGCTGCTAATACTAGCAGAACAAGAAACAATACTGCTGCTGTCTTCCTAGTCCACATAAAATCACTCCCGGCATTTATACTTTTAAGAAACGCCTAATAGAAATCAGACTGCCTACTCCACCAATAAAGGTTCCCAGCACAAACAAAGTCCTAACCATTTGCTCTATAACAATTTCCGGCGAAACCAAAGGCAGAAAGTAAAGATTCAGCTTAGCCCAGCCCACTGTTTGTCCATAAAGGTACGACAAAATTACTACGGGAATCAGTGCGCCGATAGTTCCAAGGAAAACTCCTTCTATGAGAAACGGCCAGCGAATAAACCATTCTGTAGCTCCCACATACTTCATAATCATAATCTCCCGGGAGCGGGCGTTTACAGTAAGCTTAATAGTGTTCGCGATAAGAAACATTGCTGTCAGTGCCAATCCTATCATAAAAGCAAGGCCAATCCATTGCACCGCACCGGTAAAACGGAACAATTTTTCTACTACCTCTGTACCGTAATCAACTCGGGCTATGCCTGGCATTGCCTGCAATGACGCGGCTACCTCGGAAATATCCTCAGGAATAATTGTTCTTATTTCAAAGGAGTCCCGCAAAGGATTCCGGCCATCTTCACTATAACCCTCAACCAGCTCCCCTAATTGTGACTGCAAGCGAATTAGAGCCTCTTGTTTAGAAACAAAACGCACCTCTTCAACTTTTTCCATTTGAATCAAAGAGACGCGAAGCTTATCTACCTCATCCACAACCAAACCTTCATCAACATAAGCAATTATCTCTACCTGGTTTTTGATTTCGCTGGTTAAATGCTCCACGTTAATATTTAAAAGCATGAAACTGCCTAAAATAAACAATGTTACCGTAACTACACCAATAGAGGCAAAGCTCATCCATCCGTTGCGGATAATGCTGCTGAAAGCCTCTTTTATATAATACACCCAGTTTCTAACAGCCATGATGAGAGTATTCCCCCCTCCGCTCATCACGGACAATTCTGCCACCGCCTAAAACAACCACACGCTGCCGCATAGTGTCCACAATTTCTTTGGCGTGAGTAGCCATAATAACAGTAGTGCCCCTGATGTTTATATTTTTTAAAGCATCCATAATTCCCATAGCCGTCTTCGGATCCAAGTTGCCTGTGGGCTCGTCTGCAATTATCAATAGCGGCTGATTGACAATAGCCCGCGCCAAACAAACACGCTGCTGCTCTCCCCCGGAAAGCTCCAGCGGCTTCATTTTTGCTTTATCTGACAATCCAACCAGCTCTAAAGCCTCGGGGACACGCCTGCGTATATCCCTTCCTGACGAACCGATAACTTGCATGGCAAATGCCACATTCTCAAAAACCGTTCTATTGTTAAGCAGCCGGAAGTCCTGAAAAACAACGCCTATATTTCTGCGCAGCATAGGAACTTCCCATCTCCTTAAACGGGTAATGTCACGTCCATGAATTTTAATGCTTCCCTTGCTTGGCAAATATTCCCGGCAGATTAAACGAATTAAAGTTGATTTGCCGGCGCCGCTTTCTCCCACAACAAAAACGAAATCACCGCGCTCCACACACATGTCAACCTGTTTTAAAGCGTTGACGCCGTTGGGATAAACCATAGAAACTTCTTGTATTTCTATCATGCTTTAAGGTCACTCCAATCCGTGCCCTCAGGCAGAATAATATATTTATAATCTTAAACTATAAGCTTAATCACTTTACATAAATTCGACAAACTCACCAAAAAACCTTTTAAATATCTCTATTTTTTCAGGGAAAAATGTGTAATTTCTTACAATTTGACCAAAAAAGTGGCTGGCCTCTACTGCAGAGGCCAGCCACTCATCTTTTTAAGGCTTAACAAGCTCAGATCTCTTAAGAACGACTCGGCTTAAAACCTTCGCCCAAAACCTCTTGAGCCGTTCCCACAACTACAAAGGATTTATCATCTGCTTCATGAACAATTGCCTTAAGCCGAGGCACTTCCGATTGAGTCACAACAGTAAGCACCATCTTTTTAGGCATTCCTGTATAAGCGCCTTCACCGGTGAAAATAGTTGCGCCCCGGTCCAAATCCCGCAGCACCTTCTCGGCAATAAGCTCAGATTTTTCGGAGATAATCAGTGCCGCCTTGCTGTTACTAATCCCCTCCTGCACCAGATCAATAACTCGGCTGGTAACAAAAAGTGAAATTAAAGCATACATAGCTAATTCCAAATTAAACGCAATCCCGGCAACAACTACCACTAGGAAATCCACGCCTAACAGGCTTTGCCCCATAGTAAAGCCAAACAGCCTATTAAGAATTTGGGCTGCCAATACTGTGCCTCCAGTTGAACCTCTCGCCCGGAAAACCACAGCAATCCCGATACCCATCATGATCCCGCCGTAAATAGAAGCCAATAGCAAATCCCGAGTCATCACAGGCAGCATTGTAAACAGCTCCACCAAGAGAGAAAGGGCCACCGCTCCAAAAAGACCGCGACCAACAAAGCGAAAGCCAAATAATCGTGTTCCTATAAAAAAAAGAGGCAGATTTAATACTAATATGGTCAGACCAACAGGAATTTGCAGCCAAAAAAATAAGATAACGCCCAAGCCGCCAATACCGCCGGCTGCAATGCGGTTGGGAACTAAAAACATATTAAAGGAGGCGGCAATAACAGCAGTTCCAAGCAAGACACCAATGTACTCTTTTAGGACTTGCAGCCTGGTCAAGCGTGCCACCTCCAGCTAAGTGCGTTACTGTTTCCCAAATGTTTGCCGCAAATAAGATTCTATTAATGCGTCTAAATCCCCGTCCATAACCGCATTAATATTGCCAATATCTACTCCTGTCCTGTGATCTTTAACCATGGTATACGGCTGAAAGACATACGAACGGATTTGGCTGCCCCATGCTATTTCCTTCTGCTCACCACGCAAGCCGGCCAGTTCTTCCGCCTGCTGACGCTGATATAAATCAGCCAAACGGCCGCGCAGCATTTTCATGGCGCGGTCACGATTTGCATGCTGAGACCTCTCATTCTGGCATTGCACCACAATCCCTGTAGGCAAATGAGTAATGCGTACAGCAGAATCTGTGGTGTTGACATGCTGACCGCCTGCGCCGCTGGCGCGATACGTATCAATCTTTAAATCCTCCGGCTGAATCACGAAATCCTGGTCATCGTCTTTAATTTCAGGAAGAACATCCAGAGATGCAAAAGAGGTGTGACGTCGCTTAGCTGTATCGAAGGGAGATATCCTTACCAAACGGTGGACACCTTTTTCTGCCTTGAGATACCCGTAGGCGTTTTTGCCTTTAATAAGCAGCGTTG
>DLMZ01000006.1:31522-44686 GCA_002479415.1 Firmicutes bacterium UBA7523
TTTAATAAGCAGCGTTGCGCTTTTAATACCGGCTTCATCCCCGGGAAGCAAATCCATCACTTCTACCTGGTAATTTTTCCGTTCCGCCCAGCGTGTATACATACGCAACAGCATAGACGCCCAATCCTGTGATTCTGTCCCCCCTGCACCGGGGTGAATAGATATAATAGCCGAATTTCCATCATAGCGGCCGCAAAAAAGCAGGGCCAGCTCCAAGCTGTCCATTTCCACCGACAGCTCTGCGGCAAGCTTTTCAGCCTCTGCCCAAAAAGAGCCGTCTTCGGCAGCAAGCGCAATTGTAACATCCAAATCATCCAACTTCTCGTTCATGTCCAAAAAGGGCGCCACTTCATCCCGAAGAAGTTTCAACTCCTGAACAGTTTTCTGGGCACTGTCGGAGTTATTCCAAAATTCCGGCTGGGACACACTTTCTTCCAGCTTTTTTATTAATTCCGATTTGTTAGCAACGTCAAAGTGAACCACTCATTTCTGCCAGACGTTCCCGCAGCTCTTTACATGCAGCTTTAATTTCAGAAGACATCTTAACACCTACTTCCCGCAACACTTTTTGTATTTTTGTCCGCTGCCGCAGGGACAAGGGTCATTGCGGCCAATTTTATCAGACCGCACAGCGCCATGAACAGCAGTGCCGTCACTAGGTGGCGTTTCGTCTGCTACAGCCACTGCCTTACGCTCCGGCGGCGCAGCAACCTGGGCACGATATAAAAGCCTGACCGACTCTTCTTTTAAGTCGTTAATCATTTCCTGAAACATTTCATACGCCTCTGATTTATACTCGACCAAAGGATCCCGCTGTCCGTAAGCGCGCAACCCAACTCCCTGGCGCAAGTCACTCATAGCATCAATATGGGTCATCCATTTGGAATCCACCGAACGCAGAATTATAACTCTCTCCAGCTCCCGCATTGTTTCGGAGCCTATCTCTTCTTCCCTTTCAGCATAATAATGCAATGCTGACTGTAAAAGGGTTTCGTGAAGCTCTTCCCTGCTTTTGCCGCGCAAGTCACTCTCAGAAATAGCTTTGGGTTTAAGGAAAATACCTTCCGCATATTCCAGCAAAGATTTAATATCCCATTCGTCATCGAACATTTTATCGTTAGCATAAAGGTTAAGTCCATCGTTCACAATCTCCGGAATCCACTCCAGCACAGTTTCGTTAAGGTTTTCACCCTCAAGAACACGGCGCCGCTGGCTGTAGATTACCTTCCGCTGCTGGTTAATAACATCATCATATTGGAGAATATGCTTACGGATATCAAAGTTGCGGCCTTCCACCCGTTTCTGAGCCGATTCAATTGCTCTGCTAATCAACGGATGATCAATGGGCATATCCTCTTCCATCCCCATTTTGTCCATAATATTTGTCATGTTCTCGCCGCCGAAAAGACGCATTAAATCATCTTCCAGAGAAATAAAAAACTGAGTTGAGCCTGGGTCACCCTGGCGGCCGGCGCGGCCGCGCAACTGGTTATCAATACGTCGAGCTTCGTGCCTCTCCGTACCGATAATATGCAAGCCCCCCAATTCGGCTACTCCCTCCCCAAGCACAATATCTGTTCCCCGACCCGCCATATTGGTAGCTATAGTCACGGAACTGCTTTGACCAGCCAAGGAAACAATTTCCGCTTCCCGTTCATGATGCTTGGCGTTTAACACTTCGTGGCGAATGCCTTTTTTCTGCAGCATTCTGCTTAACTCTTCTGATTTCTCAATAGAAATGGTTCCCACCAGGAGCGGTTGCCCTGTGGCATGTCGACGCACTATTTCATCAACAACCGCACAAAACTTCCCTCGCTCCGACTTGTAGACTACATCCGGCAAATCTTGACGGACTAAAGGCTTATTCGTGGGAATAACCACAACATCCAAGCCATAAATACTTTGAAATTCCTCTTCTTCCGTTGCTGCCGTACCGGTCATGCCGGACAACTTATCATACATACGGAAATAATTTTGGAAGGTAATAGACGCCAAAGTCATGCTTTCTTTGGCCACCTTTACCTTTTCTTTTGCTTCGATAGCTTGGTGCAGTCCGTCACTGTAACGGCGTCCAAACATTAAGCGACCGGTAAATTCGTCTACGATAACGACTTCACCGTTTCTAACAACGTAATCCCTATCACTTTGCATTAAGCCGTAAGCTTTCAAAGCGTTGTTTATTTTTTTGCGGATAATTCTGTAGCTTTCCTGCTCTTTTACATCGTCGGTCTCCGGCTCTTTATCCTCATAAACCACATCTTCTTCACCGTACAAATCATGTATGCCAAGACGGTTTTCAACTTCCTTCTCCCCGTCTTCCGTCAGCTCAACAGTGTGCGTCTTTTCATCTACAGTATAATGCTTTTCTTTTTTAAGAGACCTGACAATCATATCGAAACGCAGATAATCCTCCTGCTGCTTCTCGCCTCTCATTTGACCAGAAATAATTAACGGCGTTCTCGCTTCATCCACCAAAATGCTGTCTACCTCGTCCACAATAGCATAGTTCAGGGGACGCTGCACCAGATTCTCCTTATAAACCACCATATTATCCCGTAAATAGTCAAAACCAAACTCATTATTCGTTCCGTAAGTAATATCGGCGTTATATGCTTCCCGCCGCTGTGCCGGATTTTTCCCGTGAACAATCAAGCCTACAGAAAGGCCTAAAAAATTATAAAGCTTGCCCATCCATTCACTGTCACGGGTAGCCAAATAATCATTGACTGTGACGATATGAACTCCGTCGCCGGAAAGCGCATTCAAATAAGCAGGCAGTGTAGCTACCAAGGTCTTACCTTCACCGGTTTTCATCTCGGCGATTCGACCTTGGTGCAGCACAATGCCTCCTAAAAGCTGAACATCAAAGTGGCGCATTTTTAATACCCGCCGCGAAGCTTCCCGTACTACGGCAAAAGCCTCAGGAAGAATGCTGTTTAGAGCGTCCTGCTTGGCCTTGTGCAGCTCTGCCTTGGCTGCATCATAACTACGCTCAATATCTTTGTTCCCCGGCGCCCCCAAATGCTGCACCAATAACTCCTGCACTTTTCCCCTGTACGGCGCCAACATTTCTGTCAGCCTGGAACGAAAAGCATCAGTCTTCGCCTGCAGCGCCGCATCGGACAACGCCTGCATTTCCCCTTCTAGGCCGTTAATTTCTGCCAGCCTGCCGCTAATTTTTTTAATTTCCCTTTGATTGACGTCACCGATTATCTTCGCGATTAAACCGCGCATCTTAAACCCTCCAATGTGAATAATGCATAAAAAGGAACCTATAGGTCCCTTTGTCAAAAGCTAAGAATTATTTTATCACTATTATCCGTGCGGCACAAGTCTGCCCTTATCTGTGAGCATATAGTGCTGAATGAGCACAAATATACCGACAACAATTAATAAATCCCCCACACTTAAAACCTGGGGGGGCCACTTAACCGGAATTACATCGGCCAGAAACCATAATCTTGTCTCCGCCCCCAGCAAAGAATGAGTCCCTCTGGGTTCACCCAATCCCACTATAGCAATAGCTTGAGGCGAAACAGGCATAGCTCCTCCGTTAAAGAAAATAACGATAAAATTAAGCAACGTGCCCACGCCAAATATTTTCATGCCGGGCAGAATAATATTCAAACCTACAATATAAAGAAATACAAAATAAGCGCCTACCTGCAGCCACGGCCCAAAGGAAAAACCACGCACAGCCAATATTCCTGCCGCCGCTCTCATCCCCAGCGCAAGCCAAACGAAAGGAAGAGCTTTTAAGCCTATATTTTCTAAACGGCTCAACCTGCCGCCGCGCAGCAGCGCAACAACCACGGCTAAACCCACACCCACGAAAATCACTTTATTTCCCCCTTGCGCCTCAGCGCTCTTTCAAAAGCATTAACTACATCACTGCAAAATTGCGTGTTGCAGCAAAGCTTCAATTCATCAACCGCCTGCTGTACAGACATTGGATCACGGTAAACCCTCTTAGTCGTCATAGCGTCAAAAGCATCGGCCACACTTACAATCCTTGCTCCCAGGGAAATCTCACTTCCCTGAATCCCATCCGGATAACCGCAGCCGTCCATCCGTTCATGGTGATGACGAACAGCATTCGCCTGGTCTCCAAAAAATTTAATACTTTTAATTATCTCCGCACCTACTGCCGGATGGTCCTTAACTAATTCATACTCGCTGTCAGATAAACGACTGGGCTTATTAAGAACTTCGTCCGGAATACCTATTTTGCCGATATCATGCATTAAAGCCACATACTGAAGCTTATCAATAAAGTCCTCCGTCAGCTTCATTTCCTTTCCTATAAGCACCGCAAATTCCGCCACCCGCTCCGAATGGCCGTGGGTATAGGCGTCCTTGGCGTCAATAGCTTTAGCCAAAGCTTTAATGGTGCCAAGATACTGGTTGCGCATATCGGCGTACAATAAAAAGGTATGCCGCGCCACCATTAGCGGAATCATGAGCAGCAGCACACCGGCAATCCCCATGTTTATGTAAATAACTGCTATTAAAATTCCCAAAGGAAGTGTAGCCAAATAGTTGGGTGCACCCCAACGAAAATTTATTAGCCAAACTCCAATAAATGACATTTTCTGCGACATAGAAATAGCTGCAATGACAAAGAATGAATTTAATAAAAAGTAGATTACTGTAGAAACAATCAAGGGTGCAATGTCTGTAGTCAGGGAAAAATGCCCTACACTCCCACCTAAGCATTGGTATACGTGCCCTGCAACTCCAGACGAAAGTGCCGCTTGTGCTACTGAAAAAACAAGGCGATGCCCTTTTTCTTCTATTTTTTTAAGGCTTTTTAAGTTAAAAAAAGTAGGCAAGCTAGCCCACGCCGCAGCGGCGGGGCCAAACAAAATTATCATCGCCAAGCTGGTAGCAAAGCTTACCGAAACATAGCCATCCCCTTTTGGAAGAGGAACACTCATATTCTCGTGAACAACGTGGAGAAAAACAATATACAGGAAGGGTAATCCCAGCTTGTCCCAATCAGGGATATTAAAATACAAGAACAAAAGAGCGGCAGCGACTACCGCCAACACATATATCTTTACAATTAAAGGCTCCTGTTTATAAGACACCGCCATCCCTCCAGATTATAAAAAAGGGGCGGCGATATTTTTTCTAGCCCCAAGTCCAATAAGCACCACCTGCAAGAATTAAAGTTGCAAGCGCTACGATAGCACGAATAATCTTAGCCATTTAGAAGTCCCCCTCTACGGTTTCCTCTGCCATGCTCCGCTACTGATGACAGGCAAACCGCTTCGCTCGGGGTAATACTCATCGCCGACCCTTTTTTGCCTATTTAAGATTTCAAATATCTGACGCGATACGTCGGTTTAACGCGGCGAGTGTTGCTCTAGCGATTGCTTCTTTTTTATCTTGTTTAACCAGGGCCGTGCCGACTAAGCATTCTTCGGTCTGGCCTTGTATATATGCTAAAGTAATTAATATCATATTGCCGCGGCTGATGGGCACCTGAACCACATCCTCCAGCATAACGCTGCTGCCTTCGTCTAAATACTCACGCATAGCATCCAGCGTAGCTTCTGCAACAAGCTTGAGCCTATTTACGCGGGAATTGGGACCGGAGCTTTTTCCCACACAGTTTTTGTTGCCCGATGAAAGCTCCACCACCGCCTCCAGCTCAGAGCCGGTAAGAGAAAAATGAATTGCGGTAAATTTAATCCTCTTGCGTTGATGCCCAAATCTTTGCCTATTGTTCAGCTGAACTATGGACACTTTTTTATGGTCTAGGTCTATTCCGCATTCCAGGCGAAATAGAGTTTCTATGTCCCTTACTAGCTGCTTGGCGCTTCTGGTATCTTCCGCCAGGACGTGAATTTCTTCAATATCCTGCTGCTCACCAAGAACAATTTTGGCGGAAATCACATCGCGTATTTGCTTAATCAGCCTTTCACATTCACTTAACCTAATTTCTTTTGGAGCATCAGCCACTGCTTCCCCGCCTTTCACAAATTTAAAATGCCTGGCAGGTGCTTCCCCAAAAGCATCAATCAGGATAATTTGCCTTTATATATTTGTTGCCATAATATACTATAAATTTAGCATAAAGCATATTTCTACCTTCTCAGCGGAAATCCTGCTAGTGTACAAAAAAATCGCGCGACATTTCTTCTGTTAATGCCCAGACTCCCCCGGTAACCAGGGAATGCCCTCCCAGCATAACAGGAATACCGCAGTTTTGCGCCGCTTCTGTAAATTCCCGGACAAAACCATCTTCAATTTCCTGATATCTGCCAAGGTCCGAATAAAAACGATCGGCATCGCTTAAAGGTCGCTTTTGATGGGCAAATATTACCCGGGTGTCAATTAATGCGGCGCGAGAAGTTCTTGACAAATATTCAAAGAAGCGGGCCGGGCCGATTTCATCCAGCCAATATCCCAGCAGAGAAACTGCTTCGCCCCGCTCAAGCCGCCCCAAAGCTTTCATTCCCCGCTCCTCGGAAAAAACCCGGAGCCTTACCTTTAAGCAATGGTTAATCCTGGCTATGGCCGGAGCGCCTACCCGGCCGATTAGCGCTAGCTCCTCATAATCCCGGCGCAATACTTCCTTCAGCTTTAACACAGAGGTCAGGTTTAAGTCCAGCTTGTCCAGCTCAGCACGGAGCTTAGGTCCGCCAAAGGGTGAAGAAGCCAGAATCAACAAGTCTGACGGTGTATCTATATCAAACTGGCTCCCCAGCGTTAAAGGCAACAGTTTTTGTTTAAAGCGTACATCATAACGAAGCAGCAAAGGCAAAGCATTGTCTGTGGCCGGCAGAGGATAGCGTCCTAGCACCGAAGCAGGATTAAATGCGACCATATCTGCAGACTGCACATTGTTTGTAACATAGCAGCCTTCTTTTTCCGCTGCAAGCCTACAAGCTAAAGCCAATTCCTCCGGCTGTATTAAAGGAACTGCTGCCCCTCCAAGGTAAAGCAGTTTTTTTATTTTATGCCGTTCTATCATTTCTAGGAGCTGCCGGCCAAAATGAAAGTTTGCTGGGGAAATAAGGTTTATCTCTACAAAAATTTTGCCTTCCACAGCTAGTCTGTTCAGCTCGGAGCGGTTAGTAAACAGAAAGATTCTATTAATCTCCGGCAGTGCAGAAAGTTTTGCCAGATTATCCTCCAGCGCGGCGTGTCTAACCTTTACCAGCATTTCTTCCGGCAGGCTTTTTGCTTCGCTGCCTTCGAAGATTATTACATCCACTCCATAAAGCCCCTTTCTTATTTTGACAGAGCATTTTTCCCCGTTTATCTATTTACCGATATAATAAGCTGAAGCCGGCTGGCGCCGGCTTCATTTTGCTTTACTTTAGAGTAGACTCTATTAATCCGTACCTGCCGTCTTTACGGCGGTAAACGACTCCGATATCATCTGTATCCGCATTGGCAAACACATAGAAGTCATGGCCAAGCAAATTCATCTGCAGCACCGCCTCCTCAACAGGCATGGGCTTAACAGAAAACCGCTTTGTCCTGACAATCTCCATTTCGTTTTCTTCCTGAACCTTGGGCAACTCACTAATAGCTTTAATGCCAGCTCCCTGGCGGACTTTGCGATTAATTCTTGTTTTATATTTAGCAATCTGCCTTTCCAGCTTATCTACCACCAAGTCTATTGATGCATACATATCGTTAGTAGCTTCTTCAGCTCGCAGAATCATTCCGTTAATTGCCACAGTTACTTCTACCTTATGCAAATCCCTTTCTACATTAAGAGTTGCTTGAACTTCAGCGTCAACATCAAAATATTTGTCAACCTTGCTTACTCTTTTTTCCACATGAGCCTTTAATGCATCAGTTAAATCAATGTTCTTTCCTCTAATTGTTAATATCATCTAGCTCATCTCCTTCCAGCTTTTTATTATTATTCCTCTTTAACAAAGGAAAATCCTTCATTGGGAATACTAAGAAGCAATAAAAAAATTAAAAATCACCCCTGAAGGGCAATCTTAAGAACTACTCATTAAATTATATTATAACAGGTTTTTATTTATACTATCGGCCCACTACTGCCAGATAAACGCTATCAGCGCCGGCGAAAAGCAGCGTTTCCGCCGCATTATGAGCGGTAGCTCCCGTAGTTAGCAAGTCATCAACCAAAAGGATGTTGCCGGACAATGCCACACAGGAAGACGGCGCAAACGCATCCCTCACATTATCCCAGCGACTCATGGAATCCAGCTTAGTCTGGCTAATAGTAGCCCTGGTCCTAATCAAATGCCGTTGCACAGGAAGCTGTAAATCTGCGGCAATTACCTCCGCCAACAAGAACGCCTGGTCATAGCCCCGCTCCGCCAATCTGAGCGGGTGCAGGGGAACAGGAACAACTGCTTTAAAATTCGGCCAGTTGCACCGTTTTATTTGGCCTGCGGCAAGCCTGCCCAAGGTATGCGCTAAATGGCGCTTATCTTTGTATTTATATCTATGCACTACCTGTTTTAAATTTCCCCGGTACACATTTAACGCACAAGCTCCTTTGAATGCAAAAAAACGGCCGTGGCAAACGGGACAGAAGCGCTCTTGCTTTAAAAGCGGGTGAGAACACCGCGAACAGCACTGCCGCGGATCCAGCAATCCGTCATAGCAGCTTTGGCAAATTTCCACGCCTTGCTGTTCACAATCCAGGGGGCCGCGGCAGAAGATACAGCGCGGGGGGAAGAATAAATCGAGCAAAGGGGTTAACAGCTTCATTGCACAACTCCTTTACAGTGCCTCAGCGGCTAGGCGAGCCGCCAAACGGGTATAACGTTCCTCAACTTTATTGTTCCTTACCGCAATGGCCAAAGCTTTTTTTGTGCCAATTAGCACGACCAGCTCTTTGGCACGGGTAATTGCGGTATAGAGCAGATTTCTTTGCAAGAGGATATAGTGCTGAGTAACAACAGGGATAACTACAATGGGATATTCGCTTCCTTGGCTCTTATGTACAGACACGGCGTAAGAAAGAACCAACTCATCCAGTTCAGCCTGGTCATAAACCACTTCTCGCGCTCCGCCCACATCGGGGAAGAGCACGTTGATTTCGCCGTCCTCTCTGTTTATATGTGTTATTCGGCCAATATCGCCGTTATATACCTCTTTCTGATAGTTGTTCTTAATCTGCATAACCTTGTCTCCCAAACGGAAAACAACATTCCTTGAGCGCATTTCAGGCTTATGAGAAGCGGCGGGGTTTAGTTCACGCTGAAGAAGCAAATTCAGGTTTTCCACGCCAAGAGTGTTGCGACGCATAGGGCTTAAAACCTGTATATCATTTATAGCATCCTTGTTTTTGTATTCAGGCAAGCGGCGGCTGCAAAGGTCCAAAATCTTTTCCAAGATTTTTTCAGGCTCGCTTTCATTGAGAAAGTAAAAATCATTGGCTGCATCTTTAAGCTGGGGCATTTGACCGGTGTTTACCAAATGTGCATTGGCAATAATGGCGCTTTGACCTGCCTGACGGAAGATTTGCTTCAGCCTGGCAACGGGAACGGCTCCTGAAGAGATAATATCACGGAGTATATTCCCCGGCCCCACCGATGGCAGCTGGTCCATATCTCCCACTAAAATTAATTTGCAGCCGGAGGGAATTGCTTTGAGCAAATGATAAAACAACGCCTGATCCACCATGGACATTTCGTCAACAATGACCACATGAGCTTTAAGTGGCCTGTCTTCATCCCGCTGAAAGCGGTAGCCTTTGCCTTCAATATTAGTAAACTCCAGCAATCTATGGATTGTTTTTGCTTCTACTCCTGTGGCTTCCGTCATACGTTTTGCCGCGCGCCCTGTGGGAGCCGCCAGCATAACCTCCAGGCCCATGCCGAGAAATAACGACAGCAGCGAGCAAATGGTGGTGGTTTTACCTGTGCCAGGGCCGCCTGTTACTACCAACAACCCTGTATTTATGGCGCTGTGTACAGCTTCCCGCTGTTCAGGCGCCAAGCTGTGCTCCGAATTTTCCAAAGAAGGCAGCTCTAGGTTATTATAAGCCGGCGGGAACTCGGCAATTTCCCTAAGCCTCTTAGCCGTATACAGCTCCGCGTAGTATAACGGAGCCAGATAAACCGCATCTTCTGCCTCCGCATCAAATACCAGCTGTCCTTCCCTCATTAAACGTCCCAGCTGCTGCTCCACAGACTCATGGGATAGCGTAGAATCCTCCGCAGTTAAAGCCGTCATGATTCGTTTAATCAACTCCGCCTGCGGCAGATATATATGACCTTCATCCTGCGCTTTATTAAGCAGAAACAAGATAGCAGCCCGAATTCTCTCGGGAGAATCTGGTGAAATCCCCATCTCCAGCGCTACCTTATCCGCGGTACGAAAACCGATGCCAAACACATCCTCCGCCAAGCGGTACGGATTTTCGCTGACAACCTTAACTGTCTCATCCCCGTATTTTTTATATATTCTTCCTGCGTAACCGGTGCTGACTCCGTAGCTTTGCAAGAAAGCCATGACATTCATAACCTCCAGCCGCTCCTGCAAGCTGGCACCAATCATTGCTGCTTTCTTTTCTCCGATACCTTCTATTTCTGTCAGCTTAATGGGGTTATGTTCAATAACATCCAGCGCTTCCATACCGAAGCGCTCAACAATTTTCTCAGCGGTAGCCGGCCCTACCCCTTTAATTAGGCCTGAAGATAAAAAGCGCTGAATGCCTAAAATGTTGTGAGGCATAGCGATCTCATAGCCGCTTACTTGAAACTGGCGGCCATATTCAGAGTGATGGCGCCAATCTCCCTGCAGACGCAAGCGCTCACCCGCACTAAAACGAGGCATATTCCCGATAATTGTATATAACACATCATCATTGCCGCGCAGCCGAGCCACCATAAACATTGTAGAATCGTTATAATATGTAATTCGTTCTAAGCTGCCCTCCAGAGCTTGCATAGCGTCCCCTCCGCTAAGAAATATTCAACACTTGCAATACGGTTCCTGCAAAAAATAAAACATTCGATCTGCAAACCGCTTCTTCACGGGAAGTGAGACAAGTTTCGGCATTAAAAGACGCTGCATCTAAATGAGCAGCGTCTTTTAATGCCTTATTATTTTTAGGCGAAATCAGCAATATCTTCAATCTCTCGAGAGACTAATCGTGCCCTTACTTTTTCAGTTAAGGACCCACCTGAACTCTGAAAGATATCCTTTGCTATTAATTCATCCATAACTGCAGCAATGTCGGCTTCAGTCAAATCTTCCCTAGGAGAAGCCAGCTGCAGATTAAACAAACGGCCTTCTTCATTACGAAAAGTTAATTGCAACGTCTTTTCCATCTACTCACCTCCCTTCACCGTTAAATACTTACTCTTCTTCGCTTAACTGACCTTCGTCAATACGCTTGATAACTTTTACGGGCAGAGATTGCAGCGAAAAAACAGAATGCACTATATCATACAAGTCCTGATTTGAAGTATCAGGCTTAATACGAGCCAGCATGCGATTGACATAAATGGGATTTCCCAAATCATCAACACCATCCTGCAGCCTTACCTGACAACGTGTTTGATAATTATTCATAGTAATAGCCAAATTTGTTCACCTGCCTTTCCTTGACCGCGCGTTCATTCAAATTATAAATGGGTTCCACATACTTCGGCAAATTCCGACTTTGGCCAAAAATCAAGAAAATACTGCCCCGAAACTGAAAGTCGGAGCAGTATTCACCATACAATCATAAAACTATGCTTATTTTTAGCCAACTTTATCTTTTTTGTTAGAAACTCTGCAAATTAAAAATTAAATTCCTTGCTATCTTAAGCCTGCTTCACTGCGCAGCAGTTCAGCTTTGTCAGTTTTTTCCCACGGAAGGTCTAAATCGTCGCGTCCGAAATGGCCATAAGCTGCAACTTGCTTATAAATAGGACGACGCAAGTCGAGATTTTGAATAATTGCTGCGGGGCGCAAATCAAAATGTGCAGAAATCAGCCTTTCAATAATTTCTTCAGAAACCTTGGCTGTACCAAACGTTTCTACCATAAGTGAAAGAGGACGAGCAACACCGATGGCATAGGCAAGCTGAACCTCGCACTTGTCTGCCAACCCTGCAGCCACCACATTTTTAGCCACATAACGGGCGGCATAAGCGGCGGAACGATCTACCTTTGTGGGATCCTTGCCGGAAAATGCGCCGCCGCCGTGACGAGCATACCCGCCATATGTATCCACAATGATTTTTCGACCGGTAAGCCCGGCATCTCCCTGTGGTCCGCCCACAACAAAACGCCCGGTGGGATTCACATAAAAAAGCGTATCCTTGTCCAAATATTCTGCAGGAACTATCGGTCGCACAACAGCCTCAATAATATCACTTTTGATTTTTTGCAGTTCAACATCTTCCCGATGCTGCGAAGAAACAACAATTGTATTAATCCCAACCGGCTTGCCGTCCTCGTATTTAACGGTTACCTGAGTTTTTCCGTCAGGGCGCAGATAGGGAAGAATGCGGGCTTTGCGTACTTCAGCCAAGCGTCGCGCCAGCTTGTGGGCCATCGAAATAGGTAAAGGCATTAGCTCCGGAGTTTCATTACAAGCATAGCCAAACATCATACCTTGGTCACCGGCTCCAATTGCCTCCAGTTCCTCATCGGTATATCTATTTTCCTTTGCTTCCAAGCAACGGTCTACTCCCATGGCTATATCGGGAGACTGCTCGTCTATGGCTGTTAAGACGGCACAGGTATCACCATCAAAGCCGTATTTAGCCCTTGTGTAACCAATATCCTTAACTGTTTCGCGCACAATCTTTGGGATATCCACATAACAAGAGGTAGTAATTTCCCCGGCCACCAAAACCAGCCCAGTAGTTACCGATGTCTCCGCAGCTACCCGCGCTCTGGAATCATTGCCGATTATAGCATCTAAAATCGCATCAGAAATCTGGTCCGAAACTTTATCAGGATGGCCTTCCGTAACCGATTCTGAGGTAAATAAATATTTTTTACCCATCTTCATCTCCTCCTTAGATTAGGTTGTTCTAATTAAAGCATATTAAACATCAACATAAAATAAAAAAACCTCTTTGTATGCAAGAGGTTCCTTTTGGAGTACCTCTCCTATCTACCAGGATGTCTGACCACCCTGCTGGAATTAGCACCGTTAACATATTGTCCGGTTGCTGAGTTTCATCGGGCCAGTCCCTCCACCTCTCTGGATAAG
>DLMZ01000006.1:44796-45077 GCA_002479415.1 Firmicutes bacterium UBA7523
TTTCATCGGGCCAGTCCCTCCACTTCTCTTGATAAGAGTATTCGTTTTTCACTAATGCACATTAATGATAAGGGATACAAGCAATGCTTGTCAATTATTATTTTCTGTTAAAGCAAACATTAGCTCGCCGGCAACAGCTACCTTCCCGTCCACAAAAGCAGAGCCCTTTCCTTTGCCGATTGGTCCGCGCATCTTTGTAATCTCCAGCTCCAGGGTAAGGGTATCACCGGGAACTACCTGCCGCTTAAAACGCAAATTGTCTATTCCCGTAAACAATACCA
>DLMZ01000006.1:45209-47449 GCA_002479415.1 Firmicutes bacterium UBA7523
GTCTATTCCCGTAAACAATACCAACTTTCCTTTATTCTCTTCCATGCTCAGGATAGCTAAAGCCCCGGCCTGCGCCATCGCTTCCACAATTAATACACCGGGCATAACCGGGTATCCGGGAAAGTGTCCCTGGAAAAAAGGCTCATTAATAGTCACATTCTTTATTACTTTTGCTCGTTCCCCGGGGACAACCTCCAGGATTTTATCCACCAGCAAAAAAGGGTACCTATGCGGCAAAATAGCTTGAATCTCAGATATGTCTCCCATACAAAAACCTCCAACCCGCATAATTATTTTAAGCCGCCAATCATGAAGCTTTTCACCATTTTCAAGTCCCGCTCTAGCTCCAGTATGCGCTCATCATCGTCATCTCCATCATCATTTAGTGCTGATTCCAAACGATGATTAAATTTACTGCAAAAATCCTGCCATTCTTGCAGAAGCTCACACGCTTTGGCTTGAGCCATGGCCTGAGAAGCAGCGGATACTTTTATGGCTTCCGGATTCAATTCCACCGTTTCCAGATAATCCGGGATATAGGTAGGCAATCCCAGCTCCTCTTCTATGAGCGAAGAAAATGAGGTAAGCACCTCTTCCTCTCCATGAACTAAAATAACTTGTTTTGGTTTTTTCCGAAGCTTACTAACCCACCCAATTAATTCAGATCTGTCCGCATGAGCAGAAAAGCCGTCAATTGACTCAATGCTAGACTTAACAACAATTTCTTCTCTAAACAGTTTAACCTTCTTAGCTCCGTCCCTAATTACCCGACCCAACGTTCCACGAGCCTGATATCCCACAAAAAGTATGGTAGACTCCGGGCGCCAGATATTATGCTTAAGATGATGCTTTATCCGCCCAGCCTCAGCCATACCACTGGCCGAAATAATTAATGCGCCGCCCGGCAGCTTATTAATTTCCCGTGATTCATCGGCTGTTCTGGTATAAACAACCTCTGGAAAACCAAAGGGGTCTTTCCCGCTATAAAGCATCTGGCGCATTTCCACATCATAGCACTCAGGATGGCGTGAAAATATCTCAGTAGCGGAAATTGCCAGCGGACTGTCAATATACGTTGGAATGTTCGGAATTTTATGCTGACGCATCATCTTGCTTAGATAATAGAGCAATTCCTGAGTTCTGCCAACGGCAAAGGAAGGAACAACAATATTGCCTTGCTGCGCCACCGTCTTATGAATAATTGTTTGCAGCACATCCAGCTTTTGCTCCTCCAGCTCATGGTCACGTGTGCCATATGTGCCCTCTAAAATTAAATAGTCCGCATCCTCCAAAATATCCGGGTCACGGATAATAGGCTGATTTGATTTTCCTAGATCGCCGGTAAAAACCAGCTTTTCCCGGCTGCCATTTTCCGTTATCGTCAACTCAATAATAGCCGATCCAAGAATATGACCGGCATCATAAAACTTTAATGTTATTTCCGGCGTAATTGTTTGTGTCTCATAATAATCAATACCCTGAAAATACTCCAGAGAATCGTATGCATCTTCCACTGTATAAAGAGGCTCCACTAAAGGACGGCCCGCTCTGGCGTTTTTCCTGTTAATCCATTCCGCTTCCATGGTTTGAATATGACCACTGTCGGGCAGCATAATCCCTGCCAGGCTTACTGTAGCTTTAGTAGCTAAAATACGGCCGCGAAAACCATCCCTCACCACTCTTGGAATCAAGCCTGAATGATCGATATGAGCATGAGATAAAATTATATAGTCTATCTCTGCCGGATCGTAAGGATAGTTGCTATAGTTTCTTTCTCGCAGACGCTTTCCTCCCTGAAACATACCGCAGTCAATAAGAATTTTCATTCCCGCCGCATCAAGCAAAAATGAGGAGCCTGTTACTGTGCGGGCACCGCCGCAAAAAGTCAATTTCATCCTCCAGCCTCCATTTCAGTAAGTCCAATCACACTGGCAGCTGTCCATCTGCTCCTGAAATAATTCGACGAAATATACTATATTTCCTCCTTGTTATTACCATTCCAGACAAGTTTCAGCATTTCCCGCACATCCTCATCAGTTAACTGCTGAAAATCCTGATAATGATCACCAACCGCACAGAACTCTTCAGGCTGTAATGGACAAATCACTTTATCTACTTCCACCGCAAGAGTTGCTACAGTATCGGGGGGAGACACAGGAACAGCTAGAATAAGCTCCGCCGGCATACGACGGGCAATAGACTGTAACGCCGCTGTAATAGTAAACCCGGTGGCTACACCG
>DLMZ01000006.1:47611-50569 GCA_002479415.1 Firmicutes bacterium UBA7523
CGTCAACGACTATCACCGTTCTCCCCTCAATATTCACCGGCGGCCGCGTTCCGCGATATGCCGAAAGACGACGTTTGATTTCGTTGACTTCCGCATTAGACGCTTGATTTATATAGGAATCACTAACCATTAAACTTTGCACCAAATGAGGATTCAGGAGAACTTCGCCGTCTTCACAGACTGCACCAAGTGCCACCTCCGGCTGCTGCGGCACTGAAATTTTTCGAGGAATAATTAAGTCCATCTCACACTGCAATTTTTTAACAATGGGCAAAGCTACCGGTACTCCTCCACGGGGCACAGCTAAAACTACTACATCTTTGCCTGCATACCCGCCAAGCAGTTCAGCTAAGATTTCACCTGCCTCACTGCGGTCGCGGTAATATGTCAAATAATTTATGGGATTCACCCCCAATCGTATTTGCGCTTTAAACACTAAGCATTTTATATTATATCATTACAGGCAACCTCTCACCTAACATTATACCATCTTCCTTCACTAAGCAACGGTAAGCATAAATTTCCACGCCGGCAGCGGCCGCACGCAGCAACGCAGCGGCAAAAGAAACGTCCGTCCTGCCGTTTGGAGCAAAACTTCCGGCATCTTCCCGCTGTACAACAAATATTACAGCTGCCCGGAAGCCATCCTTGACTAATGATGAAAGATCATCTAAATGACGCCGGCCCCGTTCAGTTGGCGCGTCTGGGAACAGTGCGACGCCCGATTCCATCAGCGTAACCGATTTAACCTCTATATATACCGGCCTTCCGTTATCCATAAGAAGAAAATCTAACCGTCCGGAACCGTGCGGCGGCTCACGGCGGATAAACTCACACCGCGAGAAAGCTGGCAGCGCACCATACCGCAGCGCCTTTTCAATTAAACGGTTCGGCGCCTGTGCATCTATGGAGACCCAACCACCGTTGTGCATCACTGCTTTTAAGTTATATTGAGTACGGCGTTCCGGCTGCAAGCTTTTTTCAAGCAAAGCCGGAGCACCGGCAACCAACAATTCCTGCAGCCGCCCAGAAGTAGCGATGTGGGCGTTAACATGCTCACCTTCCTGCTCCAGCGCAACCACCCCAACAAAGCGATTTAATCTTTCAATAAAGCTGCCTATTAAAGTTGAGTTAAATACTAATTTCATACCATCGCCTGCCTATATGACTGCCATATGAACTATGCCTCTACAAGCCAATTTTGTTAAGGATAGCTTCTACAGCCTGAACCGCCGCAGAATTATCGGGGAGGTCGATAAGCGCGCTGCCTTTTACATCAAATTCAGCCACCATAGGATCTTGGGGAATGGTGCCAATCAATTTCAGCCCTGTTTTTTCTATCTCTTCCTGCAGTTCCTCAATCTCGTTGTTTGTCACCTTGGTAACAACCAGGTAAAGCTCCTTAACATCCAGGTTTACTGATTTTACAATTTCATGGACACGTCCGGCAGAGCGGATACTCCGGGCTGAAGCATCACTAACAACGATCAAGGTGTCTACGTCGGAGATAACGCGGCGGCTTAGATGTTCAAGCCCCGCTTCATTATCAACAACAACATAGTCATAATTTTTCCGCAGCTTTTCCAGATGCTTGCGCAGTAAATCATTGGGATAGCAGTAGCACCCAGAACCCTGAGGATTCCCCATTACGAGCAAATCAAAATCAACCGTTTCCGCCAGAGCATCCTGAAGCTTAAATTCAATGTACATTTCCTTTGTCATTCCTGTGGGAATAGCGTTGGGTTTTTTTGTGTCCTCCAGCATAGAGGAAATAGTGTTTTCCACTTCCAGTCCCAAGGCCTCGTTCAAATTGGCGTTTGCATCCGCATCCACTGCTAATATTGACTTTCCAGCTCTTTCTTTTTGCAAGTAGCGTATCATAAGAGCAGAAAATGTAGTTTTTCCTACACCGCCTTTGCCGGCAATTGCAATTTGCTTCACAATATATACCTCCATATGATTATCTTATTATTCTCTCGCGTATTACAGACTCCAGCTCTGAGAGTGTGTTGCAGGGATACATTTTGACCTCTTTTTGCAGAATAGCTGTGGTTCTGGCATGCTCCCACTCCTGCTGCGGCAAGGTATTCAGCCAAATCAGCTCTTTTACTTTGCGCTTTAATTCCCTGACCTCAATGACCGCCTCATCCAGCTTCATAGTTTTTGTATCGCTAACTATAATTACGTATGAGCTTCCGGTTAAAATACGTTGGTGCTTGCTGTGAAGCGTCCGCAAAGCTGCCGCCAAATTAGTCCCCCGGCCCCATTCCGCAGAACGGCTGACAATCCCCGGCATTACCGAACTGAAGCTTGTGCCCTGCCGAAAAGGTTCAGTAATGTGCTCCAGATTCTCAGAAAAAACAAAGCTTTCGATACTTCCTACCACAGTATTAATACCATAAATAAACTGCATAACAAAATCGGCATACCTGACCATAGAACCGGACACATCACATAAGAGAATTAGCTTTGGTTTTTGTATGCGACGGCTGCGATAACGCAGGCGGAACATGGTACCGCCGAAGCAGATATTATGTCGTATACTCCGGCGCAAGTCCAACTGTTTATGCTTATTAATCTGTCGATAGCGCCGCGAAATCCCAGCCACCATCTGACGCGCCATTTTACGAACCAAGGCCTGAGCCTTAGGCAAGTCTTTATCGGCAATATTCTGCATATCCTCGTCGCGCAAAGACCTGAGCCGCTCCTCCCCCGAGTCCACAGCATCTACTAAGGCATCTATTTCCTCATCTCCGGTCTGCGGCCTGTCATTTAAATCCAATTCCTCGCGCAAATTCTTGCGCCAATAAGACAGAGAGCTTTTCACAACGTTCTCTAAAAGCGGCTTAAAACGCTGCTCCACATTTTTACCCGAAGATGTTTTATTGATATAGTTGAGAAGCTTTTCCTTATCTTTTTCCGGTATACCGGCATAAACAATCTTCTCTTTATCCGAAA
>DLMZ01000006.1:50661-56293 GCA_002479415.1 Firmicutes bacterium UBA7523
ATCTTCTCTTTATCCGAAAGCTCAAGCGTCGTCCCTTGAAAAACCAAATCTTCATCGGCCTTGTCCAGCTGACGCCGATGATCTTCCAGCTTCTGCTTGTACTCCACATTCTGCTTATCTTTTGCATCCGGCGGCGCAAAAAATGCATTAAAAGCTTTTTCAAAAATCGCCTGGTCTCCGGGGCGTTTAACAAGAGTGGCTTTTAGCGACGCCTTAACTGCATCTCTATCAGACAAGTCTAGCAGTGCCAAAGCATTTAAAGCATCGACAACTTCCCCGCTGCCGATACGAATTCCGGCATGGCGCAGCAAGGAAATAAACCTCACCACGTTTATTTCCAGATAATCTTTCATGCTACTTCTTCTCCGTCCGCACGTATTCCTCTAAGCCGGCAGCTCCTATCTTGCTTTTAAAAGCATCAATATCCACTTTTGTTTTAAGCAGCATATTCAATGTTTGCTCAATGCTCTTTTTCGTTAGTCTGTCTTTTTCCAATGCTATAAGAGCCAAAGCCCAATCCAGCGTTTCTGCAATTGACGGCTTTTTCTTTATATCCTGTTCATCGCGTATTAAAGATACGGCTCTGGCAATCTCCACGGAAAGTTTTTCACCAATATCGGGAATACGTGCTCTGATAATTTCAATTTCCCGTTTAACAGTTGGGTAATCCAAATGCAGATATATGCAGCGCCGTTTGAGGCCGTCGGATAATTCCCGCTCATTGTTGCTTGTCAGAATAACCATAGGAATACGACCTGCTTTAATTGTTCCTAATTCGGGAACAGAAACCTGAAAATCAGAAAGAGCCTCAAAAAGAAATGCTTCAAATTCCTCATCAGTTTTATCAACCTCGTCAATTAACAATACCGCTTTTTTATCAGCCCGAATCGCTTTTAACAGGGGCCTCTCCAATAAGTACTCCTCGGAAAACAAATCCTGTTCCAAATCTTCAACACATACCTTTTCCTTGGCAATCTGAATTTTCAAAAGCTGACGCTGATAATTCCATTCATAAAGAGCTTTGTTTTCATCTAACCCCTCGTAGCACTGCAGCCTAATTAAATCGGCATCAAATACTTGAGAAAGAACTTTAGCCAGTTCCGTCTTGCCAACTCCGGGCGCACCCTCAATTAACAGAGGCTTCTCCAGCTTCAAAGATAAATATACCACAGTCAGCACTTCTTCATCAGTAATATATCCCACTTCCGTAAATGCCTTGCGCAAACTTGCAACTGTAACATCCAAGCTTCCCAACCTCCTTAACGCACAACTTTTCTTTATATTCGCCACCACTTGGCCAATACCCTGCGTGCAGCCCGGGAACGGTTCTCAAACTGCAAAAGCTAAGCTATGCAAGAAGCCCAGCTCTGAACACATAAAACATGTTCCGAAACCGGGCCAAAGCTTATATAAATTATCGGAATTGCATTTTAAGCCGTCGTTAACCGTGGCGCATAGCTGTTATAGGGTCAAGGTTAATTGCTCTATTGGCAGGGTAAATCCCCGCTATCAGACCAATACCAATGCTGAAAAGTAAAGCAAAGCCCACGAGCCAGAGCGGGATGACAGAGATTTGGATTGCCTCCTGACCAGGCATCATGCCGCCGGGATTAACAAAAGATGAGCCGTAGTGATTTAACAGAGAAGACAAAGCAAAGCTTAACCCCAAACCAAAGAAGCCCCCCAGCAAACCAATCAAGGAGGATTCCGTAAGAAAAAGCCAGCGAATTTCCCGGAAGGAAGCACCGATTACCTTCATAATGGCAATTTCCCTTGTTCTTTCATAAATTGACATGACCATAGTGTTTGTTATACCTATGGCAGCAACTAGTAATGTAATTGCGCCGATTCCACCCAGGATGGCCTGAAAGCGGCGAGCCGCCTCTTCTATCCCTTCTAGGTTGTCTGCTATTGAGTAAGCATTATAGCCGCTGTCACGCAGCTGTCTGCTAATTCTCCGAGTATCTGCCACATCATTGGTACGCACCAAAGCGAAGGAATACTGTTCTTCTTTTTTTGCGCGTGCGCTGCTGCTTGATGACCGTCCACCCGGGTCCTTCTCCATGTATTCTTGAAAATATACTTCCTCCTGCCTGCCTTGATTAGTAAATTCCCTCATTTTTTTCAGCTCAGAGATAGGCGCATATACATACCAGGAGTGCTCCATTGTTTTTTCACTCAAAATTCCAACTACGTTGAGGCTGTAAATTCTTTTTTGCTGTTTATTGTTATAGAGTGACAGAGATATACGCTTATTAAGCAGCTCGAGAGAATCCCCTTGGGGCGGCTCTTCCCAATTCCAGGGATTAGACCGCTGCCTGGGATCCCAGAAGTTATTTATAACCTGGGATCCGGCAACCACATTGAAACGGTCATCCTGATTCAAAAGCCTGCCATGTGATACGCTGAACTCCAGTTGTTCCATCAGCGCCGGTTCCAAGCCGACCAACATAATATGCCCCATCTTTTTGCCAAAGCTGGCTTCCCCACCTACTTCAATTGCGGGAGAAACAGCTGTAACACCTTCAATTTCTCTAATTTCCGCGATGGCTTCGTCAGTCAGCCTTTTTTGCTGACCGTCTTCCTGCCCGGGAAAATCCCAAGACTGTTGGACACGAATAATATTTAAACTACCCCACTGGGACATTTGTTTCTTCTGGGATTCAACCAGCCCAATGCCAAGCGAAAGCATTACCACAATGGATGCAGTTCCTATTATTACGCCCAGTACAGTTAGTACGGTCCTCCCTTTACGCCGCCAGAGATTTTTATTGGCCAACAATAATAAATCATAGTTCTTCATCAAACATTTCTCCGCGACGCGCCCGCTTCTTCACAGCAAACCACACACCGGCAGCGACTATAACAAGTACGGCTATAAGCAAAGCAATACGTCCATTCATTTTTGTTTGAAAAGAATTTTCTCCATGCATATCGGGGGGGAAGTATTCATCCGGCGGGCCTCCAAAGTCAATCTGCTGCACATTTATCTCAAAAGGCTCCTCTATCCTAACCTCCTGATTTGCATTGTCCGTATAAGTAAAAACAACAAGACCTCTTAGCACTCCCTCCGCTTGAGGAATCACCATCCCCTGAAAATAATCACTCATACCAATATCCATATTTGCCAAGAAGTATGAAGCATTTTCTTTTGGGAATTCGCCTTCAATATTAACCATAAAATTCTTTAGAGCAACTTTACCTACGTTAACAAACTCGGCACTTATAGGGACAGGCTGACCCACACCGCCCACAGGCGGAACATCCACGGACAGAACATGCAGCTTGCTTTCCTGAGTCACCGGCAAATTAACCATCTCTGAAACGATATACCCTTTTCCTTCCCAGTCTTCGTATTCAATGTCCACAGGAACGATATATGTCTTCGCCGCTGCGTTAGGATCAATGTACAAATCAATATTTTTTACAACTGTTCCCCCGCTGCTTATTTTTTCTATAAAAAAGCTATTGCTGCTGTCAACCGGAGAAAAAACTGTTCCGCTGGCACCCCCTTCTACCGGAATAACCCCAAGAGATATTTTAATATTGCCCACTTCTACTTTACTGCTATTCTCAATATTTAAAGTCAGCCTTACAGTGTTTCCCGCCAAAATCTGCTTGTGTGATAACGTATATTTACTTAAAAAGACTCTGGGCGTTCCCACAACTGGCCCCTTACTCTCGGAAAGGCCTAGTTGTTTTGCCGTTACAGTTAAAGTTTCTTTTTCACTGCCTTCAAAGCCCTTATCTGATTCATAGCTGTAACTAATTGGTATGGAATAGGTATTTATCCCTTCGGTAGCCACCGCGCCCATTTTAATAGTGATTTCTTTTTCCTCACCCCGTAACAAGCGAGGAATATACAGCACATTGCTGGTTCCGCGCGGATATACTTCTGTGCCCTCCAGACGGAGAGAAATATTTTTGGCATCATCATTCCCTATATTTTTAACATTAAACTTAAGAAGAAAATCCCCGTCACCCTGAGGCTCAACAATAAACGCTCCCAGCTTTACCAAAGGAGCCTTTTTATCCGCCGGACTAACATCTCCCAGCGGCAAATTCAAAGTTTCCGTACTGCTGCCGCTCTGATCAAAATTATTGTAGGCAAATCTTACAGTAACAGTATTTGATGTCCTTGTGTCTTTAGCGCGAATATTAAATGTGGCAGTCCGCCTGCTGCCGCTCCAAACGTCGGCATATGTAACCTTGTTTGTTAAGTCCATCACCTCAAAATTAGCTCCGCCGTCAATGGTAACCTCAACATTTTTTGCATGTGCGGTGCCCACATTATCAAATTCAACGTTAACCTTGAATGTCTGATTAAGATTAGGAGTTGCAGGAGTAAATGTGACGCCTCTGACAACAAAAACAGCTCCGGTGCTTGCGGCTGGAGGCTCCGGCTCGGCAGTGCTGACCGCATTAACGAGCAGTGTTTGCTTGAGATGAACGGTGTCACCGCCATTAATGGTGACGGAGGAGAATTCATGGAGCCCCTCGTAAAGCGTACCGTACATAAACACCGTTCTTTTCTCTCCATCAGCAATATCATTAATCTTATTGCTTATCAAACGGTTGGAGATGCCAAGCAATGAAGACTCACTAATAAGCTCAATGCTATCAACTGTGGCCCCGGTTTTGTTCTCTATGGTAAACTGCACGGCAAATCGCTCATACGCAGTTACATTAAGCGGCGTAGCAGACACTAAGGAAACATCCCAACCAGATGAAGCAAAGCATAGATTGGGTAACGAAAGCAAAAAAAATAAACATATAATAATAATGCGTCTCATAAGTGCGTTCCTCCCTGTTTTTCTTCAACAATTCTTCCGTCCACCATATAAATAATGCGGTCGGCAAATTCAGCCACTTCCTGGTCGTGAGTAACCATCACCAATGTTTGACCGTTCTCTTTAACCGCTCTCTGAAGTTGACCCATAATGTCCAGTGTTGTGCGTGTATCCAGGTTGCCTGTAGGTTCATCGGCGAAGATTATCCGTGGATTGTTAATTAAAGCTCTGGCGATACTTACTCGCTGCTGCTGCCCTCCGCTCATTTGTGAAGGCTTATGCTCTCTGCGTTCCATCAAGCCTACCTGCTTCAACATTTTAACTGACCGCAGCACTCTCTCCCTGGGCTTTACTCCGTCAAAAACCAAAGGAAGGGCCACATTTTCCTGGGCAGTTAAAGCTGGCAGCAAATTATAGGACTGAAAAATAAAGCCCATTTGCTTGCGACGAAACATTACAGTCTTTTTTTCTTTTAATTTGCTGATAGTGACTCCACGAAAAACTACTTCTCCGCGGGTAGGCTTTTCTAATCCGGCAGCTATATTGAGCAGCGTTGTCTTTCCGCAGCCGGAAGTACCTAGAATAACAATAAATTCACCTGCTTCAACTGCCAGATCTACGCCATCTAAAGCGGTAATGATTTCATTCCCTATACGGTATTTCTTAACAATATTTTTTAGCTCAAGAATAGCCACCGACATCCCCCCAATCATTTCTATTCTTTAGACTGGATATTTTTACAAAAAGTTTCATTTACCTGCCTGTTTTTAAAATTTTTTAACACCCTTATTTTTTTTGAACAAAAAAATACCGGCTTTCGCCGGCGCTTTCATAACTAATTC
>DLMZ01000006.1:56410-95587 GCA_002479415.1 Firmicutes bacterium UBA7523
ACTAATTCTTCATATTATCCAGTTGTTCATCTAAATCCATAATTTTTGCTAAAATTTCAGCTTTATAGTCCCCCGATGCCAGTACAAACTCACGCAGGAGTTCATCCCTCATCTCACTAAGAGTAATTGATTGTTGCATATTCATACCTCACTTTCATGTATTAATATCTCTCCATTATTCTTCCAATTCAAAGTTGATTTATTCATCTGAAAATTCAAGCAATTTCATATATGTGAATAAAATCACAATACCGCTAATTAAAAACAAACTAGGCCATTCTATTTTTTTTTAATGCAATTGCTTAACAGGCCATTTGTTACCCTTGTTACAATATTAACATGCTCCCATTATTTTGTCTATAGCCTTATATAAATTTTTGAAAAATTATCCTGGGTATGACTGCGCCTCTTTATATGTAACACAAAAAGTGTCCGATGAATAAAGGGCGCTGTGAGGCGCAACAGCAATCTCTTCCGCAGCACAGCTCTTGCCGCTTTCATTATACCAGCAAATATCAACCGTGCAAACCACTGTGGGACAAGCTTCAAAATTACCGCTTACGCCGTTTAACGACAGAAAAGCGCCGGAGAAGTTTCCAAGTATAAAAGCACCACAATCAGTCTGCTCCGTATCGGAAAGCGTGTCATGATTAATTTCAATAACCGAAGCGGTGCACATTTCTCCCTCACTGTTATGGGCACAATTTACAGCGCTGCATTTAACAAACGGCATTGTTAGCACCTCCCACTAACAGTATTCCCAAAATTTAAACGAAAAACCGCAAGAGCTTCAAAGCTAAGCGCTTGCGGTGATAAATGTTTTATGGAGCCGGCGATCCGAGTCGAACGGACAACCTGCGGATTACGATTCCGCTGCTCTGCCATTGAGCCACGCCGGCATATAGGCTAAAGCTATTATAGCCGAAATTTAACGACAAAGCAATGCAATAAGAATAGAAAACTTTAAGACAAAAGCTTTATACTGCCCCAAGCGGCCATCTTATCGCCTTTAATAAGCAAAACACCTTCTACTCTGGAAACCGACTTGGCAAACTCCAAAGCAGCAGGCAAATCAGCGGCACTTTGCACAAAATTACCGGCGGCGGTAGCTACTGCATCTGCCAAAGGAGTTGATGCGGATATAATAACTGCCGCATCTGCCCTGCCTAGGCTTAATGAAGGGCCCACAGTGCCTGAAGATGTGCAAACTCCAAATCCATCTTCCCTGCACGGCATTTCTAAGACTAACCGATTGCTAAAAGGAGAGGCTCCTGCAAACACAGCAATGCGGACAGGCGACAGAGTACTTATAAAGATGTCCCCGCCGTTCTCCACAATCACCTGTTTAACACACTGAAGCAAATCCCGCCCCACAAGCTCGGCAAATGTTCCGGCTACGGCAGCCATTGGACCCACTCCAGCCATATTGCCGGCGCGAATCATTGCCATAGCCACGGATGGAGCCGGCAATTGTGCAATGTACGGCTCAAGTGCGGCATAAAACTGCGGATTGCGCACGATATAGCTCTCAAGCTCTGTTCGGTAAAGCAGTACTCTTTCCTCAACAAAACCGGCCAACTGAGGCGTATAGCTGCCCTGATCCACAGATACATGCAAGTCTGTTTCCTTAATTTTGCATGAAAAGGAGACAAAACCCTCGGGAGTCATGTTGTTTCTGTAGCTGCGCCGGGATGTATCCATATTATTCTCCTGACAAATATCGTGCTTCAACCGCTCGAGCCGGACATGCTTTCAAGCAATGTTCGCACACTATGCATTTTTCTCCGTCAAAGCTAACCGTCATCTCCGGCCGCTTAATCCAAAGCGCACCAGTGGGGCAAATTCCCGTACAGGCTCCGCACTGGGTGCAGTTCTCCTCCACCCAAACAATCTGCTGCGCTAAAGGTAAAATGGTAACGCCGCGAGACTGAAGAAAATCTATGGCAGCTTCATAATCCTTTTCCTCAGCATAAAGCTCCACTACCAAACGGCCTTCTTTTCGCGGATTAATATTCGCTTTTAATATATTGGCTACAACATTATATTCCTTCGCCAACGTATACACAAACGGATTCTCAACTGCAGATGCCGGGAAACGCAAAACTAATTTACGCCTTACCATAGTCACCCTCCTATTTACTTGCCTTAAGCGGCTTTGATTTCTTGCCGGAATCGGCGGACGGGAGTGAGGCCACTGGCTCGGTAAGTGTAAAGTCGCCCGCAATAATCCACTGCTTCAATGTTTCTGCAATTTCCTTAGCCTTTGGATAGCTGGATAAAGGGGCCGTGGGAATCTCCTTACCCTGAACTGTAATGCTCCCGGATTTTAACTGAGCATAAGTTACCTCGCCTAAGCTGCCACCTATTCCCTGCGGGTAAGACTCACTGTAATCAACAACCTGAGCTACAATATCTCCATCCTTTACTGCAGCGTGGCGAAGAACATCAACATCAAGAACCGGTATAGGCAAGCCAACACCCACCTGTAAAGTTACGCCATAACCCAAATAGCTCACACCGCGCAGCCATTTTGACTTCATCTTTTTCAAATCCCCAATTAAAGCCAATGTCCCCGCAGGTGTACGCGGCACATCGTTTTCCCCGCGGGCACCGCAAGGATTATGCTGAGTCCCGTACCAAGACACATATCCTATATCACCGCCCAAAAACAATTTAGTGCCAACACCTACCGTTCTATACAAGGGATCATTGAGGAGAGGTGAAAGCTGCCCGGCGCTGCAGTAATTGGCATTGCCCAATCTTGGCTTCAAAATGCCCATATAAGTGTAAATAGTACGATCTGATAAATTGACGGCAACATTGTAATTTTGATAGCAGTTTCGCGGATTGAAAAGATATGCTTCATTAATATCTTCAAGCTTAATCCATGCTTCAAGTTTTTGCCGGGGATAACAGTCTGTTCCGTAAGATGAAGCTTCAAGAAAAACCTGCTTGCCTGCCACTAAATCTTCAATTACATGGGCACCACCGTAATTAAACGAGCCTGGATAATTTTGATTGGCAGGATCTGTATCTGGTATTTCCGTGGCACCTAAAAATACGTCAACAGCTGCTATACCTCCGTAAGCATTTACACCATTTAAATATACTTTTGACATCCTCATCCTCGGAGTGGGATGTCCTAAGTTTAAGAACGCACCTGAGGAGCACATGGGACCAAACGTTCCCGTAGTCACTACATCTACACGGCGAGCCGTTTCCTCCGCACCGTACTCTTCCACTAGGGAAATTACCTCTTCTGCGGTAACAACAACGGCTTCCCCTTTTTGAATTTTCTCGTTAATGTCTGTAATGCTTCTAATTTGAGCCATTAGTCCCCCTCCTTTAGCTGAAAACAAAAAACTCTTCCCAGGCAGGAAGAGGAATCGCGTTTTTCCACGACTCTCATCTTCCAGAACTTCTCTGCTGGAGTTAGCACCGTAACATAGTCCGGTTGCCGGGTTTCATTGGGCCAGTCCCTCCACCTCTCTGGATAAGAGCATTTATTTAATTTAGTTTATCCTACACCGCAACCGACAAATTGTCAAGTACAACTAGAGAAAGTCCCAAGCTGCATTTAAGCTGATTTAGTTTTGTTGAAGGCTGCAAGTTCTTTGTGCATAATTTCACCAAGAATAGCTATGCCGCGGCGGATTTTGTCAGGGCAAGCTTCGGAAAAGGCAAAGCGCGCAGTATTCTTGCCGTTGCCGTTCACAAAGAAGCCGGCACCATCAACAAACGCAACCCGGCGCTCAATAGCTTTGTAAAGAAGGTCGCGGGCATTCATCCCTTCGGGCAACGTAACCCAGATGAAGAAGCCACCCTCGGGACGGGTCCATGTAACACCTTCAGGAAAATGCTTATCCATGCAAGACAGCATCAAATCACATTTCTCTTTATAACGGGCAGTCAATGAGCTTACATGGGTATCGATATAGCCGCTGCTGGCAAAACGATAAGCCATGCGCTGACCTAAAGAGTTAGAGCAAAGATCTGTTGCTTGCTTAGCACAAGCTAGCTTTTGTATAACTCCTTCGTTAGCAACTATCCAGCCCACTCGAATTCCGGGAATAAATGTTTTAGAAAAGGACCCTAGATAAATTACTCTATCTTCCGTATCCATGGATTTCATGCTTTGTATTGGTTCACCCTCGAAGCGTATCTCCCCGTAAGGATTATCTTCAAGGATGATAAAGTTGTATTCTTTAGCCAGTTGCAGCATTTGCTGACGACGTTCCAACGACATGCTTATTCCAGTAGGATTTTGAAAGTTAGGAACAAGATATGCGAACTTGGGGGAACGCCCTTCCATTTTGAGCTTGCGTAATTTTAAAGCCAAAATATCTACTTGAATGCCGTCTTTGTCCATTGGTATAGGCATACGGTCACCCTGATAGTTATAGATAGCTCCCAAACCGCCCACATAGCCCGGTTCCTCAACAATAACTGCATCCCCTGGATTTAAAAACAACTTGCTTAACAAATCCATTCCTTGCTGAGAACCGTTGGTAATAATAATATTATCCTCTGTGGATGGAATACCTTCCACAGTCATTTTATGAGCTAAGTACTTTCTCAAATCCAGATTTCCTTCTGTGGGACCATACTGTAAAGCATATTTCCCTTCTTCATCAATCAACCCTGTTATCACTTCACTTACCTTCTCCATGGGAAAAAACTCCGCGCTTGGAAAACCACCGGCAAAAGACATTACATCCGGCTCCTCAGTAAGCTTAAAGAACTCGCGTATTTCCGATGTTTTCATGCACTTGGCACGATCTGCATACAGCCCCTCAAAATTCACTCTGTGCACCTCCGTAAGCTAATAAAGATAAAAATAATTTAATAAGTACACTAAAAAACCCATCTCTGTAAAGGCAGAGACGGGAGACATACCCGTGGTACCACTCTGATTACCGGATAATACTCCGGTCGCTCAAGCACACGCTTTCTGTATAACGGCAGTGCCGGCTCCGCTTACTAAATTCAGCGGGCAACTCCGGGGCGGCTCACCTTTCGCACATCCGAGGAATCTCTCAACAATCAATTCCATCTCTGTCGGTTGCTACAGACTTCTTCCCCATCTTCGCTTTGTTATTATCATATGTTTTTAAAACAGTTTTTGCAATAAAAAATCTAACTTATTTTTGAGTATATCAAAGCTAACAGCAGAAATCAAGTATTATTTGAATAATTTTTATCCACTGCTAACACCGGCAAATATTGCTTCGCAGTCGATGGACAAGCCTTCAAAAGTAATTGATTCTACAAACTGGCCTGCTAAATAAACACGGTATTCCTTTATGTCCCTTTCTGCAAAACAATAAATATAGATCTCCTTACGCATGGGATTAACAATCCAGTATTCTTCTATGCCGGCATGAAGATACAAGTTAAGCTTTTTAAGCATATCTCTTTTTTGCGTTGATCTGGACAAAACTTCAACTACAAGAGTAGGAACTCCGGTATATCTGCCTTCTTTATCGATATTTTCCCTGTCACAGATGACAATAATATCCGGCTGCACAACATTCCGATTATCGCCAATCGTTATCGTCACGTCAAAAGGAGCAGTAAGCGGACGACATTTTCTCCCTTTAAAATAATTGCTCAATACATTTAAAACTTCAACAACAATGCACTGATGGTCGTAAGAGGGCGATGTTAGCATGTAAACTTCTCCGTCTATAAATTCATAGCGGTTTTCGCTTGACCTGGATAGCTGCATGAAATCCTCATACGTAATCCTATCGAAATTTTCGCCATAATTTTCTGCTTTTTCAGCTATTACCGAGTCACACTTTCCTCTATCCTCATAGTGCTTAATGACTGCCGCTTTCTTGCCGTTCTTTGTTATTATTATTTCTTCAAACTGTGACAGTTTCAAATACCTGCCAAAATTGTTCTGAGCTTCGGTCGATGATATTTCCACGAAATTTCACTCCCCACCACTGCCTATATTAGCTAATAATATATATTAGCTAATATCATTATATTGATTATTTTAAACGATGTCAATCAGTAGAAACTGCGCATAAAAAAAGACGCTTAACATGAAGCGTCTTTTTTATCTAACGGGATGGTTCTCTTGTGTCTAAGCTCTTTACTCGGACCATCATAATTTCTAATGTTACCAATAGAACCGTCCCGTTGGTTTTAGAGGCTGTAGCCTGCTTTGAAGGCCGCTTTGTTTTGTTCGAGAAAACGGGGGGGGACTGTTGCGTCTAGAGCCGCCATATAGCTCTCTAGGGGGAAGGGGAGGCTGTTAGCCAAAACACCGCACAGGACCACATTAGCAGCTCGTGGCTGGCCGCAGGCTGTAGCTATTTCCAAGGCGTTAACTGCATGAATTGTACCCGTTGAGCTGTTTGAAATCGCGCTTAACCCCTCCAAAATTTTCGAGGGATATTGCTGAGCGCCTAGTATGACAGGAACAGGTTTAATCTCCTGAGTGTTAACGACCATGGTCCCCCCGGGACGAAGGAAAGGCAGCCAGCGCCACGCCTCCAGCTTCTCGGAAGCCATAATGTAGTCGGCCTGCCCGGCCTCAATCAGCGGAGAACTAACATAGGAACCAAAGCGCATGTGGGTAAGCACACTTCCTCCGCGCTGTGCCATGCCGTGAATTTCAGAAATTTTTAAATCATGGCCGTGCTCTAAAATTACATGGGCAAGAATCTTGCTTGCCAGGATTATTCCCTGGCCGCCAACTCCTCCCATTAAAATACTGGTTACTTTAGGCATTGCCGCCACCTACCTTTTCAATTGCACCAAACTTACAAGCCTGAACACAAACAGCACAGCCGACACAAAGGGAGGCGTCTATGGAAATTACATCATTGTCCTTTGAGATAACCGGGCATCCCAGCTTCATACAAACTCCGCAGCGTGTGCATTTGTCAGTGTTAATCATATATTTGTCTTTTGGTCCTTTGTCAAGAAGTGTACAAGCCCGGCGGACAATTATCACCGATGGCTCTTCGGCAGCCAATTCCTCCTTGATAACCCTTTCTAACTCCTGCAAGTTAAAGGGATCTGCTTCCTTGACACGCCGGACTCCCAGCGCAGTGCAAATAGCGCCGATGTCCAAAGCGGCGGTTGGCTCTCCTTTTAAGGTTTGTCCTGTGCCGGGATGGTGCTGATGCCCCGTCATCGCCGTAATACGGTTGTCTAGAATCATCGTTACTGTTGTGCCGCGATTATAAACTACGTCTGCCAATCCGGTCAATCCGGAGTGGAAAAACGTTGAATCTCCGATAACAGAAACTACCTTTCCTTTTAATTCTGGATTACCTTTCTCAAAGCCCAGGCCGGCAGAAATGCTTGCCCCCATACAGATACATGTATCCATGGCTTCCAGAGGCGCCAAGCTGCCCAGGGTATAGCAGCCGATGTCGCCGCTCACAACCAGCTTCAGTTTTCGCAACAAATAAAAAACGCTGCGATGGGTGCATCCGGGACAAAGGACAGGAGGCCGGACAGGAACCGGCTCATCAGAGTACCCGGGAATATCTAACAAGCTGTTCAGCTCTTTCCCCAGGATTCTCTCCGCAATCATATTGGGCGAAACTTCCCCCAATAGCGGAAAAATTTCTTTGCCCGTCACAGCAATTCCCATTGCTTTTATTTGCTCTTCCATAAACGGATCCAGCTCTTCAACAACAAAAAGTTTATCCACTCCTGAAGCAAATTCCTTAATAAGATCCTGGGGCAATGGGTGGCAAATCCCCAGCTTGAGCACCGAAGCATTGGGTAATGCCTCCCGCACATACTGATAACAAATTCCTGCTGCAATTACGCCAATACTTTTGTCTCGCCATTCAATACGGTTCAAAGTTGAATCTTCAGCATATCCGCGCAAAAGATTCATCCGCTCTTCTACCGCAGCATGACGAAGCCGGCCGTATGCGGGAATCATAACATATTTTTTTATATCTTTTTTGTAGGGCTTAATGGGTACATCTTCCCTATCCCCCAAAGAAACTAGGGTTTGAGAATGTGAAATTCTTGTTGACGACTTAAGCATTACCGGCGTATCAAATTCCTCGCTTAACTCAAGTGCGGCCCGTACCATATCTTTTGCTTCCTGGCTGTCTGCAGGCTCCAGCATGGGGATTTTAGCTAAGCGCGCATAATGTCGGCTGTCTTGTTCATTCTGAGAACTATGCATGCCAGGATCATCGGCAGCCACTAAGACTAAACCACCGTTTACGCCTGTATAAGCAAAGGTCAATAGCGGGTCGGCAGCCACATTTACGCCTACATGCTTCATTGCCACTAGCACTCTCGACCCAGCCAATGAAGCGCCAATCCCTACCTCTAGCGCAACCTTCTCATTTGATGACCACTGGGCATCTATCTCTTTATACAAAGCTGCATTTTCAAGTATTTCCGTACTGGGAGTACCAGGGTAAGCTGCAGCAAACCGAACCCCTGCCTCAAAAGCTCCGCGAGCTATTGCTTCATTTCCGCTCATCAATTTTTTCTTCATTGCCTAACCCCCTGTGATTACTGATTCCGTCTGTCAATAACTCGCACGGCTTTACCCATGGTGCGCTCCAGCGATTTTGGCTCCACCAGCTTAACCCGAGCTTTCACAGTAAGAACATTAGCTAGTTTTGTGCATATTTTTTTCTCTACTGCCGCCAGATCCCGGAAAGATCCGGTAAACTTTTCTCGGTTAAGCTCCACGTGCACTTCTAGGTCATCCAAATAACCCTTCTTTTTGTCAACCACAATAAGGTAGTGGGGCGCCGCTTCTTCTACTTCCATCAATACACTTTCAATCTGTGACGGGAATACATTTACCCCGCAGATAATCAGCATGTCATCAGTACGGCCTGTTACTTTTCGCATCCTGGCAGTGGTACGCCCACACACACAGCGCTCCCTGTTAATAACCGAAATATCCTTTGTCCGATAACGAATAACAGGAAAACCTTCTTTTGTCAGCGTCGTAAAGACTAATTCTCCCTCCGAACCATCGGGAAGAACGTTACCTGTTTCGGGATCAATTACTTCAACTAAAAAATGATCCTCGTTAATATGTAATCCTGATCTTACCAGGCATTCTCCCGCAACGCCCGGCCCCATAATTTCACTTAATCCATAATTGTCGGTAGCATTAAGACTAAGCCGCTCTTCTATTTGCGCCCGCATATTTTCCGTCCACGGTTCTGCCCCAAACAACCCTGTTTTTAACGGCAGCGTGCGCGGATCTATGCCCATATCCTTTGCAACCTCAGCCATATAGAGAGCATATGACGGAGTACAAACCAACACGGTTGCTTTAAAATCTTGGATAAGCATTATCTGTTTTTCAGTATTGCCTACCGATGCGGGAACCACAGTTGCTCCGATTTTTTCCAGACCGTAATGCAGTCCGAACCCGCCGGTAAATAACCCGTAAGAAAAACATATTTGGGCTATGTCATCATGGGTAACGCCAGCCATAGAAGCAATCCGCGCTATTAAGCCGGACCAAACCTCTAAATCATTTTTTGTATACCCCACAACTATAGGCTTGCCCGTGGTTCCGGAAGAAGCATGAAGACGCACAATTTCTTTCATAGGCTTAGCAAATAGCCCAAAAGGATAATTGTCGCGCAATGCATCCTTAGTAGTAAACGGGAACTTAGCTAAATCGCTCAGAGTTTTCAAATCTTCCGGATGTACCCCCTCACTGTCAAACAACTCTCTGTAAAAGGGGACAAAATCATATACATTATTTATAACCTGCTTTAAACGCTCAAACTGAACAGACTGCAGTTCATCCCTGCCTATTGCTTCTATCTCTTTATCCCAAATCATAGTTTCACTCCTTAAACCAATAAACGGCACCACAACTACTTGCGGTGCCGAAAAGAGTTTAGTGTCTGCTCCCGCACTATAGCTTAACTACAGCGCGGAAGCTTCATGACCGTCAAGCACTTTGATATTTTTAGCGCGCAGTGCGCACATGGCACCGTCACAATCTTCTACCCGGAAAATAACTAGAGCCTCATCAGATGCTTTGCCGATAAAAGCATAAAGATACTCAATATTTATTCCTGCTTCTCCGAGTATTTCCAAAACATAAGCCAGCCCGCCGGGCCTATCTGCAACTTCAACCGCAATTACTTCTGTTTCGCTTACCATGAATCCTTCTTCCCTAAGGACACTGCTTGCTTTTTCCGGTTGATTAACAATTAAGCGCAGAATGCCGAAGTCCGTAGTATCAGCAATAGATAATGCGCGGATATTAATCTTTTCTCTGCCTAACGTCCTCGTAACATCTGCGAGCCGACCTGATTTGTTTTCCAAAAAAACGGAAATTTGCTTTACCTTCATACGGCTTCCCTCCTGACAGGCGGTTTCTGACATTAATTCTACATAATGCTTCTTATTCCTGCTCACGAGCCCTTTTCAAGAGATTATTCTATTTTTTGGTATATTGCAGGCCTTATTTTTTTTAGTTTATAGCGAGCAGGATCCATAATCATTTCAGAACAACCTATGATAAAGTATCCATTGGGTTTTAAACCCTCAATAAACTTTGAAACTAATGCCGCTTGCGTTTCTGCAGTAAAGTATATAAAGACATTGCGGCACAAAATTAAGTCACAGCCTGATTCAAACTTATCTGTCAACAAATTATGCTGCCTAAATTGAACTAGAGATTTAATCTGAGGAGACAAAGCAAAATCATGGCCTTGCGCCGTAAAGTAGCGCTGCCGATAATGTTTAGGCACATTTGTCAAAGTGTTTTCCGGATATACTGCTGCTTTTGCTTTTGCCAAAATGTTAACGTCAAAGTCAGTTGCAGTAATTCGCCAATTGCCTTTAGGAGCCTGTTCCTGAAGCAGCATGGCCAAAGAATAAGGCTCTGCACCAATTGAACAGCCCGCACTCCAAACTTTTATCACCCCGCCATTACTAATCAGATCCGGCAGCAGCTCTTTTTCCAAGGCCTGATAAACAGAAGTGTCTCTAAAAAACTGTGAAGTGTTAATAGTCAAATAATCGGTAAAACTTTGCAATAACGAAGAATCGTTATCTAAAAGCTTTATAAAATCTGGGTAATTGCTAACATTATGTTTTTGCATCAGCTGATTAATGCGTCTTCGCATCTGCTGCTCTTTATAGTTGTCTAAATCCAGGCCTATTTTTGCTTTAACCTTTTTTTTAAAAAGCTCATAATCTTTGTCTGTAGTCATTGATGCTCCTTCCACAAAGCTCACTAATTTTTCCGGCAATTTTTGATAATGGCAACACGTGGTCCACAACACCAGCTTTAATTGCTGCTTTAGGCATGCTAAATATCACTGAGCTCTCTTCATCCTGAGCCAGCGTACGGCCTCCACGGCGTTTAATCTCAACCATGCCGTCCGCACCGTCTCTGCCCATGCCGGTGAGGATAACGCCCAGGATATTACCGTGCCATACTTTAGCCGCAGATAACATCATCACAGTTGCCGAAGGCCTTACATGCTCCACAGGAGGAGACTGGTTCAATTGCACACACTTGTTATCATCAACCGTTAAATGATAGTCTCCCGGCGCAATATACA
The DNA here is from genome assembly GCA_002479415.1 of Firmicutes bacterium UBA7523. GTDB lineage: Bacteria > Bacillota > Dethiobacteria > Dethiobacterales > Dethiobacteraceae > UBA7523. The sequence goes on from DLMZ01000006.1 coordinate 67,960, forward strand.
CCACCCCTGACAAAACAGGCTCACCGTGTTCCGCTTCTTTAATTCGTATTGCGGAAATACTGTCCAAGCGGGTAGCCAAAGCATAGGTAAATTTTGGTGGCATATGCTGCGTAACCAACACGGCCGCCGGCAAGTTTTGCGGCAGCTCAGTAAGCAGCGTTTCCAGCGCTCGGGGACCACCTGTTGATGTTCCTATGGCCACGATTCTGCTGGCAACACTCTGTGTCACAGGCTTTGGAGGTGCGCTGACTATGGTGCGTACCGTTGCAGGCGCAACAACTTTAGCTTTTGCAGCCGCAGCAGCTTTTGTAACTAATTCACGCGCCATGTTCTCCCGGGACTCAGTAGTTGTATGCTGAGGCTTAGCTAAAAAATCAACAGCTCCTAAGGCAAGAGCCTCCATTGTTACGCTGCTGCCCCGCTGAGTCATGCTGGAAAGCATTAGAACAGGTGTGCCGTAACGTCGCATAATTTGCTTCAACGTACCTATTCCGTCCATTCGCGGCATTTCCACATCCATTGTTACCAAATCAGGGCTTAATTGTTCCATTTTCTCCAAAGCATCAATGCCGTCCCGGGCAGTTCCTATCACCTTAAAGCGCGGATCACTCGACAAAATATCACTAATGATTCGACGCATCAGTGCCGAATCATCAACAATCAAAACCTTAATAGTTTCCATGGCGCACTACCCCTCCTGCTAAAGAAATTTTTCCCCGGCGCCGGTTGTGGAAATAAGAACCTTGCCGTCAGGAACAAACAGCTTCATTGTTCGTCCCACATTTCCTCCTAAATCCTCTCCAACTATGGGAATCCGTAAGCTTCTTAGCACATCGCGAACCATGTTTATATTCTTTTCCCCAACAGCCATGGATCCACCCTCTAATATAAATAGCTGGCTTCCACCTGCAATTTTTGCCTGCAAACGGTTTGGTCTTGCCCCCAGCTTAACCATTTGCTCAACTAACAAAGGAATGGCCGTATCGGCAAACTTAGCCGGATTTGACTGGTTTTTAAACATAGAGCTGTCGGACAGTAAGATATGGGCTAACCCTGCCACTTTAAAAGCCGAGTCATATAAAGCAATTCCCACACAGGAACCTAATCCTACCGTAATAATAACTCCGTCATTCTTACTCACAGCTAAATCGGCGATTTTTACACGAATCAACTCTGTCATTGACTCGCACCGCTTATTAACAAATTAACAATGGTGTCTAAAGAGTCTTCATCTGGAATAATTAAAAAGCTGGCTTCAATAGCTCCTGCTGCTGTGGAAAGCGCTGTTTTTAACACTAACACATTGTCTTCGCAAATATTTGCTTCTGCTAGGATAGAACCAAGTATAGCTCCGGCCATATCCACAGCTACTGCAGGCGGTGTTGGCAAAAACATCAAATCGGTCATAAATGACAAAGCGTTAAGATATGATGCCGTAATAATATTGCCTACTTCCCTCAGCACTGATTGGCCCATTTCACCTAAAGAAGGGTACGCCTCCCCCGTTAAACTTTGGATTAAGGAATCAGCGCTGCTTTGGCTTAAGAGAAAAACAGTATAGAAAGGTACGTCACCCGGAGCTTTAATATATACACCGATTACTGTGTTTTCTGCTCCCCCCATTATGTCAGGAATCTCGCCCAGCGGACATATCATAACTTCGGGAATATATATATCTACTTTTTCGAAATTCATCATTTGAGATAAAGCATTAGCCGCGTTTCCGATGCCAATGTTACCCATTTCCTTTAAAACATCTAATTTAAAGTCCTCAGATATGGACAAATCCGTCACCTTTTCCACCTCACTTAGCCTTAAGCCATAACTTTCTGGATGGCATTAATAATCCTCTCTGCCTGGAAAGGCTTAACAATAAAATCACGAGCGCCTGCGCTCAGCGCTTCAATAACCAATGCTTTTTGCCCCATGGCACTACAAACAACAATCTTTGCCTGCGGGTCCGACTCCATGATTTTCTTTATCGCTGTAATGCCATCCATTCTCGGCATAGTGATATCCATAGTAACAAGATCTGGACGAAGCTCTGCGTATTTTTCCACCGCTACCTGCCCGTCTTCTGCCTCGCCAACAACCTCATAACCGTTTTTTTCCAAGATGTTGCGCAGAGTCATGCGCATAAATGCCGTATCATCTGTAATTAAAACTTTTCTACCCACAATCTTTCCTCCTTAGCCCTCAAATATTATTTTACAACCCAAATACTGACTGAAGTCGTCTCTCTGCGCAGATAATAAACACACACAGCAAGAACCTACATTAACCCGGCCACATCAAGAATCAAGGCAACTCGTCCACTGCCCAAAACTGTGGCGCCGGCTACGCCGCGAATATCTTCAACCACCTTGCTGAGAGATTTTATAACAATTTCCTGCTGCCCCAACAAAACATCAACAACAAATCCTAATTTCCTATCTGCCACTTCCACAACGACAACAGAAAGAGTTTCATCTCTGTCTAGAGAACCTGTCCCCAACACTTCGTCTAAATATATAAGAGGAAGCACTTCATTGCGCAGGTTAATAACCTTTTCTCCCTGGATAGTCTTAATCTCATTGGGTGTTACATAAAGGTTTTCCCTAATAGCCTCAATGGGAATAGCGTATATTTCTTGTGATACCTGAACTAGCAGTGCTTTTATTATTGCCAGTGTTAACGGCAGCTTTACATAAAAACTAGTGCCGACACCCAACGATGTCTTTAACTCCACGCTGCCATTCATACTCTCAATTACTGTCTTTACTGCATCCATGCCTACTCCGCGGCCGGAAATGTCTGTGACCTGTTCCGCCGTGGAAAATCCGTTACGGAATACAAGGCGAAGCGCTTCATCATCGCTAAGCCGCTGTGCTTCTGCAGCAGAAACAAGCCCTTTATCTACAGCTTTTTTTCGTAAAATATCCGGATTGATGCCTCGGCCGTCATCGCTTACTTTAATCAACACATAAGAACCTTCATGGCGTGCATCTAAGCTAACGGTTGCCGTCTCCGGTTTACCAACAGCAACGCGCTCACTGGGAGGTTCAACTCCATGGTCCAGAGAATTACGTATAAGATGAACTAGTGGGTCCCCAATTTGATTAACTATGGACCGATCCAGCTCAGTATCCTCTCCATGAAGCTCTAGATTAACCTTTTTGCCTTTTTCTTGGCTTAAATCCCGTACCATACGTGGAAAGCGATCAAATACCTGCTTTATTGGAACCATTCGCAGCTTCATAACTGCACTTTGCAAATCTGTGGTGATTCTATCTAGGTGTTCCACAGCATTTCCCAAATCCGAGACAGCACTATTCTTACCTAACTCAACAACCCTGGTGCGGTTAACTACCAATTCACCAACAAGATTAATTAGCTTGTCCAGTTTATCTGTTTCAACCCGAATGGTTTTTTCCGCAGTCCTTTTAGGAGTTTTACGCTCAGCGCCAGGTTTTTCCCCGCTTTCCTCCTGCGTCACTACACTTACCACATTTGCAGCAACTGGAACTGCTGCAACTGTAGTTTGCTTCTGGGGTAAATCCGTTATTAGTACATCGGCTACTTCTGTAATCTCCTTTAGCTCAGCTTTTAAAGCTTCGTCGCTTGTCCCTGTTAAAAACACCAGGGAGAAGCTATCATCAAAATGCTCTTCTTCCAGTTCCTGAACTGTGGGAATCGTCCTGACAAGATGACCGTGCTTTTCCAAGGCTTTTAAAACCATATAAGCGCGAACAGATTTTAATAAACAGGCAGAATCAAGCACAACCTTTATTACACGAACTCTTTCGCCTCGCGTAGTTGCTTCGCGAATCATTTCTTTCTCGAATTCATCCAGCTCAAAGGAATGATCAACCGCACTGCTCTCTTTTTCGTTGCTAATGTCACAGTTTTCTGAAGGCATTTCTTCACACGCGACACGAAGCCGGCTCACCAATTGCTCTACCTGAACACTGAAGGCATCTGGCTCATCCAACCGTTCCAGCATTGTGTCCAAAAGATCTAATGACTCAAACAGCAGGTTGGCTATATGTGCATGAATTTGCATCCCATCCTGACGGAGCACATCTAAAACGTTTTCCATTTGATGAGTTAGGTTTGCTAAACTCTGATAACCCATGGTGGCAGACATTCCCTTTAAGCTATGCGCCGAACGAAACATCTCCTGCAAGGTCTCCTGGCTAGACGGGTCATGCTCCAAATCCAGCAGTGCAGTGTTTAACCCTTGCAAGTACTCCCGAGCCTCAGCAAGAAACAAATCCCTGTATTCATTTGGGTCCATTGTTCCACCTCATTTTATTCAAGAGAGTTTGTATCGCTCAGTCAGCTTTTGCATATTATCAGCCATAATTGCCAGTTCTTGCGATGAGGCTGCGGCTTCCTCCGCGCCTGCAGCTGTCTCTTGAGTAATTCTCTCAACCGCCTCAATGGAGCGTACAACTTCTTCGTTATTGGATAACTGCATTCTTGACGCGTCGGAAATACTTTCTACCATAGATGCAACATCGTTGGCTCCGCCAATAATGGCGTCCAGCACTTCACCTGCTTTTCCCGCAACTACAGAACCGTGCTCTACCGCTTTAACTGATGCCGAAGTGCCTTTTTGAATTCCTACAATCAACTGCTCAATTTCCTTTGTAGCTTCACCGGATCTCTCCGCCAGCTTTCTTACTTCATCTGCTACCACCGCAAAGCCCTTACCCATCTCTCCGGCTAACGCCGCTTCAATGGCAGCATTTAAAGCAAGCAAGTTTGTCTGCTCCGCAATCTCGTCAATAACTTTAATAATTTCACCTATTTGCTGCGAGCTTTCTCCAAGCTCCTTCACTGCGACCTGAATTTGCTGCATACTATCAACCGCTTCCATCACCGACTGGCCACCGGCTCTTGCTAATTCTGTTGCTTCAGCAGAAGAGCGCGCAGCATTTGCCGCACTTTCAGCAACCTGCTGAATTGCCTCAGTAGCTTTTCTAATCTTAGCCACAGAACTCTGAACCTCACAGGACTGAGTTTGATTTCCAGCAGCTATTTCCTCTGAAGACGCAGCTATTTCCTCTGAAGATGCAGCAAGTTGTTCTGAAGAATCTCGCATCATGTTTATAGCTTCTGCCAATGTTTGAAACTCTTTATTGCACGCATTGGCCAGCTGCCCAAGCTCATCTTCAAACAATACTTGAGCCTTGGCTGTAAGATCACCTGTACCAACTGCCTCCATCGTATCCAATAAAGCTTTAATAGGACGGATTACAATATACTGGACAATAGCAATGCCCCCAGCAACACTTACAATAATAGCAATGAGTGAAATAATTGCCGTGTTGCGCATTACTGCAAACCGTAACTCCGCTGCTTCCCCGGCCAAACTCTGGAAAACAACGGTGCCCACTAGAAGAAGGGCAACTGTGACAAATGAGCCGATTATTATAGCCAGCTTATCTTTTATGCTCTGCTTCGAATAAAAATCATTAATCACTGTTAATTTCCTCCGCTCAAAGATTGTTTTTGGCCTTCCTCAATCATGAGCTGTTCCAAATCCACTTGCTCTTCTGAAGATAGAATCTGCTCTAAATCTAGTACTATTAAAAGCCTGTCTCCCAGTTTACCCACGCCCTTGATAAACTCAGTACGAGTTCCCGCTAGTCGCCTGGGCGGCGGATCAACAGCGGAAGACAGTATATGCAAAACCTCCGTAACTGAGTCCACTATGAGCCCAACCAGGCTTTCGTCAATCTCCACAATAATAATCCTCGAATCACTGGTTTCTTGAGCATTTTTAATATTAAATCTTTTTCGTAAATCTACGACCGGAATAACCTCTCCACGCAAGTTTATTACACCCTCGATATAACTCAACGATTGGGGAAGCGGCGTAATTTGCGTAATCTTTAAAACTTCCCGCACTCTTTGAATATCAACGGCAAACTCTTCTTCCTGGAGACGGAAAGCTACCAGCTGCAACTCTTCACCAGCCGACTGCTCTCCGGATTTCTTTACTAATCCGTTCATAAGTAAGTCCCCCTTCGCTATTAATTCTAGGAACAAGGCCGAATGATCTCAGAAATTTTTACTCCAAATCGATCATTAACTAACACTATCTCCCCTCTGGCTACTAATTTGCCGTTGGCCAAAACATCCAGCGGTTCATCGGCGGCACAATTTAAATCAACTATTGAACCGGCCGACAACTCCAATAACCTCCTAAGAGGAATCTTCCTGGTGCCAAGCAAGCCACTAACCTGAACAGGAATATCACGAATTAAATCTATCTGCATATCGTTCAAAGCATCGGCAAGTGCTTCCTCCATCCGGGCAGGTGGCTCATATTCAACAGTAACCTCTTTCTTTTCTTCCACAGCAGGGACAAAATCCGGCTCGTGCAGGACATTTAAAAGATCTTTAATCATTTCACGGGCAAAGCTCAAAGGCATAAGCTGAATCAAATTACTGTCTATTAAGTCATCAATCTCCATGCGAAAAGAGACTTGGACCAGCGGATCATCTTCACCATGCTCATCTATCTCCACATCTTTCTCAGCAAAATTCAAATATTCGGTTTCCGGAGGGCAAATATCTACTAACCGGTTAATTAGCTCTGAAAGCGCTGTGGCTGATGCGCCTACCATTTGATTCATTGCTTCACTAACAGCACTTAAATATATTTCATCCAGTTTCTCCGGAACCGGAATATTCGGATCACCCATCATTAAGTTGCCAATAATTGCAGCGTCACTCTCCTTAATGATTAAAACATTCTCACCCTCAAGCCCTTTACTGTACTTAACTTTAACAACTACACACGGCAAGTTGAAATTGCTCTTAACTTCTTTTGAAGTAGTAATGGAAACACGAGGAGTAGTTATATCTACCCTCTTGTCCAGCAAGGTAGACAACGCTGTAGCGGCAGCCCCCATAGAAATATTACCGATTTCAGAAATTGCGTCCTCTTCCATATGCTCAAGCTTAATATCGTTCCCATACTCAAACTTTTCCAATGATGCCTGGGGATGTATCTTACTAGTTTCTTCCGGCAAATCTAACCCGACAGAAAGCTCAGCCACCATCTGTTCAGCAAACTCAGGAGGTAATAGTTGAAGCATAGTGCTGTTGATATGCTCTCCAATCTTAAAGTCAAAAGCTACCTCTATCATTCTTGCCTCATCTTCAAGACCGCTGATGTCTTGTCCGCTGCCTAAGTCAACATACTCAAGCTCTGGCGGAGAAATATCAACAGGCCGGCCAAACATATCAGCAAGCGCTGTTGCGGAAGAGCCCATCATCTGATTCATTGCTTCGCTAACAGCACTAAGATACATCTCATCCAGTATTTCAGGAACAGGCAAACTGGAATCACCCATCATCATGTTGGCAATTGTACCAGCGTCATTATGAGTAAGCACTAAAATATGATTTCCCGTTAACCCTTTTATGTAAGAAACACGCACAAGAACACAGGGCATAGAATACCTTGCCCTGACTTCACCTGCAGTGGTGTAACCAAGCCGGGGAGTTGTTATGCTTACGCTTTGACCAAGCAGGTTAGATAAAGCGGTGGCGGCCGATCCCATGGAAATATTACCGCTTTCCGCTATCACATCAAGCTGCAGAGGAGTTAATTCGCTCACGATTAACCGCCTTTCATATATCTGAACTTATTTCGACAAATCAATACATTTTCCTTCCTCGCCTAATGTAACCGCCATACAGGAAGGCAAGCACAGACAAAATATCTATACTATTGTTTTAACTCTCTCATGCTGGCTGACAACATTTGTTACTTTAACTCCAAAGCGTTCATCTATTACTACTACTTCACCCACAGCTATTAGCTTGCCATTGACTAAAATATCTACCGCCCCATTGGCAACCTTATCCATTTCCACAATTGTGCCCAAGTGAAGCGCCAGAATATCTTCAACTTTCTTTGTGGCCTCCCCTAAACTTACAGTAACCTTCAACGGTATGTCGAGAATCATGTCTAGGTTTGGATGTGCCGGCTTAGCAGACTGTTTTTTTGCTCCAACAGGTGGCCCTGCTTTTACTGGTGCAGGGTCTTGCTCTTCACTAACCGGTTCTGGGCGCTGTGAAAGAAGAGCATCGATTTCTGCTTGAGAAAGAAAAGCGTTACTCATTGTCAACCTCCTTTGCGGTTAGAAGCTGAACAGCTCGACAACCGTTGAAGACACCAGGCTGCACATCAAACATGGAACTTCCCTCCACCAGCAATGTCATTGGCTTATTTACCTTTTGGTCGAAAAGGATAACATCACCAACCTCAAACTGGAGGAAATCCTCCACATTAACTGTAGCGCTGCCTAAAAGCGCCGACACTTCCACGTCAATTGATCCCAACATGTTTTCCACCAACTGCTTGCTGCGCTCCGAAAGGGGCTGAGACGCGGAAAACCAGTGCTGAGCCGTTAGGTTGCCAATAACCTTCTCCAAGGTCATATATGGGAAACATACATTGATCAACCCCTCGGAGTTGCGTATTAAAGTTGAAAGAGTTATTAATGCAACTGTCTCGGTGGAAGCAATCATTTGATTAAGCTGTGGATTGGTATCAATGCTTTCAATAACCGGGTTTATTTCAACTATATCTTCCCAGGCGTAACGAAGATTCTCCATAATCTTTAGAATTATCCTCTTCATCACCGTCATTTCTATTTCAGTCAATTCCCTGATTTTTTTCGGCGTTTCTCCCTCACCGCCAAAAAGCAAATCAATAATTGGGAATACAAATTGGGGGTTTGTTTCAAGCAAAGCACTTCCCAGCTCAGAAGAGGCGCTAAAGATTGATAGCAGTGTAGGCGTAGGTAAAGAGAAAATAAATTCCTCAAACGTAACCTGAGAAACAGAAACTAATTTAATCTGCACCGGCGTACGCAAATACGCCGACAAAAAGTTAGCCAAAATACGGGCAAAGTTTTCATGCACAACCTGCAGTGTACGCATTTGTTCTTTAGAAAACTTATTGGGGCGACGGAAATCATAAGTGCGAGCGGAAGAATCCACTTCTGCATGATCCTTCTCCTCAGTATCGATATGTCCAGCGGACAATGCTTGAATTAATGAATCAATTTCTGATTGAGATAAAACTTCTTTCATTAAATAATCACCACCTAGCCTGTCCGGGAAATGTATATTTCTATCCATCACAGGACAATTAAATAAAGATTCGACAAACACCGGTAATTTTCCTTTTGAACGCCTAATTTATTAGCATAATATTATAATAGCAACGAAATTGCAGGGAATATGCGGTTTTTGTAGAAATAATGAACTTGAAGGGGAAGGAGGAAGTAAATATGGCTGATAAACCATGGTCCATAACTATTGCTCCAGACAAACTCTCGGCAAGCCTTATCATTGAACATGACTGCGATACTACAGCTGAAGAAATCGAGAAAGACATTATCTCCAAAGGGATTACCTTTGGGCGCATCCCTGACGCGGTGAACCAAGCTATGCAATTACGGGGAAACACAATTACTATTGCCGAAGGAAAAGCCCCGCAGCCCGGTCATCCTGCTGAAGTAACTTTTTATGTAGACGAAGCAATGCTTACTGCTGAAATAAATGCCAGTGTGGCAGACAATTTACGCCAAGAGATGGTAGTCCCTTCGGTGGAGCCCGGTCAAGTTCTTGCGAAGCTGACACCAGCCGTTCCAGGCATAGCAGGCACAAGCATCTATGATAAAGAAGTCCCGCCGCCGCCCGTTGAAACAATTAACTTCAGAGCGCTGAAAGGCGCATTGCTGTCCGATGACGGGCTGGAGGTTACGGCAGCCGTCACCGGCCGCCCTAGGATGGAAAAGAAAAGAAAGCTGTACAGCTTTCAGGTTAACCCCTGCTATATACGGCGCGGAGATGTCACTACTCAGCACGGTCATATTACTTTCCAGGGAGATATTTCAATTTTTGGCAATGTCACAGAAGGAACTCTTGTAACTGCTCAGGGCAATATTGAAATTTATGGCAACGTCATCGGAGCAACCATTTCCGCAGGACAATCCATAACGGTCTCCGGAAACACTATTCAAGGGACACTAAAATCAGGAGTTTACTTTATGTTAGTCGAGGAAATTTTATCGATTTTGGAAGAATTTGATGCCATGTTCAGCACCCTTGTAATTATGCTCAAGCAGCTGGCAGCATCTCCTCAACTTGCGAGACTGCCTTTCTCTCACTTAGTAAAACAAACTATAATTATGCGAAGCATTCCTTGGGAGGAAACTATTAAAAAATTGGAGAAGGAAATCGATAAAATAAAAACACCGGCCTTAGCCGATGCAGTAAACGACGCTCGTAAAATCACAGAAACAATGAGTAATTATAAATGGAACGATGTTGTCTCACTAGTTGCCACAGTCTCTCAAATCAAAGAGGTTCGTCGTAAATTCGAAGAATCCATGGGAAGCGGTGGAGATATTAAAGCAGCTTACACGCTAAACTCCAAGCTAACTTCCAGCAGAAGCATTATCGTTAAAGGCCAAGGATGTATGCATTCCCATCTGAAAGCAGAAGATGAGGTGCGAATCGAAGGCAGGCTTCGCGGCGGGACAGTCATCACAAAGAATTATATTTATGCTAGGGAAGTGGGCTCGGAGGCAGGCGCCGTTACAAACCTAAGTGTCCTCGATAAGGGACGAATAGAAGTAGATAAAGCATATGAAAACACCGCATTTACTGTGGGCCGCTTTACTTATACGCTAACTGACACCATAGGCCGCAGCCGTACAGCATTTAATTCAGACGGCCATCTCTACCTACTCCATCGCTAAAATCTTCTCCCCAACCAACTTTATGCTTTTGCGAATACCTTCGTTTGTGCTGTCTAGGTTCAATGCCTTACAATACCAATGCCAAGACAAGCCATATTCTTTTAGCTTATAATAGGCATACCCTAGAGCCACCGCATATGTGGGCATGTCCGGAGCCAAGCGCCATGCATTTTCCAAGTAAGCTAAGGAGTCGCGATGCCGATTTTTACGGCAATAAAGAATCCCCAAATTAAAGAATAACGGAGCATAATCTTCAGCGTTGGCTACAGCCTGTTCGTACGCCCATATAGCAGCGTCCAAATCACCCAGCTTGGCCCAACTGTTTCCCAAATTATAAAAAGCCGGCCAATAATCCGGATCACAAACTACGGCTGATAACAAATAGTATGAGGCCTCGCGGCAGAGACCGCGCAACAAAGCTTCCACACCACGCTGGTTGTACTGTACTGCTGTTTTGCTTCGATCAAGAGTAAAGTTATTTCGCACCATAAATTAACCCCTCCGGTAATTATTCCTTTCATGGAAGTATATACCGGAAGGGGTTTATTTATGCTCTTATCTGCGAATTTGGTTTGCCATTCCCCACATTTCATCTGCAGTACGCAATGCTCTAGAGTTTAACTCAAACGCACGCTGACTAATCATCAGTTGTACCATTTCCTCGGCCAAATCCACATTGGAGCTCTCCAAGTGACCCTGTATCAGCTTAGTGTCATCACGAACAGAGGAAATTACTGCCTCTCCCGCTGCCGGTGTTGCGATAAGAAGGTTATCGCCCAAAGACTCCAGCCCGCTTGGGTTGTTAAAGTACGCCAAGAGAATTTCTCCAACTTGAAGCATTTCATCACCGTCAGACACAGCTGCTTCATCGGACTCTGTACTGCCCCCTATGTCGGCAGACATAGTTATCATACCATCAGGACCTATATTGATATTGTGCCCAGCATCAACAGGCAGTTTAGGAAAAATAACTTGGTAACCTTGAGCGGTAACAATATTTCCGTCTGCGTCACGCCTAAAATTTCCATCGCGCGTATATGCTTCCCTGCCATCAGGAAGCAACACCCGAAAATATCCATCCCCCACAATGGCCAAGTCAAGCGGGCTGTCTGTTTGCAAATACATGCCCGAACGCATGTTGCTGCGTATCTCAGAAACTCTGCTGCCCACTCCTGCCAGTGCGCTTTTCTCCCCAAGAGCAGGCATCACCGCATTTCCTTTTTTCTCAATGGACTGATAAACCAAATCTCCAAAAGCAACGTCCTTCTTCTTATAGCCTGTTGAATTAACATTAGCAATATTATTGGCGACCACATCAATTTTGGTCTGCTGCGCTCTCATCCCGGAAGCCGCATTCCATAGTCCTCTCAACATTTATCTCAAACCCCCTAAAGTTATGCCTTGAGGTCACAACCAACCCCGGAATTATTAACGCAGTGACCCTACCTCGTTTACAGCTTTCCCCAACATATCATCGTGAGCTTGTATCGCCCGCTGATTGGTCTCGTATGCTCTCATCGCTGCCAGCATACGAACCATTTCCTGCAAAACATCAACATTGGAGGATTCTAACAGGCCCGATTTAATCTGGCCGTTAAAAGGAGCTCCCTCCGCGTTTTCTCCGGCGGCAAACAATGAATCTCCCGCCTTACGCAGCTGGCTGTTATCTGTAAAGCCGGTCAAGCGCAAACGTGCCTGCGGTACCTCTCCAAGAAATACCATCCCCGCTTCGTCAACGCGAACATCTCCCTCACCCAGCTGAAGCGGTCCATTTTCACCCAGAACCCTGAATCCCTGAGCGGTAACAAGAAAGCGCTCAGAGTCCAAGGAAAAAGAGCCATTTCTTGTGTAACGCACCCCCTGCGGCGTTTCCACTGTGAAGAAGCCTTCTCCGCTAATCGCCAAATCTAAGTTTCTGTCTGTTTGAAGCAGAGCCCCCTGCTCATAGGATGTATAAATTTTATCAATTAACGAACCCATACCAAGTGAACCCACAACTTTATTGTCCTGCACACCGGAAACACTCCCTACACGAACCACCTGGTACTCCGGTCTGGCCTGCTGCAGAGCCAAATCTTTTTTAAACCCTACTGTTTCACTATTAGACAGATTGTTTGTAATTTGCTCCTGACGGGCCGCCTCCACCATCATGCCGCTTGCCGCCGTATATAGACCACGAATCACGCTATTCGCCCCCTTTATTATTACCGTCTTCTATGCCAAAGGTAATTATCTCCTCAGGAAAAACCATCCCCATCTGACGAGCCAAAGCTTCTACCTTTTCAATGGGAACGAGCCGAGAATTATGCGTAAACATAACCATAGATGCGAGAAGTATCCCCAGACCAAGCCCCAAAGCAAAGCTCCAATCAATTTCTCCTATTTTCGCAAGCCGAGTATTAATTCTACTTCACCCCTTCCAAGCCCCAGCTCCAAGGCCACATCAGCCACATCCATCCCCTGGTCATATAATTGACACACCTGCTTTTGCTTATATTTATGCGGATTATCGGGAAGAGCCTGCCTCACAGGGTTGTTAAGCACAGCCTCAGCACGGCTAATGAGCCTTTCAAGCTGCTGCATACGAAAATCAACAGATTCTCGCTGTTTTTCCAATCGTGACACCAGGTGATGAAACACCTGATTTTTTTCATCCAATTCTGCAATAGCCGCTTCGACAGACTCCTGCAGTTGATACAAAACGACCAGCTCTCTGTTAAGAGGCCTATCCACCTCTGCACGAAGCGCATCATCAAAAGACTCTTTATTTCTTTTTGCAAGCTGCCGGGCTGCCAGCAACGTAAGTACCAATCCGGTAAAAAAAAGCAGATAAGCCATTCTTAATACCACCATCCTTTAGCGGTTGCTCATAGCTAATAATCAATTAATTTAACAGCTCGCGCAAACGGGTAATCACCTGCGCGTGGAGCTGACATACTCTGGATTCTGAAACGCCCAGTATCACACCAATTTCTTTTAATGTAAGTTCATCTTTATAATATAGAGACAAAAGCAGCCTTTGCCGTTCAGGCAGACTTTCCACAGCAGCTGCCAATTGCTCTTTTTCTTCTTCATCAATCATGCGGCCCAGTATATCATTCTCCGGACCTTCAACAGAGGGATGAGCGAAAAGAGTGTCCTCCAGGGACAATAGAGACCTCCCATGAATCTGGCTTATTATCTTTTGTAATTCAGTAACCGATATCCCTAGCTCATCAGCCAGCTCACCGTCTTCTGGATCTCTGCCCAGCTTGGTAGCTAACGCTTGGGTTGCCCCGTCCAGCTCCCGCATTTGACGGATAAGAGAGCGGGGAAGCCAGCTCAAACGGCGCAGCTCGTCAAGCATGGCCCCGCGAATACGCTGTGAGGCAAAGGTTTCAAATTTGAAACCCCTTAGAGGGTCAAAACGCTGTAGTGCCTCCATTAAGCCAAGAACACCGGCCTGAGCCAAGTCCTCCCGGCTAACATTTGGCGGCAGGTTAACTGCCAAACGTCCGGCGTGCAATCCAACCAGAGGCAAGTAATGGCTTATTAGCTCGCTTAACAACTCAGCGTCTCCTGTACTTTTATATCTAAGCCAAAGTTGGTTACCCATACGTTCTCCTCAAACTATATTTGCGTGCGTGAGCGCATTTTTAAGAAAATATATGAAATGATTCGCTCCCGATCAGCTTCGGAAATATCGGTAAAGCAAACTCCCAAACGGGCATTTCTATTTATGTTATCCTTCACCATCCAGGATACATCTCCAACCAAATGAAGCTTAAGCGGAATATTATCATCTAGCTGCAGCATAATAAGCATTTTATCATTCGTCTTTAACTGCCTCATAGTCACAATTTGAAGGCCTCCACCAGAAATATCCAGCGTTTCTCCCTGGTAGGCAATATCATCCATGACATATTGTGGGTTGCCCGGGTCCACAAGCTGGTACATTACAGGCAAAATAATTGGGAATCGCACATAATCACGCCGTTGTCTCCGTGATATAGTTTTTGGCCTTTCTAGAACAAGGAGCAATACCTGGTTTGACATCTTTCTGCCCAAAACACTTGCCTGAAAAGAATAGACGGCATCAGAGTCGGCAACCTCCGCCTTTACTTTGTCTCCAGGATTTAATAGCAGATAGTTTCCGCTCAAAAGCGGTACAGTTATAGCCAGCACCTTTTCATCCAATTCCTGAATGGTGCTAGTATAATACTCTCCGTTCGGCAACAAAGCTATATTTATTTTTTGCGTAATCTGAAACCCAAACTTTTTGCTCATGAGAACACTCCGCTTTCTATTTTTCCGTCATACGTGACAAACGGCTGATAAACCCGCGAATACCACGAGTTTTTTCAGGAGAAATATCTAACAATTTTTCCGCAATATTCTGTATATCGCATGATGCCCTGCCCTTAGGGTACAACGTCATAAAGGGCTGCTGCTCCTTAACAGCGCGCACCACATGCTGGTCGATGCAGATTTCGCCTAAAAACTTGGTATTAATCTGCAAAAACTTATGTGCAACCTCGGAAAAGCGGCGTGCAATGTCGCGTCCTTCACGATAATCCTTCACTTGGTTCACAACTAGCTTTACTTCCTGGTGTATATTGTATTTCGATACTACTTTTATAATCCCATATGCATCTGTAATCGCGGTAGGTTCAGGAGTAGTAATTATAATCAATTCATCGGCGGCAGTGATAAATGATAGTACTGGTCGTGAAAGCCCTGCGCTGGTATCTATTAACAAAATGTCGGCTGTATTCTCTAACCGCAGCAGGCTTGTCATTAATCGGTCGCGTTGATCAACAGCCAAATTTGCCAATTCAACAAGTCCCGAACCACCGGGAATTATCTTTATCCCTTCAGGACCGGTAACAATAATTTCTTCAAGAGACTTGTTTCCTTGAACAACATCGAGCAAATTATACTTGGGCAGCATTCCAAGTAAAATATCAACATTTGCAAGACCCAAGTCTGCGTCCATCACTACTACACGCTTGCCTAGGGACGACAACGCAATAGCCAGATTTACAACCAGGTTTGTTTTACCCACTCCCCCTTTACCGCTGGCTATCGAAATTATTCTGGGGATTTTTTTTTGCTTGACTATTTTACGCTGGGCATCGGCGGCAAGCGTTAGCTGCCGAAGTCGTTCAGCTTGGTCATGCATATTATTCTACCCCCAGCATCAGCTTTGACAATTTTTCGGCATTTGCCACCTCTATATCATCGGGGACATTTTGTCCCGTTGTCACAAAAGTTACGGGTAATTTTGTGCTGTGAACTAGATTTAAAATCGCTCCGTATGACTCTGTTTCGTCCAATTTAGTAAATATTAAACGCCTAAAGTTAACTTTGCTGAAATTTTTGACAATCTGATGCAGGTCTTTTGTTTTAGTGGTGGCACTCAGAACCAGAAATGTCTCTGAGTCCGGCATTACAGAAAAATATGAAGAGAGCTCAGAAATCTGCATAGAATTTTTTGAATTTCTGCCCGCTGTATCTATCAGAATCAACTCCCGATCCGCAAGCCTTTCCAAAGCTCGGGACATATCTTTAGGAGTCATAACCACTTCAATAGGCATTCCTGTAATATCGGCATAGGTCCGCAATTGATCTACCGCACCAATACGGTACGTGTCTATAGTAATCATACCTACCTGCTTATTATGGTATAGTGCATATCGGGCAGCAAGCTTAGCAAGCGTGGTTGTCTTGCCCACACCGGTTGGCCCTATAAAAGAGATGATCCTCGCTCCCTCTTTCAGCTCCGCAGTATGCAACCGCTCCTTGACCTTTTTTAGAAGAATTAATTCAATTACTTCATCGGAAAGCGCATTCTCCGCCGCAAAATCCTCGTGAATTTCTGTCAGGATTTCCTGAGCCAGCACCGGATCAACATCATTCTCGATTAATCGTTGCATCCAGCGGTAAAACGGACCCTTTTCTTCAATGCTTTGCTTTTGCTGACAATTCACCAATTGGTTAACCATCTTCTTTAACTCGTTAATTTCCTGCTCCATCTTGTGTTCCTGTGCCCATGCCAGCGGGTTTCGAACAGCCACTGGCTGTTGCATTGAAGTATCTGCGGCCGCTGTAATCTCTACCTTCATAGGTGAAAACAGGCCGCGCAGACCTTTCTCCCTAACTTTGCGGCTTTCAATAATGATAGCATCCGGACCCAACTCTTTTTTAATCTGGAGCATCCCTTCCTGGACGCTGTCAACACAATATTTCTTAATTCTCATTCTTCACTCACCATCCCAACAGATTCTACTTCCAAGCCAGGGACAATTTCATTGAAGGACAATACAACTAAAGAGGGCAGAAACCTTTCTGTTAACCGCTTAAACGGCAGACGAATCCGGGAAGAAGTAATAACCGTCGGCTGCCGCCCCTGCATTGTTTCCTGGTCTGCAAACACGGCCAGCAAGGAAAAGATTTTCTGTGTTATTTGCGGATCCATCACCGGATAAGCTCCATGAACCGACACCTGAACAGAATCAGCAATTTTTTGTTCTAGCCTCGGCTCTAGCGTAATAACGTGAAGCTTGCCGTCATTTCCAACATATTGATTGCAAATCGTACGGCTTAGTGACTGTCGAACATATTCTGTCAGCAAATCTGCTTCCCTTGACGACCTGGCATAGTCGGCCAAGGTTTCGAAAATAGTTACCAAGTCCCGGATTGGCACTCTTTCCCTTAGTAGGTTCTGTAATACTTTTTGTATTTCCCCCACAGTAAGCAATTCAGGCAATAATTCATCTATTATAGCAGGTTGCTTTTCTTTCACTAAATCAATTAGTGATTTTACTTCCTGCCTACCCAGCAATTCGTGAGCATGCGCTTTAATAGTCTCTGTGAGATGAGTAATCAGCACTGTTGTAACATCAACTACCGTATAGCCCATAACCTCCGCCATCTCTTTCTTCTCTTGAGACACCCAAACAGCAGGCAACCCAAACGTTGGTTCTCTGGCCGGAATCCCTTCTAATGGCTCATTATCTTCTCCGTCCAGGGGATTCATCGCCAGAAAGTGTCCGGCTCTCAGCTCACCACGGGCTATTTCATTACTCTTAAGCTTAAATATATATGTACTGGGCGGAAGTTGCAAATTGTCCCGAATACGGATTGGCTGAACAACTATTCCTAAATCTAACGCACATTGACGGCGGCTGGCCGTAATCCGGTCCAGCAAATCTCCTCCTTGGCTGCTGTCTGTAAATTGAATTAGATTGTAACCTATTTCAATTTCCAGTGGTTCTACAGCTAACAAGCTTAGAACATTTTCCGGCGGTGCCGGTCGTTCTTCCCGGCTGGACAACGATTTTAGCTGTCTGTCTGCTTCCCTTTTCTGTTCATCAAAGAGAGTGTATGCAGCAAAGCCTGTAGCAGCTGAAAGGACAAAAAACGGGATAAAAGGAATGCCGGGGACAGATCCCAGCAAAAAGAGAATACCGCTGGCTAACGCCATCACTCGCGGGAAAGCGAGCACCTGCCGGGAAAGGTCCTGTCCAAAGCTTCCCTCAGAAGCACTTCTTGTAACCAGCATACCCGCTGCAGTAGAAACCAAAAGAGCCGGTATCTGCGTAACTAGCCCATCTCCCACAGTAAGCAAGATATAGGTATGAATCGCCTGATCAGCACTCATCCCTTTTTGTATCATACCAATGGCAAATCCGCCAAGAATATTTATTAATACAATAACAATTCCGGCAATGGCATCCCCGCGAACAAACTTGCTGGCACCATCCATCGCCCCATAGAAATCTGCTTCAGCCTGAATTTTGGAACGGCGGCTTCGCGCTTCATTCTCATCAATCAGGCCCGCATTGAAGTCAGCGTCAATACTCATTTGCTTGCCGGGCATAGCGTCCAGTGTAAACCTGGCAGCCACTTCTGCTACTCTCCCTGCGCCATTGGTAATAACAACAAACTGAATTACTGTGATAATTATAAAGATTACTAAACCAACCACGTAATTGCTACCCGCCACAAAGCTGCCAAACGCCGCAATAACATCACCCGCCTGTGCCTGACTAAGAATCAGCCTCGTAGACGATATATTAAGCGCCAGCCGAAACAGTGTCACTACCAAAAGCAGAGAGGGGAAAACACTAAACTGCAGTGTTTCGGTAGTAAAAAGCGTTAGAAGCATTGTAATCAGAGAAAACGTAATAGAAAAGGTAATAAGAATATCCAAAAGCCGCGGAGGCACAGGGATAATAATAATCATCACAATGGCAACAACTGACACAGCTACCAACATATCAGTGTACTGCATTATAGTAGCTAAACCTTTACGAGCCGCAGCTGTCCTTGTCATATAAGCCTCCCCAGAGTTGTATACAAACTCACTCTTAATTCTTTATGCGATAAACAATAGCTAATATTTCAGCCACAGCCTGATAAAGCTCCACCGGAATTTCCTGCCCGATTTCCACTTGATCATAAAGCATCCGGGCTACAAACTTGTTTTCAATAATCGGAACATCGTGCTCTCCCGCCAAATCTCTAATTCTCTTAGCAATGAGTTCCGCTCCTTTAGCAACAACTATGGGGGCCTGGTCCGTCCCGTCTTGATAACGCAGCGCCACGGCTAATCTGGTTGGGTTAGTTATAACCACCGTTGCATTGGGAACATCCTGCATCATTCGCTGCATCGCCATTTTGCGTTGACGCTCCCGCAGCCGTGCTTTTAGCTGGGGGTCACCCTCCATTTGTTTAAACTCTTCCTTAACTTCCTGTTTTGACATTTTTAGGTTCTGATTATGCTCATAGCGTTGATAAATGTAGTCAAGCACCGACAGAGAGAGAAATACAACAGCAATGCGGAGTGATAAAGATAACGCTAAACTGCTTAGCGTTTTCCAAACACCGCTAACATCCTGATATAATGTGAGAAGCAGCGTCTCCACCTGTCCCCTGACAAAGAGAAAAGCAACCAAGCCTACCAGGGCAACTTTTAGAATGGATTTAACCAGTTCAAAAATTGCTTTTTTTGAAACTATTTTTTTGAATCCTTCAGCAGGATTTAAGCGATTTAACTGTGGATTTAAGGATTCAGTAGTAAATAGAAAACCTACTTGCAAATAATTAATAGCAAGACCGGCCAGAACAGCCGTTAAAAATATCGGAGACATCAGCAGAAAATAATCACCAAGAGCCATCAGAACCAAAGCGTCCATATTCCCTGCTGTGAGAAACGAGCCTTTTATCTCTAAATAACGAGTAATCATATTACTTACATAGCCGAAGATTAGTTGTCCTGCAGACAGTAAGACCACAGTGATGGCCAAAAGGTTAACAGCGGAATTAAGCTCTGCAGACTTAACAACCTGTCCCTTTTTTCGAGCCTCCTGCCGACGCTTAGGAGTGGCTTCTTCCGTCTTTTCTCCTTCAGCAAAAAGCTGCAGGTCAAAACGACAGTTCCCGTTTACATTATGGTTATTATCTGAGACAAATTGCTGTGAAGCTGCGCAAAAATGCTTTCCAAAAACTGGGCAAAGTAAGGAAAAATTATATAAATAATAAATAGAGCAACTCCTGCCTTTAAGGGCATCCCCACCATGAACACATGCAACTGGGGAACCGTTTTGGAAATTAAGCCTAGCGCCAAATCGCTGAAAAGCAACACCATAACAACAGGTGCGGCCAACTGGAATGAAACAACAAACATTTGATAAAAAAAGTGCATAAAATGCGGCACTAAAGATGCCTGAAAAACAACGCCACCAGGCGGTACCAGCAAAAATGACCGAGATAATGCGGCAAACAACATATGGTGACCATTAAGCGCCAGATAGAACACAACGGCAAACAAATAATAAAACTGCCCAAAAATAGTAACATGGCTACCGTACTGCGGGTCAAACACCGAAGACATCATTAATCCTGCCTGCATATCAATTAATTGTCCTCCAATGCGAACTGCCGCAAAGATTAACATTACTGTGAACCCTAGTGCCAACCCAAACAGCACCTCTGAGCCTGCCGCCAAAACATACAGGAAAAAATGTGCTTGCAGCCGCTGTGGCACAGGATTTTGTGCCAGAAACAACAGATACGCCAATAGAGCTGAAAATCCAACCTTGGGCAGTGACGGGATTCCGCGGAAAGATAAAAACGGTAACACTGTCACCAGCGATGTTATACGGACAAACATCATAAATAATACCGTCCATTGTTCAGCACTCATACCAACACCCTCTTAGAGCCCAAAGGAGCCAAGTTGGGCAAAAACCTGATTAGTAAATTGCACAAGCGTTGTTAGCATCCAGCCGCCAAAAACGAGAATTCCCAAGAAAACAGCAATAACTTTTGGCACAAATGTCAGTGTCTGCTCTTGTATTTGAGTTGTAGCCTGAAAAATACTGATACTAAGGCCTACAGTAAGGCTTAACAGCAAAACCGGCCCGCCAATTATTAAAGTTGTCCAAATGGCATCCCTGGCTAACGATAAAACAAAATCATGGGACATCTTCACCCCCCCTGTCTATTAAAAGAAACTTTCTACCAAAGATTTAACTACCAAGTGCCACCCATCTACCATTACAAAAAGCAATAGTTTAAAAGGCAAAGAAATCATAACCGGCGGCAGCATAAACATTCCCATAGACATCAAGGTGCTGGCCACCACCATATCAATAATAATGAACGGAATAAATATCATAAAACCCATCTGGAAAGCAGTTTTTAACTCAGAAATTACGAAGGCGGGCACCAAAACATGCATCGCCACATCGTCCTTGGTTCGCGGGCGTTCTGCCCCTGAAATGTTCACAAAAAGCGCTAAGTCCTTCTCCCTGGTCTGGCTGAACATAAACTCACGGAGCGGCGCCGCACCTATGGCAAGAGCCTCATCCTGCTCAATTTCTCCGGATAAATAAGGCTGAATCGCCGCTTCATTTATCTGACTATATACCGGAGCCATAACAAAAAATGTCAAAAATATTGCTAGGCCTATCAACACCTGGTTTGGGGGCGTTTGCTGTGTTGCCAATGCGTTACGAATAAAAGACAGAACTATTACTATCCTGGTAAATGATGTCATCAAGGCCAGAATTGCCGGCACCAGCGTTAATACTGTAAGCAGTAGCAACAGCTGTATAGAACCGACTACTTGTTCCGGCTCCGATGAAGTGCCTACATCCAGGTTCAGGTTAGGAATTGGCAATGGCTGAGCTCCGGTTCGTGAGGAAAACAAACCCGCCAGCAAAAAGAAGAAAACTAAACTAAAACTAAAAGTCGTGATGATCTTTTTTTTCATGGCTGCTTCCCCACGTTTTCTCTTTATGTAGCGATGTATGCTCAACAACTTTTTCCCATGCTGTTTCCGCCGCTCCCCGGCTTGATTTAAGAATTTCATTAAAGCTTGACGGAGCCGGCAAATTATCCGATATTTCACCTACTTCTTCTGGACAAAGCTCAGTTAGATACTGTACATTGCCAGGTGACACACTAATTAAAAAGATTTTATCATTCACTTTTACAATGCATAAGTAGCTGCGCATACCCAACGACAATCTATCCAAAACACGCATGGACCCGCCAAGCCCAATATGCCCCTTGTAAAGGCGGGGCAATAAAACCCTTAACGACCAGTACGCCAATACTAGTACAAAACTTAAGGATATCAGAATGCGTAATGTATCAATCATTATGCCTGCTCCTTCTCAGTACTCGTTCCAATACCAGCCACCCGGAATCCAAAGTTATCGTTTATCACTACTACTTCACCCATGGCAAAGGGCTTGCCGTTAAGGCGTATAACAACATTTTCTCCTGCCAACTTATCAAGCTTAATGATGGATCCTTTCTGCAAAGAAAGCACATCTCTTATATTAAGCACAGCTTCTCCAAGGTCCATGCTAAGCTTAACAGGAACGGAACGGAACACCCTTAAGTCACGCTTCTCTGAACGGGGCCTGACTTCTTCAAGCTCAGGGAAACGGACAAACTCAACTTCTTGCATCGGCAATTCTTTTTCACCCGATTTTTTTGGAGCTTCTGCGATAGTTACTTCTTTTTCTTCACTTGCTGTCTGCCCATCCTTTGCGGCATTCACCACATCATTATTCAGCTTGTTCATTAACTGCTCAATTTCTTCTTGTGATAGAAAAGAAGACATGGCTTTACCGCCCTTCTAAATGTCCGTCTCAATTTTTTGGCAAATAATTATAGCTACTCTTACTGAATAATAAAATCTGTAAAATAAATTTCTTTAATTTCACCTTTGGAGAGTATCATATTTAGCTCTGTAATCATCGTGGCACGTAGCCTGTCTGTTCCGCTAATATCTAAAACATCTTCCACCTTTTGGCGGCGAAGCACATTGATTATTGTATCACGCACTTGTGCTTTTCGCTGCTCCAGCTCTTTTGTCAGCCCTTTATCTTCAAACCCTAATGTGACAGTAGCCTTAAGATAGCGGCGCTGGTCGGCATTAGCTAGATTAACAGTAAAATCCTGGGGTCCAAACATCTTGTATAGGGGGACAGCTTCCCGCGGCGCACCAACCTCCTGGCTATCCTTCCCCGCTTCATTCAAATTCTCCTTGTTTACAAAGTAAAAGGCTGCAACAGCCAAAGCCAGAAATACAATTATAACAACAAATATAATAAGCAGCTTTTTGCCACCGCTCTTTTTTTCTTTTTTTATTTCACTTGTCTCTTGGTCCATATGTTAACCTCCTGAATGCAAGCATTACTCTGAGATAATGATGTTAACACGTCTGTTTGTCGCCCGCCCTTCCGCAGTGTTATTGTTGGCAATTGGTCGGTATTCGCCATAGCCTGCGGCAATAAAACGTTCTGAAGGTATGTTTACCGCTTCACTAAGAAAGCGCACCACTCTTACTGCTCTGGCCACCGACAGTTCCCAGTTTGAAGGAAAGAAAACCGTATTAATTGGAACATTATCCGTATGACCCTCTACTATAATCTGATTCGGCAATCTTTTTAAAATTCCGGCAACCTTAACAAGAATTCTCTCTGCCTCTGGCTTTATATCTGCTTTTGCAGAATCAAAAAGTATCCTGTCTTCAATCTCCAGCACTACTCCCCGTTCTTCAACCCGAATCTTTACATCTTGATCCAACCCCTCCTCTATTAAGCTCTCCTTTACTGATTGGTAAGTCACAATTACTTCTTGAATCTTAAAATCCAAGCTAAGTTCAATTATTTCCCCATTAGAGGAGTCAATGGATGACTGCATAATTCCCCTCTCGCCTAAGAAGGAAACCTGCAGGGAGGATATTATCTGCGCATACTTTTGCTCATCTATAACGGAATACGAGTAAAGTAGTATAAAAAAGCATAAAAGCAGAGTTACCATATCGCCGTATGTTACCATCCAATCCGGTGCGCCGGTAGCAACCACAGAAGGCTTACGTCTTTTTTTAGGCATTATCTAAAACCACTTCCTCGCCGCTCCGCGACTCTCTCTCCTGCCTCTGCTGCTCCATTTTCTCACGCTCCTGCGGTGAAACAAAAGCCTTCATTTTCTCCTGGAGGATACGAGGGTTTGTCCCTGACTGAATAGACAGAACTCCTTCAATAACTGCTTCTTTCAAAGCCGTTTCAGCTTCACTGCGAATAGCCAGTTTACCAGCCAGCGGAATAAATAACAAGTTTGCCATAAACGACCCATAAAAAGTTGTAAGAAGCGCTACAGCCATGCCGGGCCCGATTTTGCTAGGATCATCCAGGTTTGAAAGCATTTGAATTAACCCAATTAGTGTACCAATCATTCCAAAAGCGGGAGCCATAGCACCCCAAGTACGAAACAAATCCTGTCCCATTTTATGCCTTGCTTCTGTTGCGTAAATTTCAGTCTCCATAATATCCCGGATTAATTCCGGCTCTAAACCGTCAACTACCATTTGCAGACCGTTAACTAAAAATTTGTCCTCTACCTCGGCAAGCTCATCTTCCAGAGCTAAAAGCCCCTCTCGTCTTGCTTTTTGCCCCAAACGTACAAAAAGTTCAATAAGCTCACTAACTTCGTTAACATTGCTTACAAAGGCATTTTTGGTTATCCTGTAAACCATGGCAATCTGAGGCCCCTGAAAATTGATTAAGAGAGCTGCAAAGGAACCCCCGACGGTAATCATAACGGATGTTAAGCTCCAAAACATCGTTAAGCTGCCACCAATGGCAATCGCACCAATGACCAGGAATAGGCCAAGGCCTATTCCTAGTATGGTCATTAAATCCATGCTCCGTCGCAAACTAATCACCTCACAGCTTTACCGCTTTAAATTAACAATTTCTTGCAACAAGTCATCGGATGAAGTAATCACCCGGGAATTAGCTTGAAATGCGCGAGATGTGGTAATCATCTCAGTAAACTCAAAGGAAAGATCTACATTAGACATTTCCAGAGTTGCTGTCTCAATAATTCCGCGCCCTTCAAAGCCGGCAGCACCAATTCTTGGTTGCCCGGAGTTAGCGGAAACCTGATACATATTAGCTGCCCCTTTCATCAATCCCTCAGGGCTGGCAAAGCTGGCCAGAGCAATTTGGGCTAGCTCCCGTACCAGGCCGTTACTATAAACACCGCTGATAACTCCGCTTTTTCCAATAGCAAACCCTTCAAGTTCACCTACAGGAAATCCATCTTGATACCGAACTAAAGCACTACTGTTGCCAACCACCTGAGAAACACCTTCAAAGTTGGGATCTATTGTTAATAACGCTGCTCCGCCCGCAGGAGTAAATGTAATAGGAACACCGGTAGAAGCTGAAAGATTGCCTGACGCGTCGAAAGTCAGGGTTCCGCTTCCTGTGGTAACGGCCACAAAATTTCCGTCCTCGTCAGCATACTCAGCCCCCCAACCCCAGGCGTTATCGCCTGTTTTGGTGAAGGTTAATCTTACAGTATGCATGCCTCCTTGAGAATCATATATTATACATTCTGTTTCATACTCATCGGCTACCTCCGAGGTTGCATTAATATTCCCGCTAAATATCAGATTTTGAGTTGCACTGGTAACAACCTTCTCTCCTATGGGGATGTTAATTGGCACTAAAGGTCCGTCGGCATTAATTGTTCCGTCTATGTTAGCCATCCAGCCTAAAGGCTTAAATCCGTTGCCGGAGTTAACCAAATCTCCATCTGCTCCCAGAGAAAACGCTCCGTCTCTGGTAAAGTACATACTCATTCCGTCACTTACCACAAAAAAGCCGTTACCCTGAATAGCCAAATCTGTGGCCCGCCCGGTGTTTTGCAAGCTGCCTTGAGTGTGGATAGTGTCAATGCCCGCAATACTCATCCCCAGCCCTACCTGTGCAGGGTTAATTCCTCCCCGGCCTGCCTGTGGTGCACTGGCACCACGAATATTCTGGCTAAGAACATCCTGAAAACGAACTCGTCCCGTTTTATAAGCAGTAGTGTTAACGTTGGCGATATTGTTGCCAATAACATCCATCTTAACTTGATGGTTACGCAATCCGGTAACTGCGGTAAAAAGTGATCTTTGCATTAATAATGACCTCCTTTAGTTGCGAAATAAGCCGCTTCAATCGTTCCACGGCCGTGGCCCCCTCGCTGAGGTCCAGCCACTATTTAATTATTACAGCACTGTCAATATTGGTGAAAATATGCTCACGCAGTTCCTCGCCGTTCATAGCTGTAATAATCGTTTTATTTCTTATGCTGGCTACCATAGCAATATCATCATAAAGAAGCAAAGAAGAACGAGCACCTTTCCGATCTGCGGCAGCCACTGCGTCATTAATTTTAGCTAAGTCGCCCTCGCCAAGCTCTATGCTTCGATTTTGCAGCCGCTGCATTGCGTGGGCAGAAAACTTAACAGCCATTGATTTTTGCATTTCCTGCTGCCAAAGCTCTGCAAATACCGCTCCGTTTTCCGCTTTATGCGGCTGAGCTCCTGACTGTTTAACCGGTGATGCAGCGGACGGTTGTGCCGGCTGGTTTGGAATACGCACACGAAAATCCATTATTCATCACCACCGAATACTTTTTGCAAAGATTCCATCCCATACTTTATTCCATTAACAATCAATTTCGGCTTCCCCAAGTCAAACTCGATGGCATCTACTTTACCAACGCGCAAGCCCAGCTCACCAAACACCTCTACTTGCCTGCCTAAAAGCGCCGGCGCTCCCGCATACATACTGGTTTGGGCTTCAAGAAGCTTTCCCACTGTCTCATTTAAGTTTTGCATTTGCTCAAGGGACGTAAATTGTGCCATCTGAGCTACAAATGCTCCGTTATCCTGAGGATTCAGCGGATCCTGGTATTTAATCTGAGTAACCATCAACTGAAGGAAAACATCCTTGCCCAACTCCTGCATCGCGCCGGTTTTTTTTCCAGCTGTTCCCGTCGCCGACACTCCGGCTCCTGCAGCATAAACAGTCGTCATTTTTACACCTCCTTTGCTATGCTCTGGCATCAATCAATCCCTGCATCATTACTGTGGCTAACGGCATCTCATCACCATCCGCAGTTAAAGCCCCAATATTCGCAGCTTTACTTTGCTCCCACGGCGTTTTCATAAAGTCTCTGCCTTGATGAAAATCCTGCTCCTGACCTACCGTAACAGTGAGCTCGGCCACCTGAATCTGCTGCGCTTCCAGTCGATGCTTCAACTGCGCCAACGCCGTTTCCAGAACTTCTTTAACTTGAGCATTCTGCGCCAAAATACTTCCGCTCAACTGTCCGTTTTCCATACGCAGCCTGATTTCTACTTCACCCAAAACCGCCGGCTTTAAACGGATAAAAACCTTGGACTCACCGTTTACATCTTTGTTGACTACCATCTTTTCTAATACTTGATCCAAAACTGCAGCCCGCTCCACATTTTCCTTACTGTAAATTCCGGCGGAAGTCTCCAATAC
>DLMZ01000006.1:95728-96015 GCA_002479415.1 Firmicutes bacterium UBA7523
CTCCAATACTGTACGGGCAGAAAAAGCAGCTTTTTCCGAAACTAACAACTCCGAAGTTTCCTGACTTTCAGAATTTTTCATTCGCTCAGCTCGGAATTTAAATTGCTGGTCTTCAGCCCTAAAATCCCATTCCTCTTTCAGAGTAAACTGTTTTAGGTCTTTTCCCGTTTCAAGCGGTTTTTCACCAGCCTTACGGATATGATAACCAGCAAAGTCCTTCACTTCTTCACCGACTTCTGCTTCCTGTACGATGGTATTCCGACTTTGCGATTCAGCAGCCTCCAATT
>DLMZ01000006.1:96147-96434 GCA_002479415.1 Firmicutes bacterium UBA7523
GATTCAGCAGCCTCCAATCGACCTTTAAAATCAATCAGAATCACTTCCTGCTGAGTACTTTTTGGTGTTTCCTTCGGAGCTGCTTGCATTTCCATTGTCAGTGAAGGCCCTAAGTGTGATACAGCCTGCAAGTCATTGGCTTCACTTTCATCATCAGAACACTCGGAGCCAAACTCAGCACTGGCGGCTAAATCTAAATGCAACGCAGCCAGCGGCGCATCCGCCTGATCCCCATTAATACTTACATTGCCAGACTCCGCACTGGCGGCTGAATCTAAATGCTTTGC
>DLMZ01000002.1:0-1539 GCA_002479415.1 Firmicutes bacterium UBA7523
TATACTTTCCGGGAATGCAGGATGTGGAGCAGTTGATCTGCTTCATCAATAACTAACATCTTTAGGCCGGAGAGAGTTATTGTTCCTCTCCGGATATGATCTAAAATTCGCCCTGGAGTCCCAACAACGATATGAATTGAACCCTTCAATTTCTTTACTTGTCTCTCCACATCCTGACCGCCATAAGAAGCCAACACTTTAGCACCAACCTTAAAGGCTAGTTTGTTTAATTCCGTAGTAATCTGTAAAGCCAGTTCTCTTGTGGGAGTAATTATTAAGGCCTGTACATATGGTTTGTTTCCGTTTACTTTTTCTAATATTGGCAGTAAAAAGGCAAACGTCTTCCCTGTCCCTGTTTGGGCTTGTACCACGATATCCTTTTCCAGGAGTAAAACAGGAATTGCCTGCAATTGAACAGGGGTGGGAATCTTAACCCCCAGTTCTTTTAAAGCTTCGTTTAATTCAGTTCTAATCCCTAGTGACAAAAAATCAGTTTGCACTTTTCAACAACCTCTTTCTTCAAGCTAAGATTCAAGCACATTGCAGTATATATGAATAATTTGCACACGTCAAGAAAACATGTATAAATTAGTATTCCGGATCATTCTGTGCGAGCCAAGCCGGTTAAAAGGGCCAGACCATTATTTACATACTTGCCTAAGATGTTAAAAATTACTTTTACCTGCATACTCTTTCCTTGAAATCCCTCATAAGAAATAATAAGTAATAAAGTAAAAGGTAATTAGTGAGAGAGTGACGAAACAAAAGATAAGACGCGCCCGTGTCCTTAAGGTATATATAATTATAAGCAGCACCTTAATAAAGGAGGGAATAGCGGTTGAGCAACTATTACCCCCTAATAATTGCTTCAATTGGCATATTAGTCATAATTGGAAAAACCATATTCAAGCATCTCAGAAAGGAACCTGTCGATACCAACATAAATTTTTTGCTTACCTCATATTTGCTTTTAATTTTCTTTGGAGAAATATTAGAAGACTCTGTCTTGAAAACAATTGTAATTCTATTATTTACTATAGTTTTTATTATTGTATCCTACAGAAGATTTCAACAAAACAAAGACCTCTATGAAGCACCTAAAGATAGAGCAGGCAAAATTTGGCATTGCTTATTGTTTTCAGGTATCCTTGGATTAGTCTCTCTCGTTATCTTGGTACAATTTTTGAAAATTCTCAAACTCTCCCCCATCTGGGCTATCTATCTGGCATACACGTCCATCATACTCATTATCGTGGCATTCATTGGGAAGATTATTACAGCAATAATAAATAACAAACAAATTTCCTAGAATAAGCTTTTATTGCACTGTCCCAAGTACAGGACAAGTACTTAGCAGGATTTATGGAAATGCTGCTGGGCAGTTGCCAAAATACTTAATTAAGGGTGTTTTGTGTGAGAAAAATCATTGAGAAAGTCCCGTATAACAATGTGCGGAAACCTATTGACATTAAGGGAAGATTTTTATTAATATTATTCTTAACCATGATAATGTCTGGAATTAATATAGCATCAGCTTTT
>DLMZ01000002.1:1682-8574 GCA_002479415.1 Firmicutes bacterium UBA7523
AATATAGCATCAGCTTTTTTTCACATACAGCATTTCGGAATCCCAAAACCATTTACTCAGCTCAATAGTGTAACTGAAGTTGCATTAATTTCCATTTTAGCATCAGTTTCTGAGGAAGTTCTGTTCCGTTATATTATTATCACAGCGATTATGTATATTTTTGTAGTTCTTTCTGAAAACGACTATATAAGTTTGTCCTATAAATCAATGTGGCTAATTTCTTTAATTGCTTCATCATTGCTCTTTATGTTAATTCACCCCACGCAGGCATTCATAATAACTTTTATTTTTGGCTTACTATTAGGGTATATATTTATAAGATATGGTCTAATCGAGGTAATGGTAATTCATTTTCTGACGAATGTTATAACCTTTTCATCTTTTATTATTTTTTGATGTGTAATGTCACCGCGTATTGAGCTTTTATCCCGACCATAAGAACGACAAGCTTTTGCCTGTCGTTCTTTGTTTTACGTATTATTTTCAATACTTTCTATGACTTTCTAACGGGTATTTGGACTTCAGTTAGCCAATCCTCAGGATTATCTTTATTCCAGACTCCATCAATGTACGATTCCCTAGGGGGGGCAACAATATCGTATCCATTTTGTTCAATCCAGTTCATTAGCGCACCGTATGCGTTGCCAATAGTACTGTATGGTCCTTTATGCATTACACAAGCCGCTGTTTGAATCTTTTCAATTACTTTGAATTTCATGGTGTCTGTATCCTGTCCGGGCTCCGTAACCGCCTCACAAATTTCAACATCAATATCGGTTTCTTTATGTTCACCGTCGTGGTAAATGGTAAAGCAATACGGTGGTTTCAAACATGTGAGGTTTTGCTCTATCATTTGGTTGCCCATTTCAGGAAATAACGTGTTAAAAGCATTATAGTCAGGAATTAACCTTCTCATTGAAGCCACAGTTACTTTCGGCAGCTCCTTAATTATTACACTATACTGCAAGACATTTGCCTCCTGTCTTATTGATTTTAAATAATACACAATACGATCCATTTTTCGTTGCTCTTCACTTAAAGCCCTCTCAACTTCCTGTTGCTTCATTTCCAGGAATCCAATCATTGTTTCAGTTGTTGTATTCTGATTCAACGCTGTTTTGATTTCATGAAGCGAAAAGCCAATCTCTTTTAAAACAAGAATTTTGTGCAGCTGCGGTAGTTGGCTTGCCGAATAAAAGCGGTAGCCAGTAGAATCATCAACATATGCAGGTTTAAACAACCCTATTTCATCATAGTGCCTAAGTGTTTTGACCGATATTTTGTTTAGCTTCGAAAACATCCCAATCTTAAACATAAATCACCTTTTGTGCGCACATTTTTGATTTATAGTTGAATTATAAATTATACCCTTACAGGAGAGTCAAGCGTTTTAATAAATTTTTCTTGACTGAGTACAAGAAAAACATCTCAAAATTTTTTCAGATAGAATATGGCTAGTTGGGTTCTATCCCGCAGGTTTAATTTTTCCAAGAGGGCCGTTACATAGTTGCGCACTGTACCTTCGCTTAAGTAAAGATTACTGGCAATTTCTCGATTCGAAAGCCCCTCTCCTATCAATTGAAGGACATCAAGCTCTCTTTGGGTCAGCTGAAAGTCTATTTGCTCTTTGCTTTCCTCTTCCTTAAGTAAAAATGAAATACATTGGCCAATATCCCTTTCCAGGACAATGTTCCCTTTGGCCACTGTGCGGATGCTTTCAACTATGCTGTCAGCTGGCTGGCTTTTTAAGATGTACCCCTCGGCCCCATTTTTAAGCGCCTGCCTAATATACTCGATATCTTTGAATGTGGTGAGGATAACAACCCGAATATCAGGAAAGTGCTGTTTGATTAGCTGTGTTCCCAACACGCCGTCCATTACGGGCATCCGGATATCCATCAGTACTATATCTGGCTTTTCTTGCTTGCAAATGCTAAAAGCCTCCTCCCCGTTGGAAACGGTTCCCATTACCTGAAAGTCCTCCTCCATCTCTAAAAGCATCTTCAGACTATCACGAATAAGCGCATCATCATCGACTATCAACACTTTCAAAAACACCGCCTCCTGACTTTTCATATCTTGGCAAAACGCATACAATCATAAATCCGTCGTTTGTGTTTATAGTAATATTTCCACCCACATGATCAACCCGTTCCCTCATACCGCTTAGACCCAGCCCCTCCCGAACCTGAGTACAGCCTATCCCATTATCCTTAATATAGAGGCGTACTATTTGTTCGTAAATATCCAGTTGTATATCAACTTCATCGGCTCTGGAATGTCGGGCAGTATTTGTCAGTGCCACTTTAAGAATTGATGTTATTATTTCAATATGGGCTGCTTTGATCGAGGCAAAATCTCCGCTGTGGGTAAAGTTGACAGCGCAAAAATGAAAATTTTCAACAACCTTCTTTATATAATCTAATCCTAACTGTACCCGTGGCTTGATGTTATGAACGGTATCCCGCATCAGTTCGACAGATGAAGCCAAGGCAATAATGGAATTATCAAGCAGCTCCTGTGCCCTTGCTTCATCCCGTGCCAGTGTTTTCTTTGCCACCTGCAGTTGCAGAAGAATTCCAGCAAGATTGTGTCCAATGCTATCGTGAATCTCCCTGGCAATTCGGTTACGTTCCCGAATTTCAGCCAGATGCGCTGCTTCTCTTGCTGCATTTAGCAGTTTTCCTTTTGCATCTTCGAGCTCATAGCGAATTTCCCGCTCTCTATCATACGTTCTCTGGAAAGAAGATTCTTTTTGCCTGAGCAAGCGAGAGAGATAACCACACAATGAGCTCAATGAAATTATTAGAAAAAACCCGGCCATTCTATCTCCGGATAGAAAAACGATACCTATCGGCAAAAAATATGGCAGCCAGGGATAAAGTCCCAAAACTGCCAGGTCATATGATGTTGCACTATATAATACTAGATATATAGGGTTGCTAAATGCCAATGACAGAATTAACACTGACTCTATAACGAGGATAATCGGCTGGTTCAGGTATTTCTCACGAAAGATAAAGATAACAACTAGGGTCAATAACCCCATCATCTCCAAGGGCACGATAACATCACTAAATACCTGAAAACAGATTACAAACACTAAAGCTAATGCTTTCACAATATAGCCCATAACCCATACTATTCCTCACAGCCTGTTTACCTCATTATACCTATTTCCGCTTCCTCTGCCAAGATTTCTAACGGTAAACATCAACACGTCGCCAGCTTCCCAGCAAGAAAAACACCAGAGCATAAAGCAGCATAATAATAATCTCCGGCGCCGCGCTGGATAACGGGTTCCCCAGCATTACACGGTGCGCGCCATCGACAACCCAGGGAGTGGGCAAAAAACGGGCGATTTTCTGTAGTATTTCTGGCATAATCTCCCTTGGCCACAAATAACCTCCCAGCATGCTCAGGGGAGTAATCAAAAGCGTTGCCGCATTGACAGCTTGTCTGGTATTGCGGGCAATACTTGACAGTGCCACCCCAAATGACACACAAAGCAGTGCAAACGCAGACATGATTACAAATAGATTCAGTACAGAAGGGCCGAGATATATCTTAAAGACATAGACAATGACGAGGAAAGCGCCTGCAACCTGAAGTAGCGAAACAAGCAAAAAGCTTAGAATACTTTGCAGCATATAACTTTTCACAGTTAGAGGAGAGGCCAATACACGATAGTATGTTTTGTTTTCTTTGTCTTTGAGCAAGTTGATAGTCGCAAAGGTAGCCAAAAAGAGCATGTTCATAGAAAGCAGCCCAATACCTCCCATTGCCGCATTAATATCCTTCTGATTCTCATCAAGAGACGTGGACCGCAAGCTAAAACTGCCGTTGCGATAATCGTTAAGTCCTTTATAAAAGGCCTCAACATCTCCGTTGGCCGCAGCAGCTAGGCTCTTACTTGAGCTAATAAAACTCTCCATTTTCATTTTAACCGGCACAGCCAAGTTAGTTTCCTGAATACTATACCCACGAAGACTCCCCTGCTTGTTGTTTAAAACGTCCTCCGTAAAACCTGAGTCAATTACCAAAACATAATCCACCCGGCCACTAGCTAAGACTCCCCGGATATCTTCCTCCTCTAAAATGGTCAGCGGAGAACTTTCTCTAAGTGTTTCCGCCAGCACCTCGGTTAACGTTGTATTATCCATATCCACCAGGCCCACAGAAAGATTCCCTGAACCGAAATCTCCAAAGCCGAAGATAAAACCTAGCAGTAGCGAAGGGAATACCAGTATAAAAAACAAGTTAAACCGATTTCGTAATAATCTCTTTAGTGAATGAGTGAAGTAAATCAATTCCAGGCCCTCCTTTCGGCTAACATTGAAACAGTAAATGTACCGACTGCTATCAAAATAAGCCCTCCCAGCATAGCTGTAGTTTGTGAATCAGGGCCACCGTAAACGGTATTAAAAATAGCTGTTTGAGCCAAGTAGTTTGGGGAAAGATGCTGCAATGCCGGAAGCACAGTTCCGGTAAACGATATTTTAATATATCCTCCGGCGATAAAAGTAAATACGGGAATAATCACATGCAATATACTGGTTGCCAGTGTTTCGCTTCGTGTGAGCATAACTATCATGGTCCCCAATCCTACCGAAACAAATACAAGAGTGATGATTATTGCAAAGACCACCGGCAAGTTCATGCCCCAATTTGCACCATAGAAATACCTTGTAAAACCAAATATAATCAGCGCTTGAACAAAAACAGTGATTACGTTTGCCGAGACCAACCCTAAATAATGCTCTGCCGCTTTTATTGGCGTACCTTTAATTCTCTTCCCAACAGCAGCCAAGTAGCTCTCTCCCATACCTGATGATGAATACAAGGCACCATACATAATAAACAGGACAAGCATAGTAACGGCGTAATAATCCATAGATCCCGGCATAATACCTGAAGCCGCCACAGGAAGATCTTCGATAACATTTACGGTATGCACATAGTTATGACCACCAGCTCCCATGCGATTTAGAGCTTCGGTAGCGTTTGCGCCATGAATGAAGCTCTCCAGCACATTTTCTACAATTGACAAACGCAGAGGATTACCCGGTCGTGCTGTTATATCAATAGTTGTTTTTTCTCCTGCCAGTACCCGTCTACTAAAATCCTCATCCAGATAAATTAAGGCAAGTATCTCTCCGGCCTGCAACCTCTCATGTCCCTCTTCATTGCTCTCCATCATGGCCACGTTCAGTACTTGCCGTAAATCCTCACTCTTGATAAATTGATCAAAATAACCATCCAGAGGGCCTGCGTCTTTGTTCAAGTAGCCAACAACTGTAGGACTAATCTCATTGTGCTGAAACATCGGGTTTAGAGCTGTACCCAAGATAAGAATCAAAACAATGGGCATTAACAGCATGTGCAGCAGGCTGCCCGTATCTCGCAGGTTTTTAATAATGGTGAATTTAAATATTGTCAGCATACGCTTCATTCTACCCCCTCCCTCAGTCCCGCAATGTTCTGCCTGTAAGAGTCAAAAAGACACTTTCCAGTGTTGGCTTTTCCACATTCAAGGCATACACTTCACTTCCCGTGGCCGTAATTGCATCAATAATCCTGCCGATATTGTTGCTGTTTTTATCAACAATGACCGTCAGTTCCTTCTCTGCAAAGACACACTCCTTCACTCCGTTAATCTTCTTTATTTTATCGACAAGTGTGAAATTAGCGGCAGAAAGTTTAATCACCATCTTTTCTTCCGTTGAAACCAGATCTTTTAATTCCTCTTTTGTTCCCATGGCTATTACCCTGCCTTTATCCATAATGACGATTCTGGTGCAGAGCTCCTCCACTTCTTCCATGTAATGCGATGTGTAAAGAATGGTTGTTCCGTTATCGTGAAGGGCTTTGACAGAATCCATGATATGGTTTCTTGACTGGGGATCAATCCCCACAGTAGGTTCATCCATTATCATCAGCCTTGGTCTATGAACAACGGCGCAGGCAATATTTAGACGCCTTTTCATGCCACCTGAGAATGTTCGCGGGTATTGTTTGCTTCTTTCATCAAGTCCCACAAAAGACAATGCTTCCTCAACGCGGCAATGCAATTGGCGGCCACGCAGCCCATATAGACGGCCAAAGAATAAAACATTCTCAGCCGCTGTCAAATCTTCATAGATAGCTAATTCCTGCGGCACAATTCCAATATCCTTTTTTACAGCCTCGGCATAGCGAATACTATCTTTACCAAAAATATTTATATTTCCACCGTCAATTCTCGTCAAACCCAGCATCATGTTTATCAATGTGGTTTTACCCGCTCCGTTGGGTCCCAGCAACCCAAGAATCTCACCTTCCTGAATGTGAATATTGGCATGGTCCACAGCCAACACATCTCCATAGCGCTTAACTAATCCTTTTATCTCTAACAACACAACTCACCATCCTTTTATCGGTTTCACTGATTCTTCCTTAATCTTACAATAAGAAGCCTGACCTGAACAGTGAATAAAAGAATAAGCTACCTATGACAATTGTCATAGGCAGCTTATTCCCAAATAAAAGGAATCGAGCTTTTGGATGGTGTGGCACTCATTCCTTATTCATATAGTGTAATGAACGGGCTTCCTTACATCCGGGACACCGTTTACTTTGATGAAAATCAGTATTATTTACTAAAAAGACATTTCCACATATCTTACATTCAACAAAGGATGTCCTTTTTAGAAAAGAAGGCCACGATGTTTCAAGTGCCTTGTAGATATCTTCCTTAGAAAATGCTTTTTGGGAAACCTGTCCGTTCTTGTCTTTGAAAGGTCTTGTATACAAAAAATCAACCCCTTATTATTTTTTAAACCCACCACCACTTAGAGCAGTCGCTTTTGAAAACGACCTCTTTCTTCAAGCTAAGACTCAAGTACGGTAAATG
>DLMZ01000002.1:8744-20958 GCA_002479415.1 Firmicutes bacterium UBA7523
AAATCATGTAGCGCTGGCTCTTTTAATTAGACTTCATCTCATCACAACAAATTGTTGCAAGAAATAGTATTATGTTCTGTCGAGATTTTTTGCATGTTGCAAGAACGAAACATAATAGTTACTTTTAGTTAAAAGGAAAATGAGGCAGAACTATCCACCTCATGCAGGAATACTAGCATAAAGCAGATAATTATAAAAAGTATCAAATTGAGGCAAGGAAAGGCACGGTGAGCCTATGGCCGGACGTTACCACGAATTTAAGGAAAAACTGTTCCCCGCAAACTCCAGCCGGCAAGATGCTATCCAGCGTTCTTATGGTTATCGCCTACGGAATACTTGCGGTACCAACGGGAATCGTTACTTATGAGCTAGTCCAAGCACCTCGTGCATCCGCTGCAATTAAAAAGTGTCTGAAATGCTATTCGGAATTCTCCTCTGAGGATGACCGCTACTGCTCAAAGTGCGGGACACCGTTGCAGCCTTGACAACATTCAGAACCAATACTAAGAGCCTTGTTAAAACGTCTCCATGAAATCTGCAATAGCATGTTTTTTTTCGCATGGGTTAAAATAGTACAGCTAAAGGACAGCGATGCATTGAATAATCGTATAAAATATCTACAATACGCTAGCCATGATAAGAGAGAGGTTGCTCTATTTGAAAAGCATTAACTTAACCTTAGGTGCATTATCCGGTTTAATCGCAGGCACGGTAGGGGTCATCTTTAGCCATACAGTATACCTATTTGGCATTACTCCATTTTCATCTATACACTTAGCTGCAGCTATATTAATAAGAGACAACTTC
Source organism: Firmicutes bacterium UBA7523 (assembly GCA_002479415.1). Lineage (GTDB taxonomy): Bacteria > Bacillota > Dethiobacteria > Dethiobacterales > Dethiobacteraceae > UBA7523. The sequence goes on from DLMZ01000002.1 coordinate 9,552, forward strand.
AAATTAAGCCTCGGCGGTTTTATTTTAGCTCTGATTAACCACTTAGTAATTTCCGCTACATTTGGAGTAGCTATGGTTATAATATTATACTACACTGGGAAAAAACACTACATCATTAAAGGTGTTGGCTTTGGATATTTAACCTGTCTGTTTCTATCTGCCTTCTTAATCCCCTTAATTCGTACGGATATCGATTTAATACCAAGTGCTGTGTCAAGTGCTGGCAAGCTTTTTACTCACTCACTAATAGGGGTTGTTTCTGCCTACATTATTGTTAAATACGGAGAAATTAGCATTACTCCACAGCAAGAATAAAAGAGCACTAATATTCCCGCAGATTAACTCGCCATCAATGCAGATTCATATCTTTTATGCACATGTCAAACATTTGAGGCAGTAACTTGTCAAAGTTATATTTAAAATAATCACGATGATGCATTTCTCTTGTAGTAGCTGTATATCCTAAAGGTTCCGCTTTCCCCTTAACTCTTATCCCGACTTCAATTGTTGCAATTCTAATGTCAGGATTAATAGGATTCAAATGATGTTTTATATTTTCTAAGCTTTTAAATTGAATTGAAGGCATACCAACACCGTCAACAACCGGAAGAAGACGCCCCAGCGAAGGGTCGAACTTATATCCCATCGCCACATCATAAGCATAAGCTGTTGAAAAACCATTTGTTCCATCTAAAGTATTATTCACCCATGTTCTGGCGAGGAGGCTATATTTATTAGAACTAACACCTCGATTAAATATAGCTAATAATTCTTCTCCAAACTTTTTGGATGCTAACTTTTTAGTTTCAATATCGTTGTCGCGACCACAGTAAATACCTCCACCTTGCATATGAATAGATATGTAAGAATAAGCATGAGGAATATGACATTCAATCCATTTCATTAATGCTTGTGTCTCTTTAGCACTACCTAAATACGGTCCGGGGTAAAAAGAATTATCCGGCACAGAACTTGTAAAAGGATTTTGGGTATATCCATTTCCTACTTGACTTGACCCACTAGATATAAAATTTCTGTTAAGATCTACTCCATTTGCGTTACCGTTCCACCGCGTACTGCCACTTGCGATATTCATTTCACGTCCATCAGGATTAGCTACCGGTACTGCTTCTATTCGGATTTTACTAAGCTGAGCTCGTGTGGCTTCACAAGTTTGGGCCTTAATAACTAAATCAGAAATCATTTTTAGAATATAACCGCTTCCAGCAAATTCGCGTGCATGAATTTGTCCTTCAAACATAAGACGAGGAGCATTTTCATTTTGACCAAAATTAACAGAAATAGCATATATATTTCTCCCTTTTTCTGATTTTCCGATAACATAAACATCTACACCTTTATAACGTGATAGATTCAGCATAATCCACTCATAGTCCTTATAAGCATAGAATTTACGTAAATCAACAACAATTCTATCAGGTTCCCCTGGAACATACGCCTTACGCCATTCTTGATTCATCGCTTTTTGATACTCTTCATAGGGCATCCCTATAGCTAGAAATCTGCCATACTGTTTATATTTTTCATTAGCCTCATTTAGAGGCAAGAGCCTTGTATCTTGCAGGGGAAAGATCGGCGCTGTTGGATTGGTTAACATTGGAAGCAAATCACAGTTTTCTTCATTAGTAGCTCCTAAATCTTCTTGGTGAATAGAGGTTCTATTTCCATTTCCAGCTACTGTTTTTTTATGGGCACCCAAACCAAGCGAGGACAATAAAATAGTCGCCGCTATGATTATAGCTGTTTGTTTTTGCATGAATTTTTTCTTATTTTTAGCATTGCTTTTTTCGTCCATAGAATTAATCATTTATCCCCCATAAAAAACGTTTTATCTACTAATATGTATTGTATTAAGGGATAATACATAATTATAAAGGGGTTTTTCAACAACAAAGAAACCGCAATGCGGTAAATGCACATTGCGGTTTCTTTGTTAAAGGTTATATTAAATACATTGTCAGCAAACTAACTATAATCTCAGGTATAAATTAACTAATATGTTGAATGATTACTTTTAAAGGAAAAACAAAATTCGAAATAAACAGGAATAATAGCTATTACGTTGAATTAAATATATACGAAAAAGATGGTCATATCTGCGAACAAGCTTTAAATAGTTGCAACTATAAGAAAGGAGCTAACACACATGAGTTCACTCGAAATAAAGCCGGGGATTTATTGGGTCGGAGCCGTTGATTGGAATCTGCGTTATTTTCACGGCTACCTCACACCAAGGGGCACCTCTTACAATGCGTATCTGGTAGTAGATGAAAAAATAACCCTAATTGACACCGTTAAGAATCCCCATTTTGATGAAATGCTTGCCAATATAAAGCAAGTGGTTGATCCCGAAAAAATTGATTATTTGGTTGTCAGCCATGTGGAGATGGACCACTCCGGAAGTGTTCCGGAAATAATGGCACTGGCTCCAAAGGCCAAGCTGGTTACTTCTGCAAAAGGTAAAAGTGGACTTCAAAGCTACTATAAAAGCGATAACTGGGATTTCATGGTCGTAGGTTCGGGAGATGATCTTTGTACCGGGAAATACACCCATAAATTTATCCCCACACCTATGGTACACTGGCCGGATTCTATGGCAGTTTATATTCCAGAAGCAAAATTGCTCTTACCTAATGATGCCTTCGGGCAGCATATCGGCTCATATCAGCGTTTTGATGATGAACTGGGGAGCAGTATAGCATACGAGGAAGCGGCCAAATACTATGCCAACATAGTATTGCCTTATGGAAGCCAAGTAACTAAGGCATTAGAAGCTCTTGAGAATCTTGATATTGACATGATTGCCCCCAGCCATGGGCTGATTTGGCGCTCATACCTGGCAGATATTCTCAAAGCATATAAGCAGTGGGCGTCACATCAAACTGAGAATAAAGCTTTAATCGTTTATGATACTATGTGGGATTCCACAAAAAAGATTGCTTTGTCGTTAAAGGATGGATTGGAAGATGCAGGGATTCCTGTTGCAATAAGGTTCTTGCAAACCAGTCATATTTCAGAAATAATGTCCGACGTGCTTACATCAAAAGCTATACTTATTGGCTCTCCCACCCTTAACAATGGTATGCTGCCTACGGTAAGCGCCTTTCTCACATACCTTAAAGGCTTACGCCCCCAAAAACGCCTTGGACTCGCATTTGGATCTTACGGTTGGGGCGGCCAAGGAGCTAAAGAGACGGCTTCCTTGATGGAGTCTTTTGGATGGGATATGCCACTTGAGTATATTAACATTCCTTATCTTCCTAACCGGGAAGAACTAGACAAAGTTAGAGAAGCTGGTCGAAAGCTAGGCGAAGCAGTCAGAAAGGAGATTTCCTAAATGGACTTGAAAGCAATGCACAAAATATCTTATGGTCTCTACGTAATCGGAGCTAAAAAAGATAACCTAATTAACGCTCAAACTGCCAATTCTGTAATTCAGATATCTGCGGATCCGGTTACAGTTGCAGTCAGTATTAACAAGAAAAACTTAACTCACGAGTACATTTTAGCCGATGGATACTTTACTGTATCCATCCTGGAGAAGGACACCCCTCTCTCCCTTATAGGCTTATTCGGTTTCAAAAGCGGCAGAGAAACAAATAAATTTTCGGATACTGAGTATGCCGTAACAACCAATGGATTGCCTTATATTACCGGCAATGCCTTAGCTTACATGGAAGCGAAAGTCATTAATACACTGGATGCGGGAACACATACCATTTTTCTTGGGCAGATAATAGCAGCAAATTCCTTAAAAAGCGGCGAACCGATGACGTATGCTTACTACCACCAGGTCAAGAGCGGAAGCGCACCCGCTCTCTTAAATAAAAAAGAAAGGAGCTCAAATAAAATGGATAAATACGTATGTAATGTCTGCGGTTATGTCTACGATCCTGAGGCGGGAGATGCGGAAAACAATATCGCACCGGGCACTCCTTTTGCCGACCTGCCGGAAGACTGGGTCTGTCCGGTCTGCGGAGTTGGAAAAGACGAATTTGAAAAGGATAATTGATGTCACATAAAATACTACGTTTATTAACAAACAGAGCTTTTGTTTTAATACTTGCTTTTGTTGCTGGCTTGGTTTTCAGCAATACTGCCAGCAGTGCCGCCGTGTTGACAATGCCGGCACTTGCTGTGGTTCTAGCTGTTTCCTCAACGCAAGTATCTGTGAAAGACTTCTTCCCTTTAAGAACAATGGTCCGCCCTGTTCTTATGGCATTTCTATTAAACTACTGCTTGCTTGGAGGCTTAATTCTGCTTCTAGCTTGGCAGCTCATGCCCTCCAGAGATTTGTGGGTTGGCTATGTATTATTAGCAGCCTCACCTCCGGGAATTGCGGTAATCCCATTTACCTACATTCTAAAAGGAAACATGAAGCTGTCACTACTGGGCACATTCGGCGTTTACCTGCTATCTGTGCCGCTAACGCCGGCATTAGTTTATCTCTTTACTGGAGATGCCGGCGTTTCTCCTCTCCGATTGATTAATACCATGATTTTTCTCATCCTCTTACCCTTTATCGTTTCGCAGTTTCTTAATACCGGCAAAGCGGTTCAGTACATCAATAAATGGAGAGGTCCCATTATTAATTGGGGATTTTTCATAGTTATCTTTTCCGTGGTGGGTTTAAACCAAGAGGTGTTCTTAAGGCAGCATGATGTATTAATTCCTGTCTCCATCGTTGCACTTGCAAGCTTTATTGCTCCTGCTCTGTCAATGGAACTTATGGGTAAAAAGCTAAATATCGCACTGCCGGAACGGAACAGTTATATATTACTTTCCTCCATAAAAACCTCTGCTTTTGCCGCAGCAGTTGGAATTAATCTTTTTGGTGAAGTCGCCTCCGTTCCAGGTGCGGTAGTAAGCGCTTGGTACGCTCTTTATTTTATTTACCTCGGCTTTAGAGGCGATAAAATAAATGCTGCTCAGCACATCCCAGAACATATAACAACAATTGAAACACTATAAGTGCATAAATATCAACCGCAAGCTTTAAGGTATTTTTGTCACTAATAACACATCATATTTTAAGGCATATTGTATATCCTGTCACAGTACTGCCGGATAGATGGTCTATGTGATACAATTACACATGTTTTGCCATGCAATCCCGCTCTAATTCTGGAAAGGATTTCTTTCTCACAAGATTCATCTAGAAATGAAGTAGCTTCATCCAGAAGTAATATCGGGGCATCTCTAAGAAGTGCCCTGGCTATACTAATTCTTTGCAGTTGTCCCTCCGACAAACCCTCACCACTTTCTCCAATGAGGGTTTCTTCTTTTAATGATAATTGATTGATAAAATCTAAAGCACACGCCATAAATAAAGCGTTTTTCACTTCTTCGTGGGTAACATTTTCACGCCCCACTTTTAAATTTTCTATAATTGTTCCCGAAAACAAAGTGTTACCTTGTGAAACATATGCAAAATAAGGCCTTGTCTCTGGAGAAACACTCTTTGTTTCTCCATGTTTATTAAATAAAAACAAACGACCTTCGTCAGGATAGATTAGCGCCAAGAATAACCTCAAAAGAGTTGTTTTCCCTTTTCCCGAAGGTCCCATAATACCAAGAATTTCACCAGGCTCTATCTTCAAATTAAAATCCTTAAATATCCACCCATCATTATAATAAGCATACCCCATGTTTTCCACAGCCAGACCCCATGGATCTTGCTTATTTACAATTGATGCTTTTCCCGCTATTCGCTCTTTTGGCAGCCCCTCCAAATACATAAGTCTTTCGACTGAAGCCATCGTTGACGACCACTTTGGCAAATAATGCGCTAATCCCATAAATGGTCCTTGCACTTGATTAATTAGTTGCAAAAACGCAGCCAAGGTACCGAAGGTAATCACTCCTTGAGCAAGGCGATAAGCGCCCCATAAAAGAGCTAATAAATAGCCCCCTCCAAAGCCCAAGGACAGCATTGCTGTTGCACCCGTTCCATATACAGATTTTTTAATAGTCCAAGTACGATGAATCTTTTGGTATTCATCAATCTTAACAGAAACATTATCTTCCAAGTCAAAAACTTTAACTGTTAAAATATTTGTTATAATTTCTTGCAATGTCTTTCTTACAGTACTTTCCGCATCTTGAGCTTTAGCATGCAAGTTCCTAATTATTGGGGAAAAGAGCTTATTTAAAAGTATGAATACAGGACCTATTAAAATAGCAAAAACTGCGAGAATAGGATCAAAATAATAAAGCAGCACGAAAGCGCCTATCAGCCTTGTCGACAGAGCGATTATGCCCGGTACCATAGTCGTTACCCCGCTAACCACCACAGAAACATCGCTGGTCATCCGGGTCAGAATTTCTCCCGAGTGAATCCTCGAATAAAACAGCCATTGGCTTTCCAATAAACGGTCAAGCACACCTGCTCTCATGGAGTTTGTCATATCTTTAGTGACCTTTGTACTAAGAACACTAGACACTGATTGAACAAGAATTTCTATTACCATAACAACAGCTAGAGCAATGCCATAATAAATCAAACTACCTTCCGTTGCTCCTGTTGCTACATCAATCAGTAATTTAGAAAGAAAAGCAAATGCTACCCCAAAAAAAGAAAGGCTTACACCTATTACTACAATAAATATTAAGGAAATCCTATGTAATTGCACATAATGAGCTAGCCATTTAATCTCTTTTCTATAGTAATCATTTTCCTTTTTTTTCATGGATATTTCCTCTTAACTTCCGAAATTGGACAATTATTTGAGAACGAAGGGGCAAAAGTATTATCCACATATAAGAAAGAGCCTTCCACGCAGTTCCACCGCAGGAAATCACTCTATTATTTCTATAAACTTTTGTAACCCTCGCAATCATTTGAATATTTTCAATGGGGCCTTCTAAAAAGCTTTGAGCATCTCCGCAAACAAATACTCTCTTGTTACTTACAGACTTTACTACCCGATGCAAAATATACTCCTCATTATTTCTCACAAATAATATGATGTCACCCTTTTTAACCGACTGCCCCGCAAGGCTTTTTAACTCCACCTCATCTACTTTATGACGAAGAAAAGGATACATGCTATTACCAGTTACTGTTAGTTTCAAGCTGTAGCCTTCCTCTAACAAAGGAATAATATCCTGTCCCAATCTTTCCATGGAAACTACTTGAGCTGCATGTAAGTTCATTTAATCACCTGTTTCCAAAACCTTTCTGTCAGTCAGTTTTAGTTTCCTTAGTAATTCCCCTCGCCTTAAAAACACAGCGTTACTCTTTCGAAAAACAAGTTGATTAAAATTAATTCTCCCTGTTAATATTAATTTTAATTGTATAACAATCCTATGTAAAATAGCATATAGATATAGATAGGGTTTTGTCTCCAAATAAGGAAATCGTAAAAGCATATTTTCTCTTGGCGGTATTAAGAGTTTTCTGTAATAATCCAGCTTATTCACCGCTTTAAAATTTGAACTATCTTCATACATTTCTTTTTCCAGGTATAAATGATAATATGCTCTATTTTTTTCACCTTTTCCGAAAATACCTCCCAATTGCATATCGAGAAGGATTTCTTCTAAAAGTTGAGGATTATAACCGAAACTTCTTTTATCTCCACAAGATATATCAAAAATGCGTTCTCCTATGCCAATTAGATGGCTAAAAAAATATTGAAAATTATATCTAATAAGCACATCATAGAATTTATCCCAGTTAATCTTCTCACTATAGTGACGAGCATATAGCAAAACATCCATGGTTTGCCTTAACCCAAGCCCTCTCGTGACAAAGTGTTTAATAGCATGAAGCGTGATATAGATGAATTGGTCAGTAATACCTAAGGTTGGTATCATTCGTCCACTGCTTGCAGGTATAAATATATAGTCTTCTTCTCTCCGCCAACTCTCTTTTCCTCTGGAAACTACTAACCATCCAGCCTCTGAAAACAGGGAAATATGGATTTCCACAATGCCTGTCGCCGGATGGTATGCCTGAAAATGATGAGCATTTGCAATCAGCGGATATACTTTGTAGCCTTCTTCCTTTAAAACGCATGTTACTCTTTCACGATATTTCCATTCAATAAAAATATCTGTATCAGTCGAAATTCGCAATACAGGCTCCTTATAAAGATGAGACAGACTTTCTCCTTTTAACACACAATATTCAATTTTTTCTCTTTCCAGAGCATCTAAAAGATTTTCTATATTGTATTGCCTTAAAATTTGATATGAAGATTCCGCTAAGAAGCTTTTTAGCATCCTATTATATAGCTCTTTTGGAATACACCAATCCAAAAGAGCTCCATCCAAGTAATGTTTTTGCATAGCAGCAAATACCATAGGTCCTACCCCGTGCTCTTTGCTGTAATACTCTATTTTATTCAGGTTTCCCTTGCCAGCTATGTTCTTTATCTTTCCAGTAGCAGTCTCCAAAAATAATTTGGTCATCAATAAAAAATCTGTGTCCAAGCACTGGGAGTTTTTTTCTAAAACATCCATTGCAGCACCTTCTCCATCGCCTCTTTATTCGGCCTACATTTCAATCTATAAACAGGTACTCTCTGGACAACTTCTCCGATTATATCCAAAGCCCGTCCCATTAACTCTTCATCAAAATAAGGCAAATAACAGCGGGCAGCAAGATGGCGAAGTTTTTCTGAGGAGTTAATTTCCTCAACTAAGTTATATGAACTTTGCTCAATAAGAAAAATCCCTGCCAAAGGGACTTTTTTGTTGTCATGCTGTCGAGAAGAACCACTCCATGGAGTTCCATAGACCCATATATCATCGGCTTTAATTCGCAAGGCTGCCCGATCTCCGTTTAGAATATTGGCTGCTGTATGTTGCACCCAAAAATTTACGTGAGTCGTTTTACCTGTCCCGGATGGAGCCGAAAACAAAAGTCCCTTTCCTTTATGAGAAATAGCTGCTGCATGAAATACTATACCTTGATGAAAAAGAAGGGCTGTGCGAAATATTACCTCTCCTATACCGCCAAGAAAAGGCAAGCGTTGGTGGTTTTGCATCTTTACTGTCAAATCATCCCAGCTTCTATTAGCATCTATTTGATATGCAACTCTGCCTTCTTCATTTTTCAGCCAGAGACGAAACCCGGAAGATGTTTTTATGCCAAATAAGGAATCCTTATTTTTAATGGACTCCTCAACCTTTAGCTGCTCGTTTCCCACAACCTTAATTTCCACACATGGCGCAGTAGCGTCTTCGCTCATCCAAGCCAATTCTAAATTGACAGGATTTACTTGAAAATCCTCTATAACTTTAAAAGTTATATCGCCAATGAGGAAAGACCTATTGCACATCAAAATTTTCTCCCTTTAACTAGCATGATTATTCGGATTTTCGCAACTGCCTACCCCAAATAATATTGAACAGCCATTCTGAAGCCCTCCATCACTAGGCATCATGCTAACACTTGAACAAATAGTCACTTTAACCTGTGAAAATTGATCACATGCGGCCATTCTCTCCTCCGGCTGTAACGCCATCAAGGTGATGGTAGGTTTTACATAAGGTTTGCCCATGATTATATCACCTTCTACTTTCTTCATTTTTCAAAAGGGTTAAACGTATTCTTTGAGCCTTGGCCAAACTACATAAATAATCACTATTGCCGGTAAAATCTCCGCTTTCTAGCTGCAACTTAGGTGGACACATTTGACAAAAAACTCTATCATCACATTGAGAGCACTTATCGGGAAGCGGAATACTATCCCTAGCAATCTTTAGCCTTTCCCAGCTTTTTTCAACCCCTTCTTCCAAGGGAAGACAATAGTGGCTCGTAAAAAGAGGGCAAAAAAGCATTCGCCCTGAAGAATCAATATAGAAAGTGGTTCTACCAGCGGAACAAGCCATGGACGGCAAAACCTTCGTTCTCCTAATTCTATCTTCCAACTCTACAAGAGAAATATTATATTGCTCTAGCCCTTCTTCAGCCAGCTTTTTTTCTTCAAATTCAATTATTTCAAATGGGCTTAATCTCTCTTTTTCGATGTTATTAATCCCTGCTCTACGGTTACCAAAAATCAGGTTTGAAACTGCAAAGGGAACGCTGTATGATTCCGCAATCTTTTTAATAGCTTTGTAATCATCTTGGTTAGTTTTTGTTATGGTAGTTCGAATAGTAATATTCAAGCCCTCTTTTAAGAGGGTTTCGATTCCTTTAATGGCTTGATGGTAGGCAGCACCGGATCCGCACAAATTTTCATAAGTTCTTTCACTGGCGCCATAAAGAGTGATTTCTATAACAGAAGGAGGTCTTTGTGCCAACCATTTTGCCATTTCACCTGTGGCCAAAATGCCGTTTGTAAATACTGTAATGCGCACACCCATTTTATTATAAGCTTCGTAGATTTCTTTGAAGTCTGCGTGAAGAAAAGGTTCTCCCCCAGTCAAAAGAAAAAAAAGTACTCCGGCATCCACAGCTTCCTTTCCCAGCCTTATCCACTCTTTTGCTGTTAACTCAGAAGAGTGCGGACTTAAATTCTCCCCCCAGGGTTTTACGTAGCACATTTTGCAGCTTAGATTGCATCTGCTGGTAAGCTCCATTCCGGCAAATATGGGAATACCCTTTTCCGCTGCATCTTTCTGCAGTTTACCAAAAAGCTCCGTTAGCTTCATGTTTCAAGAATACTCCCCGCAACGAGATCTGCCAAAAAGGCTTCCACATCTTGGATGGCTTCTTCCTCACTCACTTCATATTCCTCTAATAAAGCATCTACTAAGTCTTTTTTTTCTACTTCATCTTGTAAATATTTCCATAGAAGAGCGCCGCTCTCGCTTAATGTAATCAAACCATTTAAATCTATTACCCGTTCTCCCGTGGGGACCACTATCCAGTTATCGGCAACATTTCTTAAAACAAAACCGGATTTAATTTTCAAAGCGCTTCCTCCTTGCTTCTGCTATGTGCCGATCTTTTATTGCTTTTTGAAGCACCAATGATTACAAACCCGGCTTTTTTTAAATACTGATAAATCAGAAAAGAAGCCAGAGAAAGAATAATTCCAACTGACGAGAAAAATACATCAATAAATTCGTAACCTCTTCCTTCAACCCTGAATGTTTGATAATATTCATTACCGATAGCTAAAAACAGTGCCGCAACTAAGGCAGTAATAGCCATGTACCTTTTTCGCACACCATATGCATGCAATAGATTTAGTATTATCAAAGTGTAAATAGAGAATAAAATCGTGTGTATCCAATGCTCGAAACTCTTGGCCATAAGCTTAACTTCTGTACTGTAGCCTATCTCTTCTCCTGAATTTCCAGCAAATAACGACAACTTTTCTTCAATTATACCATAATTCTCCGCGTATTTAAAAACCGTTGTTAGCATCTGGTTGTTCATTTCAACAATCTGCTCTCCAGTTCTTGTAGAGAAGAATACAATAATCCC
>DLMZ01000002.1:21044-24491 GCA_002479415.1 Firmicutes bacterium UBA7523
CAATAATCCCAATGATCAATAAGAAAAGTAATGAAAATAGCGTTTTTTCCCAAAGCCCTTTCTTATCTTTTTTAATCCTTGATTTATTATACTTACTCATCCTTGATTTATTGTAGGGTCTATTATATTTATTATTATAAACATAATCACGGCTGATACCTGTGCCATAGGAATGCTTAATGTCATTTAATACTACTCCTACTAGCCTCCCGCCAGCATCTATTATTTCTTCTTTTGTTTCTACCACCTTGCGTATCGTTTCTTTTTCTTGCTTTACTACTAAAATAACACCATCACATTTATCAACCCAAAACATAGTGTCGCTTTTAACCAGGATTGGAGGCGTATCAAAGATGACATAATCATAATCATTCCTTGCATTATCCATGAAATCTCTAATCTTGTCAGGACTAATATTGGAAATATCTACAGCATCATTTATTTTAGAAAAGATGATATCTAAGCCGCTCCCTTTATGGGTATGCAAAGCATCTTTGTAATCAATCTTTTTGTTTATTATCTCCAGAAGGCTGCCCTTATCTTCAGAATAAAAGTCAAAATACTTCACTACTTCAGACATATGAGAATCCAAATCAATTAACAATGTCTTTTTCCCTGCGTTAGCTAATGACAAAGCTAAGTTTATTGACATCGTAGTTTTGCCCTCTTCAGGAGCAGTGCTAGTAATAAATAAGGTCTTTATTTCATTCTTAGCAGTATGGGAAAGAACTTTAGCCGTGAGACTCTTTATCTGGTTAAAGTAGAAGGGGTCAATTTCATCATCAGTAATCAGTATTCTATTTGTCAAACTCGATCCTCGTTTATTAATACTGGGTATTTCGCCAAGGCAAAGAGTGCCAAGGACATCAACAACATCTTCCTTTGTCTTAACCACAGGCCTTAAATAATTATTCACCAACAATAGAAATACGCCTGACATTAACCCCAGAACCAAGGCAATAGCAATATTTAACGAATATCTAGCCCTTTGAACATAAGGCTCCATAGATACCTCTGCATAATCAAGAACATTAATACTACCTACTTCAACAGTAGACCTAATTACATCTGGAGCTACCTTCATTATTGAATTTGCAATAGATGCCGCCAAATAGGGATCTTCATTTTTAACTGATACCTGTAGAACCTCTGTGTCTTGCGGCGTGGTAACAGTAATCCAGCCTCTAATTACTCTTACCGGAAATTCTAACTGCAAGTCTTCTTTAACCTTGCCAAGCACATTGTTACTTAAAATAATAACTCGATAGGTATTTGTCATTTTCTGAGACAATAGGGGGTTATTTGCATCATATAAATGCTCTTCTCCGCCTACGATTACATACGTTCTGGAAGTAATAACCATGCTGGCATAGCTCACATAATAAACCTCATCAGAAGTTGTTTGATTACTATAGCCGTAAGCCAACACAACAAAACCTACTACTATTGCAACAACAACAGTCCATCTTCTGACAATTATATAAAATATGTCCTCTATTCGAATTTCTTTTTCTTCCATCATATCACATCCTATTTGCATGGCCCCATGCTACATACAAACAAGCCAAGCACCCACGACATTATTCTATGTCTGAATGCTTAGCTTAACATCACTAATCCCTGAGCGAACTTTCAAATAAAAGAAACACATTCTTCCTACTAAAGGATTAGACATAAATTCACAACTCTAACAACTTATTCATTACTATTAATTAATCTTTAAAAGAATGCAAGTATCATAAGTCCTGACGTAATAGCAACTATAACCTTCCATCTTCTAATCATTATACCATATATATCTGCCAAGCTTAGTACTTTTTCCTCCACTCTTTGTACTCCTTTTCAATAATTTAATAATGCAAATTATTTTCTTCTGACTCTACACAAACATAAATTATCATAATGCTGTGTCACCATAATCACACACCAGTCACAATTCTGTCACATAGATAGCCCTACAGTAGGCTTTTTTAGGAAAACTCAAAACCGCAATTAACTTACCTGCTAATTGCGGTCAATGAAAAGATTTTTAATTAAACGTTAGCTTAGAAACTGGAGGAAGCAGCGTTCGAAATTCTCCTTGCAGTATAACATCCTCAGAAGATGTTTTGCTATACTCTTTTGTGATTCTTTTCATTATAACCTTGCCATTCTCCAAGCTTGAGCCTGGCAACAGCAATAGGAATTGAAGATCATTCAAGCGAGTAAATACGTCTCCTTTGCGCAAGCTGGTTAAGAGTTGGGGCACTAGCTTATCAGCCTCATCTTTAAGGTATTCTAGCGATGTTTTTTTATGCCCCGCATAACTCAGAGTAATTAAGCCTAGAAATACAGCCTGTCCGGATCTTTCAATCCTTCTTCGTTCAAGTTCATACAAATGTCCGAAAACATCTCTATCACAGAAATAAGCGTTGCTTGAATCATTCATAACTTGAAAACTATCCTGGATAACACTTAGGTTTAATCCAACATATTCGCCGTCGTCCTTTAGTAAGCTGTTAATCTTCCGCATCTCAGCCGACGGCTTTATTCCAAACTCCTTATAAAAAAAAGAGGTTACATACACATAATGATCAAAGGCTTCTTTCTTTCTGCCTTCTGCTATCAATGCCTTAAGAAAACTAATGTGAATATCTTCTTCTGTCGATTCTACCAAGAATACGCTTTCGCAAAGTGGTATTATCTCAGATTGCCTTCCCATTTTGTTTAATAACCGTACAAGCAAAAGCACGCTATGCAAATATATGCGGCGATAGTAATTTCTAACGGTGGATGCCCATTCAGAATATAAACACTCAGCCAGATATTCTCCCTTATATAACTCTATTGCTCTTTTAAGCAAATCCACAGCTTCACTGGGGTTAATCTCAGCCATGCTCTTACCTTTATTGCAGAGTACTTCGAATTCTTCCACATCAAGCCAGTAATTTGCCCCCGTGTTCCACTTATAGCAACCCTGAGAAAATAAAATAAAGCTATCGCCGGCATTCGAATTGCTGCTTTCAGACAAAATTTGACGAAGACGATAAATAGGAGTGCGTAACGCATGTTTCGGATCTGAGTACTCCTGTTCTGGCCAAAGAGCTTCTAGTATTACCTCCGGAGGAATGCTCTTTTCCCTGTTTGTAATAAGATATTTAAAAAGATGCCAAAGCTTATGTGAACGGCTTGCCTGATCAGAAAAATCATTGCTCCCGTATCTAATTAAAAATCTGCCGAGAGTAAATATTTCGAGGCGATCATTATTAGCGTGAGATTGACTGTTTGGAGTCATGCCGCATCTCTCCATCCAATTATATTAACAAGCAGCCCAATATCAGCTCCATCTTTTCCATAATAAACTTGCATATTATTCACAGCTTACCTTATTCTGCTTCCTCACATATATTCCTTCTTATATACAATAGCAATTATTCTCATATAAAAACAATTGCGACTTAGTGTTGA
>DLMZ01000002.1:24558-27417 GCA_002479415.1 Firmicutes bacterium UBA7523
GCCTTAAAATCTTCATTGTAACGATTCGCACTCTTTTTCATTTCAACGCCTCCCACAGCTTCATTTTATCCTAACTCAGCTATGTCCGGCAAACTAGAAATGATGTCATTACCCTTTTTACTCCATACAAAAGATGTTAATATCCCTGTCCCTGCACCGGCAGATTGTATAATAACGTCAATAAACTCCCCTCCTCTGCCAGGAACAAAAACCTGATAAGCTTCATTTGCTATTGAACAAAACATACAAAAGATAAACGTAATAGCCATAGCTTTATTGCTTTTCATCTTTTTAATATTCAGCACGTTAATAATTAATGTTGCAAAAACTGCATAAGTAAAGAAATGGGCACTTTTTCTTAAGAAGATATTCAAATCTGCGATGTTCACAGTAATATTAGGGAAGACAATTTCAAACACCTGCTTTATTCTATCCGCTAAACCTATACTTAGTTGACCTGACTGACTCCCAGTATGATTCGATAAATGAAAAATAACTAGTACCCAAATAATAACACCAGTCCAGCACAAAGCTAAATCTACAAGTTCAACAAGAGACTTCCTTTGATTATCTTTACTCATCTTATTATTCTCCTCTCTCTAGCAAAAACAGTTTGACAGTTTCTACCCCTATCTGTAACTGCAACAACAGGCTTGTCCCCTGACCCGCTATTAAAGCCGGTTTTGATCTTTCTCCCTCCGTTTCCGGAAGGCATCTGTGACAAGAGAATTAAAAAGCTTCAGCCGAAGCTGAAGCCAAAAAATAACTCCAAACAACTCCTGCTCTTCGGCAACCTGGCAATCCTAGGCTAATGCCCTTAGACCCATGGTTTTGCGTCACTGCCTTTCGGCAGATTTGCCTTTGTCGGAAAGGAACCCAATTCCGTATTGTTATGTTACCATAATAACCTAAATAATTATTCTTTTTCCTCTATTTTAATCATAACTGCATACCAGCATGGGGTCAAGTCTTATTTTTATCGCCCTTGCTCAATATTCACGAAATTTTGAAATTTGAGGAGCATTCAATATGGAAAAATAGTTTGTATTTTTGGGTACTCATTCCGATTCCGTAATGAGCTTCTTTATTTCATCTTTGCTGGGGACCTTGCCGGAAACCTTAACCTTACCATTAATAACAAGACCCGGAGTCATCATAATATCATACTCCATGATTTTATCTATTTCTGTTACCTTGATCACATCTGCTGGAATATTCATTTCCTTTACAGCTTCCAGCACATTTGCTTCAAGAGTTTTACATTTAAAGCATCCCGTTCCTAATACACGAATATCCATATATTTTCCTCCTTCCTAAAAATAGTATCCAAAAATCATGCCTGTAACCGCCGCAAACACAATAACCAGAAGCACAAACACCAATGTCTTCTGCGTTCCCAGCACACTTCTTATCACAAGCATATTGGGAAGGCTTAGCGCAGGTCCGGCAAGCAGCAATGCAAGAGCCGGGCCTTTTCCCATGCCTGAACCAACAAGCCCTTGAATTATAGGTATTTCGGTCAAAGTAGCAAAGTACATAAATGCACCTAAGATAGAAGCGACAAAGTTAGACTTTAATGAATTTCCTCCTACCACTGCCGCAACGTATTGTGCGGGAATAAGCCCCGCATCGCTTCCCGGCCTGCCCATGAGGAGCCCGGCAACCAAAACACCGACAAACAACAGCGGAAGTATCTGATTTGCAAAGCTCCATGTAACATCTACCCAAGACGTCCTTTCATCACTGTCAAACCACTTGATAAGCATAATCGCAAGCACAGCAAGCAAAACAACGCTAAGATACCACTTAATACTATACACAGCCATAAAAAACCCCACATCTTGCGCTGGCTTACCCCAAGCGGCAAAAACCAGTATAGATACCAGCGTAGCAAAATAGCTAAGATTCTGTGCCGGACTGCGCCGTTCTTCTTCTTGGCTGCCTTGCGTTACGGATAGTTTTCTCCTGGCCTCATCTTCATCCCTGAAAAGGAAAGCCATAATCAAGCCTATAATTACGGCAAATAGGATTGCACCCACAGCTCTAGCCACACCCAATTCCCACCCAAGTACTCTGGCTGTTAAAATTATGGCCAGAATGTTAATTGCCGGACCTGAATAAAGGAAAGCGACTGCGGGACCGATACCCGCTCCTTTTTTATATATACCTGCAAACAGCGGCAGCACTGTGCATGAGCACACGGCAAGGATAGTTCCCGATAACGAAGCAACAGTATACGAAACCCACTTTTTCGCACCGCCGCCAAAATATTTAATAACGGCTCCCTGGGAAACAAAGTTTGATATCGCACCTGCGATAAATAATGCGGGTATTAGGCAAAAGAGTACATGCTCCCTAGCATACTCCTGCAGCAAATGAAAAGCTTCAAGAATGGCGGAGATGACTCGGGGATTTGAAAAAGGCGTGAAATACGCAGCAATGAATACGGCAAAGATTAAAATAAGCTTTTTATATTCCTTCATTAACTTCTCCCCTAAATCCTCCATAAATTTAAAAGCTTCTTTCCACCAGAGATTTTGTTTCCTCAAGCTCTGTGACAATCATATGTTCTGCCAGTTGAATTATTTCTAATACTTCCGGGCGTTTTATCTCGTAAAACACCATGGCCCCCTCTTTTCTGCTAGAGAGAATTCCCTGGCTTTTTAGTACGCTCAGGTGCTGTGAAGCATTGGACTGCTCTATCTCAACCCTTGGAAGTATCTCACAAACACAAAGGCTCCCGTCAACTAATTGTTTAATAATCTGTAGCCTAGCCGGATGAGACAATGCTTTAAAGATATTCGACACAAGCTGGTTTCCTGTATTTGACATAATTAACATTCCACCCTATATATTAGT
>DLMZ01000002.1:27536-34974 GCA_002479415.1 Firmicutes bacterium UBA7523
ATATATTAGTTTATTCTAATATTATTATATATTAATTTTACAGTCAATATTTATTATAGCAATCACTAGTAAGGAATATTAAGATGTGCTAAGAGGAAAAATATTAAACAAGCAACAAAGTGCTTTAGAAATATACATAAAGGTAGTGAATAGCTATTGCCAAAAGATAAAATCGTTCTTGGAATATTAGTTGGCCTTCTTTCTGATGCGGTAAAGCTTACTTTCAATTTTTTATCATTTAAATTAAATTTCACCCCTGTTGTCTTCTGGCAGCTCGTAGCTGCAACAGCTCTCGAAAAGAAAGATATTTTCACGGCCGGCGGCATATTAATCGGCGCTGTTGTTGATATTATTGCAACATCACTCGTAGGGGTAATCTTTGTATATATTATTTACATTACGGGAAAGGAAAACTTATGGATTAAAGGGATAGGCTTTGGCATGTTTATATGGATCATTTTTTTTGTGATAGTTAAAGGGCAGCTGATTCAAAATAAAATTACCTCGGAGCCGTCTGGGATATTTGTCACCATTATTGCGCACTTTTTGTTCGGGCTATCCTTAGCTGTTTTCACAAGATTTTTCGGTGGCGGCATGTCCACTTTCATCGAAGATTTGAAACAGTTCCAGCAACATAAAAGTTTTAAGCTGTTGACCCCCATCTCTTTGAAAAAGTCAAATGTCGGCTTTAAGAAACCAAAAAAAATATAACAACACAAGGCTTAAAGCAAATGGACGGCGCTGCGCCGTCCATTTGCTTAATTATTTGTTTGAAAGCAGTTCCTCTGCCTTAGCAACAATATTCTCAACTGTAAAGCCGAATTTCTCCATTAAGGTATCACCTGGTGCTGATGCACCGAAATGGTCAATGCCTATGACATAACCTTGATCACCTGTAAAGCGCTCCCAGCCCATGGGATGGGCAGCTTCAACTGCCAGCCTCTTGCCGGTTCCGGGCAGAACATCACTTCTGTAGCTTTCATCCTGAGAGAGGAATAACTCCCAGCTCATCATGCTTATAACACGCACACTGATATTTTTTTGCTCCAGTGCCGACTTGGCATCCATTGCCAATGACACTTCAGAGCCGCTGGCGATTAGAATAATTTCTGGGGCGGAGCCTTTTTCCCTGCTTAGTATATAACCACCCTTTAAAGCGTCTTTGCCTGTACCGGGCAACTGGGGCAGATTCTGACGAGTCAAAATAAGAGCTGTGGGACCGTCGGCACGCTTTACCGCATGTAGCCAGGCAGCTGCGGTTTCACGTCCGTCAGCCGGCCTCAAAACATGCAAGTTTGGAAGGGACCTCATATTTGCCAGATGTTCTATTGGCTGATGGGTTGGACCGTCTTCGCCCACTGCAATGCTGTCGTGTGTTAAAACATAAACCACAGGCAGCCCCATCAATGCAGCTACCCGAACGGAGGGCTTCATGTAATCAAAAAAGACCATAAATGTTGAACCAAAGGAGCGCAACCCGCCGTGAAGAGCAAGGCCTGATACTATAGCGGCCATAGCATGTTCGCGAACACCAAAAAAGATATTATTGCTACCGTATCTTTCGGCGCCGAAATCACCCAAGCCTTTTAGATATGTTTTGGTGGACGCATTCAAATCTGCCGAGCCACCTACCAAATTTGGCAAATAACGTGCTACAACTTGCATAATTTGACCTGATGCTGCCCGGGTAGCCGTAGACTTTTCAAATTCCCAGAGTGAAGGGTCCTCTTCCAGCTCAGCCGGAACATTGTGAGAGTGCCAAGCATCCCAACGTGCGGCTACTTCGGGAAATTCAATGCGGAAATCGGCAAAAAGCTTGTCCCATCCATCTTTATGCTCTGCCAATTCTCTGCAGATCCGCTCACTTTCTTTCTTAACTTCCGCGGGAACATGAAACGCTGGCTCCACAGGCCAACCTAAGCGTTCTTTAGTCAGCTTAACCTCATCAGCTCCTAGCGGTGCGCCGTGAGAATCGGCGCTTCCTTGCTTATTAGGACTACCAAAGCCGATTTCAGTTCTCACCATAATCAATGTAGGCCGCTCTTCTTCTCTTGCCGCTGCTAACGCTTGAGAAATAGCATCTGTATCATTGCCGTCAGCCACTTCAATTACTTGCCAGTTGTATGCTTCAAAGCGCTTGCTCACATCCTCAGTAAAAGCCATTTCCGTGGAACCGTCGATAGTGATTTGATTATCGTCATAGAGGCAGATTAGTTTGCCCAGTTTTAAGTGACCGGCTAAAGAAGCAGCTTCTGATGTAATTCCTTCCATCATGCAGCCGTCACCTACATAAACATAGGTATAATGGTCAACTAAATTGTAGCCAGGACGGTTGAATTCCGCTGCCATACGTCTTTCCGCCATAGCCATGCCGACAGCATTGGCAAAGCCCTGCCCCAGTGGGCCGGTAGTAGTTTCGACTCCCGGCGTGTGACCGTATTCCGGATGTCCCGGCGTTTTGCTTCCCCACTGACGAAAGCTTTTAAGATCTTCCAGCGACAGATCATAGCCAAAAAGGTGCAGCAAAGAATAAAGGAGCATGGAGCCGTGTCCCGCAGACAAGATAAAACGATCCCTGTTAACCCACGAAGGATCAGCCGGACTGTGCTTCATAAATTTCGACCAGAGCACATATGCCATAGAAGCCCCGCCCATAGGTAACCCTGGATGCCCGGAATTGGCCGCTTCAACAGCGTCCACCGATAAAAAGCGAATAGTGTTAATCGCTTGTTCTTCTAAATGTTTCATTCTGTCCCTCCTGAGTGTAAAAACTTCTCTCTTATTTTATCTATAAATGACTAAAAAAAACAAGTAATACTTTTAATTTTTACTTAAAGCGACAAAAAGAGAGAAAAAAATCCGGCAATTATGCCGGACATATAACTACATAATCTTTAAAGCAAGCTTCCCCACATTCTCCGCAAAGCGTTCCGCTGTTCTTACGCCCTCTTCATCCTCCATAGCCTCACCGGGCTTTTTACCAAAAAGGATATTCCAGTAAGTAGATCCGGGCACAATCATTTCATTAATAAAGAAAAACATCAGCATTTCTTGAATAGTTGCCGTAGCGCCTCCCCGGCGGTTAATAGCTATGGGGCCACCCACCTTCCAAGACAAAAACTTATCATTGTTGTAGGAAAGCATCCCTACCCGCTGCAAAAGATTCATTAAATCTCCGCGAGCTGTACCGAAGTATACAGGGGAACCTACAATAAGGCCTTTAGCTGCTCTAACTTTATCAGCTATTTCGTTTAACCCATCATCTAAAACACAGATTCCTTTCCCAACACATTTTGCACAAGCAATGCATGCATCAATCTTTTTCCCGGCCAAAGAGATAATCTCCGGTTCCAAGCCCATTGCCGCCAGCTTATCTGAGCACTTCCCCATTACCCGCATAGTGTTTCCTTCTTTCTTTGGGCTGCCGGAGATTAATAATACTTTTTCCATAAACAATTCCTCCCAATACGCTTTGTTTTAGAGCATCCAGCTATACAGCATATTCAAATCTCTAATTTTTTAGCCATGCTTTCCCATTCGTGATACATTTCTTCTAGCTCTGCTTTGAGAGACTGCACAGCTTCCGCCTTCTCCCTGGCCAAAACAAAATCACTAAAAACCTCAGGCAATACCAACTCTTGCTCCAGTTCAGATACCTGACGTTCTTTATCAATAATGCTTTCTTCCAGCTCAGCATACCCTTGTTCAAGCTTGCGCCGTTCACGACGGACAGCCAATTCTCGGTTACGTTCCTCTTTTTCTCTTTCTAGCTTAACCTTTTTTTCCTCCTTAGCCGGGTCCTTAAAAACTTCACAACCATTGTTGTTACGTTCCTCAACATAAGCAGGGTAGGGCATTTTATAGAAAGAAACACGACCACTGATTACTTCCAAAACCTTTTCGGTCGTTCGTGAAAGAAAGTAACGATCGTGAGAAACGACCAGCAATGTGCCGGGAAACTGGTGAATCGCTTTTTCCAGTTCTTCCACACTACTGATATCGAGATGATTGGTAGGCTCGTCAAGGACAAGAAAATTACCGTCTTCCAGGCCCAGCTTGGCCAAAACAAGCCGGCTTCGTTCACCACCGCTTAAATCCAAATTGCGCTTGAAAACATCATCTCCATAAAACAAGAACCTTCCCAAATAGGTACGTGCTTCCGTTGTAGTCATCTCTGAAACGTCTAAAATTTCCTGCAGCGGTGTTTTTTCAGCAGACAACGCTCCTTGATGCTGGTCAAAATAAATTATACGAACGCCAGGCCCAAGCCAGACGCTTCCTGCATCAGGAGTCAGCTCTTTTGCAATCATTTTTAGTAAAGTAGTTTTTCCTGCGCCGTTGGGACCGACCAAAGCGACTCTATCACCCCAGCGAACTTCAAAGCTAGCGTCGCAAAAAACAGAGTTACCGTCAAATTGCTTCCCCGCATTTTCGACCCGTGCCACTATTTCACCGCTCCGGCCTGAATATCCAAAATCCATACGAATAACCTTCTCACTACTTGGTTTATCCAACAGCTCCAAAGTATCCAACCGTTTCTGCCTGCTCTTTGCCTGCCTTTTTTCACGCTCACCAGTTCCGGATGTGCGAATTAAAGTTCTTTCCTTATCTAATAATGCCTGCTGTTTATCATATTCTCTATGCTGTGTTGTTTCTTCAAGCTCACGTTGTGTCAGGTATGCCGAATAGTTGCCAGGATAGCTTTTTATTCGGCAAGCATCCAAAGCAAGAATTCTCCCTGCTACCCTATCTAAGAAGTAGCGGTCATGGGAAACAATGAGTACACTGCCGCCCCAATCCCGAAGATAAACTTCCAGCCATTCTACTGCTGAAATATCCAAATGGTTTGTAGGCTCATCAAGGAGCAATAAATCCGGCTCTTCCAGCAACAAACGTGCAAGCTGCAGCCGTGTTCTCTCTCCTCCTGAAAAGGTGGAAACATTACGCTTCATGTCCGAAGGGGAAAAACCTAAGCCTGATGTAACGGCACGCAGCTTTGCTTCGGCGCCATATCCTCCCGCCTGTTCGTAACTTTGTTCTAGCTCACCATACAATTGCATCAGCGTTTCAATATCTGCGGGATTCTCCGTTACCTCCGGCGCACTCATCTGTGCCTCTATTTCACGCAAACGAAGAGACATTTCATCCAGTTTTTTAAACGCCCGACGCAGTTCCTCCTCCATAGTTCCAGGAATAGTCGACAACGTTCCCTGTGCCAAATAACCCAAGGTAGTATTGCGGGCCATTGTAATCGTCCCGCCATCGGCTTCTTCTTCCCCTGCAAGGATTTTCAGTAAAGTAGTTTTTCCTGCACCGTTGGGGCCAATAAGGCCTGCGCGTTCTCCCGTCTGCACCTGCAGGGAGACAGCATTAAGAATCATATCTGCACCGTATGCTTTTGAAAGTTGTTTAACTGCAAGTACCGCCATATATCCTCCATACTAACATAATCATTTATTCTTTAATTCAGCGCAATAATTATTTATTCCTGCAAATTAATTTTTTCTTGTGCCAATAGAGTATAGCTGGTATACTTGTAGGGATGTGCTTATAGGGGGTTAACAAAATGGAAATTAGAAATTTGGCAATTATCGCTCACGTAGACCACGGCAAAACCACTCTTGTTGACGGACTACTTAGACAAAGCGGTATTTTCCGCAGTAACGAAGTGGTCGCGGAGCGCGTAATGGACTCCAATGACCTAGAAAGAGAACGGGGAATAACAATTCTCGCAAAAAACACCGCAGTTACCTTCAACGGTGTCAAGATTAATATTGTGGACACACCGGGACACGCTGACTTTGGCGGAGAAGTAGAACGAGCGCTCTCCATGGTGGACGGAGTGTTATTAGTGGTGGATGCCTTCGAAGGGCCAATGCCGCAGACACGCTTTGTGCTTCGTAAAGCGCTGGAATTAGGGCTCCGTCCCATTGTAGTCGTTAACAAGGTAGACAGGGCTGATTCCCGTCCGCTGGAAGTAGTCAATATGGCCTTTGACCTGTTTGTTGAACTGGGCGCTACCGATGAACAGCTTGACTTTCCTGTTATCTATGCCTCGGCTAAAGAAGGTGTGGCAGGATTAGAACCAGACAAGCTTGAAAACTCACTTAAACCTCTTTTTGAAATGATGATTAAATATACTCCTGCTCCCTCAGGGGACGTTTCAGCTCCGTTTCAAATGCTTGTTGCCAATTTATCACATGACAATTATGTGGGAAAATATGCGATAGGCCGAGTACTGCGCGGGACTCTGAAACCGGGTGAAAGCGTTGCGGTAATGCATGCTGACGGCACAGTGGAGCGAGGACGCATCAATAAAGTTTTTGTATACGACGGACTAAAAAAAGTAGAAACAGAAATAGCGGAGACCGGTGATATCGTTGCTCTTTCCGGACTGGAAAATATCAACATCGGAGAAACCATCTGCCACCCCGACAGCCCGGAACAAATTCCTGTTGTTGCTGTGGACGAGCCGACACTGACTATGAATTTTTTAGTTAATAACAGCCCTTTTGCTGGGCGTGAAGGGCAATTTGTTACATCTCGAAAAATAAGGGAGCGGCTTTTCCGCGAACTAGACATTAACGTTTCATTAAGAGTTGAAGAAACTGATAGCGCAGATTGTTATCTTGTTGCCGGCCGTGGAGAGCTGCATTTATCAATTCTGATTGAAAACATGCGCCGTGAAGGGTACGAGCTGCAAGTAAGCAAGCCGGAAGTTATACTCAAGAATATTGGCGGGAAAGTTCACGAGCCCATAGAACACTTAATTCTAGACCTGCCTGAGGAATCAATGGGCAGTGTCATGGAAGCACTTAGCAAACGTAAAGGTGAAATGGTAGACATGATTTCTTCCGGCACAGGTGAGGTTCGCCTGGAATTCCATATTCCTGCTAGAGGGCTAATAGGCTTCCGTTCCGAGTTTTTAACAGAAACACGCGGCAACGGAGTAATGAACCATATCTTCTACGGCTACCAGCCTCATAAAGGGGATATTTGCTCTCGCTACCAAGGTGCTCTAATTGCTTTTGAAGATGGGGAAGCCACAACTTACGGCCTGAAAGCCGCAGAAGAAAGAGGTACACTATTCATTACCCCGTCACAAAAAGTTTATGAGGGAATGATTGTTGGCCAAAACAACAGGGAAGATGACCTGGAAGTAAACGTCTGCAAGAAAAAGCATTTAACTAACATTCGTTCATCCAGTTCTGATGATACTGTCCGCTTGAGGGAACCTAGAATTCTCAGCCTGGAAGAATCTATTGAATTTATTGCCGATGATGAACTGGTGGAGATCACACCGAAAAGTATTCGCTTGCGAAAAAAACTGCTCAAAAAACATGACAGAGCAAAAGCAAGCAAGAACCAGAAAGCTGCTTCCAATAGCTAATTTAAGAAATGTTACTTATATATAAAGAGGCACGCCTGCAGGCGTGCC
>DLMZ01000037.1:0-280 GCA_002479415.1 Firmicutes bacterium UBA7523
TATATTCGTTTAAAATGGGAGGACAGGTTATGCAGTAACCAGGCTGTATACCTGTTTTTTCATGGTTTGTCTTTTATTATGTTTACTGGTAACCTAATGTTACACTACTAAACCAAGGAGGCATCATTGTGAAAAAAATCTCCGGCATTTTACTACTATCTTTCCTTTTCGCTCTTCTTCTAAGCACAACTGCATTTGCTTACGTTCCTCGTTGGCCGGAACCCGCTTGGTACGCACAGTTTTATCCAGCTCCGCAACCTGAACCTCAACCCGAACCAAT
>DLMZ01000037.1:394-22311 GCA_002479415.1 Firmicutes bacterium UBA7523
CCTGAACCTCAACCCGAACCAATGCCACAGCCTGAACCTCAACCCGAACCAATGCCACAGCCTGCTGTCAGCGCTCCAAAATGGCCTGAACCTGCTTGGTTTGCACAAAACACACCCGTAGTTGCACCACCAACAGATGATGGACAAGCTTCAGTTCCTCAAAAAATTGTTCTCACCGCTTCTGAACAGCTAGTATTTGATGGTATTAACAAGCAAAGAGTTTCTAGGGGTTTGGCACCCTTGAAACTAAATTTGGAGCTGGTTGAATTAGCCCGCAAAAAGAGCCAGGACATGATAGATAACAATTACTTTGCTCATGTATCACCTATTTACGGACGAGCTTCCGACATGATGCGCAGCGCTAATATAAGCTATAATTACTCAGGAGAAAATCTGGCCAAAACAACTTCTGCAAATAACGCCATAACGCTGTTTATGAACAGCAGTGCACACCGCAACACCTTGCTTAACTCGAGATTCAGTGAAACCGGTGTCGGTATTGCGCAGATAGGCCGTCAAATCTATGTAACACAAATGTTTATCGGTTTTATGAGATAGCTTGAATTATACATAATTAGAGTGTGGAATCGTCATTGATTTCACACTTTTTTAGTACTTCAAGAAATTTTCTAACAGGCGCAAACCTTCCTGTATTTACATATTGTACTGTAAATAGCTTTCGGAGGGATAAGCGATGGTTTTTCATCAGAATGTCAGTTGGGTTCGCAGTCATAGAAATAAACTTTGCCCTGATTTACGTAAACATATTTTGTCTTGGTATAGATCGACAGCATATATGCCATGCTTTTTAAATAATGCATTGAAAGTATTGAGGCAGAGATGGCACAAGATTCCGGTTATTGTTCAGCTAAACAAAAACGCTGCACGGATTCTGTCTGTTGAGTCACTTGCGGAATCTTCCGGTTGTCAGGTTAAGAAAAATCTGCCGCTTATTGATTCCTTCGCCAGTGACGTTAATTTAAAAAGTATGCAAAAGCTGGTGGAAAATAGTGTGGTTGAAACTATCTGGTATGACGGAGAAGTGCGTGCAATGCTAGATGTTGCTTCACCTGCAGTAAAAGCCGATAATCTTTGGGACCTGGGCTACGCAGGCAAAGGGGTGGGAATAGCAGTGCTTGATACTGGAATATATAATCATCCGGATTTGAGAGATAGAATTATTGGATTTAAAGACTTTGTAAAAAATCTCGAGGACACATATGATGACAACGGACATGGCACTCATGTGGCCGGCTGTGCTGCTGGAAGCGGCAATATGTCCGGTAATAATTTTAGAGGCCCTGCTTCCAGTGCTAACTTAATTGGCGTTAAAGTACTAAACAAGCTTGGTATCGGCAGCGCATCTACAGTTATTCAAGGCGTTCAGTGGTGTATTTATCACAAGGAAAATTTAAATATTAAAATCCTCAACTTGTCGCTGGGACTAGAAGCAAGTCAACCCTGTCGCAAAGATCCGGTCTGCCTGGCGGCTGAGAAAGCTTGGGAGTCGGGTATTGTCGTCTGTGCCGCGGCGGGGAACAGCGGCCCTGACTCCCGCACCATAGCTTCGCCCGGACATAGCCCAGTAATAATTACAGTAGGAGCTATAAACGACAATAACACAACTAACTCTGAGGACGATGTTATTGCTTCTTTTTCTAGTCGCGGACCTACGGTTGAGGGATTGATAAAGCCGGATGTTGTTGCTCCCGGAGTGAATATTGTATCATTAAGAGCTCCCGGTTCGTTTATTGATAAAAAGAATAAAGAGACACGTGTAGACGGTTGGCATACTTCCCTCTCAGGGACTTCAATGGCCACGCCGGTTTGTGCAGGCTTAATAGCACAGCTATTGGAAATAAACGATACTCTTACTCCTGAAGAAGTAAAAAGTTTACTAAAAAGTACCGCAAAAAAACTGGCTGGGTTTTCTCAAAACGAACAGGGCATGGGTACAGTTAATGGAAAAAAAGCGGCAGATACTATTAAGATTGATTAAAAAGCATTGACAATCGATTTTAAAGTATGCTAGAATTGTGGCAATTACAATGATCGGGAAGAGTAGACGGAGTGGCGCTTTTTCTCAGAGAGCCGGGGCAGGTGAGAATCCGGTAAAGAGACCGCCGTTGAATGGGCCCGTGAGTCGCGGACCGAAGTATAGTAGGCTCCGCCGTCATGTTTCGACGTTACACGAAACGGGGTATCGGAATTTTTTTCCCGTACCTGTCAAAGCGGGTCTGTTTATATATGCAGACCAATGAAGGTGGCACCGCGAAAGTCAGTCTTTCGTCCTTCCCAGGACGAGGGGCTTTTTTTATTTTCTTTTACTTTTGTTTTTTCTAGGAGGTTTATTAAATTGAGTTTTACAGTTGAATCAGCGGGTAATAAAAAAATGGTTACTGTTCACAGCTTCATTGTTGGGGATTTGGAAACTCCCATCTCTACTTTTTTGAAGCTTTGTGCGGACGGTCCGTCTTTTCTGTTGGAAAGTGCTGCGGGAGGAGAACAGGTAGCACGGTATTCCTTTTTAGGTTACAATCCTTTTCTTACGCTACGGGGCTATGAAAATGGAGTTGAGCTGCAGTGGAATAATGGGTTGGTGGAAAGTAGAGAAGGAGACCCGCTGGAGGTGTTGAGAGGTTTAATGGAGGACTTTCGGCTGAAGTCGCACCAGACAATGCCCAGATTCTCCGGCGGTGCTGTAGGTTATTTCTCTTATGATACTGTGGCTCGGTTTGAACCAATAGGTAAATTGCCTCCAGATGGATTAAATCTGCCGGAAATCTATATGCAGTTTATGCAAAATATTGTTGTATTTGATCACTTTAAGCATGAATTGCAGTTAATAGTTAACAGGCCGGTAAGAGACGGAGAATCGACGGCTGCAGCTGAAAAGTTAGCTAATAATGAATTGGATCAGATGGTTATGCAAATGTCATACCCCTTACGTGAAAATGCTGAAGCTTTAAAAAATGCTAACGCAGTTCCTGTGGGAAATATGACGGAGGCAGAATTTGTGGAGCGTGTAAAAATAGCAAAAGAATATATTAAGCACGGTGATATTTTTCAAGTTGTTTTATCTCAACGCTTTACAGCTGAAATAGCAGAAGATCCGTTTGTGATATACAGGCGCCTTAGGTCACTAAATCCCTCACCATATATGTTCTACCTAAAAAATGAAGAGATGACGATTGTTGGAGCCTCTCCGGAGATGATGGTGAGAATAGAAGATAAGACGGTAACGACCAGGCCCATCGCCGGAACGAGAAAAAGAGGCAAGACGGAAGAAGAAGATATCGCTCTGGAAAAGGAATTACTGGCTGATGAAAAGGAAATGTCAGAGCATGTAATGCTTGTTGATTTGGGCAGAAATGATATCGGACGGGTGGCGCGATACGGCACGGTTCAGGTTAAAGAATACGGCAAGATAGAGAGGTTTTCCCATGTAATGCATCTGGTTTCAGAAGTATCTGGAGAGCTGGCAGGGGAACAAGATGCTCTCTCGGCATTGCGAGCTTGCTTCCCGGCCGGAACACTGACGGGAGCCCCCAAGGTTCGGGCAATGCAGATAATAAATGAACTGGAGCCGGTAAGGAGGGGACCTTACGGCGGCGCCATTGGTTACCTGGATTTTAAAGGTAACATGGATACCTGTATTACTATTAGGACGATGGTAATTAAAGACGGTAAAGCTTATATCCAAACCGGGGCGGGGATTGTGGCCGATTCGGTACCTGAGCTGGAATACGCTGAAACATTACACAAGGCAAAAGCTATGTTTGCCACTTTGGGAGTTGAACCAAAATGATTGCTGTCATCGATAATTATGATTCATTTACCTATAATTTGGTGCAAATGCTGGGTGAATTGGGAATAGAGCTGAATGTTTTCAGAAACGATGCTCTCACAGTTGAGGAATTGGCGGAAATGAAGCCGCAGGCTATTGTGGTTTCGCCGGGTCCGGGAAAGCCTGAGGATGCCGGACTGTCCCGAGAAATCATTAGCTACTTTGCCGGCAAAGTACCCATACTGGGTGTTTGCCTTGGACATCAGGCTATCGGCAGTTGTTTTGGCGGAGAAGTGATTCTTGCCCCGCAGCCGATTCATGGCAAGCCTTCAAATGTTTATCACGATGGCGATGCTATGTTTGATGGTGTGGAAACTCCATTTACCGCCGGCAGGTATCATTCCTTAATCTTAAATAGAGAAAGCATTCCTGAATGCCTGAGGGTTACGGCAGAAACAGAGGATGGGATAGTTATGGCGGTTAAACACAGGGAATTGCCGATTTACGGAGTGCAGTTCCATCCGGAATCCATAATTACTCCCTGCGGCAAAAAATTACTGGAAAACTTTTTGCGGAGGGTGACATTATGAAGGAATTATTAGGCCTTTTATGTTCGGGAAAGGATTTGAGTGTAGCTGAAGCGAAGTCGGCTATGGCCGCCATTATGGACGGCAATACCACACCGGCGCAGGTAGCTGCTTTTCTGGTCGCGCTGAAGATGAAGGGCGAAACACCGGATGAAATTTACGGTTGTGCTGCGGCTATGCGCGAGAGGGCTGCAAAGGTTACTTCGTTTCGTGAGCCTCTTACCGATACATGCGGAACTGGTGGTGACAGTAAGGGAACCTTCAATATTTCCACAGTGGCAGCATTGATAGCAGCCGGTGCAGGCTTGCCGGTGGCCAAACACGGTAACAGATCCGTATCAAGCAAGTGTGGTTCAGCAGATGTGCTGGAGGCGCTTGATGTGAAGCTGGAGCTTACCCCGAAGGAAATGGGTTTATGCCTCGATGAAGTAGGGATTGCCTTCCTTTTTGCTCCACTCTTGCACCAAGCTATGCGCCACGCCGCAGGACCGCGGCGGGAAATCGGTGTACGTTCCGTGTTTAATGTCTTAGGACCGCTGACTAATCCGGCAGGTGCCAAGCGGCAGGTATTGGGGGTTTATGCTCCCGAGCTGACCGAAATACTGGCCGAAGCTTTACTGCTTTTGGGAACGGAAAGAGCACTGGTGGTTCACGGCTCCGATGGCAGCGATGAATTAATTTTGTCAGGAGAAACAAAAATTTGTGAAATTAAAAACAACGAAATTAATTGCTATTTCTTAGCTCCGGAGGATGTGGGTTTACCTCGATACTGTGCAGAAGAAATAAGCGGCGGGGGATCGAAGAAAAACGCTGCTTTAGTGCTGGCTGTTTTACAAGGCAAACAGGGCCCGCACAGAGATGTTTCCGTATTAAATGCGGCGGCGGCGCTTTATGTTGGCGGCTTGGCAGCCGACTTGAATGAAGGAGTAAAACTGGCAGAAAAAGCGCTGGATAGCGGCAGCGCTTTGGCAAAGCTGGAAGCCTTAAGGCAATTTACGGAAAGGTGCGGTGCACATGCTGGCTAAAATTGTAGCTGACAAGAAAAAGAAGCTGGCAAACAGCAAGCTCCAATTGCCGGAGGCAGCTTTGCGGGAGAAGCTAAGGGATGCGGGAGATATCCGTCCTTTTAAAGAAGCGCTTGAAAAAGAAGGCATGGCTGTCATAGCCGAGGTTAAAAAAGCTTCTCCGTCCAAAGGAGATTTTGGGCTAACAGTCCCCGTGGATGAACTGGCAAGATGTTATCAGGCAGGCGGGGCATCGGCCATATCTGTACTAACAGAGGAAGACCATTTTCACGGCTCTGTAGCCGACTTGCTTTCTGTACGCGCTACCGTCAACCTTCCAGTGCTACGCAAGGATTTTATAGTTGACAGCTACCAGCTATATGAAAGTAGAGTAATAGGTGCTGATGCGGTTCTGTTAATAGCCGGGCTTTTAGACGAAGAAAAATTGTGTCATTATCTTGGAATCTGCCGGGAATTAGGGCTGGCGGCACTGGTAGAGACACACAACGGGGAAGATTTGGCGCAAGCTATAAAAGCCGGTGCAGATATCATCGGCGTTAATAACAGAAATTTAAGCACGTTTAAAACAGATATTTCTCATACTATCAATTTAGCAAGCATGGTACCTAATAATGTTTTGCTGGTGAGCGAAAGCGGAATATTTACTTCCGAGGATGTAAATAAGCTGGCTGAAGCCGGAGCCCATGCGGTTTTAGTCGGTGAATCGTTGGTACGCTCAAACGACCCGGAGCAAAAAATAAGAGAACTGCTTGGAGGCAAGCTATGATACGGGTGAAAATATGCGGCATTAAAAACGTGGCAGCCGGCTTAGCGGCTGCTGAAGCAGGCGCAGATGCCATCGGCTTAGTGTTTGCCAATAGCCCGCGTAAGGTTGATTTGGAGACAGCAAAAACAATTTGTGCATCGCTTCCTCCTTTTGTAAGCCGTGTTGGTGTTTTTGTCAACGAAGCGACAGCAGTTGTTAATGAAATTGCATCAGCGTGTGGTCTGACTGTTTTACAGTTTCACGGGGATGAAGACGGAGAGTATTGTCGCCGGTTTTCCTTGCCGGTACTTAAAGCTATTAGTGTAAAGTCCGCTGAGGATTTAAGGGGAATAGAGAATTTTCCTGCCGCAGGTTTTGTCCTGGACACATATCACCCAATTTTTCGGGGCGGCACCGGTGAAACATTTGATTGGTCGCTCTTAGATGATAAGCCTAATGTTCCCATAATTTTAGCGGGAGGACTATCCCCCGGAAACTTAGCCGAAGCAATACGCAGGGTTAAGCCCTACGGAGTAGATGTTTCCAGCGGTGTGGAAAAGAATGGAGATAAGGACAAGCGTTTGATTAAGACATTTATTGAAGAAGCAAGGAGGTGCAGCTAATGGAGAACAAAGGTAAATTCGGGCAATTTGGCGGTCAGTTTGTTCCGGAAACATTGATGGCTGCGCTGGAAGAGCTGGAGCAGGCCTATAATACTGCGGTAAAAGACGAAGAATACCGTCGCCAATACAGAGATGTACTGATTAATTATGTAGGCAGGCCCACCCTCTTGTACCATGCCGAAAAATTGTCGGCAGCGCTGGGCGGCGCTAAAATATTGCTCAAGCGGGAGGATTTAAACCATACGGGGGCACATAAGATTAATAACGCTCTCGGTCAAGCAATATTAGCCAAGAGAATGGGGAAGAAGCGTATAGTTGCCGAAACAGGAGCAGGTCAGCACGGCGTTGCTGCTGCTACGGCAGCCGCGTTATTTGGCTTAGATTGCGTTGTATATATGGGCGAAGAAGATATCTCCCGTCAAGCTCTAAACGTTTTTCGTATGAAAATGCTGGGCGCTCAAGTATTCCCGGTTGTGTCCGGAAGTAAGACGCTAAAAGATGCCACAAATGAAGCTATTCGTGACTGGGTTACCAACGTACGCACAACTTTTTATCTAATAGGCTCGGCAGTAGGGCCACATCCTTATCCCACTATGGTGAGGAATCTGCAAAGTGTAATCGGTACAGAAGCGAGACAGCAAGTATTAGACATGGAAGGCAAGCTTCCCGAAACACTTATTGCTTGTGTGGGCGGCGGCAGTAACGCCATAGGCTTCTTTCATCCCTTCCTTAATGATTCTGTACGCTGCATTGGAGTGGAAGCGGCGGGACACGGGCTGGAAACAGAGTCTCATGCGGCAACGCTGACTAAAGGAACCCCCGGCATACTGCACGGAGCCATGAGTTACCTGCTGCAGGACAGTGACGGCCAGATTGCGCCTGTTCATTCTATATCTGCCGGATTAGATTATCCCGGCGTAGGCCCGGAGCATGCCCATTTAAAAGAAAGCGGCAGAGTTGAGTATGTTTCTGTAACAGATCAAGAAGCTCTAGATGCATTTGCTCTTCTCACACGGGAAGAAGGTATCATCCCGGCTTTGGAAAGCTCACATGCTCTGGCATACACAGCCAAGCTGGCGCCTACCTTGACGGCAGAAGCAACTTTATTAGTCTGTTTGTCGGGACGCGGAGATAAAGATGTGGAGGCGGTAGCAAAGGTAACGGGGGTAAAATTGTGATGAATGAACTTATTAAAACGATGAATAAGCTTCGCAAGCATAATCGCAAAGCGTTAATTCCTTTTATAACTGCCGGATATCCCAATGTGGAGATGACGGAAAAGCTGCTGGCTGTTTTGGCGGAAAACGGTGCGGATGTTATTGAGTTGGGTATACCGTTCACCGACCCCTTGGCAGACGGGCCTGTGCTGCAGGCAGCAGCTACAGAAGCGCTGGCCTGCGGAATTGTCCCTAACCAAATATTTGCCTTGGCCACACGCTTCAGAGAAAAATATGATACTCCATTAGTCTTTTTAGTGTACTATAACATGGTTTTTAGCCGCGGGCTGGAAGCTTTTTGCCGTGATGCCGCCAAGGCAGGAATCTCAGCACTAGTTGTCCCTGATCTGCCTTTTGAGGAAGCAGTCGCTTTGGATCGAGCGGCAGAAGCAGCAGGCATAATAAATATTCGTTTTTTATCTCCAACTACTTCCGACCATCGTTTGGAGAAAATCTGCGGGAGCGCTGCGGGATTTATTTATTGTGTGGCCGTAACGGGAGTAACCGGCGAGCGTGTGCAAATGGACGCCGGAGTTGATTCACTATTGTTAAGAGCCAGGAAACACACCAATGTTTCATTAGCTTTGGGATTTGGCATTTCTAACGCTGCACAAGCTAAAGCCGCTGCGCAAAAGGCAGACGCAGTTATAGTGGGCAGTGCCTTGACTAGAAAGATTATGGATGCGGAGCCCTCTAATAGCTTAAGTGTAGTAGAAGAGTTTATGCAGGCTCTTAGAAATGCCATTGACGGAGGCGATATAGATGCCGGCTAAATCTGCTGTGAATCGAGTAATAAAACAAATTATTGAAGTTGGTGATATTCGTATCGGCGGCGGAGAATTAGCTGTAATGGCCGGGCCTTGCGCGGTGGAGTCTGAAGAAATGCTGTTCCGTACGGCTGAAGCGGTAAGCAAAGAAGGGGCACAAATCTTGCGCGGCGGTGCGTTTAAGCCAAGATCCTCCCCAAAAGCCTTTCAGGGGTTGGGTGAGCCGGGACTGGCGATGCTGCGGAATGCGGCAACAGCATGGGGGCTGGCTGTAATTACCGAGGTTTTAGATACACGAGATGTTGATTTAGTAGCGAATCATGCCGATATTTTGCAGGTTGGTTCGCGGAATATGCAAAACACTGCTTTGCTCAAAGAGGTGGGAAAAAGCTGTCGGCCCGTCTTGCTGAAGCGGGGAATGTCTTCCACCTTAGAGGAGTGGTTGTTAGCCGCCCAGTATATATTAGACGCGGGAAATCCCAATGTAATACTATGTGAGCGGGGGATACGCACTTTCGAGACTGCAACTCGGAATACTTTGGACTTAAGTGCAGTTTCGCTCGTTAAGGAGCTTTCAGGGTTACCTGTAATAGTTGACCCCAGCCACAGTACGGGAAGGCGCAGCTTGGTGACGCCAATGAGCAAAGCAGCTGTTGCCGCCGGTGCTGACGGGTTAATCATAGAAGTACACCCTGAGCCTGAAAATGCTGCTTGCGACGGGCCGCAGTCTCTGACACCCGCAGAGTTCGGCAAGTTGATGAGCCAAGTAAAAAGAATTTATAAGGCAGTAATAGAAAACGGAGAATGATTCCTTGACGCTTAAAAATTTAGGGGATAAAATAGAAATTAAGAAGAATACCGCGCAAGCGGTATTCTCACTTATGGCACAGGAGGTTTTATTATGGAGTTGTTAGTTTTTATACTTAATCAACCCGAATACTTGGATGAAGTTTTAGAAGGGTTTTTAAGTGTTGGAATCAGCGGTGCCACAGTTATAGATTCTACAGGAATGGGGCGGACTCTTTGTGATAAGGTTCCTATCTTCGGCGGTATTCGCGGCATGATTCAGGGCTGTCGGCCCAATAATCTAACAATACTTACCGTAGTTCGCAATAAGGACGAACGAGACCAAGCAATAAAGGTAATAGAAGGTACATTAGGGGATCTTAGTCAACCAAATGCCGGATTTTTCTTTTGTTTGCCGGTTTCCATGGCTAAGGGCTTTGCCAAGTCACTGACTGAGTAATAATACGCTAAGGGGTGTTTTTTTGCTGTACATAAATCAAGTTTTAGGCATAGCATTACTTATTTTGATAGGTTACCTCGGAGGCCATTTGTCCCGGTTGTGCAAAATGCCCTCTGTTACCGGCTACGTGCTGGCGGGCATGCTGATTGGCCCTTCGGTTTTTGCTGTTTTGCCAAGGGAATTAGGATTAGAACTGGAAAGCGTTAAGGTTTTAGGCTTGGGCATTATTGCAATGATTATTGGCGGAGAACTGGAAATTCCCCGGATAAAATTGCTTGGAAAGTGTATTTTCTGGATTACTCCCATACAGGTTTTAATGACCGGTGTCATTGTTTTTGCAGGCATGTTTTGGTTTGGTAAAATGCCGTTGCCCCATGCGCTCCTTCTTGGCGCCATGGCCACAGCCACCGCACCGGCCACGCCTGTTGCTATCATACGCGAGTATCGTGCTAAAGGCCCGTTTACCAGCACCTTAATGAGCATAATTGCAATTGATGATGCGGCCTGCATCATACTTTTCGGCTTGGTTTCCGCCGCAGCATCGGTAATGCTTAACGGGACTGCATTCACCTTAGCTGCCGTTTGGCACCCCTTTTTAGAGCTGTTTGGCTCCGTATTGCTGGGAGTCGGCACCGCATTTTTATTAATATTGATTTTGCGCTATGTTAAAGACAAGCAACAACGACTTGTGCTGCTAATCGGCTTTATTATGCTAAACAGCGGCATTGCACAAGCTTTAGAGTATTCTCCCTTGCTGACGAATATGGTTTCCGGGTTTGTCATCGCCAATGTATATTCCAAGCCGGCAAGCTTATTAGCTATTTTCAACGATATAGAATTACCTATATTTATCCTTTTCTTCACTTTGGCAGGGCTTAGCCTCCATCTTGACATCCTGACAGCCAACTGGCAATTGGCTCTTCTGTATATTGTGGTTCGCAGCATTGGCAAAGTAGGAGGTATTTCTCTAGGCGCACATATCGGCGGCGCCAGCATAGAAGTAAAAAAATATTTGGGGTTTGCCATGCTTTCTAAGGCTGGTGTGACAATCGGCTTGCTTCTTCTGGTGCAGAGCCGTTTCCCCGGCATTGCCGGTGTTATTACAGCAGTGGAGCTGGCTGCGGTGACCGTCTTCGAAATTATCGGTCCGGGTATAACCCGTTATGCGCTCTTTGCTTCCGGCGAAGCCGGCAAAGCGAGTCCGGCAGGTGAGCCGATGACAAATTAAGTTCGCAACTATTTTGCAGCTACTAGCTTTCGCCAACTTTACCAAAAGTGGCAGGTGTGTTATAATTATGCTGTAATCTGACAAGGAGGCGAAAACTTTGACGATGAAGCATATTATTACACTGAATCCTGATGCGGCACAGGCGTTTGAAGCGGGGACAGGTTGCGGCGAATGTCCCACGTCATGCCAATCCGCTTGCAAAACTTCTTGCACCGTAGGCAATCAGGTGTGTATTCGTGAAGAAGAAAAAAAGTAGTCGCGGACTACTTTTTTTTATATAGGTTTATATAGGGAGAGGACATTATTGGTATATACATATGAAATGCATGGCTTGAAGCTGGCGTTGGACGTAGAAAGCGGTGCTTTGCACGTGCTGGACGAGCCTTCGTACGCAGCGTTGCAGCTTTTGGCTTCCGCTGAATGCAAAGATGCGGAAAAACAGATTTTAGAAAAATTCGGTGAACAATCGACAAAGCAGGTATTTTCAGAAATAAGTGAATTGCAGAAAAAAGGACTTCTGTTTAGTGGCAAGATGCCGATAAGCTCTATATCTGACGGCGTAGTAAAAGCTCTTTGCATTCATCTTGCTCATGACTGCAATTTACGCTGCGGATACTGTTTTGCCGGCTCAGGAAACTACGGAGGCGTCAGAGGCTTAATGCCCCTATATACGGCAAAGCGGTCGGTAGACTTCTTGTTGGAAAACAGCGGAAAACGCCGGCATTGTGAGATTGACTTCTTCGGCGGTGAACCGCTTTTAAATTTTGATGTACTGCGGGAAACGGTAGCTTACGGTAAGAAAAGAGCAGAAGAACTGGACAAGGTGTTAAAATTTACTGTTACTACTAACGCTCTAGCTTTAACGGAAAAAGTACGTGATTATTTGAATTCCGAACAAATCAGCGTTGTTCTTTCCCTAGACGGACGGCGGGATGTTCACGATAGGATGCGGCGTTTACCCGGCGGCGGCCCCAGCTATGATGCAGTTCTAAGTAACTGCAAGGAAATGGTGGCAGGCAGGAACGGGGAAAATTACTATTTGCGCGGCACTTATACCCGGCACAATCGTGATTTCACCGAAGATGTTCTGAGTATGCTGGATGAAGGCTTCGACCAGATATCTCTGGAGCCAGCGGTATTGACGCCGGATAAGCAAGAGTCTTTGCGTGAAGAGGATTTGCAAGAATTGTTTGCCCAATATGAACGGCTGGTGGACGTGCTATGGCAGAGAGAGCTTAATGGAAAAAGGGCTAACTTTTTTCATTTTGAGCTTGATTTAAAGCACGGTCCGTGTGCAAAGAAGAGAGTGTCAGGATGCGGAGCCGGTGAAGCATATCTTGCTGTTGCCCCCGACGGCAGATTATATCCATGCCATCAATTTGTGGGTGAAGAAGATTTTTATGCAGGCCATGTTTCTTCAGGAATCATTAAGGATAGACTTAACAGGTTTTACGGGTTGGATACGGAAAACAAAACTGTTTGTGGGAGCTGCTTCGCCCGCTTTTTTTGCGGAGGCGGCTGCCATGCTTCGGCTTGGATTATTAACCATGATTTGCTGGAACCGTATTCTTTGGGGTGTGCGCTGCACCGCAAGCGAGTAGAGTGCGGCTTGTATTTACAAGCAAGGCGTATGCTTCATCAACTGGGAAGTGAGTAGATGGACATTTTTACCTTCCGCGAAGAAGAGGAATTAAAAAAGCACGGGCCTTTAGCACTAAAATTGCGTCCTATGTCTCTTGACGGTTTCTTTGGACAGCAGCATTTAATCGGAGAGGGGAAGCCTTTACGCAGGCTTATTGAAAGCGATGTGCTTTCCTCTTTGCTATTTTACGGTCCTCCTGGTACGGGAAAAACCACTTTAGCCGAGATTATTGCTGCGGAAAGCCAGGCGGTGTTTGTTCGTGTAAACGCTGTTTCTTCCAGTGTGGCCGAGCTGCGTAAAATCATGACCGAAGCAAGGGATAGGTTGGCCCGGGAGGGTAAAAGGACAGTCCTTTTTATAGATGAAATTCATAGATTTAATAAGTCGCAGCAGGATGCTTTATTGCCGTCGGTGGAAAAAGGAATCGTGGTGCTCATTGGTGCAACAACTGAAAATCCTTATTTCACTGTAAATGCTCCTTTATTATCAAGAATGCGGATTTTTCCGTTTGAACCGCTTTCGCTGGAAGATTTAAAAATATTAGTCCAGAGAGCTATGTTATCGGGTGAACCGCGCTTACTAGATGCAGAAGTAACTGAGGATGCGCTGGAGCACATTGTATTTGCTGCCAATGGTGATGCTCGTTCTGCATTGAACTCTCTGGAATTGGCGGCGGCGCTGGCCGTGCCGAAAGCTGATGGCAAGCGGCTGGTGGATAAAGAGCTGGTTGAAGAAGCAGTTCAGCGCCGCGCTGTAGTTTATGATAAAGATGGTGATACTCACTATGATGTTATTTCTGCCTTTATTAAATCCATACGCGGGTCAGATCCCGATGCGGCACTTTACTGGTTGGCAAGAATGCTTGAAGCAGGCGAGGATCCGTTGTTTATAGCGCGAAGGCTGCTTATCTCTGCTTCCGAGGATGTCGGTAATGCCGACCCTCACGGCTTGTTGGTGGCGGCAGCCGCAGCACAGACTGTACAAATGATTGGTTTGCCGGAGGGGCGGATTGCTTTAGCGCAAGCTACAACATACTTAGCTACTGCGCCGAAAAGCAATGCAGCCTATCTGGCTGGAGATGAAGCACTGGCTTTCGTTAAGAGCCGTCCCGGCGACCGTGTTCCTCCGCATTTGCGGGATACCGCCTATGCCGGCGCAAAAAAAATGGGGTACGGTAAGGACTACTTATATCCCCACAATTTCCCAGGAAATTATGTGCCGCAGAATTATCTGCCTGAGGGCATGGAACGGCCTTATTTCTACAAGCCTGGTAATAACGGCTATGAACGTTCTATTTCTGAGAGAATGGAACGCTGGAAAGTAGAGCGGAAAGATAAAAGTGGCAGTTATGATTGATCGTTTTGAAACGGTGGCAAATGATATTCGAGTAAAAATTTCTGTAGGAGCCTGCCGTTTTATAGCTTCTGTGGCGCGAACCGACTCGGAAGAAAAAGCCAAGTCTTTTATAGAAAGGGTAAGCGCCGAGTTTCGTGATGCCACCCATAACGCCTATGCTTACAAAATAGGCTTGGGGGACGGAGCGCTAATACGACAAAGTGACGCCAATGAGCCCGCAGGCACTGCAGGCACGCCAATTCTGCAAGCTATTGAGCATGCGGAATTAACAAATGTAACGGTAGTAGGCACAAGGTATTTTGGCGGCGTTAAGCTAGGTATCGGCGGATTGATTAGAGCATACCGTAATTGTGCAGATGCCGGATTGGCGGAAGCTGGCAGAATGACACAAATTTTAATGGAATTTCTCCTTGTTAGCGTTTCTTATGAGCTCCTTGGTTCAGTTCTTCGTGAGTTGGCTGCAAGCGGTGGAAAAGTTGATGACGTTGAATATAATGAAACCGGCGTTTCTATCAGCGCAAGAATTCCTTATAGCGCAATAGATGTACTTCAAAAGCAGTTGACTGATATTACAAGGGGCAAAATTAAGCTGCTTTTTGGGCAAACTAACTGATAAGGCCTTTTTCGGGAGGAATGCAAATGAGTAAGAATCGTGTGCTTGTGGCCATGAGCGGCGGTGTGGACAGTTCTTTGGCTGCAGCGCTTTTAAAAGATGAAGGTTATGAATGTATCGGTGCAACAATGCGGCTTTGGACCTCTCAGGAATTTGAAGATGATGCTAAGCATTCAGGGCGTGGCTGCTGTTCACTAGCTGCTGTAGATGATGCGCGCCGTGTTGCTGAACGACTGGACATCCCTTTTTATGTATTAAACTTTAAGGAAGCTTTTCGGGAAAAAGTTGTTGATTATTTTGTGGAAGAATACCGTCGAGCCCGCACACCAAATCCCTGCATTGCCTGTAACCGCTATTTGAAATTTGATTTGCTGCTGCGCAAAGCGCTGGAGCTTGAAGCATGGTATGTTGCTACCGGCCATTATGCGCAGGTGGAATATAACAGCGATAAAAACCGCTGGCTCTTAAAAAAAGCGGCAGATGCATCAAAGGATCAGACATACACCTTATACAATCTTACTCAAGAACAGCTGTCACACACTATTTTTCCACTGGGCGGATACCTGAAAAGTGAAGTTCGTTCCATGGCTGCCGATATTGGCTTGGCAGTGGCCAACAAGCCAGACAGCCAGGAAATCTGTTTTATTCCCGATGATGACTATAAACGCTTTTTGCGCGAGGAAACAGATATAAAGGCTGTGCCTGGCCCTATTCTTAACACCGCAGGAAAGCAGGTGGGAACACATTCGGGGCTTGCAAATTATACAATAGGACAGAGGAAAGGTTTGGGCTTAGCTGCAGGAAAACCTCTTTATGTAGTCAATATGGATATTGAAAAGAATACACTTATTGTAGGCAACAACAACGATGTTTTTGCCAAGGGGCTAATTGCCGAAGATTTAAATTATATTTTAATAAATAGTCTTAATGACTCACGCCGCGTTACAGTAAAAGTGCGTTATCACACGCCGGAGGTACCCTGCGTGTTGACACCTTTGTCTAATGGAACTGTCCGGCTGATTTTTGATGAGCCCCAACGTGCTATAACTCCGGGGCAGTCCGTTGTTTTTTATGATGGGGATTATGTTCTAGGCGGCGGGATTATAGCTCAGTCTTTACGTTAAACTTAAGGAGGAGGCGGAAATAGTGAGGGCGGAAATAATTGCGGTAGGAACAGAGTTGCTTTTGGGGCAAATAGTCAACACTAACGCTCGCTATTTGTCTGAAAAACTGGCAGAATTAGGTATTGATGTTTACTGGCAAACGGTGGTTGGAGATAATGCCTCACGTATAAGAGAAGCGTTGAATACTGCACTTGCTCGCGCAGATTTAGTTATTTTTAGCGGCGGACTGGGACCTACTATGGATGACCTGACGAAAGAAACAGTGGCAGATGCATTGTCTTTACCGCTTATAATGGACGCTGAATGGGATAATAAAGTAAAAGATTTTTTAATAAAAATGGGCTTTGCAGTTACCGATTGTTGTCGTAAGCAAGCGTTGATTCCCCAAGGTTCGCTCTTGCTTTCTAATAGCTATGGTACCGCGGCAGGAATCTGGCTGAAACATAACAACAATGTCATAGTTCTTTTGCCCGGGCCACCGGGAGAGTTGGAGCCTATGTTTGCAGAAAGTGTTTTGCCGCTATTAGAAAAAGAAGAGTCTATTATACTTTCCCGAGTGCTGAAAGTAACCGGCATTGGTGAATCAGACGTGGAAAGTTTAATAGAGGATTTAGTATGCAATCAGACAAATCCAACTATTGCCCCACTGGCTAAGAACACAGAAGTTCATCTTCGCCTTACTGCAAAAGCAGCTTCCCGTAACGAAGCGGAGGGGTTGCTTAATGAAACGGAGAAAACATTGCGTCTTCGTTTGGGAAGTGCTGTTTTTGCCATAGACGATGAAACAATGTCGGATGTGGTAGCGAGATTACTTTTTAAAGCGAATCTCACGCTGTCAACTGCTGAATCTTGCACCGGAGGATTATTAGGTCACTTACTTACAAATGTTCCCGACAGTTCTAAATATTTTCTTGAAGGGCTCATTACCTA
Source organism: Firmicutes bacterium UBA7523 (assembly GCA_002479415.1). GTDB lineage: Bacteria > Bacillota > Dethiobacteria > Dethiobacterales > Dethiobacteraceae > UBA7523. The sequence continues at coordinate 17,285 of DLMZ01000037.1, forward strand.
CAGCAACAATTCAAAAATTAACCTTTTAGATATTGATCCTGTCATTATTAGAGATTATGGCGCTGTGTCGGAAGAAACGGCCCGTTCTATGGCAGAGAATGTACGTAGACTGTCTAGCAGTGATTTAGCCCTGGCGATAACAGGTATAGCTGGTCCATCAGGCGCCACTGATAATAAGCCGATAGGATTAGCCTATATTTGCTTAGCTTCACCTGATTTCGTTTCCTGCCAAAGGTTTATTTTTGCAGGAAAACGGGAAAATATTAAGGAGCAAGCAGCTATTGCTTCATTGAATATGCTCCGCTTGTACCTTGTCAAACATTACGGGTGATTATTTGCAGCAAGCTCATAAACGAAAAGCAGCCGAACTTATTTTCGTGTCCATTGTCGGCATGCTTATTATTGTAAGCATGCTTGGCAGCTTTGTCACAACAATTAATGCTTTCCAGGTTGAATTAGGTCTAACAGTTTTTGACCGGGGATATACACAGCTTTCCCTTCCCCCCTTAGGTGTAATCAGGGCGAGGACTCATTTGCCGCCTCTGATGTTAAAAGCTAGCCTGATTAATATTAATCTTGACCAGTTACAGCGAGGCTTAACTAAGCTTGAGGATGAAATATATGTGGAAGAGCTTCGCCAAGACACTAAAAGAAAAATTAATATTTTTATAGCTCGTTTGCTCTTTCTTGCTTTTTTGGGCGGTTCTGCAGGCCCATATTTAGTGGGGGAGCGAAACAGAAAGCGAATTCTGGTCGGCGGGTTGATTGGCTTATTGTTGCTTGGCGCTTTGCTTTCTGCTTCATATGCTACTTACCAGCCCATGGCATTTATGAATCCAGAATTTGAAGGAATTCTTACTGCGGCACCATGGATGTTTGGCCTTGTGGAGGAAACTTTGTTTAAGGTGCGGACTTTAGGTGAACAGCTGGAGCTAATCGCCGTAAATCTAAATGAGCTCTTTATTCAGGTTGAATCTTTAGAGCCTCTGGGAACAGTTGCAGGAGATTTAAAGGTTGCTCATATTTCAGACTTACACAATAATCCTGCAGGCATGGATTTCGTTGTTCAGGTTGTTGCTACATTCGGTGTTGATTTGGTAATCGATACAGGAGATCTTACAGACTTTGGCACACAGCTAGAAGCAGAGCTGGCTTCACCCATCGAAAATATCGGCATTCCTTATGTCTTCGTGCCGGGAAACCACGATTCCCCGCAAGTAATTGAGAGAATGAAAGACATTTCCAATGTTATCGTTCTTGAGGAAGGCATTGTAACAGTAAAAGGCTTACGTATTGCCGGCCTTGCCGATCCCTCCTCTAGCGGTCCGGGAATATCTGTTGGCCCTGAGAGAGAGCTTAATGAGTATGCCCTCCGTTTAAGTCGTATCCTTGATGAGTCTTCAGAGTCTCCACACCTAGTAGCCGTCCATAATCCCGGAATCGCTTCCCGGTTTATGGAACGGGTTAATGTAGTGCTTACCGGCCATAACCATCAAATATACATTACAGAGCGGGGCGACTCAGTAATGATTAATGCGGGTACTACCGGTGCTTCTGGTATTCGTGGCTTGCAGGCTAGGCGTGAAACCCCATTTTCTCTCGTTTTGCTTCATTGGGGCAAGCAAAGCGACGGTGATTTCTATCTGAAAGCAGCTGACGTTATTCGTGTTTTTCAGTTTCAAAGCGGGTTTTCTCTTGAGCGAAGGATGTTCGTCTCCGTAGAAACCGACTAATAACTGTAGCCTGAAAATCCTGCGCCGCAGGATTTTTTAATAAATTTTTATATTTATTGCAGGATTTATGTATTTAAAAACGAATACTCTTAATAACGGGAACAAATGTTTGGTTAGGAGGCTTAATCTATGGAGAAACAAAAGGCTTTGGAAATGGCCTTAATGCAGATTGAACGTCAATTTGGCAAAGGCTCTGTAATGAAACTTGGTGATTCCGCCGGCCGCATGAATGTATCGGTATTATCTAGCGGCTCACTGGCTTTGGATGCAGCTCTAGGAGTTGGCGGCTATCCTCGAGGCCGAGTAATTGAAATCTATGGTCCGGAATCATCAGGGAAGACCACGGTAGCCCTGCACGCCATTGCCGAGGCACAAAGAAACGGAGGATATGCGGCTTTTATCGATGCTGAGCATGCGTTGGATCCGGTTTATGCACAAAACCTTGGTGTAAATATCGATGATTTGCTGGTATCTCAGCCAGACACGGGAGAGCAGGCGCTGGAAATTGCAGAATCGCTGGTAAGAAGCGGAGCTATCGATATTATCGTAGTTGACTCTGTAGCAGCTCTGGTGCCTAAGGCCGAGATTGAAGGCGAAATGGGAGACTCCCATGTAGGGCTGCAAGCCAGACTCATGTCTCAAGCTCTGCGCAAGCTTTCCGGAGCCATTTCAAAATCTCATACCATCGCCATCTTTATTAATCAAATGCGTGAGAAGGTGGGCGTAATGTTTGGCAACCCTGAAGTTACTCCCGGGGGAAGGGCTCTGAAGTTTTACGCTTCTGTACGCTTGGATGTGAGGCGTACAGAGACGCTAAAACAAGGAAATGATGCGGTCGGAAACCGCACTCGTGTTAAAATTGTAAAAAATAAAGTGGCACCGCCGTTTAAACAAGCAGAGTTCGACATAGTTTACGGCCAGGGCATTTCCAGGGAAGGAACACTTCTAGACCTTGGATGCGATATGGACTTGATTCAAAAAAGCGGCTCATGGTTTTCCTATGGCAGTGAAAGGCTGGGACAAGGACGGGAAAATGCACGTCAATTTCTGCGGGATAATCCGGATATTGCCAATACCATTGAAGGGAAGATACGTGAAGCCTATGGTCTTCCCGCCCAAACAACAACAACTGCTGCGGAGCACAAAACAGAGGCATGAGTATGGATATGCGGCAGAAAGCAAGAGATGCGGCTTTCCGTATGCTGTCTTTTCGAGCTCATACCTGCAGCCAGATTTATTATAAATTAACTCATAAGGGATTTAATGAAGAAATAGCAGCTGATACGGTTGCCAAGCTTTGTGAAGATGGCTATCTAAATGACTTTTCTTTTGCCTGCAACTTAATAGAGCAACGACTTTCCCGCAAACCATACGGACCGCGTTACTTGCTAGCCTTGCTATATAGAGCCGGTATTGATAGGCATGTGGCAGCAAAATCTGTTAAGGAAACAGTTGACCAAGATAAAGAAAATGAATTAGCAGCCAAGTTTGTAAGGTTAATGAGTTCCAGCGCAGACACTTGTCCCGATAAAATTAAACGAAAGCTTTTAATCAGAGGGTTTTCCTTAGAAGCAGCACATATAGCTGTGGAAAAAACTAAGTATGATGATGTATCTTCTTGAACAGAGGCTTTCTACTTGCTGTAAACAACTAATTTTTCTTCCAGGCCGTTAAAAGGATACAATACGCCTTTTCAGCGGCCTGGAAGCTTTCTTTTTCTTGACATCATCTTTTAAAAAAGATACAATTTATACAGATAATTATTTTCATTTGTGTGGGTTGTTCATAAAGGGATTAACGGCGTTTGCCTATCATATAAACATTTTACTGGCTGAAAAAGGTATATTATGAATAGAACCAGTAAGATACGTATGGTGTTTCTTTATGGCTGTGTGCCCGCACAGTCTTATTTATTTTCTGAAATAACAACAAAATTCTATACAGGAACAGGAGGTGAAATCACTTGGAAATAATCTTTGTATTAATTATTGCATTAATTACAGCGGTGGTCGGTACTGCTGTAGGATATTTTATTCGCAAGCAAATTGCAGAAAACAAAATCGGCTCCGCCGAAAATGCCGCGAAAAATATTATTGATGAGGCTGAGAAACAGGCTCAAGCCGTTAAAAGGGAAAAAATCCTTGAAGCAAAAGAGGAAGTACACAAGCTTCGCAAAGATTTTGAACAAGAAAGCCGCGAAAGGCGATCTGAAATTCAGCGATCTGAACGGCGCTTAGTGCAAAAGGAAGAATCTCTTGATAAAAAAATATCTTTTATGGAAAAGAAAGAAGAAGAAGTTAAGAGTAAAGAGGCTAATATCCTTGAGATTCAACAAAAAGCCGAAGATTTGTACAAGCAGCAGCTAGCTGAATTGGAGAGGATGTCCGGCCTTACTTCCGAAGATGCAAAAGAAATTATTCTCTCTCGTGTGCGTGATGAAGTAACCCACGAGATGGCTATGATGATTAAAGACATTGAAAGCCAAGCTAAGGAAGAAGCTGAAAAAAAAGCAAGACATATCATCACATACGCAATTCAAAAATTTGCTGCAGACCATGTTTCTGAAACAACTGTATCGGTTGTATCTCTCCCCAATGATGAAATGAAGGGGCGTATTATTGGTCGAGAAGGTCGTAATATCCGTACTCTGGAAACAATGACAGGAATAGACCTCATTATTGACGATACTCCCGAAGCAGTAATTTTATCAGGCTTCGACCCAATTCGTCGTGAAGTAGCCCGGGTGGCATTGGAAAAGTTGGTTGCAGACGGTCGTATTCATCCAGCACGTATTGAAGAAATGGTAGAAAAAGCTCGCCAAGAAGTAGATGCCCGTATCCGTGAAGAAGGGGAACAAGCTACTTTTGAGACAGGTGTCCATGGAATACATCCTGAAATGATAAAACTATTGGGACGTTTACATTTTAGAACAAGTTACGGTCAAAACGTACTGAAACATTCAATTGAAGTTTCTCATTTAGCAGGAGCAATGGCCGCCGAACTAGGATTGGATATTCAATTCGCCAAGCGGGCTGGTTTGCTTCATGATATCGGCAAGGCGGTTGATCATGAAGTGGAAGGCCCCCACGTAACGATTGGCGGAGATTTAGCAAGGAAATATAAGGAATCCAGGGAAATTGTTAATGCTATAGCCGCTCACCATGGCGATGAAGAGTTCTTGACGCTGGAGGCCGTACTAATTCAGGCTGCCGATGCAGTTTCCGCCGCAAGGCCGGGAGCACGTCGGGAATCGCTGGAAACCTATATAAAACGATTGGAAAAGCTAGAAAAGAT
>DLMZ01000037.1:22483-32150 GCA_002479415.1 Firmicutes bacterium UBA7523
GATTGCTGATACATTTGAAGGTGTTGAAAAATCTTACGCAATTCAAGCTGGTCGTGAAATTCGGATTATGGTCAAACCAGAAAAGGTTGATGATTTATCCAGTATACAGGTAGCTCGTGAGATTGTTAAAAAAATTGAAGAAGAATTGGAATATCCGGGACAGATTAAAGTAACTGTCATTCGTGAAACAAGAGCGGTAGATTACGCAAAATAACTTTAATGGGCGGAGGGTTACCCTCCGCCCATTAAAGTTTCTACAGGATAAGGGAATTATTGCAATCCCTGAAAATAACAGAAGGATTTTATTAAACTGTTATTGAATAAAAAAAGACCTGCCTATATTTATAACGGGGGATGTGTTTACATTGAAGGGCAAGCAGCTAGCAAAGCAGGACGCTTATACAACCAATTTACTAATTTCCTTATTAATGCGCTTTCCTGAAGTTATGACCATTAATTACGATGCACGAAGAGATTATGTCAAGTTTACATTTATGTTGGACGGAAAAGTAGATAAACTGAAATTTATTAGCTTTAGGGATTCTCTAAGTGAATCTTTAGCTGTTTATCAAGATCTGACAGATGAAAATTTTTTTATGAGTGCAAAACTTGTTCGTTCAGGTAAGCTAACCTTGTTGGAATTATGTGGTTGCACCACAACCTTAACACTAGAAGCAATACAACTGGTTACGGGAGTTATTGAGGCAATTTTTGGCGACATTCTTTTCAGAGATGCTGAAACGCTGGATGTTATCAAGGATGACGAACTAATACGGCAGGAAGAGATTATTGAATATTTACTAAGCCACAATAACGCTGCAAAACAGGAAAGTCTTATTGCTTTTCGTGAATCGGGTAAGGTATACGTCTACGATAAATAATAGATCTACATAGTTTGTGGCAGCATATGGTATTATTATATTGAGCATAGTTTGTGAGGTGCCTAAATTTTGCGTATACTGATGATTGGTGATGTGGTTGGACAACCTGGAAGATTATGTCTTAGGGACATGTTGCCTCGTGTGATAGATAATTATCGTATAGACTTTGTAATTGCCAATGGTGAGAACTTAGCATCCGGCACCGGTTTCAATGAGAAGACGGCCCTAGAAGTATTTACATATGGCGTCAATGTTCTAACTATGGGAAACCATGTTTGGGATAAAAAAGAAGCTTTAAGCTATATTGAAAAAGAAATTAGAATTATCAGACCGGCTAATTATCCTCCCGGAACTCCGGGCAACGGAAGCAGGATATACTATTGCGGTCCGGTGAAAATTGCTGTGCTCAACATAAGCGGGCGTGTATTTATGCCCGCAATGGATTGTCCGTTCCGCATTGCTATACAAGAAATATCTGAGTTGAAAAAGGAAACACCCATTGTTATCGTGGATTTTCACGCTGAAGCAACTTCGGAAAAAATTGCTATGGGAAGATTTCTTGACGGCAAGGTATCAGCTGTGCTCGGAACGCATACACATGTACAAACGGCAGATGAGCGTATATTAACAGGAGGAACGGCTTATATTAGCGATGTCGGAATGACAGGTCCTTATGAGTCTATTCTCGGCGTCGAGCCTGAAATTATTATCCGTAAATTCCTTACCCATTTACCGGCCCGCTTTGAGGTAGCAAAAGGCAATACTTGCCAGCTTAATGGTGTTATTGTAGAAGTTGATATTGAAACTGGTTATGCCGTAGACATCCAAAGGATATCTGATATACACCAATTTTAAGATACATAATTTGCATCTAAAGGCAGGATTTTTTATCAGCCACGCTGAATCTAGTAATCTAAAGTTATCTGAAATATCAAAATACTAGGAGGTCCAGCGATGGAAGTATTGAAAGTTTCTGCAAAATCTAATCCAAATTCTGTGGCAGGTGCTCTTGCTGGTGTCCTGCGGGAAAGAGGCAATGCTGAGGTTCAAGCTATCGGCGCCGGTGCTTTAAATCAGGCTGTGAAAGCCATTGCTATAGCCAGGGGATTTGTTGCTCCTGGTGGAATGGACTTGATTTGCATTCCTGCTTTTACCGATATTGTCATTGACGGTGAGGAGCGAACTGCAATAAAACTTCTTGTGCAACAGCGCTAGATTAATAAAACACCCTGATAACGGGTGTTTTTTTAATAAATAAAGGAAACTATATAATCCAGTAATGCTGCTTTCGATATAGAGAGGAGTGTATAGATGGATTGGAAAAGTCTTCATAAGCAAGCTGTGGTAATTGACGGACACTGTGATTCGGTACATCTTTTTGCGCAAGATGGATACTGCTTCGGTAATAATAATAAGGTTGGACATATTGACCTGCCACGTCTGATGGAGGGCGGTGTGAATGTACAGTTTTTTGCTGTATTTGTGGAACCAGAACATCAAATGTACAATGCTTTGCGCAGAGCAATCATTCTAATAGAATGTTTTCATCGTGAGGTAAAAAAATATAGTGATAAAATTTCCATTATTTATAATAAGTCTAGTTTAGATAATGCCCTATCAACAGGGAATATTGCAGCATTGCTATCATTGGAAGGAGGAGAGGCTTTAGGGCAGGATATTGAAGTTCTTTATTGCTTGCACAGGCTGGGCATAAGAAGCCTGGGACTGACATGGAACGGCAGAAATATGCTGGCCGACGGTGTGAGCGTAGGAAGCTCCGCTGGCGGTTTAACTCCGTTTGGTAAAACGGTAGTAGCTGAGATGAATAAACTAGGGATGATTGTGGATGCAGCACATTTGTCGCCAAAAGGTTTTTACGAACTGCTAGATGCGTCTGCATCTCCTGTTGTTGTTTCCCATGCCAATGCAGCAGGCATCTGCGGTCATCCGCGCAATTTGAACGACAATCAGCTTCAAGCTTTAAACGAGCAAGGTGGAGTCATAGGCTTATCTTTTTTTCCTGAATTTGTTTCAGAAAATGAGACAACAGCTTTTGAGAGCCTTTTGGATCATTTTTGTTACATTGCTCATCGCTTTGGTACAGATGTACTTGGCATCGGATCAGATTATGACGGAATAGAGAAAGCTGTTCCGGGCCTGGAAGATGTATCACGATTGCCTCTCTTAACACAAGGCTTATTAGCTCGCGGCTTTGCAGATGATGAAATTGTCAAGATTCTTGGGGGAAACTTTTTGCGTGTGTTACACAATACTTTGAATGAAGGAGAAGCGCAATGACAGACATAGTAGCAGATTTGCATGTTCATACATTAGCAAGCGACGGACTGCTGTCACCACGTAACGTAGTTATTGATGGGTTTAATAATAAACTTTCAGCAATAGCAATTACAGACCATGATACAGTAGACGGATTGCCGGAGGCGATGGCAACAGCTCGCAAACTGTCTATTGAGCTTATCCCGGGTATTGAGTTTAGCACAGAGTATGAGGATAAAGAAATTCATATCCTTGGGTATTTTATCAATCCCGAAAACCTTCAGCTAAAAAAACTGTTGGAATCACTTCAACAAAATCGTTGGGTTCGAACGGAAAAAATGGTTAAAAAGCTTGTTAGCTTAGGGTATCGGATTGATTTATCTGAAGTAATACGCTACGCTGGTAAAGCAGCGCCGAGCAGGCCTCACGTGGCCAGAGCACTGGTAGAAGCAGGATATGCGAAGACAATAAATCAGGTTTTTGATGAAGTTATAGGTTATCAAATGCCTGGCTGGGTGGAACGCTTTAAGCTCTCTCCAAAAGAAGCCATAGAAGTTGTTCGAAACGCAGGCGGAGTTGCTGCTTGGGCTCATCCCGGCCTTGCACAAAGCGACAATTTGCTAGAAACATTTATTGCCGCCGGACTGCAGGGCTTGGAGGTATACCATCCCAACCACGATTTTGAGCAGTCATGCCATTATAAAACATTAGCAAAGATGTTCAATCTTTTTATTGTCGGCGGTTCGGACTTTCATGGAGAAGAAGCAAATAAAGTACGACAAATTGGTTGCTATGGCCTTTCTGCTATGGAATACCGTGCTTTCCAAGATTATTATAATAAAAAAAAATTTTGACGATTGCGACTAAATAATGATATAATTTATTGTGCCTATTAGCAGGCTCTTTTTAGGTTCCAAATTTATTAAGTATGTGGCTTCTTTTTTTTGTACCTTTTATTTGCCCGCATAAAGCACGTACGGATAAGTATATTAATTGTGGAGGTGAGGAAAGCATTTTACTTATGCAACTAGATACAAGAGATAAGCGGTTAGGGAGGTCATAATATGGTAGATAATATAATTTTTGGGCTAGAGGTTATGGTCATCGGCTTTACAATTGTCTTGATCACTCTCTACCTGTTGCATTTAATTTTAGTCGGCTTCGGCAAGCTTTGTGTTATGCCTTCTAAAGCTGAATCAAAGAAAAAAAGTCAGTTGGCTCAACAAGCTCCTTTGTCAGATATTAGTGAAGCTGCTTCGGCCCAGTTTAATTGTAAGAATTCATCCGAAGTTGTTGCTGCCATAACTGCCGTAATATCAGCTTATCTTGACTTACCCTCCTCACAATTCAAAATTGTTTCTTTGCAGCCGTCCAGTCAAGCCAACGGAAACAACTGGGTTTTGACGGGAAGAAAAAGAGCGATAGAAAGACGTCAGGATTTAGCTGCCTTTAGAAGGGAGAAGAAATAATGAGAGAATTCAAAGTTATAGTAAATGGTCAGGCTTACCAAGTTTCAGTTGAGGAAATAAGTTCTGCTGAAACAAATACATTTTCGGCTCCAAAACAGTCTGCGGAAGTAAAAGCACCCGCTCTTGCTCCAGCCCAACCGGTTAATCCTGCACCTACGCCCGCCACTGCCGAGCCCACCCCTAAATCACAAGGGCCCTGCACCGAAGTTGTGGCTCCAATGCCAGGCGTTATTCTAAATATTATGGTAGCAGTGGGACAAGCTGTTAATGAGGGCGATGTCTTGCTTATTCTTGAAGCAATGAAAATGGAGAACGAGGTTAGTGCTCCATCAGCCGGTACTGTTAAGGAAATTGCTGTTTGTAAAGGCAGCAATGTAAATACCGGTGATATTATGGTTGTAATTGAATAGGGGGGAAACTAATGCTTGATAAGATACTTATTTTTGTGCAGGGCACCGGTTTTTCAGCAATGACTCCCCCCCAATTGCTGATGATTATTATTGCCTGCGTTCTGCTTTACTTGGGGATAGAAAAAAAATACGAGCCTTTGCTGCTCGTTCCTATCAGTTTTGGTATGCTCTTAGTCAATCTGCCTTTGGGTGACATAATGGCGTACCCTGTTTATGACCAGGCAGGCAAGCTAGTATCGGCTGGAGGCTTGCTTCGCTATTTCTATATGGGTATTCAGTTGGGTATATTCCCACCGTTGATTTTCCTAGGGGTTGGCGCTATGACTGATTTTGGCCCGCTCATTGCAGCGCCAAAAACTTTACTATTAGGCGCTGCCGCACAGTTTGGAATATTTTTTACTTTAATCGGTGCCATTCTTTTGGGCTTTACTCCGGAACAAGCAGGCTCCATAGGGATTATCGGCGGCGCAGACGGGCCAACTGCTATTTTTTTGACTTCCAGACTAGCACCTGAACTGCTGGGATCTGTGGCTGTTGCGGCATATTCCTATATGGCGCTGGTTCCTATTATTCAGCCCCCAATTATGAAGTTGCTAACTACAGTTGAAGAAAGAAAGATTGTTATGGAACAGCTTCGTCCTGTTTCTAGGGCTGAGCGCATTCTTTTCCCCATAATCGTTGTTATTTTGTGCGGATTATTGCTGCCACCCGCTATTCCTTTGCTAGGGATGCTGATGTTTGGCAATCTATTACGAGAAAGTGGTGTTACTGACAGATTAAGTAAGGCGGCACAAAACGAGCTAAACAACATTGTTGTTATTCTGTTGGGTACTGCTGTTGGCGCGTCTGCCAGCGCTGATATGTTTCTAACAGCGAGTACAATTAAAATTATTTTGTTGGGTCTGACCGCTTTTGCTGTTGGTACTGCCGCAGGAGTACTAATGGGCAAGATTATGTGCAAAATGAGCGGAGGCAAGATTAATCCCCTCATAGGCTCTGCCGGCGTTTCTGCAGTGCCTATGGCTGCCAGAGTTTCGCAGGTGGTTGGCCGAGAAGCAAATCCTAATAACTATTTGCTGATGCACGCTATGGGACCAAATGTTGCCGGTGTAATTGGCTCAGCTATTGCCGCAGGAATATTATTATCACTTTTGGGTTAGAAAAGTTATAAGAAAATTTTTATCTTACACCCCCACACCTGGTATATATATGCTAGGGGTGGGGGTGTTGATATATTACTACAAAAAACATAAAACATAAAATTCGACATTATTCCATATGAATTATATATAGTAATTTAAAGAAGGTGACTTAGCTGAAACTTCTAAATTCCAAGGTGCGGCAGCGTCTTACCTTGTTATGTGTATTTCTTGCTTTGCTCTCTGCGTTACTATTAGCCGACTATATATATTACCGCAACCGAATATATGACGGTGTTTATATTAACGGGAACAGTTTCGGCAGATTAACTATGGGTAGTGCCTATAGCTATTTGAGTAAAATCGCTGAGGAAGACAAATTTGATGAGGAGCTTATTAGCCTTAGTTTTGAAGAAACTAGTTGGGGCTTTCGTAAGCAGGAAATGGGTATTACGGTAGACCTGGAATCTACACTTGAGAATGCTTTATTGGCAGGAAGACAAGAACCACATATGATGAACTACTATGCGCGTGTCAAGTTGCTTTCAAGCCCTGTTAATATGCCTCTTTATTACCAGGTAGACCGTCAAGTATTTTCTAAAGCTATGTCTGAACCGGCAAACGTTCTGCTAAAAAGTCCTCAAGACGCTAATTATATTTTAATTGAAAATGGAAATAAAGTTGATATTACGCCTGACCAGCCTGGGCAGCAGCTGGATTTTGATAAAACAATCGAATCAATATTAGAAAAGCTGCCAACCTACAATCAGTCAAGTTCTATGGAGTTAGTAGTATTAAAGGTTGATGCAGCGAAAACTGCATCTTTTCTAGAAGATCTCCGAGTCACGGAGCTAATTTCAACGTTCCATACCAATATTTCCAAGTCTTCGCCGAACAGATTGCATAATATCAGACTAGCTGCTAAAGCGCTTGACGGAAGCTTGATTGAACCGGATAAAGAATTTTCCTTTAATAATGTGGTTGGACCAGCAAATGCTGCAGAGGGTTATAAGCCAGCACCGGTGATAGAAGCAGGAAAAGTGGTTGAAGGAATAGGAGGTGGAGTATGTCAGGTATCATCAACACTATATAATGCTGTCCTTTTAGCTGATGTCAGTGTAGTGGAGCGTAAAAACCACAGCTTAATGGTAGGATATGTGCCTCCTGGGTTAGATGCCACCATAGCTCATGGTTTTATTGATTTTCGTTTTTTAAACGATAGAGATCATGCAATTTGGATTCGAACTTTTGTTTCTGGAGATAAGCTAGAGATCATGCTTTACGGTAACTCAATTCCCGGCCAGCATATTAAGGTGGAACCCACAGTTACAGAAAAGATACAACAGGATGCAAACTATACAAAGACGCCAGATTTGCCTGCGGGTGCTAAGAAAATGGTTATAGAGGGGCAACCTGGTTATCGCATTGATGTATGGAGAGTATCATACATTCATGGAAAGGAGATAAAAAGAGAGATCATTTCCAGTGATACATATAAAGCGGTTCCTGATGAATATTTGTTAGGAACGGGAGAATGAAAGTAGCCCAGCTTTCCCGTTAAAAAGATACGGGAAGCTGGGCTAATAAAATAAATCGTTAGTTATTCCTTCATAACCGATATAAAATCTGGGAGATCAATATTTTCTGTATAAACCGCAAAATAAACAGAGCGAGGAGAGGGGAGAAATCAATAGGCAAACCACTCTTAGGCATAAGCTTTCTAAATGGGGACAGTATAGGCTCTGTTCCTTCATAAAGCAGCCGTGTAACGGAATTATTAGGATTGTGAGGAATCCAAGACAGAATAACTCTGGCAAAAATCATCCAAGTAAGTATTTCAAAAAAGAGATTAACTATCCGTGCTAACTGCATAAATAACAACTCCTTGTTTAGACTACAGCTTATATTTTATCACAAGGATTGTAATATTGGTAGTTTTACTCATTGTTAATTTCATCCCACGGACCGGAACAGGCAAGAATCTGTGGAGTTTTATCCTGATGAACAAAATGATAAACCCCTTCTAAGGTCACGTACCCGTCAAGAGCAAGCTGGACTAATTTGAGGTAAACATCTTCACTAAAACGTGCGGCAATTCCGCAAGAAGAAGATAAAACACGAGGAACAGGAATCATTTCCACCGCCATGTCTTGTAAGAGCAGAGCTTTTTCAAACCGCAGCGCCTGTGAGACAGAATAAAATGTAGCAATATAATAGCTTTCCAACCTAGCGTTATCCTTCTTTCTTTATTGTAAGTACAAACTCGTCTTCTTTTTCATCAATCATACAGGAGTAATTATAATTATTTTCTACCAGGCGGCGGATATTTTCTGCAGATACGGGGCTGTCGGTTAAAACAGTAACGACCATTGGCCCTTCGTCAAGTACTTTCTTCGTCTGAATAACCGGTTCCGGACATGATAGACCCCTTACATCAATATCTGTCACATTACTGCCCATGGGTAAATCCCCCCTTTTTTAAAATTTTAACCTTTGGCAATGTAAATGTAAAGCCAACGATGATAAGAAAAGCTCCGGCGACAAATACGCCCCATTGACTTGCTGCACTGACGCCGGCAGGGCTTGCAGCCAGGCCGAAGTTATGAGAAACAGCCGCTCCAAAAAGCAATCCTAAAAAAGCCATAGCTGCATCTGAATCACCTTCTCCAGCCATCACTGTTTGACGCAAAGGGCAACCACCTAGCAAGGTAGCGCCTAAGCCAACAATGGCCAATCCAATGAAATTCCACAGACCATCTGTATGAGCTACAGGTTGGTTTTCAAATCCTAAATTAAAATATCCGAGCGCTAAGTTACCTATTAAAGCTACGGCAAAAATAGCAAGTGAACCGTAAAGCAAGTGAGGATCCTTGATTAGTATTAAATCCCGAAAACATCCAGCTTGACATAAGCGGCTGCGCTGAACAGCAATGCCTATAATCAACCCTGCCGCCAAGGAAATAAGAAACGGAGCGCGTGCAGCGCCGGGGCCGCTTTCACTAAAGAAAATAAATGCAGGAGCCGTTACAACAAAAGTCAAAAATATTGCTGCAATAACAGAAATCGCCATACCATTACCAAAGCTCTGATTATACGAACGGCCGAGAGAGAACCCACGGCGCAAAAAAAGTACGCCAAGATAAATGCCAAAAATAAAGCCAAACAAGCCAACCAGGGCGTTTAAATCCCCTGCTGCAAGCCGCAAGACCATACGAAGGGGGCAGCCTAAAAAGACTAAAGCTCCAATCATCATAGCCATTCCAATAAAGAAGCGAATAATGGGGGATGAACCTCCTCGTGAACGAAATTCACCTGCAAATAGAGAGATAACTAGGGAGCCAAGAATAAAGCCTGAAATTTCCGGACGCAAGTATTGCACAAGCGCTGCTCTGTGAAAACCAAGCCCCCCGGAAATATCTCGTATAAAGCAAGCTACACAAACTCCCATATTGGCAGGGTTCCCGAACCGGACAAGCAATACTCCAAAATCT
>DLMZ01000037.1:32294-43924 GCA_002479415.1 Firmicutes bacterium UBA7523
ATCAGTCCGCTAAATACAATTAATCTTCTACTCATAATTACCTCCAAATGATAATGTCTAAATCTATTTTACTTGTAAAAGTGTTAACCAACAAATAGGTTGCGCCTATATGTTATATTATGATATAGACAAAGCCTATAGCCTGTAAGACAACATACTTTGCTCTTGGGAAGGAGTTTTGCCAATGCTTGCGAAAATATAGAAACATAGAAGGTGGTGAACCGCATGGAATTCTATCAATTGGAGGCATTTGTTGCCGTTGTAGCACAACGCTCTTTTTCCAAAGCTGCGCAGCAATTGTTCTTAAGCCAACCAACAATTAGCGCTCATGTAAAAAGCTTGGAAACAAAGCTAGAAATGCCCCTTTTAGACAGGGGTAAAAGCGATATTATTTTAACTCCAGCAGGTGAAAGACTCTATCGTTACGCCAGAGAATTACTGGATATTCGCGCTAACGCACTAGCTGATATTAAAAATAGTAATATAGTAGAAGAAGAAAGTATTACCATTGAGGGTAGTTCGGTACCGTGCCAATATTTGCTTCCCCAAATTTTAACTGCATTTGAACAATTATTTCCCACCGTCTCTGTTACACTGAAACAAGATAATTCCCGTCAGGTTTGCGAGGATGTACACAATTATCATTTTCCTTATGGTATTGTTGGCAAAAAGCATTCCTTGCCCAGACTGACATATGTGCCTCTTTTGCAGGACGAACTTGTTCTAGCTATTCCTAACAAGAAAGAATACCAAGAACTGTTAAACATAACGGAGCCTAAAGTTTCAGATATTATTGATTATAGACTTCTGCTTAGAGAAACCGGATCAGGAACACGCTCTCTATTTGAAAACGCGATAACTCAAAAAGGAATCACCTTAGATGATTTTCATTTCTCAGTTTTCAGTAATCAGGAAACAATTAAGCAAGCAGTAAGCCGCGGACTTGGTATTACCATTATTTCAAGACTGGTAATGGAAGACTATCAGAATTTTGGCTTAGTTGCCGTTCGCTCACTGCAAGAACTGGATTTAAAGCGCGAATTCTACCTTGTATACCATGACAAGCGAATTCTTTCCCCTGCGGCAAAAGTGCTCCGCGACTTCATTATTAATACTTATAAGCAGGAGAGTTAATATGCGTGAAATATATGCTGACCATGCTGCCACCACATTCCCGCGGCCTTCTCAAGTGACTGAGGCTCTTTCAACTTATCTATTGGATATAGGCTGCAGTCCCGGCCGAGGAGGATATCGCAGAGCTTTAGATGCCGCCCGCTTAGTATATGAGGCAAGGGCATTAACAGCACAGTTCTTTAACGTGCCTCAGCCGGAACAGGTGGTCTTTACCCCAAGCGTAACTTACTCGTTAAATTTGTTAATTAAAGGCCTTTTGAAACAAGGTGACCATGTTATCATCTCATCTATGGAACACAACTCAGTAGTTCGTCCCCTTACCCGCCTTGTGCAGGAGCGTGCCATTGAATTAGAAATTTTGCAATGCAATGCTGACGGCACACTAAACCCTAAAGATGTGAAAAATGCGCTAAGGAGCAAAACAAAGTTAGTTGTACTCACACACGCATCAAATGTCACAGGCACATTATTGCCTGTTTACGAAGTGGGAGAAATTTTGGCTGGCGAAGATATCTTTTATGCCATTGACGCAGCTCAGACTGCCGGAAGCGAAATCTTGGACTTTAACGCTTTGAATTGTGACTATCTGGCGTTCACCGGTCATAAAGGACTTCTAGGGCCTCCTGGTATCGGCGGCTTTTGTATCAGCGAAAAAGCAGCACAAGCTACAGAATCATTAGTAGAAGGAGGAACGGGGAGCCGCTCGGAGGATGAGAACCAACCCAGTTTTCTTCCGGACAAATTTGAAAGCGGCACTCAAAATGTCCCCGGCATAGCCGGACTGGCCGCAGGAATAAAGCTTATCAATGAGATCGGGCTGGAAAAAATGCATGACCATAAGCAGCAATTAACATCAGCCTTCCTTAGTGGCTTGGCAGAAATTCCGGAAATAAGAGTCTACGGCACAAAGAACCCTAAAACCACCGCTGCGGCCGTTTCCATTAATGTTGATGGCTTAGATAACGGCGATCTGAGTTTTATGCTTGAACAATGCTTTGGCATTATGACTCGTTCCGGCTTGCACTGTTCACCTTTAGCCCATCGTACTATCGGCTCATTTCCTCAAGGAACTCTCCGTTTCTCCTTTGGGTGGAGCAATACTTTAAGTGAAGTGGAAAATATTTTGAAAGCATTAACTGAAATTATTAAAGAGAATTTGCAGTAAACTCACATACTAAGTATTCTTAATATTTTATCTGGAACCTCAGCTTCTTTTTTTTCGTCAAAATTACTACAAGTATAAAAAAAGGGGGTCCAAAAATGAGAAAAAGATTATCGCTAATTGTCATGGTAACATCTTTTCTATTGCTTTTCAGTGGTTTTGCCGGAGCAGTAATTCTTGATGAACCATTAGAGCTTGAAGAAGGAATGCTGGGTATTACAGCCTACATGGACGAAGCTGAGGAAGATGTGGTTGGTTCTGGCATTGAGGGAGAAGTTACTATTATCTCCATCGGTGAGGGAGAAGAAGTGGTGGTTGTTGAAGAAGCAGCAGAAGAAGAAAGCCCTGCAGCAAATAACTATACCGCTTATATTGCTTTAGCTGGTCTTGTAATTTTGGCTTATTTTCACGGAAAAAAAATTCAAGATGTTTCAGTTTAAATAAGCGCTTCGGCGCTTTTTTTTGGGGAATTACCTCAAACAGGCTAGCCAGATTTTTAGGCTAGCCTTCTGTTAGTGTAGAAGTATTTTGCGTTAGAGCAGGATATTTGCAATATATTGTTGAATAAGGAAACAATCACATTATTTACCATTGTATAATAATGTTACTTTTATAGCAGATACCGTGTATTTAAATCTTTCTTTCAAGCACTAATGAGGAATACGACTTTAAAAGCATAGACAAATGTAATACCGGCTGGAAGTTTAAGAATTCGCCTGAAGTTACCAAACTTGTTCCTGCACCATCAAATAGTTAGGAGCTTAACATGGTATTATATGGTATTAACATATTTCATTGGAGGTGTACCATTCACAATTATGTATTATGCAAAATTTTTAAACCCTATATGCTCCTCCAATAAGAGATATTGAACCGGCAAGGGAATGAAATGGCATAGAGGGCTAATAGGGGTTCAATAGTTGCCCTAACCGAAAAGGGGCAGGCTAGACGAAAACATCGGCATACCGCTAAACAGGGCGTGAAATATAGAGTAGGGGGTCGTACAGCATGCGCTATAAAGTTGCTTCTATTCTGTTTATTCTACTAGTTTTACTTATAGGTTGTGTAAATATTCCAGGCAAAAGGCATATCAATCATGTTTCAGATAATACTGTGATGCCACTCGTAGTTGACATACCAAATATGTTTTTTTATGTCGACGAAGAAGGAAGGTTGGTGCAAAAAAACCTGACTAACAACATTGATAACATCATTATAGAGGGAAATTATTTTATCGACGCTTATGCTGTAAACTTGCAGGAGCAGATGATTGCCTTCGAAGCAGTTTTTGATGATGGTATTAGGAAATTTATTTTGTATAATGCTATAACAAGAGAACAAACGATTCTTGACGACGATGTTTTTGGATACGTAACTTGGTCGCCTAACGGAAGATACTTAATTCTTGACCAGGGAACATATCTCTGGCGAGGTCTTGATATATATGACTTGATAACCGGTAATGTTAACCGCATAGAAATAGCAATTTGGTATGAATATTACTGGTCAACTGACGGAAATAGATTGTTGGTTGGTACTTCAGAGATGGTGGATCCACCTACTTGGATGAATGAAGGAGAGTCTATAACAGTTGCTGTTATAGACATCAAGAGAGGGTTTGATATACAAACAGTTCTAAAAGGAACGAGCGAATTCTTCATTTTACCTAAAGCATGGGTGAATGACAACGTTGTAGTTGTTGAAATAATCTATTACGATAGTGCAAAGGAAACTCAGCAACTGGAGATTAATCTCGGTGAAGGTATAACCCGTGATGTTGTTTTACAGGATGAAAGTTGTCAATATCTTCCGGACGACATAGAGCGCATCAGTCACGATAAATCACCTGATGGGAAATACGTGTTGTATCCGCAGGATGACAGTATATATTTATGGTTCGCAGAAACGGATCAGCGCCAGGAACTGTGTAAGGGAAAAAGTGCAAAATGGAAATAAAATCATTTAAGTCATGTAATACTCTCTCCTCATACAATCTAATCCTAGCAGAATAAAGATAATAGATTTAAAGAATATATACTGATAGTCGCCTTTTTCATATTAATCGCATATACTTGCTAACTCGGTTGATACTAAAATAAAACACTCGAAGGAGCAAATAATATGGATAAACAGCGGGCAATACAAATTATGGCTTCCGATGATAATATTAAAGTGCTTTACAAAAGTAAATCTGTCTGGATTGAAGGAGTTAAAGAAGATAAGGCTAATATTACGGTGATGGGAACATGCACGACAATGGACGTTCCAGTTGCAGATTTACAGGAAACATAAAAAAATACTAACTGTAAAGCAAAGCGGGACTTGTGTCCTGCTTTGCTTTTTCTGCAAATTATATTACAATGGTAACTATACAAGAAATTGGAGTGCGGCCGTCCCTTGGCGCATGTTGGAGTGATATGATGAGAGAGAAAAAGTATACTATGCAGGTGTTTGGTTGTCAGATGAATGAGCGAGATGCTGAGACTCTGCGGGGTTTTTTGGATGAGTGGGGATATGAGGAAGTTGACGAAGCCGAAAATGCTGACTTGGTAATCATGAATACTTGCGCGGTCCGCCAAAAGGCTGAGGAAAAGGTATTCGGGCGAATTGGCCGCTTGGGAAAAATGAAAGAGAATAATCCTGGAATGATAATTGCCATTTCCGGATGCATGGTTCAGCAGGAAGAAGTTGCAAAGAAAATAGCCAAGAGTTACCCCTTCGTTGATTTGATATTCGGCACCCACAATATTGCTTTGTTTCCCCAGTTGCTGCAGAGGGCGGAGGAAAGCAGGGAGACAGTTTTGGATTTGTGGGAAGAAGCGGGAGAAGTGGTGGAAGGGCTGCCGGTCACCAGAAAAGACGGGATTAAAGCCTGGGTAAATATTAATTATGGCTGTAATAATTTTTGCTCTTATTGTATTGTTCCTTATGTTCGTGGCAGGGAGAGAAGCCGTCTGCCCGAAGATATACTAACAGAAATTAGAGTATTGGCCGATAATGGCTATAAAGAAGTGACTCTTCTAGGTCAGAATGTGAATTCATACGGCAAAGATTTAGACGAGGATATTGATTTTGCCGATTTGCTGACTCGTGTTGACAAAGAAACAGGGCTTGCCAGGGTGCGTTTTATGACATCCCATCCCCGTGATTTTAATGAAAAACTGGCGAAAGTGATTGCTCAAGGCAAAAGTATCTGTGAGCATGTTCATCTGCCGATTCAATCCGGCAGTAACCGTATTCTTGAATTGATGAACCGTGGGTATACCAGGGAGCATTATTTGGAACTGGTGGAATCATTACTCAGTTATGTGCCGAATTGCGCACTGTCTACAGATTTGATTGTAGGCTTCCCCGGAGAAACGGAGGAAGATTTTAGCCAAACCTTAGATATTGTGGAAAGAGTTGGCTTCGATGCAGCTTTTACCTTTTTATATTCGCCGCGCAAAGGAACGCCTGCTGCGGAATTGCCGGGACAGATACCAAATGAGGTTAAGAAAGAACGTTTCGGCAGGCTGACGGAAGCACAGAACAGATGGAGCCTGCTGCGCAGTAAGACATTGGTTGGAAAGATTGAAGAGGTTCTGGTAGAGGGTCCCAGTAAAACAGATGCCCAGACTTTAACAGGCAGGACACGAGGTAGCAAAACAGTTAATTTTCCAGGGGAAGGGATTAGTGAGGGAGATATTGTCCGTGTTGAAGTAGTTGAGGCAAAAACATGGAGCCTAGTGGGGAGGATCAGGGTTGAAAGCTGAGACACCGATGATACGGCAGTTCAATGAAATAAAAGAGAAAAACCGTGATAAAATCTTATTGTTTCGAGTAGGCGATTTCTATGAGATGTTTTTTGATGACGCCAAAATCGGAGCAAAGGAACTGGAAATTACTCTGACTGCCAGGGATACCGTGCCATTAGCCGGTTTTCCTTATCATGCGCTTAACAACTATCTAGGCAAATTCATTGAACGTGGTTATAAGGTGGCTATCTGTGAGCAGGTTGAAGACCCAAAGCTTACTAAGGGAATTGTAAAGCGGGAAGTCGTCAGGGTCATCACTCCAGGCACCGTGATAGATTCTTCCCTTTTAGATGAAAGAAGCAACAATTATTTGGCTGCTGTTTATGCAGATAAGGGCGAATACGGCATAGCAGCCGTTGATGTCTCCACCGGTGATTTTATTATTACTGAAGCGAGAGGGAATCAAGCGGAAAAAATTCTCGTGGATGAATTAACTCGTTTGCAGCCGGCTGAAGTCCTGGTTAACGAAAGCAGCAGGAAAGATGCTATTCTTTTACAAGTAGTGGCTAAGATAAGCAGGCAGCCTTTATTAAATCATTTTCCGGACAAGCACTTTATTTTTCCTCAGGCCGAAAGTGTCCTGCTTTCACAGTTTAATTTAAACAGCTTAGAGGGGCTAGGCTGCAGGGAGTTTACTCTGGCAGTGTCAGCGGCAGGTGCGGCTATTCGTTATTTGCGTGACAATAGTCAAAACGACTTGCAGCATTTGCATAAACCAATTGTGTTCCTTTCTGAACGTTATATGCTTTTGGATTGCGCAACGAGGCGTAATCTTGAGTTAACCCGTACAATTCGTGATCAAAAAAAATACGGCTCTTTGCTTTGGGTGCTTGATAAAACACAGACTGCCATGGGTGCCCGTCTACTTAAACGTTGGATAGAACAGCCGCTGTTAAGCAAAGAAGCTATTAACAACCGCTTGGATACGGTTGAGGAATTATTTAGCAGTGCAGTGCTTGGCGCTGAACTTGCAGAATTACTAGACCAAGCTTATGACCTGGAAAGGTTAATGGGACGGGTCCACTGTGAAAGCGCTAACGCCAGAGACTTGGTGGCTCTGCGTAAAACTCTTTCTATTTTGCCACAAGTGCAAGCACTTCTAGAGACAGAGGAGCGCCCGTCATTATCAAGACTGGTGCAGAAATTACCCGATCTTACCAATTTAACAGCATATCTAAACCTAGCATTAGCAGATGAACCGCCCATAACTTTAAAGGACGGAGGTCTGTTGCGAGAAGGTTTCCATGAAGAAGTAGACAGGTTACGCTATGTCTGCCGTCATGGCAAAGATTATATTCTGGAGTTAGAGCAAAAAGAACGGGAACGAACAGGTATTAAATCTTTAAAGATTGGTTTTAATAAGGTTTTTGGCTATTACATTGAAGTGACCAGAACAAATCAGCATCTAGTCCCTGATTATTTTGTGCGTAAGCAAACCTTGGCTAATGCGGAACGATTTATTACTCCCGAGCTAAAAGAATACGAGTCACAAGTTCTGGGAGCAGAGGAGAAGATATGCGCCCTGGAATATGACCTATTTCTTGAAATCAGAGAACATGTGACTAAACATACTATGCAAATTCAGGAAGCGGCCTCCGCTTTGGCTGCCCTTGATGCTTTTCAGTCTTTGGCTAAAGCAGCCAGAGATAACCGCTACGTTAGACCTGTTGCAGAAGAAGACTACGGCCTTGAAATTCGCAACGGAAGGCACCCTGTGGTTGAAAAAGTACTTCGTAATGAATTATTTGTTCCCAACGATATCTCCCTAAATCGGGAAAGCCGACGGATACTCATGATAACCGGGCCCAATATGGCAGGTAAGTCCACGTATATGCGTCAAGCGGCACTAATTGTGCTAATGGCACAAATAGGCAGTTTTGTTCCTGCGGAAGAAGCACGCATTGGTATAATTGATCGGATTTTTACTAGAATTGGCGCCGCTGATGACTTAGTAGGCGGACAAAGCACCTTTATGATTGAAATGAGCGAAATGGCAGGAATTTTAAATGGGGCAACACCTCGGAGCCTAGTACTTCTTGACGAAGTGGGACGGGGGACAAGCACCTTTGACGGAATTAGTATCGCCCGGTCTGTGGTGGAACATTTATATGATAAGGTGGGAGCGCTAACAATGTTCGCCACCCATTACCATGAGCTTACAGATATGGCTGACCAGTATCCTGCCGTGACAAATTTAGCCACCGCAGTAAAGGAGCGGGGGGAAGATATAGTTTTCCTGCATAAAGTAATTTCTGGCAGTGTGGACCATAGTTACGGAATACAGGTGGCAAGATTAGCTGGATTGCCACGCAAAGTAATTGAGCGTTCCCGGGAAATCCTGGCTCAGCTTGAAGCGCCCCAAAGCTTCGTCCGCAAAACAGCAGCAACTGTAACAAATGAGCAGATGCAGCTATTTGTTCCGTCAAACGACTTGGTGGAAGCTTTAGATAGCATGGCAGAAGTGGACTTAATGACTACAACGCCGCTGGAGGCGCTGCAATTATTGTTTAAATTGCAGCAGGCGCTGAAAGAAGGTAAATAGATGGGAAAGATACATGTACTAGATGAAATTCTTGCTAATAAAATTGCTGCCGGTGAAGTAGTTGAGAGACCGGCAGCAGTAATAAAGGAATTGGTAGAAAACGCCATTGACGCCGGAGCAACCCGAATAGATATCAGCATTACGGGGGGCGGCTTGCAATTAATGCGCGTTGTTGATAATGGCAGTGGCATGGCTGAAGAAGATGTGCCACTTGCTTTACAGCGTCATGCAACAAGCAAAATTAGCAATGCTTCAGATTTAACAGCTATTGCTACGCTGGGTTTCCGTGGAGAAGCTTTGCCCAGCATCGCTTCCGTCAGTCGTTTGCGTATTACGACCAAGCGGGCTGAGGATTTAGCGGGAACGACAGCAGATGTTCATGGTGGAAAAATGGTGAACCTGGGAGAAGCCGGCTGTCCTTCAGGAACAGAAGTACGTGTGGAAAATTTATTTTATAATACACCGGCACGCTTGAAGTTTTTGAAAAGCGAAGGAGCAGAAACGGCTCGCGTGACCGATATCGTTCAACGACTTGTGCTGGCATGGCCTGAAATTTCCTTCTCATATACTGTTAACGGCAGGGAACAATTGGTTACCGCCGGAAACGGCAATCTTGAAGATGTTGTTCACCAGGTACTTGGCAAAACAACTGCTCGGCAAATGATTCCTCTTGAATGGCAGGGTTCACTTCTTGCTGTGAAGGGCTTTGTCAGCAAGCCTTCCTTAGCAAGAGCTAACAGGAACCTTCAGTTCTTTTTTGTTAATAAACGCTCTGTACGTTCGCCTTTGCTCAGCGACTCTCTGCAAACAGCATACCATACACTGTTGCCGCGAAATCGTTTCCCGGCGGCCGTGGTATTCATTACTGCAAATCAGGAAGAAGTAGATGTCAATGTTCACCCTGCGAAAAGAGAGGTTCGCTTTTCACAGGAAAGGGATGTCTACAGGCAGTTTCTTACCGGAGTTAAATCGGCTTTTGGGGATTATTCATTAATCGGAGATGTCTATACACCAAACTATTCTGTTGTTAGTGAAAAAGCAACGCCTATTACTTTTGGTGAGTATGCAGATAAATTACCTGAACAAATATTTTCAGCGGGCTCACCGTCAGAGCAGAAATCTATAGAGTATGAACCCACTATGTATTATGAAAATAAGTCTGCACCGCTACTGACTACGCAACATACTTTTCCTCGCCTAAGGCCAATAGGACAGCATCTCGCTTCCTATATTCTTGCCCAGTCTGATTCAGGAGAATTATATATTATCGATCAACATGCTGCACATGAGCGAATCTTATATGACGCGTTTAAGCGGGATCTGGCTGCCGGTGATATGCCTGTGCAAGAAATCCTGCCCCAAACCTTTGAATTAGACGCCGCGGAATCCGCCGGATTAACTGCTTCTCTTGAGCTATTTGCACAACTAGGATTAACTTTTGAGCCCTTTGGCAATAATACGTTTATCTTGCGAACTGTTCCCTTATTTTTCCGCCAGTGCTTAACTCAGGAGGAAATTGTCGAATTTATCACCACAACTGTCAATCAGGGTGAAAGTGCGGCTCTATTTGAGAAAGCTCTGCAAATGATGGCTTGTAAAGCTGCTGTCAAAGCAAATCAATATATGAGCAAAGAAGAGATGGAAGCACTTTTGCATAACCTATCTGGAACAGAGCAGCCAAATACCTGCCCTCACGGCAGACCTGCCGTCCTGGTGTTTAGCAAAGAACTTCTAGCCAGAAGCTTTCGGAGGCAATAGATGAACAAACTATTAGCTATTGTAGGCCCGACAGCGGTAGGAAAATCATATATTGCTCACTCTATTGCCAAACGCTTAAACGGAGAAATTATTTCTGCCGATTCCGTGCAGGTATACCGAGGCATGGATATTGGCACGGCTAAACCCACTTTGGAAGAAAGAGCCGAAATACCTCATCATCTTATTGATATTGTAGATCCCGATGCGTATTACACGGTTGCGGACTTTCAGCAGGATGCTTTAACTGCCATTCGCCATGTTCATATTAAAGGGAAATTACCCATTCTAGTGGGTGGAACAGGCTTGTATGTTAGAGCTGTAATTCAAGATTTCACTTTCAGTGAAAGTGGTATTAATGAAACGCTGCGGCAGCATCTTTGGAATGAAGCTCAAATATATGGCCCTGCTCATTTGCATAATAAGCTAATTGAAGTTGATCCCGAATCTGCAAGGAAATTTCACCAGAATGACTTGCGCCGTGTAATCAGAGCTCTGGAGGTTTTTGAGCAAGGCAATACCTTAATTTCTGAGCAGGCTGCAAAAACTTTAGGAAAGTGCAGATACGATACTAAGATGTTCGCATTAACAATGCCACGGGAACTATTATACAGCAGAATTGAAGAAAGAGTAGATGAGATGATGGCTCAAGGCTTATTGGATGAAGTGCAAGACTTACTTAATCGGGGTATATCGGCAGAAGCTAAGTCTATGCACAGCCTGGGATACCGTCAACTAGCAGCTCACCTGCGAGGAGAACTATCACTTGAAGAAGCAATATCATTAATTAAGCGTGATACCCGGCGTTTTGCCAAGAGACAGCTAACCTGGTTTCGCCGGGAACAGGAAATAACCTGGCTGGATATTTCTCACTTTGACCGAATTGATGCTTTAGCGGAAAATATTTACTGCCAATTGGCAGGAAATATTTAACCATAAGTTGAACTAATTAATTATAAAAGTTATGGAGGGGTCGGTATGAACAAAAATTCTGTCAATCTGCAAGACAGCTTTCTTAACATTGCCAGAAAAGAAGATATGATGCTTACAGTATTTTTAGTAAATGGATACCAGCTTAAGGGAACAGTCCGCAGCTTTGATAACTTCACTATTTTGCTTAATGTAGAAAATAAACAGCAGTTGGTTTACAAGCATGCCGTTTCCACCATTATTCCCTTTAAAAACGTAAATCTAGGTACAGCTGCCGACTAGCAGCTATTAATTAATGCATAGATATTTATGA
>DLMZ01000009.1:0-8342 GCA_002479415.1 Firmicutes bacterium UBA7523
TGATGGGATTCTTTCACTTCGTTCGCAAAGGCTTAATTGGTATTCTGCATAATTTGTCGCATTGAAGAAACAGGGAATGGCGCCATGCCGCAAAACCGCTTGAAGGATGAAAAAAGCCCCTATCTTCTGGGGCATGCGGGAAATCCGGTGGATTGGTATCCGTGGGGCGAGGAAGCTTTTGACCGGGCGCGCCGGGAAAATAAACCGGTATTCCTTTCCATCGGTTATTCCACCTGTCACTGGTGCCATGTGATGGAAAGAGAATCTTTTGAGGATGATGAAGTTTCCAAGGTCTTAAACAGGACTTTTATCTGTATAAAAGTAGACAGAGAGGAACGTCCCGATATTGACGGCATATATATGTCAGTATGCCAAGCTATGACAGGGAGCGGCGGTTGGCCCTTGACAATCCTAATGTCACCGGATAAAAGGCCTTTTTACGCCGGAACTTATTTTCCTAAGGAAAGCAGATATGGCAGAATAGGCATCATAGAACTTGCACAGAGGATAGAAAAGCTTTGGGCTACAGACCGGGAGAAAATTAATAGCATAGCAGAAACCGTAGTTGAGAATTTGCAGGAAATGATGGCAGTAACACCAGGAAATATGCCCGGAGAAGAAATAATGCACCTGGCATATAAAGAACTGGAAAAACGTTATGATCTGGAATATGGCGGATTCGGCTCAGCACCTAAATTCCCCACTCCACACAACCTAAGCTTCTTGTTACGTTATTGGAGAAGGGAAAAAAAAGATAAAGCACTGGAAATGGTTGAAAAAACGCTGGAAGAAATGAGGAACGGTGGTATCTGCGACCATCTTGGCTTCGGCTTCCACAGGTATTCTACCGATAGGAAATGGCTTGTCCCCCACTTTGAAAAAATGCTGTATGACCAGGCACTATTGTCCATTGCTTATCTGGAGGCGTTTCAAGCAACAGGAAACGAGAAATACTCTACCGCTGCCAACGAAATATTTACATATGTACTTAGGGACATGACCTCAAATATAGGGGGGTTTTTTTCAGCCGAAGATGCGGACAGCGAGGGCGTGGAAGGAAAGTTCTACGTTTGGTCGCTAAGTGAATTAAGAGAAATACTAGGTGAAAAAGACGCCAAAATATTTGCATCGGCTTATAACATTCACAATGAAGGAAATTTTCATGATGAATTAACAAGAGCCCTTACCGGAAAAAACATATTACACATAACGGAACCGTTGTCAGAAGACAACTCGCTGGAACTCATGAGACAAAAGCTGTTCAACTTCCGTGAAAAAAGAATCCCCCCCTACAAGGATGACAAAATTCTTACCGACTGGAACGGATTAATGATTGCTGCTATGGCCATAGGCGGACGTGTATTGGGAGTAGACAGCTATACCACAGGAGCAAAGCGCGCTGCTGGCTTTATAACTAAATATTTAAAGAGGGATAACAGACTTCTAAAACGCTACCGTGAAGGCGAAGCATCTCTGCCGGCTCACCTGGATGACTATGCGTTTATGATTTGGGGTTTGATTGAACTTTACGAAAGCACCTTTGATGCAGCCTATTTAAAAGAAGCATACTCTTTGAATAGAACGCAAATTGAGCTGTTTTGGGACGACACAAACGGAGGTTTCTATTTCACCTCAAAAGAGGAAGAAGAACTGCTAATCAGGCGCCTAGAGCTTTATGATGGAGCCACTCCCTCCGGCAACTCTGTTTCAGCTTTAAACAATCTAAGACTCGCCCGGATAACCGGAGATTCTCACTTTGAAGAAGTTGCCAAAAAAATTGCTTGTGCTTACTCCAATGAATTAAAGCAGTCTCCTATTGCGTTTACGCAAATGCTTATAGCAATGGACTTCGCTTTCGGGCAATCTCTTGAAATAGTAATTGCTGGTGACTCAGAAGCTGCTGATACGCAAAGGATGTTAAATGCTTTACGTAAAGCCTTTATCCCTAACAAGGTAGTTGTACTACACCCGTTGGAGGAATACCAAGATATTGAGACAATGGCCCCATATATTAAAGAAAACAAAAGCATCGACGGTAAAGCAACGGCCTATGTCTGCAGAGATTATACTTGTCAATCACCAGTTACCTCATCAGAAGAGATGATAGCCCTAGCACAAGAAAATTAAAGTGACGGGGATTCCCCATCGCTTTAATTTTCTGCGTTAAACAATATTGATTGCCGCTTCCTGACAAAGTGCATATTGACAAAAGGAGAACTTTAGACTAACCTGTAACGAAGGTTATAGTATATTTAAGGGAATGGTAAAATGAAAATTCTAGTAGATGCCGATGCCTGCCCACGTCAAGCTTTGCAAATTTGCCTGGACGTAGGCAATAAACACAAAATAGCTGTTTGGACTGTGGCTAGTTTTAACCATAATATCGATTCCGACCATCACTTCATTACTGGAAACTCTGCTCAGGAAGCAGATATTAAACTGCTAAACCTGACGGAGCAAGGAGACATTGTAGTTACCCAAGATTGGGGGCTTGCTGCAATGGTGCTGGGAAAGGGAGCAAAATGCCTTAGCCCTGCCGGCAGGATTTTTTGTGAAAAGAATATTGATTTTCTTCTGGAAGAACGGGAGCTAAAAGCAAAGTTCCGCCGCTTGGGCGGCAGAACTAAAGGGCCTAAGCCAAGAACACAAAAAGATGACGGCAAGTTTCGAGCCGCCTTGGCAAATTTGATTGACAACAGCTTATAACATCTTACTTTTCTAATTCAGTGTATGGCAGTGGCCGGAAACAGCCTGGTTTCGGCCACTGCCTTTTGCCCGATAAAGAGCTTTATCCGCTTGGTGATACGCATCAATCAAAGGGTTTGAACCCTCAGCTAAAACAGAGGCAAAACCTATACTGATAGTACATGTTATCTGATGCCCTTCGATTTCGAAAGAATGCTCCTGAACTACTCTGCATAATTCTTCTGCCACACGTCCTGCTTCATCAATGGTTGCTCCGTTTAAAAAGCATAAAAATTCCTCACCGCCCCAGCGAGACACCAAATCTTCACGCCGCACATGCTTTGCAAGTAGTTCTCCAAGCTGTGAAAGCACCTTATCACCTGCCGGATGTCCGTATCGATCGTTAATAGTTTTAAAATAATCGACATCAATGAGGAGCAATGCCGCCGAGAGCTTTAGTTCCTTTAATTTTTCGATTTGTTGTTGTGAGGATACTTCCATTTGTCTTCTGTTTAATAAGCCCGTTAGTGAATCATATGATGACAAATATGATAGCTTCTTGTTTCTTTCGTCTAATTCATCTTTTTGGGCAATAATATGCCGTTCCAAATGGATACCTTCTACAGTTTTCTGCCAAAGAATAACTGACAAAACAACAGCTAGCCCAACTGTAGCAAACCCATTCACCCTATTTGACAATAAAGCAGCCGAATTCATCTGTGTAGTTTCAATGGTTTTATACATCAGCACAAATCCATAGATATAGAATATAAGCGCAATATGCGGCGGGATAATAAAAAGTACGGCAGCTATAGTACACCCGAACAAGAAAGGTGTTATACTGGGAGTTACAATCTGATCAATGGTGACAATAACCACTGAGGACGTAATCACAAACAAGAAGCTTCCGTATATGAGGGCTTTTGAGTAAACAGCTTTGCTTTTGCCTTTGCCAATGTAAATAGATACTATTAAAATTAGCAGCAAAAATGATATTATGGCTGCATATGCCCAAAGAATATTCCGGCGCCAGTACATCTCAGAAGCCATATTTAAGTCTGCACTCCAGAATAATATTGCCTGTATGGAGAACACCGGAAGAAAGATGGATGTCGCCACAAATATACGCCGATTAATATGCTCAAGAAGCAACGCTTCTACGTCCTTTTGCTTTTGCATTAGGCTGTAGAAAGCATTATTGAAGCGATATGCTTTTTCAGCAATAAAATGTTTAATAGGCCACTCCCTCATATAAAAAACTCCCTATACTTATTGTTTCTTAAACAATAAACGTCCAAATAAGTGAAAGCCCAAAAATCTTCACAATTTTATATATTGTTCTATATTTTAACTAATTCTACTATTTTTCGCTATTTCCTTTATCGAAAAAGCAAGATTTATGTATAATTGTATCCAGACCAAAAAAAAGACCACCATTCAGGCAGCCGCTAGTTGTCAACTATTATCAACACAAAATTAAAACAGGTAAAATTAAGGGCTTGCTTAATAAGCCAATTTTGACTTATTAA
The DNA here is from genome assembly GCA_002479415.1 of Firmicutes bacterium UBA7523. Lineage (GTDB taxonomy): Bacteria > Bacillota > Dethiobacteria > Dethiobacterales > Dethiobacteraceae > UBA7523. Next base: position 4,215 of record DLMZ01000009.1, read on the forward strand.
GCAAGCTATCCCACGCAATATAACAGGATTATTTATGCTTATCTCGCTTGTAATTAACAAATGCTTTTTTTATCGTGATAAACATGACTACAAGAAAAGTAAAAAATATCGCACGAGTTATAAATAGATACTCCATTGTTAGCCACCTTTATATCTTTTCGCCTTTTCTACGTATATTGTAGTATTAAAGCGCCCTGAGGTCAAGAGAAACAGGCTCAAAATCAGTATTAAAATTATTTGTTAATTAATCTTTTGTATGACGCGACAAAAACAACTGTCCTTCTTCGGTAGATGGATCTACGAATGTGAACCCCATTGATAAAAGATTATCTATCAAAATCGGCAAAGCTTCTACGGTAGAAGAACGGTCGTTTCCATCCACATTTCCGTCATGTAACAGAAGTATTAACTCCTCCCTGCCGTTTATTCTTGCTTCTAGATGTGATACAAGCAAATGGGGGTCAGTAATAGCCGCCTTTTCCAGCCCCAAATCCCAAAGAACATTAACCTTCCCCAGACTTCTTAATGTCTTATAATTATCATCCGAATATCGTCCGCGGGGAGGCCGAAAATATAGAGGAACTAAACCTGCTGTATTTTCAATAGCCCGGTCTGTACGCTTTATTTGCTTTACAAGCTCATGCGGAGAGAGATTTTGAATGTCCATATGGTTAAATGTATGGTTTCCCAATGCATGCCCTCCAGAAACAATTTGTAGCATTATCTCCGGGTGGCTTTCTACCTGTGACCCTAGAACAAAAAATAGTGCCTTAATATCATAATAAGCAAGAATCTCCAAAATTTGATGAGTGTAGTTAGGATCAGGGCCGTCGTCAAAAGTCAATAAAACCTTTAGTTTTACGGGAGCAGAACTGCTAAACTGAGGCAGCAACAAAAAAACAAGCAAAAGTACTAAAGCCAATAATCTTGTGTTCTTATATATATGCATTTCCCCTTGCCTCCTTCCTTCACATTCGAGGTAAGGGGAAATAACACCTTTAGGTAAATTTTTCTTTAAAAGACTGCATATTATCTAAAAACCATATAATTCTAGTTTGCGATTACGGCTTCTTCCTAGACTTATGCTTCGCCTTTGTTCCTGTTCTTCTACTGTTTTTCTTTGTAGGTTTAAATGAACCAATATGCTTGCGTGGTTTGATTAAACACTTTTTACCAAAGCCAATTAAGTCTGTCCTGCCTGCCTTGACAAGAGCTTCAAAAACTAAATTATAGTTCTGTGGTTTGCGGTACTGGATTAAAGCTCTTTGCATAGCTTTTTCATGAGCAGATTTTGGTACATAAACTTTTTCCATGGTTCTGGGATCCAACTCCGTGTAGTACATGCAGGTAGACAACGTGCCTGGCGTCGGATAAAAATCTTGGACCTGCTCAGGCATGTACCCTAAATCTCTGAGATATTCAGCAAGCTCAATTGCATCTTTAAGCGTAGACCCCGGATGGCTTGACATAAGATAAGGAACCAGAAATTGTTTTAACCCAAGATCTTCATTTATTTTACTATACTTCCTAACAAATTTTTCGTAGACTTCTTTCCGTGGCTTTCCCATTTTATTTAGCACCTCTGCGGATATATGCTCCGGTGCTACTTTAAGTTGACCGCTGATGTGATGTTCACATAACTCCTTTAGAAAAGATTCATCCTTGTCGTGAATGATGTAATCATAACGCAACCCTGATCGTACAAATACTTTTTTTACGTTTGGCAGATCTCTTAATTTTCTTAGAAGTGACAAATAATCTCTGTGGTCAACTTTAAGCTGTTTGCATGGACTTGGAAACAAACATTGCTTCTCCGTACAAACTCCATGTTCTTCTTGTTTTTTACAGGCTCTGTGGCGAAAGTTTGCAGTAGGTCCTCCCACATCATGAATATATCCTTTAAAATCAGGATCCCAGACAAGCTTTTCAGCTTCGGAAATAATTGAGCGGTGACTTCTTGATTGTACAACCCTACCCTGGTGGAAGGTAAGAGCGCAAAAGTTACAACTGCCAAAACAGCCCCTGTTGCTGGTAAGGCTAAATTTTACTTCCTTTATTGCTGGAATTCCACCCTTTTGTTCATAGACAGGATGGTAATCTCTAATATATTGAAGAGAATATATGTTATCCAACTCCGCTTGAAGCAAGGGCTCCTGGGGAGGATTTTGCACTACATAGCAATTTATGTAAGGTTCCATCAATGGCCGGGCGCTGACAGAATCCATGTTGTTATACTGCGACATAAAACTCTCCGCAAACTTCTGTTTTGAAACGAGAATTTCGTCGTAACTTGGAAGCACCAATGGCTTGTAGGGCCTTTCTTTATCCTTAGTTTTATAGACAGTACCCTTAATAAAAGTAATTTCTTCTATAGATAAACCGCTATCCAGTGCCTCAGCAATTTCAACAACCTGGCGTTCTCCCATGCCGTAGACAATTAAATCAGCTTGAGCATCTAAAAGAATTGAACGTCTTACTTTATTAGTCCAGTAATCGTAATGAGCAAATCTACGAAGGCTTGCTTCTATGCCTCCTAAAATTATAGGAGAATCACTATATGCCTCTTTAATCCTGTGAGAATACACAATTGTTGCTCTGTCTGGGCGACAACCCCCTTTGCCTCCGGGTGAATACAAGTCATCGCTTCTCTTTTTTTTAGCTGTGGTGTAATGATTAACCATGGAATCTATATTCCCGGCAGTAACCATAAAAGCGAGCTTGGGCTTTCCCAGAACCATGAAATCATCAATGTTCTGCCAAGAGGGTTGAGCAATTATACCTATCTTGTATCCTCTGCTTTCCAATAATCTGCCAATAACCGCTACTCCAAAAGAAGGGTGATCCACATATGCATCACCGGAAACAAGGACAAAATCCAACTGCTCCCATCCTCTTTCTTTCATATCTGTTTTATTGATTGGTAAATACTTTGCCATTTTAATCATCCCTTTACGCTAATAGCCAGATAATTGTGCTAACTAGTAAGGTTCTTTTTCTTTTGCGTTGACTCCTGCACATCTTCAGGGAGAGAGAATATTTTAAAGTTGTCATGTTGCTTGAAATAGGTTAAAATCTTAGACATATAGTATGTTTTAAACGAAATATGGAGAAAAGAGGCTGCTATGGAAATTAAATCATTTAAGAAGCTAAAATTGTACGGTTTTAATAACTTAACGAAGACGCTAAGCTTTAACATGTATGACATTTGCTACGCAAAAACATTGGAGGACCGTCAAGGCTATATTGCTTACATTGATGAACAATATAACGCGGAACGCTTGACCGGCATATTAACCAATGTTTCCGAGATTATCGGTGCTAATATATTAAACATTGCTAAGCAGGATTATGATCCGCAAGGTGCCAGTGTAACCATATTAATCTCCGAGGGAAGTGAGTACACTGAGCAATCCGAAAATGAAACTCCTGGCCCTTTGCCAGACGCAGTCGTTGCTCATCTGGATAAAAGCCATATTGCAGTTCATACTTACCCAGAGAGCCATCCTGACGACGGCATTAGTACATTTCGTGCCGATATAGACATTTCCACATGCGGGCATATTTCCCCACTAAAGGCACTAAATTATTTAATTCACAGTTTTGAATCTGATATTATGACTGTTGACTACCGTGTGCGCGGTTTTACCAGAGATGTGCATGGAAAAAAATATTTTATTGACCATAAAATCAACTCCATCCAGAACTATTTGCCTGTAATTACAAGGGAAAAATACCAAATGATAGATGTTAATGTTTATCAAGATAATATTTTTCATACAAAGCTACTTTTAAAACAATTTGATTTGGACAACTACCTTTTTGGCATTTCTAAAGAAGACCTTTCTCCAGGCGAAAGAAGAAAAATAAAGCAAAGGCTGAAAAAAGAAATGACAGAAATTTTTTATGGAAGAAATATATCAAAAGTATAATACCATCGTGTATAATTTTAATGCAAATAAGAAAAAGCGCGTCCTAACGGGGCGCGCTTTTTCTTATTTGCCTCACCTGAATAGTTGCTTCATATTCATCGTTAAAGTCAATAACTTTGGCCAACCTGCTTATTTTGCCGGCAAGGATTTCACCGTTGTATAACCCATTTAAGGTAAGAGTAAAATACTCACTTAGATC
>DLMZ01000009.1:8487-35406 GCA_002479415.1 Firmicutes bacterium UBA7523
CGATCTGTTACCTTGCTAGTTCTGTAAGCATCAATTACTTGCTGATTACTCACCTCTGACTCTAAGCTTTCTTTTGCTTCTCGTAATCGCTTGCTGTTTCCGCGAGGCTTTGTTTCAATACCGAGACTGGTTAGCACATCGCTGTAAAATTTTTTGCGGGAAATCCTCAAGTCCTTAATAATATTATTTGTCCCTATTTCCTCCCGCCATTTAGTCATCAGCACTACTTGTTTCTCAATGGGCAACTCTTTAAACTCATCGTAGGGGATTACCTTGTTTTCGTACATATTATAAACTCTCACCTCACTGTTATTCATATATTCTTTTTTTGCTTTACCTCGCAAAAAATCAACTGGAGTCATAATGGCGCCTTTACGTCCTGTTCTTGAAGCTCTTCCTCTAACACCGCTAAGGTTTTTTTTGCATGTAGTAGCTGAAAAAGCTTGTTCAGCTTCCGATGGACCTTTATCTTCAAAATAATAGTCTTCACTCAACAAATATCATCCTCCACATATTGGATTAGTATGCTCACTTTAGCCCTTTTTATGCTTACTAAGAGATAACTTAACAATAAATAAAAAAGCTCCCTTTTTGAGATAAGGAGCACTTATGCCGAGCAATACCTTTTATATCGTAAGAATACGCTTGATGATCCCCGCAAGAACCATGGTTAAACCGGTAATCTGGTAGGTTATTATTGTATTTGCATTAGCCGGAACAATGTTAGGAATGTCTTCGTAGTACCGGGATGCAATCTTTACGGCACGAAACACCAAAGGAAAAGATATAAAAGATAATAACCAAAATGGATTACCTGTAAAAATAAACAACATAATTATTGAAACATATGCAGCTGCGAACAATACACCATAAACAATTACACCACGTGCTTTTCCAAGGCGAACAACCCAGTTTCTTTTATTGCCCTGCTTATCCGCTTCATAATCAGGATACTGGTTAATGAAAAGAACATTAGCAATTAGGAACCCGATAGGCAATGATGCGAGAATAACTTCAAGAGATAGAAAGTGGGCTTGAACTAGAAACGCACCGCTAACAATAAGTGGTCCAAATGTAACGCCAACCACTACTTCTCCCATGCCACGGTAGGCCAATTTGAAAGGCGGCAGGCTGTATGCTGTGGCAAAAAACAATCCAGTGCAGCCAATCCAAAGAATACCCGGTTCCCTTAAAAAAGCAATATAAACGCCAACGAGACTTCCTAGTGTTAGTGCCACAGCAGTAATTGCAGCCGCTTCCTTTAAGGTAAGTACTCCGTCCACAATGGCACGCTTACCACCGCTAAAAGGAGTGCGCTTCTCAGGTGCTACCATTAAATCCACACCTGTATTAAAATCAACAAAGTCATTCACAGCGTTTTTGCCGATTTCAATAAAGTATACGCCTATTAAGCTTACAAAAAACCAATACCAATGAAAGCTGCCGGTGATTCCAAACGCCATCGCTCCCCCTACAGCCATTGGAACTGTAGAAGCAATCCATATTTTTGGATCTGCGACCTGCCAAAAACCTTTCCAAAAGCGACGGACATTCGATTCCATGCGACAGACCTCCCTCTATTTAATTGTTAATATATCCGATTTTCAAATATTTAATCCCTTATTGTATCGCTTAAATTCGGTTATTCTTAAGATTTGCTTTTAACATATTTATTAGAGAGTTCCTATCTCCTCCATCTTCTGGAAAAGCAACTATGGCAGAGGTGAAAAGGTAACGCATTTCGCTTTCCAGGTAGTCATATGACTCAAGAGTATCACTGATTCTTTCCAGCACATACTCTGCCCCTTCTCTGTTTGTAAGCGGCAAAAAGATTAGCACTTTATTGGAGCTGTAACGAATAACCGTGTCAATGTCACGGAGAATTCCTTCCAAAATACCATCCGCGGAACGATTAATCTCACCGGAGTGAAAAGAAAGCATGATAAGAGACAGAGAAGATTTCCCGCGGTACGCACGTTTTAATTCGATATCCAATAATTCATTCATATTAAAAGAAACATATTCGGTGTAAACGTCTGAATAATCATTCGGATTTATAAGTCTCTCAATTCGCTCCATAAGATATGAGTCATTATAGGGCTTTACAATATAGTCGGAGGCTCCGGCGTCTAATGCTTTAACAACCGCGTCCTTTTCAGAAATGTAGGAAAGAACAATAACGGGAATATGATCACACAATACCTCGTGGATATCGGCTATAACATCTGCTGCGCTTTTTTCCGGGTCGCAGTCAACGATAATAAGTTGAACATCTTCATCTGTTTTAGAAGCAAGCTCATCTCTGTCTCTTATACCAAAAAGTTGATAGCCTGCATTCCGAACTTCTTTTTCAATTCCAGAATGAATCGTTCCATAAGTATCTAGAAGTAAGATCTTTCTCATCTATTATCCACCCCCGTTTCATTAGCTATTTCGCCTACATTTTGCATAATTCCTGCAGTACGCAATAAAAAGCGGTAACAAACAACCCCGACACTCTTATAAGTTAAGAATGTCGGGGTTATGCATAGATACCACTGCGTCTAGTACTTCGTATACAGGTCACCATAAGGGCGGGTTCCCTGCGGCTGCAATTTGGTAAAATCAGAACATTTTATGTCTTTTAATTGTAGTTTAAAATAATCTTTATAGCGGCTAATGATACCTTCAAGAAATTCAATATCTTTATCTGTTAGCTCCGCTGTCTGGACCTCTCTGCCAAGCTTATGAGCAGGAATCTCTCCGCGTATATACATAACACCGCCGTGCATTCCTGTTCCGCAGTAATTGCCAATTACTTCATTTCCATCCGGCTGTCCTAGCACAACTATAATGCCTCCGGCCATATATTCCCCTAAAAAGTCCCCTGTTTTTCCACCTACAACTATTGTGGGAATTTGCTCCCCATATTCTTTCATATGAATACCTACGCGGTAACCCACATTGCCGCGAATAAAGACTTCACCGCCGCGCATGGCATACCCTAGTGTATCTCCGGCATCTCCGTTAATAACAATAGTGCCGCCGTTCATTGTGTTGGCTACTGCATCCTGAGCGTTGCCTTTGACAATTACTTCCGGTCCATCCATATAAGCGGCTAAATCATTACCAGGAATTCCCTCTATGGTAAATTTAATATTACCACGAATGGCATCAGCAATGTATCGCTGCCCATTCACATTCTTCAGTAATATTTCATCTGCGCCATTTTTTACTTCCTGACGAATCTGTTTATTAAGATTCATATAGTAAATGCCGCGGGAGTCTATCGTTACCATCGCTTACACCTCCTGTTTCAAACACGTTCTATTCTATTCTCCGGCTGCTTTAACACCAAGAATCTCGAGCTCTTTATTTGTCATGCCCACTGCCCTCAGCATTAAACGATTGCCCCGCAAGCTTTCAATAGCATTAATACCCATACCGCCCAGCAACTCTTTAATTTCATGCTTCCATGCTCTTATTAAGTTGGCGGCACGCTCAGCTCCCGCTTCCGGATTTAGACGCTTAACAAGTTCAGGTCTTTGTGTGGCAATACCCCAGTTGCATTTTCCTGTATAACATTTCTGGCAAACATGGCACCCCAGAGCAATTAGTGCTGCCGTACCTATATACACCGCGTCCGCACCTAAAGCAATTGCCTTAACCACATCGGCGCTGTGCCGTATACTGCCGCCAACAACAAGGGATACTTCATTCCTTATCCCTTCGTCCCGCAGTCGGCTGTCCACCGCAGCTAAAGCTAATTCAATCGGTATTCCCACATGGTCTCTTGTACGCAAAGGCGCTGCTCCAGTGCTGCCGCGATAGCCGTCTATAGCAATTACATCCGCACCGGCACGGGCGATTCCGGAGGCAATGGCAGCTACGTTATGCACAGCTGCAATCTTCACAAAAATCGGCTTAGTATATTCAATTGCTTCTTTTAGCGAAAAAATTAGCTGAGTAAGATCCTCAATAGAATAGATATCATGATGGGGCGCAGGAGATATAGCATCGGATTCGATAGGAATCATTCTAGTTTCGGACACATCCCTACCTACTTTTTCACCAGGCAAATGTCCGCCGATTCCAGGCTTTGCCCCTTGCCCTATTTTAATTTCAATGGCAGATCCTGCGTTAAGATAATCAATATCGACGCCAAAACGCCCCGAAGCAACCTGAGTAATGGTGTTTTTCCCGTATTGAAATAAATCCTTATGCAGACCTCCTTCGCCAGTGTTGTAAAATGTATGCTCACTTTCTGCTGCTGCAGCCAGTGATTTAATGGCATTAAGTGAAATAGCGCCAAAAGACATGGCCGAGAACATTATTGGAATCTCCAGTTCCAACTGCGGCGGTAATTCAGTGGGCTGAGACCCCTCTAAGGTAAGCGAAGCTGGCTTCCTTCCCAAGAAAGTGCGAAGTTCCATAGGCTCCCTCAAAGGATCAATAGATGGATTTGTGACTTGTGAAGCGTTTAGCATCATTCTGTCAAAATAACTGGGCATAGGCCTGGAACAACCCATCCCGGTCAAGAGAATACCGCCACTATCTGCTTGAGCTTGAATTGCATTGATTATATCAATATTCCAATTAGCATTACCGCTAAATTCCTGCGGTGCTTGCTTCACAGCTAGCGCACCTTTAGGGCATAGGGAAACACAACGTTGACAGTTAACACATTCTGCCGGCTTGCACTTTATTTGTTTGTTTTTTTCATCTGCATAATGAACTTCATTGGCACATTGGCGCACACAAACACCACAGTCATTGCACAACTCTCTGTCACGGTCAATTAGAAACTTGGGCTTTTTAACAGTCACCGGGTTAGCCTCCCCTCAATTAAATAATTCAGCTTTATATTATAACTTTAAGCAAGCACTGTCATCTGTTTCTACTACGCCATCCTCTAAAACTCCGATGACCGGCTCTCCGCCACGAGGAGACCAGACACGCTCCGGACTAGGACATATCTCCCGTATAGCAGACTCTTCACTGGCCACATAGAGAAAGTCACCATGCTCCGCTGCTGTGAGCGGACGAAGCTTAAGACGATCATTTAAAGCCATGATTCCATTGTCCGAGCCTAAAATAATGCTAAACGGTCCGTTAATCAGCAGGCTGGAATATACAATACGCGCACTGCGGTAGAGCTTTTTCTTTTGCTCAGGCATCCTGTCAATCTCAGCCCAGAAAGGAGAAGCGACTACAGAAACGGCAACATCCAAAGGCAAGCAGTGTCTTCGCAACAGCAAATCAAATATATAAGCTATCGCCTCCGTATCCGTCTGCAGCGTACATTTATAACCAAACATTTCTAAGAAACGCCTGTTAGCGTCATAAGAAGAAATCTCTCCATTATGAACCACGGACCAGTCTAGTAGTGTAAAAGGATGAGCGCCGCCCCACCAACCTGGGGTATTCGTGGGAAATCGGCCATGAGCAGTCCATGTATAGCCCTGATATTCATCTAAGCGATAAAACTCTCCAATGTCTTCCGGGTATCCTACACCTTTAAACGCTCCCATGTTTTTACCACTGGAAAAAATATAGGCGCCGCGACACAATGTATTTATTTCCATAACTCTTTCTACCACAAATTCGTTAGGAGAAAGCTCTGTCTGGTACAGCATCTCAAGCTTAGGCTTTACAAAATATCGCCAAATCAACGGCGCGTTCGTTATTCCTTTTGTCTTACGCGTTGGAATGGGTCCCCCCATTTCTAAATTAAAGTGAGTAGTCAAATAACGCTCCGTGTTTTCTCTCACAGTATTATCTTCATAAAACAAATGAAAAGCATAATAATCTTTAAATTCTGGATATATACCGTACGCGGCAAAACCACCGCCCAATCCGTTAGAACGGTCATGCATCAAAGCAATGGAGCGTATTATTTGATCACCTGCAACACGATTGCCTTTTCGATTAATAAACCCGCTTATAGCGCATCCTGATGGAATACGAATATCTCCCTCACGCAGCATAATACTCTCCCTCCCTTTAAAAATAAGCTTCAAGGACATAAACTTTTAATGTCCTTGAAGCCCCGTTGCTCCAGTACAACTTAAATTTTCGCATTGTGAAACTTGGTTTCATTAAAAGAAATATTATGTTTGTATTTTAGCATGATAAAGGAAAAAATGCAATAAAAAAATAAGGCATGAATTGGATCCATACCTTATCTTTTCTTCCTATTTCTATACTATACTAGCCTCCAATATATGGCTGATCCGATGTGCCACGGTTCGGAATCATCCAGGGAGCAATTACTGCGTCATGCTGTTCAACTACTCTTGCATACATCAATTCATAATATTCACGAATCATTCTAGATGAAGAAAATTTATAGTTTGCCATGTCAATACTTGCCTGCATCATATCGACCCACCTTTCCTGTTGCTCATAATAGGTCGGAATAACCTCAGTCAGGAGAACTTTATATAAAGCCTGCAAATCGCTTATGTCTTGTTCATTAGAAGGGCACGGTGTCACGTGGTAATCAAGCAGCCATCCCGAAACGCCATGCTGTGGTCCCTCACCTACCCAGCCGTCAACTACACTTAGATTTAATACTCCATTAACGGCAGCTTTCATTCCGGATGTCCCCGAAGCCTCCAATGGCCTAATAGGATTGTTAAGCCATACATCACAACCTCTTACCATAAGTCGGGCAATTTCCATGTTATAATTTTCTAAGAAAACTACAGAATCTTTATATTTACGGTCCATTTTTACTAAATCCTGAATTATCTTCTTGCCCTCAACGTCTTTTGGGTGAGCCTTCCCTGAGAAAATTAACTGAATTTTTCCCTCCTGCAAAAGCGGATCAAGAGCTTGAGCATTTCGGAAAATCAAATCCGACCTCTTATATCCAGTAGCACGTCGTGCAAAACCTACGATTAAAGCATCCGGGTTAAGAACTGCATCAGTATGTTTGCGTGCGAATTCTATTAATTCCAATTTTGCTTTCTTATGCGCTTCTCTTAAATTCCCGCCCATTTCAAAAGCATACCCGATTTCAGGAGCTTGCCAGGTAGGGACATGCACACCGTTAGTTATTGAAATAATTGGGCCGGTATCAGCAACATGTCGCCACATAGACCTAGCTGTATGCCCGTGCAAATTAGAAACAGCGTTAGCTACCCCGCATAAACGCAGCGCTGCTTCCGTCATATTAAAAGGATTGCCACCCAAACGATTCATTTGGTCATACGATAGTCCATTATACGCACCCATTTGCTCCAATTCATCGTGTTTATGCTTTTCGTTCCCTGCTTCTACAGGAGTATGGGTAGTAAAAACAATTTGCCTGCGTGTAGCAACCCAGGCATCTTCAAATGACTGCCCTTCATTCATTTTTTCCCGAATCAACTCTATACCGGCCATAACTGCATGACCTTCATTAAAATGATAAACATCAACCTCAATATTTAGCGCTCTAAGCAAGCGTACGCCTCCTATGCCCAAAACAATTTCCTGGGCAATTCGTTCGTGAGAGCCTCCGCCATATAGTTTGTTTGTAATCCAACCATGCTCGCTTCCCGGAAAATTGGTGTCTAATAGATAAAGAGGAGCATTGCCGTATTGGTCCACAATTTTTACTTTACATACTACCTCTACTCCTTGAACGGGAACGGAAACAGTAATTCCGGTATCCTTTATAAAGTCATAATTAAAATTCGGATAAATATCGTAAGGCCAACCATCTTCACCAATAAACTGCTCCGTATAATCATGCCGCCAAAGAATACCAATACCTATCAGCGGCAGATTGAGGTCTTTCGCAGCCTTTAGGTAGTCACCTGCCAGAACACCTAACCCTCCGGCATAAACAGGCAGATTTTCATGTAATCCAAACTCCATACAAAAATAAGCGACACGGGGATATTTTTTATTTATATGCATGTTTTCGGCAGTAGCCACTTTCACCATCCTTTGAATGTCTTTACATGTATTGTGTAGAACATAGCCCAATAATATTCAAATTTGCAGGAACGGCTTAAGAAAAAAAAGAATATTATTTATAAAGACGAAGTGGAGGTTGATATTATGGAGCTTATTGCTGTTATTATAGCCGTCATTCTCTTTCTCGTTGGATTGGTAGGAAGCGTGCTCCCTATTCTACCCGGTATAACCTTTATATACGGCGGCATGGTATTGTATGGAATTCTTACAAAATTTAACACACTAGATGCATCCTTTTATATTCTACAAGCGCTGGCCGTTGCACTAATCTTCGCCATCGATTATTTAGCTGCAGCCGTCGGCTCACGCCGCTTCGGAGGCAGCAAATATGCTGCTTGGGGAGCAGCAATAGGCACCGTAATCGGAATTTTTGCTCTTGGCCCTTTTGGCATTATTGCCGGCCCTTTTATTGGAGCGGTAACAGCAGAACTTATTATGGGTCGACAGCCTAATCAAGCTCTGCAAACCGGAGTCGGCACAATTATAGGCTTAGTGGGCGGTACTGTTTTGAAATTAGGCATTGAGGTTATGATGATTATTTGGTTTTTCATTACAATATATACAGGCTAAAACAAAAGCGCCCGAAGGCGCTTTTAACTCTTAATCACTATTCTTCACATTCTACCTTTTTCCCAAAAAATCCGATAAGCACCAGCCCGGCAAGGAATCCTCCAATATGTGCCCACCAAGCAATGGATGTTCCGGCACCGATACTGGCAATTCCGGAAAATATTTGCAATACAAACCAAAAGCCAAGAAATACCACCGCAGGCAACTCCGCCAAAGTAAAGATAAATAACACAGGAATTAGTGCCAACACCCTAGCTCTAGGACAACTCACTAAATATGCGCCAAGTACTCCTGCTACAGCACCGCTTGCCCCTATAATCGGCACGATGCTGGCGGTATCAAAAGCAATCTGTGCATAACCGGCCAGTGCCCCGGACAATAAGTAAAATATCAAATACTTCCCATGGCCTACCCGGTCTTCAATATTATCTCCGAAAACCCAGAGATATAGCATATTGCTGCCTATATGCAGCCAACCGCCATGCATAAACTGATATGTAACTAGCGGTGTTACTGCAGCCATAAAATTACCTTGACTTATTGCCTCTGCAGCAGTTTTTGGTATTAAGCCATAAGAAAAAACAAACGAATGAAGCTCCTCTGCTGTTAATCTTACCTGATATGAAAATACAACTATATTGACAATAATAATGAAAACATTTACATAAGGAAAGTTCCGTGTTTTTGGAGAGTCCTTCAGTGGTATCAATATGTCAGCCCCTTAGCAGCTAAGCATAGCAGTATTATTTCCTAGTATTCCTCTAAGAGCTGCGAAATTCCTGCCAAATGTTGCTAAGAAAACCTGAATGCTAAGCAATTTTATCTGTGCCTTCAGACACTCCGGCATCGGAGAAAGAAGCCATCTCATGCGTAATTTTTATGCCAGCATCAATCATCGTCATAGCCAGCGCAGCTCCTGTTCCTTCTCCCAAACGCATATTCATTTGTAAAAAAGGCTTTAATTCTAGAAGGTTAAGCATTGCTCTATGGCCTGGTTCCTCAGAAAGATGGGAGGCAATCATATAATCTGCTGCCAGCGGATTCAGCCTTTTTGCTACCACAGCAGCCGCACCGGAAATAAATCCGTCAATAACGACTGGAATACGGTTAGCTGCAGCCGCCAGAATAACACCGACTAAGCCGGCAATTTCCAAGCCTCCGACTTTAGCCAATACATCCAAGGCGTCGGCAGAATCAGGCTTATTAACTACCAAAGCCTTTTCAACGGCACTAACCTTAAGCTCCAGGCACTTATCATCAACTCCTGTACCGCGGCCGCAGACCATAGCCACATCCTCTTTTGCGAAGCAAGCAATAATAGCCGTGCTGGGAGTTGTATTGCCTATCCCCATCTCTCCTGTTCCTATTAAGCCTGTACCGGATGCGATACATTCTTCTGCCACGGCAATACCTGCCTCAATGGCAGCCACAGCCTGCTCTCTGGTCATAGCCGGCCCTTCAGCCATATTAGCGGTACCAAATGCTATCTTTTTCTTTTTTAGCATGGGATGGTCAGGCAATTCGGCTGCAACACCAATATCAACCACAATAAGTTCCGCGCCGGCATGCCGAGCCAGCACATTCATTGCTGCTCCACCCCGCAAAAAATTTAAAACCATTTGCGGCGTTACTTCACTGGGAAATGCCGACACTCCTTCGGCCACAACACCATGGTCACCAGCCATTAAAATAGCTGTTTTTTTAGGAATAGACGGTTTAGTCTCACCGGTTATTCCAGCTATTTTTTTAACCATTTCTTCAAGTACACCCAGGCTTCCCAACGGCTTTGTAAGAGAATCCAAACGCTGCTGCGCTTCCAACATTGCCTTTTCATCCAGCGGCTTAATACCAGCCATGATTTCTGTGAGTTTTTTCATTGTCATCCTCCTCGTATTTATGAAATAAAAAGTTCTCAAGCATAGCAATGCTTGAGAACTTTACCATCGTCCATTATTATTCACTCTGTGGCAGGTCTCCTGGCTTTCGGCTCATCGTTCCCACGCCTTCCCGTTCCTTTTACATAACAGTGGCTGTTGTGAGTTCTCACCGGTTACAGTGGTGGGTCCGCCCGGGATTTCCACCCGGTTCCCTATTCTCCGCTAAGCGGCACCACGAGTCTTATATTTTGTTAAATCAATTATACCTATCCTCAGCTGTTTTTGTCAACATCAGGAATAGTAGAGAATTATAAGCGTTACAATCATTATAAAGACAAAGACGGCACCAATGATGACAAAAGCAAACTTCCCCTCCGATATACCAAAATGCGTTCTATAAGGGTCAATATCTGCAGTGGCATCCCTCTCCCTATTTTCAATAAGGCGTTTAAATCTTACTCGGTTGTCATCAAATTTCTCCATTAATTCCCATCCATTTTTACTTTCCTCTTCACAAAGCTGTCGAAATCGTTCATTATTAATCTTTGTGACTGAACGAACAATTTTGAATTCCCAACCGCTTAAGTCTTTTTCGCTATATTTAGTCAATTCTTCTTCCTCCTCCCTTAACTTGGCTTGTTGAGCAGCAACAGCAGCAGCGGCTGCGCCAGCACTCATATTATCCCTCCCCTCTCACTGTTTACTTCAATTATTTATAGTAAAACACTACGCCCCGCTTGGAATAAATAAATGTAGGTTGATTGAACAGGGCTCTTTAGGATTATCTCCACCGCTCTTTTGTAAAACAGCATTTGTGTCCTGTATCGGGCGGTTAACTCGTTTACCCCGCCGGAAGGTATTTTATCAGTTTTATAATCAACAATTATATAACCGGCAGGAGTTAAAATTATTAAATCTATAATTCCCTGGGTAACTATGCTCTCTTCGTTATCGGCAGGCAGCTCCGGGTTAAGCTCATGGGCAGGTAAGGACATGGTAAAAGGCCATTCCCTGTGAACTTTGTTTTTGTGCGTAAGCAGTATTTTGCCAACGTCACTTCTAAAAAAAGCTTCTATTAACACCGGATTAACTTCCCCCGCATATGGAGCAGGAATTATCTTATTTTCAGCCAGCTCATAAATCTGCTGTTTTATGCCGTCAGTGTCCAAAGGCCGATGAAGATCTAGGAACTGCATAATAAGGTGATATATCGTACCTTTTTCAGCGGTGGATAAACCGGTTTTTTTCGTTATAAAGACGGGGGTAGCCCATTCAGTGGCATGCCGGCAGTCTGCTGTTTCCTCTTCTTCCCGCTCCTGGCGGTCAAAGCGACGCTTTATTTCACTGACTGACAGCTTGGCCGGCAATCCAGTTAAAGGATAGTGATACTGGAAATTAATTCTTTCTTGCACAGCTGCGTCCATATCTGATGAAATATCACCGGTGATTGGCTTCATTTTTAACAATGGATGCAAAATTTCCGGGACAGCGTCCTTTTCTTCTTCAAGCATAACGCTATCAGCGTCTCCATAAGTCATTTCCATTACAAAACTGGACATTTCTTCATTAAGCCAAGGGTGATTGAATGCAGTTTCATCTGCGATGTCAGGATGACGCACTAATGCTATTCCTACCCAATCAAGATAACTTCGTGCCCCAGCGATTTCATTCAAGGGGAGTACTTGCTCTGAGTGACTCAAAAGTCTCTGCCATTTCTTCACTTTTTGCGTTAGATTTGTTACGGAACCAACTAACACAAGCTTTTCCCTGGCACGGGTAAGCGCAACATAAAGAATACGCATTTCTTCAGCTCTAGTTTCAGCCTCTGTTTGTAAGCTGAGAGCAAGATAAGGAAGCGACGGATAACGGAGTCGTTTTTCAGTTTTCACAATGAGCGGCCCCATGCCAAGCCGACGGTGCAGCAGTACGTCTTCTTTTGTATCCTGAAAATTGAACTCTTTCCCCAAGTCACAAACAAATACAACGGGAAATTCCAGGCCCTTAGCTTTATGAATACTCATAATGCGGACCACATTCTCTTTTTCGCCAAGAGCGCCGGCCGCACCCAAATCTTTTCCCGAGGTTCTGAGCTGTTCAATAAATTGAAGAAAACGAAATAATCCCTGCCTGGAGAAGCGATCAAACTGACGGGCTCGTTCAAATAACGCTCTTAAATTTGCTTGCCTTTGCGCTCCGTCCGGCAAGCCGGCCACATAGTCCAGATAACCGCTCTCTCTATATATATCTGCAATAAAGGGGGCCAGTTTAACACGCCGGACTTTATCACGCCAATCATCCAAACGACGGAAAAAACGGCGTAATCGTCTTGAAGTCCCCGGCAAACCGCCCTTAACCGCTGCTCGTGCAGCTGTGTGGAAATCAGTATTTTTTCCTTCGCTTAACCTGATTTCTGCCAGTTGCTCCTCGTTCAACCCCACAAGGGGAGAACGAAGAACGGCAGCCAGCGGAATATCCTGGCATGGGTTATCAACAATTTTAAGCAGCGAAAGCAGGGTGTCTACTTCTGTGGCGTCAAAATAGCCCGAAGATAAATCAGCGTAGGCCGGGATTCCGTGTTTGCTCAATAGCTCAACAAGCCGATTAGCCCTACCTGTGGTGGCCCGCATAAGAATAACTATATCCCTGTAAGTAATAGTTCTGTACATATCGGCGGCTTTGTCATAAATACTGGCAGCACCGGTGGCATCACGTTCAACCATTTCTGAAATACGGCGAGCGATGACAAGCCCTTCTTTCTCAAGAGCGGTTAGATCCGTTTTTTCGGAATTAATATCCTCTTCTTCTTGAATCAATCCATTTTTTCTATCAAGTAAAAAAACTTCTACAGGAGCAGCTTGCATACATTTGTTCCCACCATCCGGGTACTGGGCACCGCAAGCCAATTCCGCAGACTTGTCATACTCAATTTCTGCAGACTCTTTCGTCATTAGTTGACGAAAGATAAAGTTAACGGCGTTGACCACATTGCTGCGGCAACGGAAATTATGTGATAGGAGCAATCTGCGCTCCGTACCACCCTCAGTTTCAGGATAGCGTTCAAAGCGTGCCATAAATAAGCCGGGATCCCCAAGCCTGAAGCGATATATACTTTGTTTTACATCTCCAACCATAAATAAATTGGGTACAAGCTCTCCTTGTCTTGATACTAAATTAAGGATAGCCTCTTGTACTGGATTTATATCCTGAAACTCATCAACGAGCACATGCTCATAACGGCCACGAAGCTCCATAGCTGCCACCGACGGAATAAGTAAATTGTCATCAGCATGGTCGCTTAGCAATATACGGAGACAGCTATGCTCAAGGTCGTTAAAGTCCAACAATCCCCTGCCCTTCTTTGCGGCACTGTAACGTTGGGCAAAGCGTACTACTAAGCTGTTTATAGCTCCGATTAACGGCCGCAGTTCTTTTACTTCTTCATAATATTCCTCAATTGAACGCGTCAGGTATTTTAAATAGCTGTCTTTTAATTCCTTTTTTGCTCGTTCCCGAAGTTCTTTTATTTCTTCTTTTGTAAGCTCATCCACTTCTTTTGCTGTAGGCAATCTGTTGAAGTGAATGCCTGCCCAAGCTTCTCTTAATTCAGTTAAAGAGCCGGAACCGCCTAAGAGCATTTGCAGCTTAGCAACCTGTTCCCGCTCAGCAATAAGTATACCTTCATACGCCAGGGGAGCCCCTGGTAGTTGCAAAAGCTGCAATGCACGCTGCAAAGCGCTGTCAGCAGTTATCAGAGAAAGCCGCAACTGATTTTTAACCGGTTCCAGCCAAGTAGAAAGTGTAATCTCCGGTGCGGTGTCTTGCCTAAAGAATATTTGTGCAGAATCCTCCAGCCAACGCTCTGGCCAAGGGTTACTCCATGCAAATCTATAAATGCGCAAAACAAGCTGAACCAGATTACCATCACTGTTCTTTCCGCCATACTGGGACACTAGATCAAGAAATTCCGGAGTTCCTTCACTAAACGCCCCTTCCAACACTTCAGCCAACACGCTTTGCTGCAAAAGGTTTGCTTCCAGCTCGTCTGCTATTCTAAAGCTGGGATCCAGGTCTAACAGATAAAAGTAGCTCCTTATTACGTCCAGGCAAAAAGCATGCAAAGTTGATATCTGGGCGCCATTTAAAAGAGATAACTGACGTGCGAGCTCCGGCCTGTTTGCCGCAACCATCTCTTTCTGAAGCGCCTTACCAATTCTTTCTCTCATTTCAGCCGCCGCAGCTTCTGTAAATGTAACAACTAATATTCGGTCAATATCTAGAGGGTTTTCCGCGTTATTAAGCAAATGAATAATTCGTTCCACAAGAACTGCTGTTTTACCAGCTCCCGCGGCTGCAGAAACCAAAAGATTGCAATCACGAACGGTAATCGCCTGCCATTGCTCTTCAGTCCATTTAACATTCATCGGGCAAAACCCCTTCATTGTTATACCTGTTTCTCAGAGCTTCCAAAACCTCGCGGTGGCTAAATGAAGAAAGATGACGATAATTATTGCCGACGTCTCCTGCATCAAAGCGACAGAAAGATTTAAACTCACAAAATCTGCAGGCATTAATGCCGTTCTTTTTTCTATAAGGCCATACTGCTGATTTCCCTGAGAGAATTTCTATGCCCAGCAAAGCCGCCTTTTCCCGCACATACTTTATTAGTGCTGCGAGTTCCTCTGCATCAGCCACTCGTGAATAACGGCTAAAGGAGCCGTCCTTGTTAAGCTCAGCACGAACCAGATCTCCCGAGCCTCCCATCAGCTCGTATGCTTCCCGCTCAGCTAAAATTATCCCATCCATACGCAGTGAGCTTTCCTTCACTTTGTTTTCAGAAGGCGGATTTTCCACCCTGCTGTATTGCTCGTTAACGGAGAAATAAAGGGCTCCGGCACTCCTGGAAATATCTGCTGCCATGTAAGAAGAAAATTCATTAATCACCGACAAGTAGCATAGCAATTGCAAAGAAAGCCCATGCCACGTGTCTCCAAGGTTCAATTCGGTTGGATTACTTTTATAATCAATTATGCGCAAATACCCAGTCTTCTCACCCCGGGCTATGTCCACCCTGTCAATCTGGCCTCTTAATAATAAATTGCTTTCTTCATCAAGAGGTATTCGCCAGGGAGGTAGTTCTTTACCTCTGCCAAAAGCTATCTCCACGGCAATAGGGCGGAAGCTGCCCCGCCTTGCATGCTCGGTAAGCAAGACGGCTGCGCGTATCATCGTCTCTTTTAACCGGGAGGCCAGATATCGCATACGTGAAGAGGAGAGTAAAATTTCATTTTGCAGCCTAGGAATTAGCTGCTCCACCACTGCAATCATTCTCGTTTCAGCATCTGACGGTGTGAGCATACCCCAATCTAACCCCTCACGCAGCAAATCTTCTACGAAAATACGAAGAGTTGCATGGAAAAAGACACCCATATCCGGTGCTGCTACTTTATACTCACGGCGTTCTGCAAGCCGCAGTCCATACCGGGCAAAGTGTGCAAATGGACAGCGAGCAAAGAGTTCTAGGCGGGATACACTGCTGTTAAACGGTGAACCGTATAGCCCGCTTACTGTTTTCTCTGATAAATCAGGAACATGATTTATGTAGCTTAGAGACGGCCAAAGCTTACGCATGCGCCTCTTAACTGCCATATTCTCCAGGCCTTTATTGTATGCCACTATCCATAGCGGTGGCATTTTGCCGCTTCTTACAGCTTGTCCCGCTTTTAATAACAACAGAGCAGCACAATTATCCACCCCAGCTAAATAGTGCAAGTCTTCTTTTTCGGCGGTGTTTCCATAAAAAACTGCCGAAAAAGGGAAAATTGCATTAAGTCTATTAAACAGCGATGATGGGCGCTTCGCCCTCCCCTCCCCATCAGCCAGAGGAAAGCTGGCCCAAAGATATTCCGAGCTCCGCGTAACTGCGATATATGAGAGGTATTGTTCATGGAACAGCCGCTGCCGCCGTGTCACAGCCATCTCCACACCGTTACCGGTCAAAGAATCTCTTTCTCCATCAACAAAAAGACCTTCCTCCGTCAATCGAGCGGGAAAATCTCCCTCACTTAACCCTAGGACATAAGCCGCCTTTAATTTAGGCTGCCTGGAACGTTCAACACTGCCGATGTTTACCTGGTCTGTCCCTGCAGGAACCAATCCCAATGACAATCCTTCCAAGCCAGACAAAAATATTTCAAGGAATTCCTGCAGAGTAAACTGACGTTCGCCCAGGATATCTATTAGTTGGTCAAGTAAGCCAATGATGCCCTGCCATACTTGCTTATGCTCCGCAATTGCATCTGTCTCTCCAAAATGTATTTCCCAATTTGCCATTTCCTGCAGCTTATGATGACAATCAAGCCGCGTTATAAACTGCCAAATTGCCCGGCAGTAAACATCTGTTTCTTTTTTCCCCCCACCTGACAACGCTTCATAAAAGGGAGAAAATATCGAACGGAAAATATCTCTGGCTTTATTAATACCGTCTAAACCTTCAGTAAAACCATAACTCTGACTATTTTCCTCTTCTTCAAGAGCCAATTGAAAACGCCAGCGCCAAGGATCCGCAGCCAGCCATACTTTTCCGCGGATACCATGAGCTCGCACATAATTTTCCAAACGATCCAAATCATCTTGCTCTATGGGAAACAACCCTGTTTTAAGCATATTAAATACAGATTCATAACCCATATTAGTCAGGACGACCTCGAGCGCAGAACGAAGCAATTCAACTAAGGGATGGTGAGCTGCGCTCTTTCTGTTATCAAGAAAATAGGGAATGTTGAAATCTTTAAACACTGCTGTGACCAAGTCATGATAACGCTCAAAATCCCGTAGAACCACTCCGATTTCCCGGAAGCGCCAGCCTTTTTCCCTCACATTATGGATTATATCCCGAGCTACCGATTCCACTTCCGCACGATAGCTGGCAGCCTCAACAAGACGAATGTTATGGGCCATTCCCTGGAATTCACAGACAGGGTATTCATTGAAGCGAGACTCCAAGTAAGCCAAGGCTTCACTGCAGAAAAAACGCCCTGACCCATCACTGTTTGACATTACCATCGGAGGATACGCTTTCAAGCCAATATCTCCGCAAATTTGCCTTAGCCGTTTATATGTATCAAGGGTTGGATGAAAAAGAAGATGCTCTGACAGCTTTTTACCCACATCGGCAGCATCAAGGCATAAAGCAATACTAACTTTTTCTGTAGACACTAGTAATGCCGCTAAAACACAGAACTCCTGCTGCGTAAAACCAGCAAAACCGTCAATCCATATTTTTGTTCCGGCAGGCAATGCACCACCACGCAATATAGCGGCAAGTTCAGTCAAAACATCTTCCGGGTCTATAAAACGATCCTTAATAAATTCACTATATGATTGAAATATTCTTGATAAATCAGTTAATTTCTCACGTAAAGGCTGGGGGCAGTTTTCGATTTTTGTAGCCATTAACAAGCTGTCGGGAGAAATATTATAACTTTTAAATTCTCTAATTTGTACTGCCAGCTTTTCGCAAAAACGCGGCTGATAAGCCGCCCGGCGAAAAACCTTAAGATGCACTGCATTATCATGCAAAAGGCTGCGCAAAACCATTTGCCTACCTTCATCGGTAATAATCGGCATTATTCCAATGCGGCTCCCGTTTAACAGACGATAAGCGAGGCGTCGAAAGGAAAGCACTTGTGCGCGGGAAGTCCCTCCCCCGCATAGCTCAGCCAGTTCTCTTTCCACTTGGAATGTTGCCTGTTCCGGCACAAGAAAAATCAGAGGAGAGCCGTCAGGCTCTTCTCTGCATTCCTTGGCAATTTCCTTTAGGCAATAATGCGTCTTTCCGCTTCCTGCCCTTCCCAGAATAAATTGTACAGTCATTCTGAGCCTCCTAAACTTCCACAGAACAGTGATTTCCCCATGACGAAAACTCCTGTCTATGTGAAAAAAGCAAAACCTGGCGGTCATTCTTAATTCTCATAATAGCTTGACGCATTTTCTCTAATCTTGTATCGTCCCAATTTAAAAATGGATCGTCGAAAATGAAAGGCAGAGAAGTTTCGCCTGTGAGCAAATCAGCTATTGCCAATCGCAGCGCTATATATAGCTGATCTCGCGCTCCTTGACTAAGCTGGGTAATAGATGCCGGCTTCCCTTCTTCCATAACTGAAACAGAAAATTGATCATCAACCAGTACATGTCTGTTGTTAACACCTGTCAGACCGGAAAAATACTCCGTAGCCTTTGCCGCAAATTCCTGACGATATGATTGTGAAAACTCATCAATAGCTGCTGCTAATTCATTATAAGCTACCTTCAACGCTAAAGCTTCCAGATTTAAACGTTCACGCTCAGCTGTCATCTCCCGCAGCCGTATTTCACCGGCGGCAATATTTACTGATGACTGACCTTGAAGTCTGGCATGTTTTACATCCAATTCCCGTAAATCCTCCTGCAACCCCTCTTCTTCATTTCGTAATTGCACAATTTGATTTTCAAGCTGTTGGTAATATGTGTCTAAAATAACCGGGTCATCTTCTCCCGTTCCAGGGAGAGCTGGAAATTCGGATAACAGTGTTTCCCATTGCTGCAATGCATTAATTGCTTTGTTTGAAGCATCTATCATATTTTGTTGAAGCTCTGACAGACTGCTTGCTCCGTGAGCTGAAAGAACACCAACCAGCTCTTTCCTTTCTTCATCGTGCAAGCGTTTAATTTCACGGTATGAGTGCCAGCGCGACAAAATAACTTTAATATCAGACTCATCAAACAACAGCGGTGCTAACGTCTCCATTAGCGGAGACATCTTTTCCTGCAATGTTGACATCAGTTTTGTCATTTCCTCCTGTTGATGCTGCAGGCTTGTCATAGCTGTTTGGCGCTTGGACCGCTCCGCCTCGGCAACACTCCATTGTAGCAGCATACTTTCTAATCGCTCCGGATTAGCTTGTTCATCGAAGGGGAGAAGTGCTGCCCGCAATTGAACTATTTCCTCGGCAAGACGCTCCCGGCGCTGAGCACCCTCCGAGCCTTGCTCAGTAAGCGCCAACAACGCATTGTTTGCCGCTGTGTATTCATCCGTTAACTTTTCATAAGCAAAAGCTTCTTCACTTACTCTGCTCCACCAGTTATCATGCAGATTATTTATCCATTGCAGAGCCTCCCCTAAACTTAAAACATCAACTTTGAAAACAGATGCAAACACCCCTATCTCGGGCCAAGGAGCAGGCAAAGAGTTTAAATCGATATTATCTGCAAGCTGAACCTTATCAATATTTGCCTGACGCCGCAAAAATTCCGCGATTTTCTTTTGCAGCGCATTTGCTTCCCTGCTTAACTCCCGCCACTCTTGAAATGCGTCAGGAATGTGAGAATACTTTACTGCAAAGTTTGCTGTCTGCTCTTCAAAAGCAACCAGTTCTTTTTTAGCTTTTTCAAGCTTTTTTTTAAGCTCCATAAGGCTGGCATCATCAGGAAGTCCTGCTTGCATTTCTTCAATCCTGGTCTGTTCCTCCTGCCTCAAAGCTAAACGCACACGCAGCTCACCCAGTTGTGCTTCGCTGCTGACAGAAAACAAACCAAGAAGCGTATCAACTTGGCGCATTTGTGCATTAATTTCTCCAAGACGAGATTGGGGCTGTATTTCTTTTTTTGCTGCTTTTGTTTTAAAAATTAAATAGGTAGCTATCCCTGCAGTAACTGCTGCTGCTCCTGCTGCTACCGGATTCCCTGTAAAATAATATGTCGCACCCATTGCGGCCGGGGCCAATAGAATTAATGCAGCAAATTTGCCGAAACTTGAGCTTTTGGCAGAAGAAGATGATTGACGAAGGACCTCCTCCTCGTGTCTTTTAGCTTGCAGCAACTGGAGCTTCTTCTCAACAAGAGATAGTCCATCGTCATCAAGATTTTCCATATCAGCAAAAAGGCGTTGGTAATGCTTCCGGGCTGCTTGAATTTCTTCTACCTTCTGAAGTGCATCGCCTCTAGCAACTTGAGCCGCTTCATATTCAGCCTCTAATCGTATTTTTCGAGTTTCATACGCTGCCAACAACTCTAGTAAGCTGTCATCAGCTTCTTCAAAAAGACTATATTTCTGCAATAATTGTTCTTGTATTTGAGACAAATTTTCCGCATCAGCCCTGTACTGAATCCAGTCTTCTTTCAGTGTCTCAAATTGCCGCTTCAAAATCACAAGTGCATCGAGCGGAGCTTTGCCAAGCTTAGTGAAATCCGGCAGCTCAGCAATACGCTCCTTAAGTGCTTCACAGCGCTCACGAAATGATTGTACGCTTGCGTCTAACTCACGCGATTCGGACAGCCTGGCATGTAAAGTGCGGCATAGAGCTGGCAAATCGTGGCGCCCTTTTACTGAAGACAATTCCCCTTCCAGCAATTGATCAAGCTTAAAAATTTCAGATTTTTCAGCTTCTATGTGGGTATTTAGATGTTCCAGCTTTTCTTGCTGAACGATTAACTCTTCCTTAAGGTGAGATAAAGTAACAAGCTGGTCACCCATTTCAGGCTGAAGCTTGCTAAACTGGATAAAATCTCCCGACAAACGTTTGTCTTTTTCTCCAACACTATCTGCTAAAACTTTTCCTTGTTGGTATGCCGCCATGACCGAAGCCTGTTTTTGAGAAGCATCTTTGTACCTTTCTCGTAGTGTACGCCATTGCTTCCACGCATCCATTAACCGGTTTTTTTCAGTTAGCAGCATTGCTTGACGTTGATGTTGTTCACGAACTGTCTGCAGTGCAGACGCTGTGTCCTGCAAGTCTTCAACAGTTTGGCTACTGGCTGTTATTTGCTCTTTCTGAATTGATATTTCTTTATCCAAATGCTCAAGCCGCCTGTCGTTATTCATATCCCGGGGAGTTATTCCCATCCTGCCTGTGTAACGAGTTATGTTTTTTAGCTCGTTGAGCAGAGTATCCAATGCCGTTTGATAATGCGCCCCCGAGCCTGACAATAACTGCTGTATGCCCGGAATAATTTTTTCTCCTTCCGGCAGCGGCTGTGTGACTTGAAAAGTAGCCATAAACAATTCTCTGTCATTAAAACCAATGATTTCTGTGAGTTTCTGCTCATACGCAAGATTTGGCTTATGAGCGCCGGGGTTATGCTCTCCGGTCAACTCCTCCTGCCAATACCCGTCAACCCTGCGCTGAAATGATATGCGGTTATCGTCAAAGTTTCGCAAAATGCGATAGTTATTATCCCCCGCAATAAATTCCAGCTCCCCTTCAAACGACGAAGGATTAAACCAGTTGCGGAAGCGGGCTGATCCAAATTTTCGCGGATCGGCGTTGTTTTGCAACCCAAAGATTACGGCAGTCAATCCTGCGGCTAGCGTTGATTTTCCTTGCTCATTATCGGCAAGACACACGGAGACCTCCGGTTCGAATCTTATATTAATGCGTTCCTTATAACGGCCAAAGCCTGATAAACTCAGCGATACCCAACTCAAGCCCACTATTCTCCGCCCCCCCGCAAGGCAGCTATGCCGCGAATTAATGCTTTTCTTATTATATCTCTTTCTGTTTCATCGCTTGCTGCTTCCAGCTGAGTTAATAGCCTTTTTGTGAAGTACCCGCGAATTGTAGGTTCTCCGGCCAACCCCTCCAGGCTCTCAAAGTCCAAAAAAACACTTTCACTGTCAACTTGCAGATGATAGAAAAGGTGAGCATGGGCTTCTTTTAAAGCTGCGGGGTCAACTCTGTAACTTACTTGGCCTTTTAAAACTATACGAAGCATTAACTGGGAATCAGCCCACTGCTCAATGAGGCGGACAACATCTTCAACAGCATCGCACAAATTTAAATCAAGTTCCCTTGTTTGGCATAAACGGCAATCTGCAGCAGTTCTCTCAACATTTACTCCGTCGCCAAAAGAAAGTATGGTATACATTCCCGTACCTGGATCCTGAAATGTCTTAGCTTCCGCCGCTCCCGCATAACAAGTTACGGTATTTCCGTAAGAACGCTGAGAGAAACGGTGAATATGCCCCAGAGCTAAACAGTCATACCCGGATTGAGCAACGGCCTCCGAGGAAATAGGCAAGCTGCGATCGCCTGTATCCCAATCAAGGCTGCCATGAAAAACCCCGATATGCCGGTGAACATCCGACTTCGGAAACACTCCTAAAGGCGGAGAGGTCTTTGTTAATCCCGCTGTATAGGCCATGCCGTAAAAGGAAGATGTTTTTCCGTCCAGTTCTAACCTGGCAATTTCCTGTGGCATAGGGCTCGTAGCCAGATGACCCGGCCAACGATGTGCTTCCAGGCGATAAACAGAATCAGGATAGGTTATTTCGTCGTGATTCCCCGGCACTGTGACTAAAAATATGTTATTATTTTCCAAGCGGTGTAACTGTTCAATGACCATCTCAACTATGGGCCTAGAAGGTTTATGTGTTTCAAATAGATCTCCGGCTATTATTACTGCATTAATTCCGTTGCGCCTATCTAAAGCAAAATCTACGGCGCGACATAAGAAGTTGTCCCTCTCCCTGCCCCGTTCTTCTTTTCTTTCATTTAAAAATTCAGGTTGCCAACCTAAATGTAAATCTGCTAAATGCAAAACGCGCACGATTTTCACTTCCCCTGTTGTTTACATATCACTTGTGATATTCGCCAAGTAATTAATTAATTCCTTTTGTCTCTTCCCTTTTGCTTTCTTTTGTATTACAATTATGGTTAATTGATTTTTATATTGTCAGGAGGTTCAACATGTATAAAATTGCAGTTTTACCCGGCGACGGTACAGGCCCAGAGGTTGTTGCCGAAGGTCTTAAGGTTCTTGAAGCCGTTAGCGAATCAGCCGGCTTTTCCATGGATTTCACGCACTACGATTTGGGCGGAGAACGTTACATAAGGACCGGAGAAGTTTTACCCGACAGTGTTATCGATGAGCTTCGCGGCTACGACGCTATTTATCTTGGCGCCATCGGTCACCCGGATGTTAAACCCGGCATTCTGGAAAAAGGTCTGCTGCTGCGTCTGCGTTTTGAGCTGGACCAGTATATCAACCTGCGCCCAGTCAAACTTTATCCCGGAGTGGAAACGCCATTAAAAGATAAAGGGCCAGAAGAAATTGATTTTGTTGTCGTCAGAGAGAATACAGAAGGACAATACGCCGGAGCCGGCGGCTTTTTAAGGAAAGGCACTCCCGATGAAGTTGCCATCCAGGAATCCATTAATACACGCAAGGGCGTGGAGCGTTGCCTGCGCTATGCGTTCCAATACGCCCAAAAGAGGAATAAAGATAAAAAGGTTACGCTTTGCGGCAAGACCAATGTTCTTACTTACGCTTTTGACCTCTGGGAAAGAGCTTTTCATGAAGTGGGACAAAAAGATTTTCCCGATATTACCCGTGACTACGCCCATGTTGATGCTACAGTGATGTGGATGGTTAAAAATCCTGAATGGTTTGATGTAATCGTTACAGAAAACATGTTCGGTGATATTATCACCGACTTAGGAGCAATGATTCAAGGCGGGATGGGAATCGCCGCCGGCGGCAACATTAACCCCGAAGGAGTTTCCATGTTTGAACCTATCGGTGGCTCTGCCCCCAAATACACCGGATTAAGTGTAGTCAACCCGCTTGCAGCCATCGGCGCTGCCGCCATGATGCTGGAAACGCTTGGCGAAGAAAGTGCTGCTGCCCGTGTTGAAAATGCCGTCATTAATGTTTGCCGAAACAATCTAAAGAGTTTAGCTGCAGGTAAAATGGGCTACAACACTCAAGAGGTTGGCGACTTGGTCGTAAAATCATTATAGATGAAATTAAGTAGAGTATTAATCTCACCTCCAAATGAAGCTAAAGCTTCATTTGGAGGTGTTTTTGACTTTTTAGTAAAAATTTATTTGCTTTTTTAGAAATTGATGCTATAATTATCACAACTATATGTATATATCACATAGATGAGAGGAGCATTTATATGTGCAGCACCAAAAGAGAAGGAATGCGGGGTATCCCATGCCCAAAAGGCAAAATAGAGAGATTTATTGAGCCTTGCTTGCTTCTCCTGTTGGCCGAGAAACCAGCTCATGGATACGAGCTCATGGATAATCTGGAGCAGTTTGATTTTGACACTCGTTGCCAGGACCCGGGGCAAATCTACCGTTATTTAAGACGTATGGAGTCGGAAGGTTTAGTTATATCCGCGTGGGATCCTGGCGGTACCGGTCCTGCCAGACGGTCTTACAGCATTACTGAAGAC
Organism: Firmicutes bacterium UBA7523; assembly: GCA_002479415.1. Classification (GTDB taxonomy): domain Bacteria; phylum Bacillota; class Dethiobacteria; order Dethiobacterales; family Dethiobacteraceae; genus UBA7523. The sequence goes on from DLMZ01000009.1 coordinate 33,100, forward strand.
GGCTTATCACTGCTTACTGCATGGATGGAAACGCTTGAAAAGCGAATTATCATTATTAACAAACTTATTTCCCGCTATCAGGAAACAACAAAAAAAGGAGATGCCTAAATGTTTACTGTCTTTCTCTATACAATTGCAGCCGGTTTCCTTTTTCTCTCCTTTATAAAAAGTAGGGAAAAAACAAAAAAAGCTCTAATGGTGGCACGAAAGGCTTTTCTAAATATTTTGCCGGAGTTTTCTGCTATCCTGATATTAATTGCTGTTGTTTTATCGCTAGTCTCGCCTCAGATAATTCAACATTTAATTGGAGGCCAAAGCGGAGCTAGCGGTATGCTTATCACTTCAATTATTGGCTCTATCACTTTAATTCCTGGGTTTATTGCATTTCCGCTGGCAAAATCACTTCTGGACAACGGAGCCGGCGTTACGCAAATAGTTGTATTTATATCCACACTGATGATGGTCGGCTTTGTAACAGCGCCGCTTGAAATAAAGTATTTTGGTAAGAGACAGACGCTTTTGCGCAACGGCATGGCATTCGTTTATTCTTTTATTGTGGCATTAATTGTGGGAGGAATAGTGAAATGAATAAAATCCGCCGGTATCTGTTAACATTAGCGCTGGTTACTGTAACGATAGTGCTATGGTTATGGAAGCCTTCACTCGGTCTTGATATTACAATTAAAACAGGAAAGAGCTTTAAAGAAATGCTAGGCGTCCTCCCACCCATTTTTATCTTACTAGGCTTACTAGAGGTGTGGGTACCCCGTGAAACAATTATCCGTAATCTAGGGGACAATTCCGGAGTACGTGGAATTGCCCTAAGCATACTTTTAGGTGCCGCCGCCGCTGGCCCACTATATGTGGCTTTTCCCGTGGCAGTAACTATGATGCGCAAGGAAGCACGATTTGCTAATATTATTATCTTTCTGTTTTCCTGGTCAACATTAAAGCTGCCCCTTCTTCTTTTTGAAGCATCAGCTTTAGGCTGGAATATGACGTTAGCCCGTGCAGCAGTAAATCTGCCCGGAATTATTTTTATGGGGCTACTGGTTGATTATTCAATCCCTCTGCCGGAGAAAAGAAAGCTGAGGGAACTGCATATGACTGAAAATAATCTGTAAAGCATTTGCCAAAACCTTTTTCATTCTATGAAAAAATAAAACATATGTAACCGTTGACACCGTTTTAACTCTGCGCTATGATGGGAAAAGTGAGGTGAGCACGATGAAGATTGGCATTATAGGACCGGCAATGTCTGGTAAGTCAACATTATTTCAGCTTTTAACGGGAATGGCCCCAAGCTCTGGAGGAAAAGGCAGCGTGCCTCAAGCGGCCGCTCGAGTTCCTGACTCCAGAATTGATGCCTTGGTCGATATTTTTAAACCGAAGAAAACCACATTTGCAGCTATTGAATTTGCAGACTTTCCTGCTCTGGGAAGAGGTTGTGAGGTTAGCGGCGAAACTGCAGGTAGACTGAAAACATGCGATGCTTTAGCTATGGTTATTCGCGCACACAGAGACCCATCCGTTCCCTGGCCTGCTGAGCCTGTTAATCCGTTTGCTTCGTTTGAAAGCTTTTTACATGAAATGGTACTTAACGACCTGTGTCAAGTAGAAGCGCTGCTATCAAAGAATAAGGATAAGAAACGCACAGCTGACGAACAGCGAGTTTTAGAGGCGGCTCAAAAATTGCTTGAAGAAACAAAGCCGTTGTCAACCGGTCAGTGGTCTGCAGAAGATTTACCTGCTCTAAAAAATTACGCTTTTTTATCTTCACGACCTGTTTTGGTAGCAGTTAATTTAGACGAAGAGCAGATGCTGACCAGAGACTATGAAAAAAGAGACGAGTTGCTAAGTTCTTGTCAAGAAGCAGGTTACCCGGTCGTAGAATTCTGCGGCAGCTTAGAAAACGAAATCAGCAGTATGGAAAAAGAGGAACAAACTGAGTTTCTCTCCGAATACGGGCTGTCTGAGTCAGGAATCTCCAGGCTGGCCGCCGCTGCTTACAGCCTTCTTCATCTTTGTTCCTTCTTTACTGTAGGCGAAGATGAGGTTAGAGCGTGGACTATAAGTAAAGATACGCCGGCGCGCAGAGCCGCAGGCAAAATTCACTCCGATATTGAACGCGGCTTTATCCGTGCCGAAGTTATTGGGTATGATGAGTTTATGGCCCTGGGATCGCTAAAAGTTGCCCGTGACCAAGGGAAATTGCGGCTGGAGGGTAAAGAATACCCCGTACGTGACGGAGATATAATCAATTTTCGCTTTAACGTCTAAAAAGCCGGACAGTCAATTGACTGTCCG
>DLMZ01000009.1:35557-35796 GCA_002479415.1 Firmicutes bacterium UBA7523
GTCAATTGACTGTCCGGCTTTTTGCTTTTTTAGTCAGTAATTCTTTCTGCGTACTCGAGCAAAGTCTGCGCCATAGCATTTACCTCTTGTACAGCTGCCATAACACCTTGCACTGCAGATGCCTGCTCCATAGATATGCGAGAAATCTGAGTAATTTCACCGCCCAAATTGCCATTGGCCCCATTTAATGTCTTGATAATATCCTCAATTTCCTTTAAAGAAACGTTGCTGCTTTCTGA
>DLMZ01000009.1:35875-65599 GCA_002479415.1 Firmicutes bacterium UBA7523
TTCTGATAGCTTGCGGATTTCATCGGCGACCACACCAAAGCCCTTGCCCTTGTCGCCAACTCTGGCGGCTTCGATTGAAGCGTTCAATCCTAAAAGATTTGTTTGTGCCGTTATCTTCTTCATCACGCCCAAAACATTGTTTGTTTCTTGGACACTATTTCCAAGCTGCCCACTTAGTCCTGTAATATGCTGACCAACCGCCGCCAATTCCTGAGATTGTGCTGCCAGTGATTCTGTTGAGCCAGTTACTTCACGTATAGCGCTAAATAAACCATCAGCCATTTCTTTTAATGTTTCTTGCCTTTCCAAGCTCTCATTAAATGAAACTGCACCAATAATTCTATCGTTAGAATCACGAATTGGCACTCCGTTCCCAATATAAGGAACACCACATACCTCTTTGTCAATTGGTATACTAAGTTCCTTACCACTGCTAAGAGCTAAACCTTCTACCGACCCGGGCCTTACCTTATCCCCAGCCTGAATTCTTAAGTCCAGCGTTCTCCCCGGAATATAAACATGAACTTTCTCAGTATCACAAACAACAACTGCGCAATCGCTCATAGTTAACGCATTAATAAATGGAGATACATCAATAAAACTCTGCAATAAAGAATCAGATGACATAATTTCAACCCTCTCCCCGTCTGGTGTATATACTTACTTTAATTCGCTTTTAATCAATATTATCCTGCAATATTGATATAATTAACCGCAAATTTCGCGATCAAGATACAAAATCTCCGTTAATATTTTGGCCACAGCAATATATAATTCGACAGGGATTGCTTCTCCGGGATCAAGAAAGCTTAGAGCCTGTACAAGTTCTGCGTCGGCACGAACGGACACACCTGATTCTTCAGCTATTTCCACAATTCGCTCCGCAATTATTCCTGAACCTTTTGCTACGACTCGGGGAGCGTTATCAGTTTCCTGATTATATGCCAGTGCCACTGCCTGCTGTTTCTTTTTTGATTCTGACATAGTTTCCTCCGATTATAACTTAAAATTTAAAGAAGACCCTGTTTCAGTAGCATTACGCACTTCCGCTGAAGTCATCAATCTAGGCTTTTGCCAGATAAATCGGGAAGTATCCCCGTCACTTACCAGCTTCTCAAGCCGCGGCATTATCTCTTTCATGTTTTTTAAAGCACTGGCAGACTCCAGCATTAAACCTACATAATACTCTTCATCCGACTTTTTTACTTGAAGCACAACAACACCCATACTAAGTGTATGCAAAGTAAACTTCCAGCTTCTCGTGATAATACCGTGCTTCGTTTTTCTTTCATCACCGGCTTTTACAGTTAAAAAGCTCGGACATTCATCTTCATTTCCAGGATATATCAGCGCTGAATAAACGTTTGGGCACAGACCTTCTCCTTTTGCTTCCGAAAGCGGAAAGCGTTGAAGCACACGGCAATACAAAATACCTTCACTCGTTTCCTCCGGCTTCAACAGCAGAGTCTCTCCAACCTTTGCCTGAACAGACAATCGGGCATGAAAACGTCTGTTACCAGTCTGCAACAAAGCATTGTCGCCATTTATTTCCAGAATTTTAGCTGCTATATTGCCAGGAACAGTGTCTTTATCGCTATAACCCATAAGTACTTTTAGTAATGATTGTACCGCACTGAGCATAATAACCTCCAGAGCTCGCAATCCTTATTTCTTAATTAGCCGCGCTTGTCGGTTTATCCTGCAAAGTTTTTGATCTATCTATCATTTCAAGGAAAAGAGTAAAGCTAAAATCCGGCAAAGCTTATTGCGGCCACATAGTTCATCGATCCGAGAACATAGATAATTATGACCCCTGCGGAAAGCGCAACTCCATAAGGAATAGCGTTTTCTTCGGCATCCTTTTCCTGTAAATTACTGCAATAAATAGTTTTTCTTGTGACACAAAACAAATACAGACCCTGAATAATTTTCCACATCCTGCTTGTCAGGTTTCTACCCATAAGCATAACAATTAACGAGTAAACACCCCCAACAACGGCGGAAGCCAAGAATATTTGAAACACAACCTGGTAGCCGGTAAATGTGCCGATCATGCCCAACATTTTCACATCTCCGGCACCGAGGCCACCCAAAATAAATGGAAAAATCAAAAGTATAATTCCTGTGAACAAGCCATAAAAAGTATATATTGTGCCTTCTTTTATGCTTAGCTCAGCTATGTTTATAAATAATGCTGCTATGATTCCGCAGAGTATCACACTGTTGTAAATTTTTCTCTTAGTTAAATCAGTATACAGACATATAGCAACAAAAATAAATAGTATCCATACATCTAGCATCAGACCATTCCCCTTCCATTTTCTAGATTGAAACTGAGAAAATCTCCCACCTGAGTATCGGTATACGCTACTGTTCCCGCCGGCAGCTCTATTGCCTGGCAAGATCCTTTAACTATTGGCGAAAATCTTCCGGGGCGAAGTTCACTGCATGAATGAACAACTTGCAGCTTGTCATCCACAAACAAGACATCAATTGGATAAAACATAAACATCGTATGAACTGCATTGCAGGGAGAAATTATTAAAGCACTGAATGAATCGGGGAAGGATGTGCTGAACATTAAACCTTGGAGCCGGCTAAAAAAATTAGAGGCCAATTTTATTTTTTTCGCTAAAAGCTTCTTCTTAGTCGAATTATAAAGCATCATTTTAGTATCGCATCCATTATTTGTATCGCAGCCGGCCCCAACAGCACAATAAAAATTGTGGGAAAAATAAATAGTACGAGTGGTATTAACATTTTAACCGGAGCCTTCATAGCTTGCTCTTCAATACGCTGTCTTCTTTTCCGGCGCATTTGTTCCGACTGGTTCCGCAGTGTATTGCCGATACCCAGACCAAGCTGCTCTGCTTGAACGATGGCATTAACAAAGGAGACTATATCGTCAACTCCAGTCCTCTCAGCAAAGTCTCGTAACGCCTCTTTGCGGGATTTTCCCATCTTTATTTCATTTAATACACGCTTAAACTCTATTCCTACAGGGCCTGTATCCTTTTCCACTACTTTTGCGACCGCACCGTCAAATCCCAACCCCGCTTCTACGCTCACAGTCAGAAGATCTAGTGTATCAGGAAACGACTTTTCTAATAGCTGTGCTTTCTGTGTTAGTTTTTGAGTGAGATAAAACTCAGGTAATTTCCAGCCTATAACAGCAATTATAATAAGTATCAAGAAAAGTCTGCCATCTTGTGTTTGGCTTCCACTATAGTAATAAAAAGCCGGCATACCTAGAACAAGAAGGACTTTAATCCCCATAAATTCCCCAGCCGTTAAACCTCCAGGGTTGCCGGCGCGTATTACTTTAGGCTCTAGCGCTTTTAACATGCTTGTTGGCAACAAGCTGCCAAGCAATGTTGAAAGCCGTCCTAATGTGGGGCGGAGGACTCTCTCGCTTATGGGCAGCGTTAACTCTGCTTGCCTTATGTCACTAAACCCTTCAGCGGATACTACTTGACTGAGACGTTCCCTAACATCTACTTTAACCGGTTGATATTTCGCAATAACAGACAAAGCAAAGCATGAAAGAGCTAAAAACACAAGCACAGAGATGACTATCTGCAAAGCATTCACCCCCTAATAGTCAATATTAACAATTTTTTTGATAAGCACAGCTCCAACCAGCTCAGAAAATAACGCGCTGCCAATCATGACAAGCCCTATGGGATGCTTAATCAGTTGAGACATGTAAGCCGGGTTAACAACAGAAATAAATGCTGCAAGGAAAAGCGGGAGAACTCCCACAATTATCCCGGAAATCCTCCCTTGGGCAGTTAATGTTTTTACCTCGCCCTTAATTCTGACTCTCTCTTTAATAGTAAAAGCAATATTATCAAGGACTTCCGCCAGATTGCCCCCTACCTGTCTTTGAATATTAACTGCTGTAACCACAAGGTCGAAATCTTCACTGGCCACTCTCTTTGTCATGTTATGCAAGGCTTCCTCTGTTGGAGTGCCAAGCCTCATTTCCCGCAGAGCACGGCCAAACTCGGTGGACATTGGCTCAGCCCCTTCTTTTTGCAAAGATTCAAGAGTTTGCAAAAATGAATAGCCTGCCCTCAGAGAATTAGACATAATAGATAAGCCTTCTCCCAACTGATCATTAAAGCGTTTAAGCCTGGCCGCTTTAGCCTGCTTGATAAATAACGCAGGTGCTATTGCACCAATCAAAGCAAAGATTATAGGTATTGCTATACTTTCAAAAACTATAACAGAGATTATAACTGGCACAATTATTAAACCGATCTGGATAATCGCCAGTTCTTCAGGACGCAATGGAATATCTGCCTGTGAAAGCTCCAGGTCCGCGCTTTCAAGCAACTTTTTTGGAGTTAGTACTCTAAATATGCCAAGCAGCTTTTCCTTTGAACTATTTTCTTCAGATGGCCGCTCTTCGGTGCGGCCTTTTGTAAAGGCTTGTACCCTTTGACTAATCTCCTCTTTATCTTTAGATAAATAGACTGTTATTGCTTTTAGCATTAAAAACGTACTAAGAAAAACCAAAACCGAAATTTTATAAGCAGCATCCATACTGCCGTCACCTCCTATAATCCTGCTGAGGAAAACATTACCGCAGGAAGCTCAATGCCGGCTTCCTGAAGCTGCTTGATAAACTTAGGTCGGATACCTGTTGATTTAAACCGTCCAATAATTTTGCCGTTTTCATCCATCCCCAACTGTTCAAAAATAAATAAGTCCTGAAGAACAATAACATCTCCTTCCATACCCTGAACCTCAGTAATATGCGTTATTTTCCGTGAACCGTCACGTAAGCGGCTTTGTTGTACAATGATATCTATAGCTGATGAAATCTGTTCCCTGATAGCCCGCACCGGTAAATCCATACCTGCCATCAACACCATTGTTTCTAAACGGGAAAGCATATCACGGGGGGTGTTCGCGTGGCCGGTAGTTAGCGAACCGTCATGTCCAGTATTCATAGCCTGCAGCATGTCCAAGGCTTCACCGCTGCGAACCTCCCCCACAACTATCCTTTCCGGCCTCATGCGAAGTGAATTTTTGACTAAATCGCGTATTGCTACAGCTCCCTTCCCCTCTATGTTGGGAGGACGTGTTTCCAATGAAACAACATGTTCCTGCCGCAATTGTAGTTCTGCCGCATCTTCTATAGTAACAATTCGTTCATCATCGGGAATAAACGAAGAAAGTACATTGAGTGTAGAAGTTTTACCTGAGCCGGTACCACCGGATACTACCACATTCAGCCTGGCTTTTACTGATGCCTCAAGGAATGCAGCCATTTCTAAACTCATAGTGCCAAAATTAAGTAAATCGTCTATTGTAAAGGGATCCTTAGCGAACTTACGAATGGTGATACAGGGTCCGCACAAAGAAAGGGGAGGAATAATGGCATTTACCCTGGAACCGTCGGGGAGACGAGCATCAACCATGGGAGAGCTTTCATCAATCCGGCGGCCGATGGGAGCAACAATTTTTTCGATGATATGCATGACATGCCGGTCATCACGAAAAACAACATCTGTGAGAACAAGCTTACCTTTTCTCTCCACATATACCTGGTTGGGTCCGTTTACCATAACTTCAGAAACAGTTTCATCATTTAACAGCGAATGAATTGGACCAAATCCTACTGCTTCAGCCACAATTTCTTGAACAATACGATCTTTGTCTCCACGGGGGATAAATGATACTTCCTGGTCAATTGCATCGGAAACAAGCTTGCTCAACCTGGCCGAGAGCTCTTCATCTTTTTCATTTTGGGTTTTTTGTCCCAGTTCTTCAATTACTTTTTTATGAATCTTTATCTTTAGCTGGCCATACGGGTCATTACGTACAGCTGGCTCAGCTCTTTTTTCAGCGGTAGCCTGGTGAGGCTTCCCTTCTTTTTCCTGCTGCTTTAATTTTTCCAGCCTTTCCAGTAAAGACATTCTATTCCCCCCTATAAGCTGAATATCCGGTTAATCAATGCCTTGCTCTGTTTTTCTGCAGGCAAACGTTTACCGCTTATCATCTTTTCCCCTAAACGCCTAAATGATTTGGAAATTTCCGCCGTTCCGTTGCTTAGAACAACAGGCACCCCTTTATTAATTGCTGAAATTACTGATCGCTCATCACTTGGAATCATATGGGAGACAACAAGTCCCACTCCTTTTTCTAAATCTGCAATTTCCACTCCTAAGTCCTGATCCGATCTGTTTAAAACAAGCCTGATTTTATCCCGTAAATCTAACGTATCAAGTATATTTAAACTGGTCTTAACATTTTTGATTGTAGCAAGATCGCGATTAGCTACCAGCATAATTTGGTCGGCCACGTCCAGAGCCTGTAAGTTAATATCATGGAAAGTCGGAGCTGTATCAATAATGATATAGTCGTAACTTTCCTTAAGTAGTTTGATAATGATTCCCACATGCTGGGGTGTTACATATTCAGCATCCTGGGGGAACAAAGGTGCAGGCAGAATATCAATCCCTGTAAAGTGACGCAACATATAATTAGTAAGTGTCTCTTGATTCAGCTCCTTCTGTTCACGAACCATATCGCTGATTGCTTTTCCCTCTGTAAGGTTAAGCATTACTGAAATATCACCAAATTGTAAATCTAAATCTATAAGCGCAACCTTTTTCTTTTCATTTTGTGCCAAAACAACTGCCAGGTTGGTGGCCATTGTTGTTTTTCCCACGCCACCTTTACCGCAAAAGACCAGAGTGATTATGCCTAAGGGCTGAACTTCCCTGCTTCTGCCCTGGCTTGACGCCTCATCAGACCATTGACCAACAGGCTCCCGGCCGTCTGCCGCAGGCAATTCACGGCCCCCCGGATTCTTCGAATGTCCTAGTTCGTTGTTAACAGATTCGGAGGTTGGTCGATTAGCACTACTGGCAATTTGAACATGCGTACTGATATCTTGAGTGCTGCGCAAATGCTGCTGCTTATATACTGTGCGAATAGCCAAAGCCATATCTTCGCTGGTCAATGGCTTGACCAAGTAATCCCTTGCTCCGGCAACCATTGATTTCTTCAGGTATTCAGATTCCCCTTGTATCGAGATGATTATTACAGAGACCTCCGGGTAAGCCTGGCGAATACGTTCAGTTGCTTTTATGCCGTCCATCTGAGGCATATTAATGTCCATTAGTACAACATCTGGCATAAGCTCATTAATTTTTTGCAGCGCCTCTACCCCGTTGCCAGCTTCACCGACCACATCCATGTCATCCTCAAAATACAGGAGGCGGATAATATCTTTCCGCGTTTGTGGGACGTCATCGACGATAAGCAACCGTATTTTATTCATGCGCCCATCACTCCTTTATTTACTGCTACTTACTGCTGAACTGTGGCTGCAGGCAAGAACTGTCTTGGCAAACGAGGTGCAGCGGTATTACTCCCCTTTTCATCACTTGGCCTGAGAACCAGCCGGACAGAACCTCTTTCGGCAGCCTGAACAAGCGTATTTATCTGCTCCACAGGTGCATCTAATGTAACACTGTCAACAATAAGCTGTTCTTTGTTCTGCTCTCTAATATATTGTCCCACCGCCAAAACCCTGAGATTTGTGGCAATTACACTTGTTACCGTTGTCGTTCTGTCCCCTTCTTTAACATCAATAGTTAAAACCACGTCCACTCTATCTCCGGGAAGGATATATCCGGCTACCCCCGCAACAGTACCTACCGAAATTGTCAGTGCTCTATGTCCCGGAGAAATTTTGTAGGATAAGCCATTATTACTGCTATTTTCGAACACCAGCCTGGAACTAAGAACCTGTTCGCCGGCTAACAACCGCTCCGCTGCAAAAGTGCCTTTTATTCGGCTTTTGTCGATTACAGCATCGGCATGGCGAAAATCCTTTGGCACCTCAACTACGGCAAACATAGCTTCTGTAAGTCTGGTTCTGGCAGGGATATCCTCTCTGGCAACTAAAACAGGTACTAAATTAGCTGTGGCTTTGGCTGTGTTTTCAACTTGATTTAAGTAGTGAAAAACTGAGACTGATGCCAGCACAGCCAGCAATAATGACAGAATCAATAATTTTTTCCCCTTCATATACCGCTCCCCCTTGGGTTATTTAACTAGCCTTATACTGGTCATACCGTACGGACTTTCTCCTTCTTCGTTGACAGTACCGGTTACATGAGGCTTTATGAAATATCCCCACACTTTGGTGTTTGATCCCTGTCCTTCTATACTGCTAATCCAAAATGCCGCATAATCTACAATTTCCACAAATTTCGTCTTATTTGCGTCTTCTTCAGATGCTGCAGTGTAAATCGGCAATATCAAAACCCTTGGACAACCAGACGGGCAATTATTTAAACTACACTCATGAGTCTTTGCCGCTTCCTGTATACGGTAAGCCACAGCATCTCTAATCGGCCCGGAATTTACTCCCGATTCTGCCCTGGCTTCATCTCCTATCATTACGAGACCGGAAAAACCGTGTTTCAAATTCTCTCTAAATACATTGGCACCTGTTTGATACTTTCCATCCTCGTCCTTGAATTGCAATGCTCCCCAGTTACCTGAGCCAAGCAGTTCATCACCAAATAGATTTAACTCTGTTCCAAACGTAATGTTCGCCGTTTCATCGACTCCCAGAGGGAAAATATCAAAAAAACCAACCGGCCTTGTCATGGCAACTCTGGCAAGCTGCTCCATCTGCCCTCCAGCGTTATTAAATATACGCCCAAAAAACTTATATATCGGTCCGCGCGTTTTTACAGTAATACCCTTGCCGGTTTCATCGACTTCAACGCTGAGATTTTCCAGACTAATACCGTTTTTCAAAGCTATTTCAACTGCTGCCTCTTCAGCATAGGACTTTCCCATATTTAGCTTAACCCCACCGGCCAAAGCAGCGGCATCTGCCGCCACCGAAAGATTATTTTGTTTAACATAATTTACTCCTACATCCGCAACCAAAGCCATTACACCAGCCAGCACAACCATAGCGGCTGCAAGCAACACGACGGCCGATCCCTTTTCATTTTCAATTATATCTTGTACTTTTTTTATCATAAGTTGCTCACCTCATTCCACACGCATTATGACTGTACTTTCAACGTTAACCGGACTGGATAACCCTGGAAAGAACGGGATAATAAGCTCTACCGGATAGGCAACTGTGACGCTTAAATCAGTTCCGGTTATCCTACCTGTTTCCGGATAAATTGTTATAGAAATTTTTTCATTGTCAAGGGGCAAAGAAGCATTTTTAACTTTTTCAATTATCTCCGGATTGCTGCCTCCCACAACTCCATGGCGCGCACCATGACGAGCTGCGTGAGTAACTGCAAGGTAAGCGTTTCCCAATCTGCCTAACTCAACCATGCCGAAAATCATCATTATTAACAACGGCATAATAAGAGCTGTCTCGACAATGGCTTGTCCCTGCTCGCTTTTTATTAATCTGGAAAACCTCATATCTTCACCCCGCTACCTACTGTTACCTTATTTTCAGAAAATGGCCCTGCCCTTTACGGGCAGGGCCATCCTTGGGAGGAGCATTTTCTGTTTAGAGCTCATTAGTTATTTCTTCGAATTTTTCTCCGATGCTTACGCCCATAAGCCTCAGTGCACCAATGGCTACAATTGATACTAGTGCTAAGATAAGTGCGTATTCTGTCATACCCTGTCCAGACTCCTCAGTGAAAAATCTTGTTACTACAGCCTTCATTTTTTTTCCTCCTTTAATTTTTGCTATATTTCTTCCCGAAAGTTTATTTCTTAGCTTTAGTTTAACACGGCTAGAAGACTAGCGGAATCAATCCTACGTCTCAAAAACTCTGGGACAATAGTCCTAGCTTTGTATGCACTCCTGCCGGGAGAACTCTTAACTCTAAAGTGCATCTAAAGCGCGGGTCAGCAAATTTGTAACTGCTTCGCCCATAGCTTTAACGGTTATAAAAACAGCTAATACAATAATAGAGGTTATTAGTACATATTCCGTCATCCCCTGCCCAATCTCCTCCGATAAAAACCTGATAAGCAATGAGGACATCTCATTCCCTCCCCAAAAACACTATTTATGTTCATTGTAGCATGCATATTATTTTCGGCATATTGACCGCCAGTCTCAAATATTGTGGGACTATTGTCCTGCTTAATCGTAAAAAAACACTCTTTTCAACTGGAAGTTGTTGAAAAAAGCGCAATATCTGTTCTATAGTTTTGCCATTTTATTCTTAATTGCGTATAGCGCAGCCTGCGTTCGGTCTGACACTTCAATCTTACGGAAAATATTTGTAATATGATTCTTTACCGTCTTTTCACTGATGTACAAATCTTCACCAATCTCTTTGTTGCTCTTGCCGCGAGCAATAAGTCTAAGCACCTCCTGCTCACGACGGGAAAGCGGTTCTTTCTCAGAGCCCACTCTTGTTAATCTCTTAAACTCGCCTAGAAGCTTTTCTGTTATCCGCGGATGAAACACTGTTTCACCATCGAAGACCGCCTTAATCGTCTCAATCAGTGATTCTGACTCAATATCTTTTAGCACATAAGCAGAAACTCCCGCTTTCACCAATTCAAACACATACTCTTCATCATCGTGAATCGTCAAAGCTATTATGCCAACCTGCGGGAAGTCAGCCTTAATACGTCTAGTAGCCTCGATTCCATTTACATTGGGCATATTTATATCCATAAGAACAATGTCAGGATTTAGATATCCGGTTAAATCATATGCAGCCTCGCCGTCTGGAGCTTCAGCAACAACCTCAAAACCTTCTTGCAGCGATAATATCTTACGCAGCCCATCACGGATTAAAGCATGGTCATCTGCTATTAATAGTCTGATATACGTTTCGCCTGGCATAAGCTCACTCCTTTATCGGGATTGAGACTAGAATCTCCGTCCCTTGACCTGACGCCGAAGATATCTTTATTTCCCCTTCCAGCAGCTCTACTCTTTCACGCATGCCTAAGAGGCCGTAACAATCCATGGTTGCATCAGTTACAAAAGGATCCGTTTCAAAGCCACGGCCGTCGTCAGCAATAGAAATATTCACTTTGCCCGGGAGAACTTCGAGTTTTATCATAGCGCGCCGTGCGTCAGCATGTTTATTAATATTGTTTAATGCTTCTTGTACAATTCGAAAGACAGCTACTTCCAAAGCACCGGATAAACGCCGCTCTTCTCCGCCAAGCACAACCAACTCTATACTCATTTCATTACGATTCTGTAACTCCGCAATAAATCGACGCAATGTGGGAACAACACCTAAATCATCCAGAACCATGGGGCGCAAATCAAAAATAATCTTTCTAACTTCATTAAGGCTCTCTTTCACCATTTCTTTCAAGTCATAGAGCTCCTGTTTAACTTTATCCGGTTCCACTGACATAAGCTTTTCACAAATTTCTGCTCTCAAAACCACATTAGCCATGGACTGTGCCGGTCCATCATGGATTTCCCTGGCTACTCGCAGGCGTTCTTCCTCCTGTGCCTTAATTACTCTTACACTTAGCTGCTGACGTAGCTGTAATTCATCTAACTTTACTGCAACATCATGCAATCCACCTGAAAGCAAGTTCAGAGCAAGGCCAACGTGAGATTCGAACTTCTCAGCTTTTTCCAAAGTCTCTTTTACTCGGCGCAATGATAATTCCAACATGTCCCTTTTTTGCCTCAGCTGATTTTCTCTTTCGCGCATTAACCCCAGTTGGAGCTGAATATGTTGAGCTTCTTGGTATGCAGCTTGTATATCTTTTTCTGAATATGACTGGAAATTACGGTTAACCTCCATTAAATACAAACGTGCAAGCTTCTCTTCCTTTTCCAGCCTGTCCACAGTAGTTATAACATCCAGTATATCTCCTTTGAGATCTACCAACTTGCTCAATATTTCATCCCGCTCTGCTCTTGAACTCTGAGCAAAAGAACATATTTGCTCACGGCCCTGTGCCACTGCGTCTATAGTTGTTTTCAGAACCTTGTCCAGCTGCTTTATATCCTGCAAAAAACCACCGCCGTTTCAAACAACTTCATAAGCTTATATTCGCCTCTACATTTTTCTTTCCTTCCTCAACAACACAAATTTCGACAAAATACTCCTTTTCATCCTGCTGCCGCTTAAGCCGAAGAGCAATTCTATTCAAATATCACTTTTAGGGCATAATTTTTCACAATGATTTGAACAATATTACTAACTATTCAATTATAACCGGAGTCTTGAAGAGGTGTAGATATATGAACATACTAGATTCATTATTTAATCCGAAAACAATAGCAGTCGTTGGCGCATCAAATACAGAAGGAAAGATTGGCCATTCTATCATAACAAATATTATAAGCAGCGGCTTTATAGGGGAAGTTTACCCTGTAAATCCAAGCTCTTCAAAAATTTTAGGGTTAAAAAGCTACCCCACAGTAAAAGATATCGGCAAAGTAATTGATTTAGTTATTATTGCCGTTCCAGCCGAAAGTGTGTTGTCAATAGCTAAAAATTGCGGTGAAGCAGGAGTCGGCTTTCTGCTTGTAGTAACAGCTGGGTTTAAAGAGACCGGGTCTCAGGGATTAAAGCGGGAAAAAGAATTATTATCTGTTTGCCAAAAATATAATATGCGCTTGGTCGGACCTAATGTGGTCGGAATCATGGATACTCACACCCCTGTTAACGCATCCTTTGCTAACAGTTTCCCCCTAAAGGGAGAGATAGCTTTTATTTCACAAAGCGGAGCCATGCTGCTGGCAATCTTGGACTGGAGCCGCAGTATCGGCTTAGGCTTTTCCCGCTTTATATCCATGGGAAACAAAGCAGATTTAAACGAAGTCGACTTTATCTGGGCGGCTGCAGAAGATGCCAATACCAAAGTAATCCTTTGTTATATTGAAGATGTTGCAGATGGTCAACGATTTCTCCAAGTAGTTAGTGAAGCAAGTAAACGTAAACCGGTAATAATCTTAAAATCCGGTATTTCCACAGCAGGAGCAAGAGCAGCATCATCTCATACCGGAGCACTTGCAGGAAGTGAGGTGGCTTACGAAACAGCTTTTATGCAAAGCGGTGTTATCCGCGCAAAAAATATGTCCGATCTTTTTGACTTAGCAATTGCATTTGTTAATCAGCCTATTCCTGCAGGCAGAAGAATCGCCATTGTCACCAACTCCGGAGGCCCAGGAATTATCGCAACAGACAGTGTGGAAGAATACGGAATGCAAATGGCTAGCTTCGACAAAAATACAGTTGAACGAATGCGAAAATTACTACCGTCCGAGGCAAACATTTATAATCCGGTTGACGTTCTTGGTGACGCCAGAACCGGAAGATACCATGATTCCATACAAGCAGTCCTTGACGATGAAAATACTGACTGTGTTTTGGTTCTTCTTGCACCCGCAGCTGTAACAGAACCGGAAAAAACAGCCAATGTAATAGTTGAATTACAAAAAAAACACATAGAAAAACCTGTTTTCACCGCATTTATGGGCGGGGAAGGACTTAACGAGGGGCGTCGTATCCTTACTTCCTCCGGATTACCTTGTTTCACATTTCCTGAAACTGCAGTTAAAGCTTTTTCTGGCATGGTTAAATATGCAAATATGCGGCAAAAATTAAGCCGTGAGCAAAGTCTGCCAAAAATAAAGAATAACATTGACAGTAAAGCAGCTAAAGCTGTTTTTTACGATGTGTTGCGTGACAGACGGTTAGTATTACTAGGCTATGAAGCAACACAGATTGCGGAAGCATACGGAATCTCTGTGGCTCCCGTCTATTTGGCTAAAACAGCTGAGGAGGCCGTAGAAATCTCAGAATCTCAAGGTTTTCCCTCAGTTTTAAAAATTTCTTCTCCAAAAATAATGCACAAAAGCGATGTGGGCGGAGTCAAAGTTGGTCTGCAAAATGGGAAACAAGTGACTGAAGCTTTTCATTCAATTATGGAAAGCGTTACACGATTAATGCCAAGAACACCTATTTATGGAATTGAAGTGCAAAAAATGATGCCACACGGCAATGAACTGATTATCGGAATGGTACGCGACGTCCAGTTTGGCCCGCTGCTGGCCTTTGGCCTTGGCGGTATATATGTCAATTTATTAAAAGATGCTTCCTTTCGTCTGGCACAAGGGTTGACCAGAGCGCAAATTGAAGAAATGATTGCCGAAACAAAAGCGTACACTCTAATAAGAGGTTACCGCGGCAATAAAGGATCAGATATAAATAAAATCATTGATACCATTGCCAGAGTAGCACGGCTCTCCTTAGACTTTCCGGAGATTACAGAAATTGACTTAAATCCTGTTATAGCCTATCCCGAAAGTGCTGTAGCTCTCGATGTGAAGATTACAGTATCACGTAGCAAAGATTAGCAAATGAGGTGGAAATAATGAAAAGTCTATTTATTACCGGAACAGCAGGCAGCGGAAAAACAGTAGTTGCTTTAGGGTTAGCTCTTAAGCTGCAAGAAATAGGCAAAAAAATAGGCTATTTCAAACCCTTTAGCTCCGCTAAAGGGCAAGAAAGCCAAGTAGATAAAGATGTATTGCTCTTTAAACAAACATTCTCCCTGCCACAAGAAGACCATATCCTTACTCCAGTAAAAACAGGGCCATGCTATCTTTCCGTGGGAACAAGGCGAGACCCTGCAGAGCTCAAAAAGAATATACAGAATGCGTTTGAAGAAATCGCCGCCACAGTCGACGTTGTTCTGATTGAAGGGTATCTTGCTCCATATTCCGCCGCAGGCAAAGGCTTGGACTCGGTTCATCTGACTAAAATGTTTAATAGCGCAATCATCTACATTGCTCAAATTGAAGACGACCACAGCCTGGATAAGATGATCTTTTACAACGAATATTTCAAACTGGCAGGAACAAATCTCCTAGGCAATATTTTTAATAACGTTGAGCGCACTTTGCTTGATAAAACACGAGGCATTTATGCACCTATTTTAGAAAACTTCGACAATAATCTGCTTGGCATTGTGCCGCAAAGAGCGGAAATTGCCGCACCTACTGTGCGTGAGTATTACGAGGCTCTGGGCGGAGAGCTGTTAACAGGCGAGATTGGCATGGACAGCTTAGTGGAAGACGTCATAGTTGGCTCTATGACTATCGAAAGTGCTCTAGGGTACCTCCGCCGCGCTGCAAATAAAGCAGTAATCACAGGAGGAGACCGCTCGGATATGGCCGTTACCGCTCTGGAAACCAATACCTCAGTGTTGATATTGACCGGAGGCCTATATCCCGACGTAGGTGTTCTAGCCCGAGCTATTGAAAAAAATGTGCCGGTTATTTTAGTACATTATGATACATTTACTGCTATTGAGCGTCTCCATGAAATCGTAAAACGCATTCAACCCGGAGACAAAAAAGGAATAGCCATTGCCGGCTCCAATATCAATAACCACTGTGATTGGCAAACTATTTTAGATTATCTTAACAGCTAGCCTCTGCGACAAGAGTATCCTAAACCCATACACACGTGGTTTCGGCCATTGATTCAACGTACATGGGGTAGATAATATGAATGTTGTTAAGGGTTACAGCAGTTGAAGCAGGTAATGGTGATTAAAACCTTTATCGTTCTCTTTTAATAATATTTTGCGCATTTTCAAATTTATCAACGGAACTTTTATCATTAACCAGTATGCAGCGGGCGCATTGGGGCCTGGTGTTGGCCTCTATAAACCAAACCTTGCCTTCCTTGTCTAATGCCATGTCCAGGCCAATAATCCTAAAGGGAAGACTGGACCCTAGGATGCCAGATATTTGGTGTGACAGATTAATCAGTTCTTTCAATGTGGCCATCGGATCCTGTTTCTGGTCGTATTCCAGTATAATGTCATTTAGAGGGTAATCCTTGGCTCCTTTTGATACATTGGTTACAACAGCATCTTCCCGTGATGCGACTTTGGCCGCCGTGAGGGTAAGTTCCCAAGTATCATATGGTTTTTGCATCACCATCCGTATATCAAAAGGACACCCTTTGTATGTTGCTAGATCGATTCCCTGCTGAATGATATATGTTTTTTTATCCATCATCGCTTCAAGTTCCGTTTCTAGATCAGCCGGGTGGATAAGTTTTGCAACTTCGTTGTCGGCAAGCTCATATTCGTATGTGCTGAGTTTCTTGATACGAATAACCCAGTTTCCCTGCCAACCCTTATTAGCTTTGACATATATACTACCATAACCGTCCAGCATTCTTTTTAGGTTCTGGGAGTTATACCAGACGGTCTTGGGAACATGCCTGGCTACTATGGGATGCTTAAACAGAACTTTGGCTTTGATCATTTTACTTTTGATGTCCCGATGTTTAATCACGTCCACTCCCCTTGTCAAGGTAACTGCCTTCCGGTACCCGGGATAAAACTGTTATCTACAGACTTTAGCTGTGCTATTATTTTTTGCATCTCTCCTGCGTATAACGAATAGATAATTTCGGTTTTGGCAGGTAGCTTCTTTCTGTTGCACGGTTCATATTTTTCTTTGTTGATTATTTCAAACCCGCTGAAGTGATAGCAGACTACTTCAGTATCGTCAAACCAGATACCGTCACCTTTCGAAAACACTTTAAAATCTCTTTTTATATTCCAGGGACCGGAATTAATGCCTATGTTTTCAGATATTCTGACCCCGTGAAACCGGCGCGGCCACTCATCCAGGTATTTTTGATCCGTCCACAGCCCGAACTCCCGTATGTCATAACACCATTTTAGACATTTTTGACGCCATGAGTATAGGCATTTCATGCCAATTTTATCCCTTTTAAATCCAATGAGACCGGCTGAGTATCTGCCTACCTTTTTGCTCCATTTTGGGCCGAGCCACATCTTAGTAATGAAAACAGAGTAGCTTCCCCATTCTTCAAAAATTTTCGTTGCATCTTTAAAGAAAAATATATCCGCGTCTACGTACAGAATTGACTCCAGATTGTAATTGTTCTTCAACAGGTACTCTATAAACGGCGCCTTTAAGGTCCAGCAAAACTCGTTAAGCTTTCGTTGCTTCTCAACTTTTGCCAGTTTTTTGTTCTTGATATTTTTCAGGCTGACCAAGGTTACTTTGGGCAGCTTCATTTTGTCCAACAGCTCATAAGCCGTGTCATCCACGCACAATACCCAGAAACGAAACTGCTTGGTATGCCGTTGCAAGGAATAGTAGAGCGCTAGGCCTTGGAGCAGGTAATCCTTACTCAGTAAGGTGCATATGTGTGGCAATGAGGCGTCTTTCTTTTCATTGGCCGCTAGGTTAAAGTAGTTGCTTATCAGCTCTGCCTTTGGCCTGGACGGCGTGTAAAAATCTTTGTCGACTTTACGTATTTGCTCCATAACCTGGTTGCAGGCTTTGATGTAGGGCAGGTACACCCACGTGATTACATTGTCTGAAAATGGCATACTGTAAATGCAAAGGTCAAATTCGTTGCCGTCATAGTACCTGAAGCCATAATGATGAAAAAAAATTAGCCTTTCACCGTTTACAAGCACATAACCATCATCCTTGGTTGTTTCAGTACCGGTAATAATGTACGGGGTGACATTAACACCCATATTTTTGATTACACCGACGTTGGCGAACCTATCCCGCCAGTCATTGACATAGACCTGGTCACTCCAGAGGTTATGCTCATGTTTGTCATAGCACCACTTGATCAATTTTTTTCTAAACCAATCCAGGCATTGGAGTGAGTGCTTATCTCTCTTAAATCCCATAAAGCCTGTATTATATCTGCCAAATAGTTTAATCTTGGGTTTTTCGTTTTTTCTCCATCTTTCCTCGGTAAGCATAATTGAGTATTGTCCCCATTCTGCAAAGATGGGCGAAGGGCCTGAGTAAAAGAAGGTGTCTCCGTCCAGCCAGACGATATGGTCTGCCTGAGGGAAGTGCTTGAAGACAAAAAGCATGATTGACGCTTTTGAGGTCCAGGCGTATTCTTTGTCGTTGCGTGTTTTCTTCACTGCAACCAATTGATGGTCGTCTCTTTCCACGTCGGAGAGGGAGAGAATTGTGGCATTCTTTAAATTCATCTGTCCATACAGTCTTTTGACCTCGTTATCCAGGCAAAACATGAAAAAGTGAAAATCCTGATCCCATTTCAAAAGGGAGTTATACAGCAGCAAACCCCTGTAAGCATAATTCTTGCTGAATGTTGAGCAGTAGTAGTGAGTCATAAGCGGTGTTTCCTTTCAAGGCTGCTAATAAAATTACTATCTACAGACTTTACCTGGGCAATTATTTGACGAATCTCCTTTACGTATACCGAGTAAATGTTATCAGCCCTAGCAGCCCTTTTGTTCCATCTGCACAATTCAAACTTGTTTTCCTTAATAATCTGAAATCCGCTATAGTGGAAACATACCAGTTTCGTATCGTTAAAATAGAGGACATCATTTTCCTTTTTAACCCTGATGCCTATCCTTATGTTCCATGAACCGGCATTTACGCCTTTGTTTTTTGATATTTTTACTTTGGAGAACTTCTGCGGCCATTCATTCAAGTATTTCTGGTCTCCCCACAGCCCTTTTTGAAACCTTTTGTAACACCAGTTAAGGCACTGTTTCCTCCAGTATTTGAGGCAGCGCAGCCCGTTTCTATCCCTTTTAAAGCCTACAAGCCCCGCTGAATACCTGCCGAGCCTTTGCTCCCACTTTTTGCTTTGCCACAATCTCGTCAGGAAGACGGAATGTTCTCCCCACTCGTTGTAGATATCTCTTGCGTCCTTAAAGAAATACAGATCGGCATCCAAATAAAGAATTGAATCAAGATTGTAATTGTTTTTCAGCAAATAATATATAAACGAAGCCTTCAGTGTCCAGCAAAATTCATTCAGTTGTCGTTCTTTCTCAATTTTAGCCAGTTTTTTGTCCCTGATAATTTTCAGACTGACTAGGGTAACGCCGTCCAGATTCAATTTTTCAAGTAAACTGTAAGTTGTATCGTTAACGCATAAAATCCAGAGATGAAACTGCTTGGTATGCTTTTTTAGTGAATTATAAAGCGCGAGGCACTGGATTAAATAATCCTTGCTCAAAACGGTGCAGAAATTTAGCATTTTTTTTGCGTTCTCATTGGTGGCTAGGTTAAAATAATTCCTGATATATTTTTCTTTTGGCCGGGCAGTTAGGTAGAAATCTCTGTCAACTTTGCGTATTTGCTCCATAATCTCATTACAGGCCTTTATATAAGGCAGATAAATCATTTTCAGCACATCGTCAGATAAATACTGTACAAAGCGACAAAGCTCAAATTCATTGCCATCGTAATAGGTGAATTGCGAGTAGTGGAAAAAAACCAGCCTTTTCCCGTTAATATAGATATATTTGCCGTCACCGGTTACCTTGTTATCTACAATCACGGGTGGAGTGACATTGATGCCGATATTTTTAACTACCGTCACGCTGCTAAACCTTTCCGGCCAGTCATTTACATAAACCTGGTCACTCCAGAGTTTTTTTTCTTCCCTGGCATAGCACCACTCAATCAACCGATCTCTGAACCAATTCAAGCATCCGAGAGCCTGTTTATCCCTTCTAAACCCCATCAGGCCTGTATTGTATCTGCCGTAGCGCTCTATATTGCGCTGTTCCGCTTTGTTCCATCTGCCCTTATTTAGCATGATGGAATGTTGGCCCCATTCTTCGAAGATAGGTTCCGGGTCGGAAAAAAAGAGTGTATCTCCATCCAGCCAGACGATATGATCGATGTGCTCGAAATTACTTAAAATATGAAGCATGACGGAGGCTTTTGAAGTCCAGGCATATTCCTGCTCGTTACGCATTTCCTTCACTGCCGGTAATTGTGGGTCTTCACTTTCTACGGCGGACATGGATATTATTGTGGCATTTTTTAAGTTCATTTGTTCAAACAGTTTTTTTACCTCATCGTTTAGGCAGACCATGAAAAAGTGAAAGTCTTTATCCCAGCGCAATAGGGAGTTATACAATAATAACCCTCTGTAAGCATACCCTTTGCTAAATGTTGAGCAGTAGTAATGGGTCACTGTCGCAGCACTCCTTTGAATGTTCCTGTGATACTAGAGAATAATAAATGGAAAGGTATCAGAGTCCAGTTTGTCGTATTCCCTGGTTGATACCGCAAGGATGATAAGCGGCTCTTCAACTTCGTTTTTAAACGCGTGAGCCACACCGGGGGGTACTTTAATAATTTTGTTGTCTGCGGCTAAAAGCTCAAGTTTATGCACTGTTTCCGTCGCAAGATTTTGCAGTGCAATTGTTGCCCGGCCGCTGACAACCGCAAAATATTCCAGCGTGATTTTATGGTAATGGTTGCCCCTGACGGCTCCCTTGCCGGTGTAGATAAGGTAAACCTCTTCGATATTGCCTGCTTCCAGCCGGCTTTGCATTAGTATTTTTTTCAGAGACCCCCGCGCATCTTCAAATGGCATTATATCTGTCAGTTCAACCTGCGGTATCATCCAGTATTCACCCCTTCCTATACGAGACCGACGCCGAGATAAGAGCATCCTGCCATCTCCAGGGATGCTTTATCCAAAACCCTGCGTCCATCCACAACAAGCGGATTTTTCATTAAACATAAATACTCCTCCGGGGGTATCTTTATAAATTGCGACCATGAGGTTACCAGGATGACGGCATCGGCATCGTGCAGGGCAATTCTGTAGTCGGTTGTGTATATGATGGAATCCGACGGTGGAATAATAGCTTTCATGTTGGCTGCGGCAACCGGGTCTACAGCAAAAACCTTGGCTTTTTTCTCCAGCAGGCTGGTGATGATGGCGATACTGGGCGATTCCCTCACGTCGTCGGTTTCGGGTTTAAATGCGAGACCCAGCACCGCGATTTTTTTGTTTGCAAAAGTACCGAGCAGTTGTTCCAGCCTGCCGAGCAATCTCTGTGGCTGCTCGACATTTATCCTGAGGGTGGACTCAATAATGCGCGGCCGGTAACCCTTTGCAGTGCTGAAGGAGACAAGTGCCATTACGTCCTTGGGAAAACAGCTGCCACCAAACCCGCACCCGGCCTGCAGGTACTGGTTTGCCTCGGGATTGACCAACAAGCCTTCTATTTTGGGGTTAAACCTTTTATCCAAAGTTACGGCTGTCATAACTTCTTTGATATCGATTCCGCCTGTCGTTTCACAAATAGAGGCTACTTCGTTTGAATAAGAAATCAATGTCGCCAGCAGGGCATTGGCCGTATATTTTATCATTTCAGCAGTCCTGAGGTTTACCTTGATAATCGGGGCATCAAAGAGGCCCTCATACACTTTGCTCATGCCGGCAAAGCTTTTATTATCAAGTGCACCAATTACTATTCTGTCGGGATACATGAAATCTTCGACTGCTTTGCCTTCCCTTAAAAATTCAGGGTTCATAGCTAGGCCGAATTCACCCGGGTCTTTACCAGAAGTAGCTTTTAGAACATTCTTTACTAGAGTATCGGTAGTGGTGGGAACGACTGTGCTCTTAACGCACACAATATGATAGTCTGATTTATCCCTCAGTGCAGTTCCTATTTCCCGGGCTGAATCTTCTATATAGCTTAAGTCAATACCCCCGTCGCCCGAGGGAGTTCCCACTGTGATTATTGATACTTCTGAAGTCAATACCGAACTTCTTAAATCATTTGTCGCAACCAAACTCCCTGAAACTACAACCTGTCTCAGTAGTTCCGGCAGCCCAGGTTCGTAGATGGGTGTTTGTAGTTGATTTATTCGTTCAACTATATCCAGATTTTTATCTACACAGGTTACCTGATGCCCTTTGGCAGCCAGGCATACCCCTGTTACGAGACCCACATAACCAGTTCCGACGATTGTAATTTTCACTCCATGCAGCAGCTCCATTTAATTAATATACTTCTTTGTACCATGCTAAAGTTCTTGTTAGTCCTGTCGCCAGGTTTATCTCGGGCTGATAATTAAGAAGACTCCTGGCTTTAGTTAAATCAGGGCATCTCCTTTGAGGGTTATCTGTAAGATAATCAGCCTCGCTGCTTTTACTGAATTCTATTTCAACCCCACCAACCAATTCGGCAATTATAGTTGCCAGCGTTTCAATGCTGATTTCCAGATCATCATTGCCTACATTAAATGCCTCTCCGTCGTAACGGCAGAGCAGGGCTTTAAAGAAACCGGTGACAGCGTCACTAACATAACAAAAGCTTCTTGTTGGCAACCCGTTACTTAAAACAGTTATTTTTCTTTTGCTTAGGGCGTCGCTGAAAAAATCAGGTATTACCCTTTTGTCATCAAGTTTCAATCCCGGCCCGTAGATATTAAAAGGTCTGACTGTTTTTACCGGCAGGCCGTATTCCCGGTGATAGAATACCGCCAAAGTTTCTCCCAGCCTTTTTGATTCATCGTAACAGGCTCTTGGACCAGTGCAGGATACATTACCGTTATAATGCTCAGGGGTAGGTATAAATTGGGGCGAAGGGTCACCGTATATCTCACTGGTTGAAAAGAAGAGAAAGCCTTTAAGATTTTCGCCTTTCCCTAATTCCAGCAAATTTTTCAGACCCAGCACATTCGTTTCAATCGTTTGCAGTGGATATTTTCTGTAAAAGGAGGGAGAAGCGATGCTTGCGGCATGGACTATATAATCAAAAGGGCCTGCTAAATCAATTGATTTTACAATATCCGCTCTGATTACCCGGAAGTGTTTGTTGCCCTCCAGGTGCTGAATACGTGTCGGCGTTCCGGAGATAAAGTTTTCAATGCAAAAAACAGTGCATGGTTTTTTGAAAACATTCTCGTTACAATAGTGCAGCAAATCAAGGAAATATCCGCCAAGAAAGCCGGCACCGCCGCTGATAAGCCATTTGCTTCCCTCGATTGCGCTTAATTCTGCTTTTAAATTATTATAAATATTTTTAATGTCTGCTTGGATAACAGCACTTACTGGCATTAGTGTGATTCACCTCCCGGTACCAATGTACAGTTCGATATTTCTTTCATACCAGGCAATGGTCTTGTTTAACCCATCCTTTAAAGGAATTTTGGGCTCCCAGTTTAATACGTTTCTTATCTTGCCGATATCGGGGCGAGGTTTCCAAACTTCATTAGATCTGTAGGGAATGGCTCCGTAATTAGGCTTTGTGTTGTTCTTCATCAACTCGTATACCATATCCACGTAATAATTCAACTGGTGGACAGTCCCGCTGCCGATATTAAAAACCGCATTATTACATTTTATGTCTGACGCTGCCAGTACAAATCCGTCAATAATGTTTTCAATGTAGCAGTAATCCCTGTATTGCTCACAGGCGGTTAAGTCTACTCTGGAACCCTTAAGCAAAGAAAGGATAATGTGAGGGAAGAATTTATGGCTGCCCTCATTTTCCCCGAAAATGCCGAAAGCCCTTAGCGTAACTATATCAATGCCGGCCTCAGCCGCAAGCTGGTGCGCCATAATTGTGGCGGCCGCCTTGGTGCTGCCGTAAATATTAAAAGGTTCCAACACAGCATCTTCGCTGACAATCTCTTGTTTATCCCCGTATTCCATGCACGAGCCGATATGGAGAAACTTTTCACAACCCGCTTGTTTTAGGGACTTCATCAGGTTTACGGTACCCAGGATATTAGTTTGAGCAGCTGTAGACCAATCCTTCTGACGGGAATCAACGCCGTAAGCAGCCATGTGAAATACGTAGTCAGGCATAATTCTATTTATGCAGGCATTCAACTTTTCAAAATCCCTGATGTCGGTGCGACAGACGGCAATGTCATGCCTTATCTCGTTAAGCCGCCATAAATCTGAGTTTTCTCTAGCGATTATCGCAACCCGTGCGTTTTCCTTTACCATTCTTTGGGCAACGTGAGAGCCGATAAACCCGCTGGCACCTGTTACCAGGATATTTTTACTGGCGAAGTCACCGGACATAATGTGCCTCCTTAATTACCATTTAACCCACGGCATGTTGTTGCTGTGCCACAGACCATTTAAAAGCTCCGCATCCTTTGCCGTGTCCATCGGTTGCCAGAATCCCCGGTGCTGGTATACAGCCAGTTGGTTATCCCGGACCAGTTTGCTCAAAGGTTCATTTTCCCAGACACAACTGTCGCCGTTGATATAATCAAATACTTTTTTGTTTAGCACATAAAAGCCTCCGTTAATCCAGCCGTCTAACAGAGGCTTTTCCCGAAAGCTTGCCGCACTCCCATTTTCAACCTCTATAACGCCATAACTTGACCTGTGCCTTACGCCGGTAACCGTGGCAAATTTCCCCTTTTGACGGTGGAAAGCCAACAGCCGGTCGAGCGGAATATCCGCGACGCCGTCACCATAAGTCAACATGAACTCGTCTTCTTCAATAAATTTTTCTATTTGCAGAATCCTGCCGCCGGTCATAGTTTCCAGACCTGTATCGGCAAAAACAATATCCCATTCTTCCGGCCGGCTGTAAAAGTGAACTTCCCCCTTAGTTAAATGAAAGCTATTGTTTTGCCAATTGAGGTTTAAGAAGTACTCCTTGATATTATTGCCGTAGTGACCTAAGCACAAGACAAACTTATTTATACCATATACCTTAAATATTTTCATGATGTGCCACAGAATCGGCATGCCGCCTATTTCAATCAGCGGCTTACAGCTTAACCTGGCAGCACCAGTCATCCTCAGGCCTTTTCCGCCACATAAAATGACCGCTTTCATACGAAGCGCATCCTTTCTCTTGAAAATTTTACTCACAGTATATGAAAGCATGCTTTTAATGTTGAACAACGATATATCAGGACAGTATCAAAAATGCGCGTTTTTTTTTACACCCCATAATCAGTATATGACTGCAATATATAGATGCTCCTAAATATGACTCAAATTGAAAAAGTCATCATAGTCCATATCATAAAAATAGTGCATTAATATTTCATTCTTTTTCATGTGTCTGTCAAATTCATTTCTCAAACATTCTGCACACCAATAAATGTTATATAAGCATACTTTGGCAATGGCTAATGGTAAGATATTTTTTTCGTCTGGCAATAATTCTTCGTACTGTTTTAAAAAAAGTATAGGCATTTGATTTGATTTGCAGTCTGTATTTATTTTATAGAGAGAATACATTGCAAAAGCAATATCGTATATTCTTTCTCCATGTTGCAGATGATCAAAATCCAAAATAACTGCTACTGACCCATCTTGATGATATAGCGAGTTCCACAAATGCCAGTCATCATGGATGATTGTTTTAGCTAAATTAGACGTATTTTCATTTTGCCAATGTTTAATTATCATAGAGTGAAGAGACTCAATCTTTTTAAATTCAGAGGATGAAAAAGTGCCACATTTATAAAGTCGTTGCACCCTTTTTTCCAAATTTTCGTTAGTAGGGTAAATAGAATCTGTTGGTAACGGCCCTTTTTTAAATGATCTAAGAGCGTTGTGAAAGTCATTTTGTATTTTGGCGCTGGACTTTATTTGTTCAGGCTTGTATTGAAAAACTGACCCTTCAATATAAGGAAATACTTGAACAGTTCTGTTGTTAATAACAGAAAAATTTTCTCCGTTATCATTTTTGATGGCACTTATAACTGGGAGAGAAGCTTTTTTCAAAGTAATAATTGCTTCCTGAATATAGTCTAATCTTTCCTTTGAAGCTGGAAAGCTGAAAAATCTGATAACATACTTGCCTTTTTCGGTTTTGATTAAAATAACTGCATTGGAAAGGCCTCCGGAAAGCCTGCCATATATTTTCCGGCACTTTCCTAGGTAGTGTTTTTTACATATCCATTGAATTTCTGCAGAAGAAATATTCTTTCCCCATCTGTCGGTTAACGTTGATTGTTTTTTTATCATTACATTTTACCTTAAGTTTCCATAGTCTTTGGATTGCTCAGATAAAACCTATGTTTGTTCTATATACTATGCCGTGGCTTATTTATTGTTACATAATGAAATAATGTATCTGCATTCGGTGATAGTTTTACATCTAGAAAGCTTGAGAGCAGGGTCTTTTAGGCTTTCAGGATAAAAAGACAGATCTAATTTCCTTTTGTTTTATGCATTAACAAAACCTGCCCGAGCGGGCAGGTTTTAAGATTAAACATGTATTTCGGGATGTCCCGCTAATCAAGCCACGATTTAATAAGCGCAATTTCTTCACCATACTCAATATAATCATCTACAGGTGTTTCAAGTAACATTGGCAAGTTACTGAAGGCAGGATGTGTAATAAAATTAAGCAAGCCTTCTTTCTCCAGATAACCGCGCCCAATGCGTTCATGGCGATCCTTATGGGAACCGGGCGGGAACTTTGAGTCGTTTAGATGGATTACCTTTACCTTGTCAAGGCCAACAGTCCTTTCGATTTCTGCCACAAGCCTTTCTACCTCTTCTAAGCGCAAAAAATCATACCCTTCGGCGGTAAGATGGCAGGTATCAAGGCATACTGCCAAACGGTCAGGATGGCCTAATGCACTAAATATCTCTTTTATTTCGTCAAAAGTTCCTATTTCCGACCCTGCACCTGCCATTGTTTCCAACAGTAAATTTGTCTCCCCGTCAAACGGCATAAAGGCTTCTTCCAGGCACTCAACAATACGCTTTATCCCTGCATCGCGTCCAGAACCTGCGTGCGAACCGGGGTGAATTACAAGAAACTCAACTCCTACTTTATTCATACGATTTAAATCATCAGCCACAACCATTTTAGCAAAGGTAAATGAACGCTCCGCCGGAGCAGCCATGTTAACAGTATAAGGCATATGCCCAACAATTGGAGCAATATCGTATTCTTCTTTAAGAGCGCGCCATCTTACTATTTCTTCTGAAGGAATGTTTCTTGCCGCACCACCCCTTGGGTTGCGAGTAAAAAACTGAAAAGTATTAGCACCTATCTCCCTAGCTTGCTTAGCTGCTTGATCAAACCCTTTAGAAACCGTTAAATGAGAGCCCAGACGCATTATTTTCCTCCTTTATTGTCAAAGCGGTTACCTCATTTATACCATAAGCTGAAGCAGAATCAAAGAAAAAGCTCCGTCAGGAGCTTTTAAAATTAACTGTCTTTGCCGGTTACAGCATATTTTTTCACTGCTTGTTTTCGTAATCTGCGGGAAACATAGCCGCCAACTTGCCCTGCTTCCCTTGCAGTCAGGTTCTCCCAGCCTTGTTTTTTAATTTTATCTGTAAGTCCCAATTCATCTGCCACTTCAAATTTAATTTTTTCCAAGAATTTTTCCCAAGGGGTCATGTTCTCCGGTTTTTTTTTGTGCTTTGTCATTTGCTGCCTCCCTATAGCTTAGTACAAAAATAACCCTATGAAGCAATTATTCCCCGACAGCAACATGCTTACTCCAACTAATAATGCGACAGGGAACACTTCCCTGTCGCACTGAAAAATTAAGCAAGGATTTTCTTCAGGTCTTCTTCCGGTGTGGAAATTGGAGTTAGGCTGTAGTTTTCAACCAGTACGTTTAATACATTGGGAGAAACAAAAGCCGGAAGTGACGGCCCAATGTAGATGTTCTTCAAGCCGAGGTGAAGTAAGGAGAGCAATATACATACAGCCTTTTGCTCATACCACGAAAGAACTAGTGTAAGCGGCAGGTCATTGACGTCACAGTTAAAAGCTTCTGCCAGTGCGGCTGCAACACGGATGGCGCTGTAGGCGTCGTTGCATTGACCCATGTCTAACAGTCGCGGCAAACCGCCTATTGTGCCTAAATCAAGGTCATTGAAACGGTATTTGCCACATGCCAGAGTCAGGATAGCGCTGTCAGAGGGAGCCTTTTGCACAAACTCGGTATAATAATTGCGTCCAGGCCTTGCTCCGTCACACCCGCCAACAAGGAAGAAATGCTTAATGCTGCCTGCTTTTACGGCTTCGATTACTTTATCTGCAATGGAAAGCACCACACCATGCCCGAAACCGGTAGTTACTTGCTCTCCTCCATTGATACCGGTCATTACAGTGTCTTCAGCATAGCCGCCCAATTCCAGCGCTTTATTAATTACCGGCGTAAATTCCTTATTATCATCAATATGAACCATGCCGGGATAAGCAACCACATCTGTTGTAAATATTCTGTCGCTGTAGCTGTCCTTTACCGGCATCAAGCAATTGGTGTTAAATAGTACAGGCGCTGGAATATTTGCAAATTCTTTCTGTTGATTCTGCCACGCAGTGCCGAAGTTCCCCTTCAAATGTGGGTAAGCTTTTAGCTTGGGGTAAGCGTGAGCAGGCAACATTTCTCCGTGTGTGTAGATATTGATGCCTTTATCCTTTGTCTGCTCCAAAAGCAAGCTTAAATCTTTAAGATCATGTCCTGAAACGACAATGAACGGCCCTTTTTCAATGGTTAAAGACACTGTTGTTGGCACAGGGCTGCCATAAGTTTCGGTGTTAGCACGGTCCAGCAATTCCATGCACTTAAGATTAACTCTTCCTGTTTCCAACACAATGGGAAGTAACTCATCAATGCTTTTATTCTCACCTACAGCACGCAGTCCCGTATAAAAAAAACTGTTTACTTCTTCGTCTGTGTAACCCAGTACTAATGCATGAAAAGCATAAGCAGCCATGCCTTTCAGGCCAAACAGAATGAGGGACTTAAGAGAACGGATATCTTCATTATCATTCCATAGAGCTTTCATATCATAATCATCAATGTTGTTAGAACTATTGCTCTGTAAAATCAGGTTGGCTTTTTCTGAATGTACCGCTTCTATCTTTCGCTGCACCGCTTCGTTGTCAAAGTCGACGTTCGTTATAGTTGCAAAAAGACCCTCAATCATAGCTCTGTTGGCAGCTGCTGTGAGCTCATTGCTTTCGGCAGCGCGAGCAAGCCCAATTAACGCTCCGGTCAGTTCATCCTGCAAATTAGAGGTGTCCTCCTCCTTGCCACAAACACCCTTTCTGCCAGTGCATGCTTTTTGCCCTGCAGTTTGCTCACATTGAAAACAAAACATATTATCCATTTTTCTCCTCCTCATATTAATCTTCTATTATCTTCCCGTCGGGAGAGATTACTACTATCTGCCAGGGAATCATTTTACCGCTATTAATCAATGCTTGTTTTACTGCATGTTCAAGCCCGCCGCAGCAAGGAACCTGCATTCTTACCAGCTTTAGGCTTTTAATGTTATTGCTCTTTATTATTGCTGTAAGTTTTTCTGTATAGTCCACCATATCCAGCTTTGGGCAACCAATTATTGTTATATGGTTTTTAATAAACTTTTGATGAAAATAGCCATAGGCAAATGCTGTACAATCTGCTGCCACTAAGAGATTTGCATCGTTAAAATAAGGAGCATTAACCGGTACCAGCTTAATTTGCACAGGCCACTGCATCAACTCACTCTGAGCTGGCTCAGATGATTTATGCTCTACATCTTTAACAGCTTGGCTGTGAAGAGGCCTTGCCGCACTGCCGGGACATCCACCGGAACACACATGATTTATCCTTTCTTGATTAGCTTTCGCAGCTTCTTCATCAAAAGGTGCTGCTTCCCTCTCCTCAAAGGAAATTGCACCAGTAGCACACACTGGCAAACAATTACCCAATCCGTCACAGTAGTCATCGCGCACTAGCTTTGCCTTACCATTTACTATTGCTATAGCTCCTTCGTGACAAGCTTTCACACACAAGCCACAACCGTTGCATTTATTCTCATCAATTTTTACTATTGTTCTAATCATGTAACCCGTCCTCTCACATTATTTTTCTTTCATATTTTCATCAGCTTGCTTTCTTAATCAAACTATACTATATTAAAAACAAAAAAGCTGTTGTTTTTACAACAGAAAGGGTGGATTATGAAAGAATATACTAATTTTTTAAGTCAAACAGCCTTGTTT
>DLMZ01000009.1:65716-77150 GCA_002479415.1 Firmicutes bacterium UBA7523
CAAACAGCCTTGTTTCAGGGTATTCACCATCATGAATTAGCAGGAATGCTTGCCTGTTTAAATGTACAAAAAAAGACATATAAAAAGAAAGATGTGGTTATGCTTGAAGGACAAAAAGTTTCTGCTGTCGGCATTGTACTAGCTGGAAAGGTGCAAATTATTAAAGAGGACTTTACAGGAAATCGAACTATTTTGTCAGAGGCTGCCCAAGGGCAGCTCTTTGCCGAATCTTTCTCCTGCGTTCAAACCGATAAGCTACCGGTAACAGTTATAAGTGCAGCAGAAAGCGAGATTTTATGGGTTGATTACCAACGTATTATCTCCACCTGTTCTTCAGTCTGCAAATTCCATCTTAAGCTGATAGAAAATATGCTTAAAATTTTAGCTACTAAAAATATTATGTTAAATAAGAAGATAGAACATCTTTCAAAGCGAACGACTAGAGAAAAGCTGCTCTCATATTTATCTGACCAAGCAGCTCAATATGGCAGCAATGAATTTGATATTCCGTTCAGCCGCCAGGAGTTAGCTGATTATTTATCTGTTGATCGAAGTGCCATGTCCAACGAGCTGAGCAAGCTGCAGAACGAGGGGGTTTTACAATTTCATCTGAAGCATTTTTCGCTTAATAACATAAAAAAGACAGCTCACTAGTTAATAAAACAAAGCGAACTGCCATATATGAGGTTGAGCTTATTAAACGCTATGCTCCAAACTCTTCTTCCCATGCTTTAAAGCCCTGCATAACTAATTCATAAGTCCGTTTAGATACATCTGGCAAACCACCGAGTATTTTTTCCGCAGATTCAAATCCCTTGTTCACTGCATTTCTAAGCAGTTCAATTTTCGAAGGGTCGTCTCCGGCCAGATTTTTAGCAAATGTCAATATTCTTTCTGCTGTTTTCTCCGCTCCCCAATATCCTTCCTCGCCCAAATCCTTTTCCAGCTCCAGGCGTACTTCCTGATGAACAACCAGCTGACCTTTTGCTAACCCGCCTTGTTGTTCAATAAGCTCCCTAACAAAATTCAACAATTTATTGAATTTTTCTTCCGCGGCTTTTTGGCAGGCTTCAATTGTATTATTATTCTTCTTGGCATGTTGTGTTTTTTCCACTGTGCAAGGCTTAAAAATAGACGTTTTCTGTCCGTTGACACCAATATTAAATTGACTCATACCTTATCCTCCCGCTTCATTTACCGATTATATCGGCATCGGTGCGGAAAACTTTAGGCTAATTCTCTCACCACGGTGAGAAAATTTAGTGTCAACAACCGCCGCCAAGCTTTGTGAGCAGCAACCAAATCACGACACAAACCGTAATAATTATTAAGGGAGCATATTGATTCATCTTAAATACCTCACATTTCTTTAATTAGTTCATTATCTTTGATTATTTTGATATAATAAGATAAATCATAAAGGATTGGAGGATGAAGATATGATGGAATTGAAAGCAAAGGAACTAATAATCAGTGAATTGGAAGGTTTCTCTCAGCGTCAGCTTAGTGAGCATCATGGTATTTTATACAAAGGATATGTAAATAAAGTTAATGAAATACGCTCTTTGTTGCAATCTGTTGAATATGACAAAGCCAACCAGTCATTTAGTGACTTACGAGCGATGAAAATCGAAGAAACATTTGCATTAAACGGAGCAAAACTTCATGAAGCCTATTTTGAAAATCTAGGCGGTTCTGGTGCAGAAGCGGACGGAGAAATACTTACCATGATTAATCGTGATTTTGGTTCTTACAATGCCTGGGAAACAGATTTTAAAGCAACCGGAATGGCTGTTCGCGGCTGGGTAGTCTTGGCTTACGACAAGGAAAGTGGAACGCTGCACAATTTTGGCAGTGACTCACATAATCTGGGAGCCATCTGGAACTCCGTTCCCATCCTTGTGATGGATGTATATGAGCATGCTTATATGATTGATTATGGGGTTAAGCGCCCGCCCTATATTGATGCGTTTATGAAAAACATAAACTGGCAGGTTGTAAATAGCCGCCTGGCTAAATTGTAAAACAACCAGGCATACACCCACAAACGGCTTTCTCTAAAGGAAGAAAAATAACCCGTGATGAACGGGTTATTTTTCTTCCTTTTCGACCTTAACCATTGGCTTGCCACAGCAAACTAACGTTCCTACTCCAGATTGCATTACTTCTACTTTATTGCCGCAGATTTGACAAAGATAAATCTCGCCTACTTGCGTTGCCATTATCTTACCCCCTCTTTAAATTTTAAAGGAAATTCAGAATCTTTTTCGGCTTCGGTTAAAACATCTGTTATGACAACATTTAGCTTTTCAATCAGATTTAAGTCGGTAGGATTACTGTAGAATAACCCATCAGGGCTTTTAAATATCCTGACAACCGGGTGAAGAGGCGCTCCCTTATGATTATCTATAACGAGCCCCAGCTCACCGCTGCTCAGCCTTACAGCCGTACCTACAGGGTATGCGGCTAGATGCCGGAAAAAATGCTGAACCACGCCTTCGTCATAAGCTTCATTGCCGGATAGAATAATTTCTATAGCCAAATGTGGTGCCATACCTCTTCTGTAAGGACGATCTGCAGTTAATGCGTCATAAACATCCACAATCATAACCAAACGTGATGAAGGGTGAATATCTCCACGTGTAAGCTTGTAAGGATATCCGCTGCCGTCACAACGCTCATGGTGCTGTTGCACAATCTTAACGCTGTTGACAGGTATATTTGAATGCTTAGATAAGATATCAAAACCAAAAGCAGGATGCTTCTTAATTTCCTCATACTCTTCCGGAGTTAAACTGCTGGGCTTATTCAATATTTTATCGTCTATCCATATTTTCCCCATATCATGAAGCAAAGCACCAACGCCCAACTCTTCCAGCTGTGTTCGGGTATAATTCATTCCTGCTGCAGTTAAAAGGCTAAGAGTACAAACATTAACAGAATGGAAAAAGGTATAGTCACCCGTATTCCTTATATCTGAAAGATTAACAACAACATCTTTGTTTGCTAATACTTCCTCAACCATTTTCTCCAGTCTAAACCTAAAATTGTTATCCAAAACAAAACTTCTCTGATCCACCCTGGAAAACTTATTTTTAGTCAGTGTTTCTTTTAAGACTTTTACAGCCTCACGTCGAGTTTCTTCTGACACAATGTCATGAATTTCAACACCTTCAAGGAGCGGATCAATAATGTAAACAGAAGAAACCCCGGCCCGGCGCAGCCCGGTTAAATAATGGGGTTTTAATGTAACACCTGAATTTAAATATATTTGTCCCTCTGCACCGATAACAGGTCTTGCCAAAATCATGCCGGGACGCAAAACATCAATAGGATACCTTCTCATCTACATTACCTCACCTGGTAATTATTACTGATATATGTATTTCGACATAGCCCTCCTAATTCCTTGTTCAACCAGTTAAAAAAAAGATGGTTAGTCTGCTCCCATAGCAGGCAAAACATCTTCATAAATTTTAACATTAAATATTATTTTTATTTCTAAGCTATAAAGCCGTCTCGCCCTCTTCTGATGTACGAATGCGAATAGCATTTTCTACGGGAGACACGAAAATCTTTCCGTCCCCTATTTCTCCTGTTTTAGCTTCAGCAACAATTAGCTTAATTATTTTATCAACGTTTTCATCTAAAACAACAAGCTCTAATTTTACTTTTGGGAGCAAATCAATCTCATAAAGGTTTCCTCTATACTGGGCAGTTTTGCCCTTTTGCAGCCCGCAGCCAATAACATGCGTTACAGTCATACCTTTGATTCCCTCTCTGCCAAGGCACTCCTTAACATGCTCTAGTTTTGAAGGGCGAATAATACACGTAATTTTTTTCACTTTTTACAGCTCCCTCTGTTGTATTTGGCTTACCGAGTAAATCACTTTGTTACTGATTAAAGCGGCAAATAATGTTCGCAAACCCTAATTAATAGCTTATTTCTGATCCTCGCTGTACAAAATCTGCGTATGCTTCCATGCCATGCTCACTAAGATCAAGACCATCTTCCTCTTCTTTAACACTGACACGTAAACCTACCGTTGCTTTTAACGCTTTGAAAAGTACAAAAGTAGTGGTCAGTGTCCAAATCGCTACTGCAATAACACCAATTGCTTGGACACCCAACAATGCTATACCGCCGCCATACAGCAAACCGCCATCAATAGCAAACACTCCTACCATTAATGTGCCATATATTCCGCAAATACCATGAACAGCAATTGCTCCCACAGGGTCATCGACGTGAAGAACTCTTTCAATAAATTCCACACCGAAGATAATTAAAATCCCTGAACCTGCTCCAATCATCATTGCACCCAAAATGTTAACATCCGCACACCCTGCTGTTATAGCTACTAACCCTGCAAGTGCTCCGTTTAGCGTTAGGCCCACATCAGGCTTGCCATATCGCCAGCTGGAAAGCATCATAGCTACCACAGCACCTGCAGCTGCAGAAATATTAGTCGTCACTGCAATACTAGCTATAGACAAATCAAGTCCTGAAAGTGTGCTACCAGGATTAAAGCCGAACCAACCGAACCAAAGAATAAATACTCCTAAAGCTCCTAA
Organism: Firmicutes bacterium UBA7523; assembly: GCA_002479415.1. GTDB lineage: Bacteria > Bacillota > Dethiobacteria > Dethiobacterales > Dethiobacteraceae > UBA7523. The sequence goes on from DLMZ01000009.1 coordinate 70,292, forward strand.
GGTAATACTGTGGCCGGGAATGGCGTTAGGAGTGCCATCTTTGGTGAATTTTCCTTTCCTTGCTCCTAAGACAGATGCGCCAACTAATGCGGCCCATCCGCCAACTGAATGAACTACAGTTGACCCGGCGAAATCAATAAAACCAAGATCATCCAGCCAGCCGCCGCCCCACACCCAGTGACCGACCACCGGATAAATTATTGCCGTAATTGCTAAAGTGTATAATAAATAAGCGCTGAATTTTGTCCGCTCTGCCATTGCTCCTGAAACTATAGTAGCTGCGGTAGCCGCAAAAACTGTTTGAAATATGAGGAAAGCGTAAGTCGGCACTGTTAACCCAAGATGGTCAAAAGTGTCATTGACAAAAAAACCACTAGTACCAAATACTCCACTACTAGATACGCCAAACATAATTGCAAATCCTACTGCTGTGTAAACTAAAACTCCGGAAGAATATCCAGCAAAGTTTTTCATAATTATATTTCCGGCATTCTTGGCTCTAGTAAATCCTGTTTCCACCATAGTAAAACCTGCATGCATAAGAAAAACCAAAAAAGTAGCCAACAAAACCCAAATAGTATCAATTGCCATTTCCATTATATTCTTCCTCCTTTTTATATATAAAAAAGCGAAGATACTAACAGCCTTACGGGCTGCTGCACCTTCGCAATTTAGGACATCTGCGTCCATGTTAATTAATTTAGAATTTCGACAGATATTGTTCAAGCTCCCAGTTGTGAACAGACATTTCATAGTTCTGGTATTCCATTTTCTTTGCATCAACGAACCGCTGATAAATATGGGAACCCAGAGCTTCCTGAATAACTGTATCTTTTTCTAGGTTTCCTATAGCTTCCTTCAAAGAACCGGGCAAACTGTCAATACCCATTGCTTCCCGCTCTGACAAAGAAAGTTGATAGATATTCTTGTCAACGGCTGCAGGCGGCATAATCTTATTCTTAATCCCGTCAAGGCCAGCCTTCAACATTACTGCCAGCGCCAGGTAGGGGTTGCAGGAAGGATCCGGAGAGCGGACTTCAACTCTAGTTCCGACGCCTCGACGAGCGGGAATCCTGATGAGCGGAGAACGGTTTTTCTCGGACCAAGCCAAGTATACCGGTGCTTCATATCCAGGCACCAAACGCTTGTAAGAGTTAACTGTGGGGTTAGTTATGGCTGTAAAAGCACCTGCGTGCTTAAGAATACCGCCGATGTAATACAAAGCTGTTTCACTTAACTGACCTTCAGCATTAGGGTCGAAAAAGATATTTTTGCCGTCTTTAAACAGAGACTGGTGAGTATGCATTCCCGAGCCGTTTATGCCGAAAATCGGCTTAGGCATAAAAGTGGCATGTAAACCATGTCGTTGAGCGATGCTGCGCACTACAAACTTAAATGTTACTAACTTATCTGCAGTGACTAAAGCCTCGTCATACTTAAAGTCGATTTCATGTTGTCCTTCTGCCACCTCGTGGTGAGAAGCTTCGATTTCAAACCCCATATCCTGCAACGTCATTACCATGTCGCGGCGTGCATTTTCCCCGAGGTCCACCGGAGAAAGGTCAAAATAGCCACCCTTGTCATGCGTAATGGTAGTTGGTCGACCATGCTCATCGGTATGGAAAAGGAAGAATTCTGCTTCCGGTCCCACATTCAGAGAATAGCCCATTTCCTTTGCTTCCTCCAAAGCCTTTTGAAGAGTGCAACGAGGGCATCCCTCAAACGGTTCACCGTTGGGAGTATATACATCACAAATTAAGCGTGCCACACTGCCGTCACGTGGGCGCCAGGGAAAAACGGTAAAGGTGGATGGATCAGGCCTTAAATATTGATCCGACTCTTCAATACGCACAAACCCTTCAATTGACGACCCGTCAAACATCAGCTCTCCGTCCAATGCCTTCTCCAGTTGGTCAACCGGAATGGCAACGTTCTTAAGAACACCGAAAATATCGGTAAACTGCAGGCGGATAAACTTTACATTGGCTTCTTTAGCCATTACCAAGACATCCTGTTTTGTCATACTCATCTGCTACCAACTCCTTATTATATATTTCCCCAAAGATTACAAAAACGACCCAAGGGTAACAGCGAACTGCCCCGGGCGCCATTGCCCAATAATATAAAGACTTTAATGCATTTCATGAGCTGTAATAATAGCTTCAGCAACATGCTTCAACGTCACACGCTTATTCATGCTTTGCTGCTGCATTTTTTTATAAGCCTCCGCTTCTTTAATTCCCAGGGAGTCCATTAAAATCCCCTTAGCTTTTTCCACAAGCTTTCTTGTTTCCAAAGTACTGCGGGCCTTCGCAAGCTCATCTGCCATCTTACGCAATCGTACCTGCCCTGCTAAAGAGAAATTAATTGCTGTTAACAGCTCAGCATCACTTACCGGCTTTAAGATAAGTCCTGAAACAACCTGCGTGTTATATTCCCTGCGTAAATGTGTACCTATCAGAATTAGCCCAACTTGGCCGTCCTCTTCCAGCATTTTAGCTGCATGAAGCCCTTGAGGAGAGTCAATGTCAACAACTGCTACATCAGGCTGCAGTGACTGAATTAAACGCAGAGTTCCCGAGCCATTGTCTGATTCACCGATAGTCAAGTGCCCGGCCGCAGCAAGGGTAGAACCAATCTTTTTGCGAAGTTGTGATGATCCGGCACTTATTACTATTCGCACCCCACTCATTGGCACCCCCCCTATACTTGCTTTTGTAAATAACAAAAAGACGCCTAAAACAGAGGAATTAGCTCTGCATTATCGGCGCCGCTGCCCAGCACATCATTGTGCCCAATCTTTAACTGTCTTAATTATAAACCGAGATAACGGCTAATGCAAGAGATATTTTTGAAAAAGCTTTTCATATTGTGAAAAATTTTTTAGTTCAGCGACAATTCTTCGGGCAACACACTCATCAGCTTAAAACGGCAAAATTGAGAACCGGTAACAGGAGATATCCCATCGGCACGAACTGCTACATTATACGGTTGCTTATTATTCTTGTCATTATACGTAAAAAAATGCTTTAAGCCTTTTTTGCTCATTGTTGTTTCTTCTACACTGTTGACACCTTCTGCGTAAATCGTAATAGATGCCCTGAAGTTTTCCACTGGCACACCATGATCCAGAATATCAGCACTGATGGTATATAAATTTTCACGCACGGACACTGCAACCTGGAGGTGTAGACTTGACTGAACAAAAGCACAAACCGTATAATTCATCTCCTTATCGTGTGCTGTACAAAGCACAAGTCGCCACAGGCCCGCCTTGGGCCGATATTTTTTGTATATAATGTGTCCCGGCCCTTCGTCTCTGTAATGCAGACTGCTATTTGGGTGGACAACACATCCATCCGGCTCACGCAACCGCACACTAAGCTCGTTTTCCTGCCTAGGGTCGTAGGTATGTTTTTTGGGAACTTCAGGCCAGGAAAATACAAACGTAATTTCTCTAACTCCTTCATCTACAAGGGCTAGTGTTTCAGAATAGCCTTTCACAGTTTTTACTGTCTTGTTTAAAACCACATTCTCTCCAATAAATTCAGCACGTATATAATTGCAAATCAAAGGGAGCAATGCAGTTTTCGGCACATAATAGAACTCTCCCCCACTTCCTGCTGCCAGCTCGGCCAACAGGCGATGTTCAGCTTGCATACCTATGGCACAAGTGTAGATTTTGGCTGTTTTATCTATGGGCACGGAGGTATCAGCACAGAATGGACAGCTGTTGTTCCTTTGTCCGGAAAAAAGTAAAATGGCTCTCTTGCCTGGCAGGTTCATAAGCAGGTCGCTTGCCGCTGTGATACCGGCGCATCGGGAAATGCATTCGTAACGATTTTGCTTTAATAGCATTCTGGCACTGGTTTGCTTGTGTGTTGCTTTCCCTGAAACAGTACGGTATGCTTTTGCCCTTTCAGCGGGGCAATAATCCCCCGCCACTCCAATTAGCCCTACTCCGTCACCGTTACGAAGAGAAACAAGAAGCTGTTTACAAACGAGGGTTATCTCATTTATAGAGTTTTCTTCTTCCCTGCACTGCTCAATGACAGGCACCACATGAACCGGACTGTCCGTAACGCGCTCTCCGTTATCAATGACAAGAGCAAAGTCCTGCCAACGTTCTCTGCAGTCAAAAGGCGGTCGAGCAGAGGATCTCAACGCAGAGGCAATCACACGAATCTGATAAATCCCTTGTGGCTCACATAAGTAAACACATTCTGTATTGTTGCTGCTATCATAATCAGCTCCAGAACGCGAAAACCCATCTTTCAATGCATTCCCCTTATAAAGGCGCTTCCTCCCGCCTGTCTCCTGCACTTCCAAATCCAAATCGTTGACAAGCGTCCTCCCACTACCCACTGCAGCCGGAGGATCTGTCCATACCAAAGTAATCCGCATAGGAAGCTTAGTATCCACAGGAGATACATCAATAACAAACTCCTCACCGCTGTAGGTAAAAGCGTATTCTCCATCAATTACAGTTTTCTTTCCCCTGTTCGCCGCCGGTGACTGAAAAAAAATATTGTTTAAATTAATCCTTCCCCAACCCTGAGTATAGTCCGGTAAAAAACCAAGCGGTTGAGGCACTAACGCAGATAGCAAAGGAGCATCGTGCAATGCAGGACTGGTACTTCCAAAAGTCCGAACATAAAACATTCTTTCCTGTGTACAATAGTGCCACTCTCCCCCCCTCAGCAAATCCTTATCTTCACGATGCGTGAGTTTTTGAAACCCGCTTACCACAAGCACAGGCAGGTAGTCCAGCGAACGGCAGTATCTGCCATCATCTAAGTCAACCCAAGTTTCATTGGTCTGCTTCGCGCCGTTTAGACATCGCCAGTCTTGCCCGCCAGCCTGGTCTTCAGCTCCGTTTATAAGAAGAGCTTTTATAAGTGCTGGGCTTGGGTTTCCTCCCCCTGTAGCGTTACGCCACCATTCAATAATAACGGCACAAGCACCGCTGACTAGTGCTGCGGACATAGAAGTTCCTGTCATATAGACATATTGGCTTTGCTCACAGGAAGGATTCTCCGGATCAGTCTGTCCTATCTCGGCAATGGGTGTTCGACGCGAGCCTAGGGCCAGTGCCGCCGCGACATCGGTTCCCGGCGCAACTATAGTTGGCAAAATCCTACCATCTCTAGCCGGCCCTCGGCTTGATGTGCCAAAAACGCCTCGGATATCACTGCAACGGAAACGTCGATATGGTTGGTAACCAAGAGAGTTACCAACCACTATGACATTTTTGGCTTCTTTGGGCGGTGTTATGGAACTAGGTTCCGGCCCTGTATTTCCGGCAGAAAAGATGATTGTGACCGGGCAAGGCAGAGCATATCCCGGCACAGCGTCTATAACAAGCCGGTCAAAGGTTCTGGCAACCAGTGAGTATCCGTCCCCTGAATTGCTTCCTGCACACCAACTGTTATTAATCAGGTCCGCTCCCCTTACTTTTGCATCCCATACTACAGTAGCCCAGTCGGGCGGCCAGGGTCCTGACAGTATGTTCTGGTCAATATATTCCGCTTTTGGAGCCATCCCCTGGCCCCAGAGAAATCCATCAACATCTTTCTGTCCGGTTTTGCCAGCTCCCACCGCAATGGCTGTAACATGGGTACCGTGAAGAACACACTCATTGCCTTCTGAATATTCCCTGTAGTCAACAAAAGAATATTGGCGCTGGCGTAAATCTGCATGACCCAGCCGATTAGTTTCCCTGTTGGCATCCACGCCTGTATCACAAATGGCTATTTTCACCCCACTACCACCTGTTAGGCCCAAGCCCTGCAGCCAACCGGTATAACCCGGTAGCGGCGCCTTATGTGGATGTGGCCTGTTATCTATATTACCGGCAGCAATCTGCGCTTCCCTTTCGCTCTCCAAGCCGGGGTGAGGTGGCGCGTACTCCAACCAACGCACAACGGGCAATTCAGCCAGTAGTCCAATAAGTGATGCTTCCCCCTCAACTAGCAGCTCCCCATATTGCCCACGGAAAATTCTGTCTGGATACGTTTCCCTTACCACACTACCGCCGTTGTCTGTTACTACTTTGATAACGTCACTCATTTTATGCGGAGGATACACCGCAATACTAAGATACGTAACATTACCGCTTAAATGATACAAACCGCGGTGAATACGGTATACCGGCATAAATGGCCCCACCCAGGCTACATAGGGAAGTTCCGCTGCGTATTGGATCTGCTTTTTGTCACATACAACAAATAGACCATAGGAGCAAACAGGCTCGACAACATCAACCCCGTGCTGCTCCAGCTCTTGTATCCACTGCGGTAAAGGAGGCGCAATCAACTGAACTAGGTAATGTGCCCAATTCTCATCCACCTCTTTTAAAATCTCCTCAGATTTCACCCTATTGGTGTTTATCTTATAGTCACCTATTTCTAGTAAATTCGTGTCGAGCAATAGTTTTACCCTATATCCTTTTTTCTCCAACCTAATTAGTTGACGACGCAGTCCTTTAATCAAAATCCCCTTAGGCAAAACAAATTCCACAGCGCATCCTTCCTGGAGCGCAGCAGCTTCCCCATCTTTATTTATTGCATTTGACGGGCTGCTGAGAATGGCTGTGTAAATCATTTTGTCACTCCCTTTGAATTATTCTTAAATCCCACCTAATACTAATTGCTTCAGTTTTCTGAAAGATTCATTGTCTGAAGTTTCTGATATTTTAGCCTAATCGTATACACAACCCTTTGTATATAATTGCTGAATCTTCAATTTAGAAGTTCTAAAGTATAGATTCTTTCCCCATGTGAAAAATCCTACAATCATTTAAGCAATTAATTACTACGTTTTTAACTTTTGAACAAATTTCTATAAGTTATTTAATTAA
>DLMZ01000009.1:77307-91118 GCA_002479415.1 Firmicutes bacterium UBA7523
AGGCAATTCTATAATTATTTTCGTCCCTTTGCCTTCCTCGCTTTCCAGCCTTAGCTTGCCGTTATGCGCCTCCACAATATGCTTAACAATAGCCAAGCCTAACCCAGCACCTCCAAATCGACGTGTGCGGGCAGTATCTACACGGTAAAATCGCTCAAAAATCCTATCCAAGGAATTTTTGGGGATACCAATACCGTTATCTTCAACAATAACCTGGACATTATCCCCTTCTTTCCTTACAGATAAGATTATCCGGCCGCTTGCTTGCGTGTATTTAATGGCATTGTCCAATAAGTTGTAAATGGCTTGCAGCAACAAGCCATAGTCACCGGATACTGGCGGCGTTCCTTTTTCAATATCTACACTAAACTTGTATTCTGATAATCTTTGAGAAAGGCGGTCAACAACATCTAATACAAGCTCATCCATAATAACTGGCGATAATGAAATGCTGGTCTTATTGCTTTCTATAACGGAAAGCTTAAGAACGTCTTCAATTAATTTATTTAACCGCTCCGCTTCCTTGTGGATTATTTCAGCAAAACGCAATGCAGATTCAGGTTCGCTATACGCACCGTCCAATAGTGTCTCCGCAAAACCCCTGATAGCTGTAAGTGGTGTGCGCATCTCATGAGAAACATTAGCCGCAAAATCTGCTCTCATTTTTTCCAGTTTGCGTAAGCGCGTAATATCATGAAATACTGCCAGCACTCCAACTTCTCCTTCTTTTTGCACGACAGGTACCAAGTTAACGCTTAACACTTTATTTTCAGGAAAAACTGTTTGAATTTCATGCTCAAGGATAACCTTTTCTCTCCTAACAGAATTCATCTTATCATGCAATTGTGTATTACGAATAATCTTGAGATCGGACAGACCAAACCATTCCTTGTCTTCCAGTCCCAAAATTCTTTTGGCCATTGGATTAACCATAACTGCTTTACCATCATGGTCAAAAACAACAACCCCTTCAACCATAGTAGATAAAATGGCTTCCAATTGATCACGGCCTGCCGTAATTTCTTTCACCTGTTCTTCCAGTGACTCCGCCATATGGTTAATAGAGTTTGCTAAATCACCGAGTTCATCCTTATTATGCAAATATATTCTGGAAGTTAACTCACCGCCTGATATCCGTTCTGCCACTTCAGACATCTTCTCAAGCGGACTGGTTAACTCAGCTGAAAGTTTAAAGGTTACTGCCAAAGCCAATCCCAGCACAGAAAAAAGCCCCAACAACAGGGCGTATTGAATTCTAGACATCACCTTATTCAAAGATGCCAGCGACTGTGCCAGGCGCATATAACCTATCATGTCTCCATTACTCTCCAACGAAACGGCCACGTAGAGCATATCTTGGCGAATAGATTCCGAATAGCGAATAGCAGTGCCAATCCCGCTCTCTGCAGCTCGCCTAATCTCAGGTCTGTTAAAATGATTATCCATTAACTCTCTTTTTTGGGCAGAGTCCCCCCAAACTGTTCCGTCAGGACCAATGAGAGAAAGCCTTGTTTCACTGTCTCTTCCCAGTTCAGCAATTGTTTTATCTATATCTATAAGGTGCTGTTCTGGTGATTTTTCTATTATCATAGGCACAAGCAGCTTGCCAATAAATTGTGCTTCCTGTATCATACGATGCTGCAGCGTATCAAGATATAAAGCTCGAACAACCCAAGAAAACCCGGCACCAAGCACAACAACTATTAGAACTATTAATACGGAGTAGGTAGTAAAAAGCTTCGAGCGAATACTTTTCATATAGCTTGCTCCTTAAACTTATACCCCACACCCCTGACAGTCAATAAATATTCGGGATTATTGGCATCATCTTCAATTTTTTGGCGCAAATAGCGAACATGAACGTCTACTGTACGGGTATCGGCAGGGTAATCATATCCCCAAACCTTATTCAAAATTTCATCTCGCCTGTATACCCGCCCAGGATTAGCTGTAAGGAGAAAAAGCAACTCAAATTCTCTGGGTGAAAGCTCTAACGGAGTATTATTCTTCTTTACAATATACCTCTCCGCGTCCAAGTAAAAGATTCCCTGTTTAATTACCTTGCCACTCTCTTTTGGTACATGATCCTTGGCTTGATGAGAACGCAGCTGTGCTCTAATCCGCGCAACAAGTTCACGCGGAGAAAAAGGCTTTGTCACATAATCATCAGCGCCCAGCTCCAGGCCGATAATCTTGTCAACTTCCTCTCCACGCGCTGTAAGCATTATTACAGGCAAATCTGCAATTGTCTCATTACGGCGAATCTTTCTGCAAACTTCCAGACCATCCATACCCGGAAGCATCCAATCCAGCACAACAAGATCAGGCCTAAGATTTTCTGCTTTCTGCAATGCCTCATTGCCGTCCATAGCCATTTCAACCTGAAAGCCTTCTTTTAATAACGTAAAAGAAATTAGCTCTAAAATTGTTTCCTCATCATCGACAATCAGTATGAGCGGCAAGAATATCACCTCGCATTAACATTAAGACCTTTTTCTAGCGGTTCAAACCAACACGCTTGCCACTTACAAGATAAATGACATTTTCACTGATGTTTGTTGCGTGGTCTGCAATTCTCTCCAAAGAGCTGCTAACAAATAGCAATTGAGTAGCTTGGTCAATGGTGCGAGGATTTTCCATCATTAAAACTAAGAGCTCACGAAAAACTTGTTTATGAAGTTGATCCACATCATCGTCAGCTTCTCCTACAGCCCTAGCTAGCTCCTCATTTTCAGCAACATATGCGTCCAAGGAATCCTTTACCATTTTTTGCACAAGCATAGCCATCCGAGGCAAGTCTATTAACGGCTTAATCAACGGATTTGTACCTATTCTCTTTGTAACTTTAGCAATCTCAACAGAATAATCACCCATTCTTTCCAAATCGGCAACTATTTTAAAAGCGGAACCAATTTTTCTTAGATCTTTTGCCATGGGCTGCTGTGTGGCAATTAGGCGCATACAGGTTTCTTCAATTTCAGCCTCCATGCGATCGATGCTATTTTCAATTTCAAATACTAATTGAGCAATTTCTAAATCCTGCTTAGCCAACGATTCAACTGACATGGCGATATTTTGCTCTACCAAGCTGCCCATTTTCAATATATCCTTTTGCAACTCTTCTAATGATCGTTGAAATTCACTGCGATGCATCACTTCACTCTCCTTATCCAAACTTCCCTGTAATATAGTCTTCTGTCTTGGGGTTCTTTGGCCGAGTAAACAATAGTTCAGTAGATCCTATTTCAATCACTTCACCGTTTAGAAAAAACACAGTAGTGTCGGAAATGCGAGCTGCCTGCTGCATATTATGGGTAACAATAACAATTGTAAACTTCTTTTTCAAATCACGAATCAAGTCTTCGATTTTTTGTGTAGCAATGGGATCTAGAGCTGAAGTAGGCTCATCCATAAGCACAACATCGGGCTCCACCGCTAAAACGCGGGCGATACAAAGCCTTTGCTGCTGTCCGCCAGAAAGGCGCATTGCAGAACGATTCAAATCATCTTTAACTTCATCCCAAAGTGCCGCTTCCCGAAGGCTTTTTTCAACAATAATGTTCAGAGTTTTTCTGTCATTAATTCCATGAATCCGAGGACCGTATGCTACATTTTCATAAATAGTCTTAGGAAAAGGATTGGGTTTTTGAAAAACCATACCCACTTTTTTGCGGAGAGTCACCACATCACAATTTTTATCGTAAATATCTTCCCCATTTATAGTAATACTTCCTTCTATTTTTACGCTTTCAATCAAATCATTTAAACGATTTAAAGTACGTAAAAATGTGGATTTGCCACATCCTGACGGACCTATTAAAGCTGTTACCTGATTTTTCTTAATATAGATATCCACACTTTTTAGAGCTTGAAATTTCCCGTAATACAAGTTTAAGTTTTCAACGTTTATTTCAATTCTTTCTTCGCTATTAAACATTGCATCCTCCTAACCGCGCAGTTTTTTACGATAATGTATGCGCAAAAGTATTGCTGTCAGATTCATGGCCACAACTAAAGCTATAAGTACCAAAGCTGTACCGTAGGCCAGAGGCCTAACTTTATCAATTGAATGATGCTGAGTCGACATAATAAACAAGTGATATGGTAAAGCCATAAACTTAGAGGAAAGAGAGCCAGGCAGTCTTGGAAGATAAAAAGCTGCGCCGGTAAACAGAATTGGAGCTGTCTCTCCTGCTGCCCGCGAGACACCCAGAATCATTCCGGTGATAATCCCCGGAACAGCAGAAGGAAGTACATTTGTGCGAATTGCTTGCCAACGCGTAGCCCCCAACGCCAAGGCCCCTTCTCTGTATGATATTGGCACTGTTTTTAATGCTTCCTCAGATGCTGTAATTGTCACCGGCAGAGTCAGCAACCCAAGAGTAAGACCCGCAGATAACACTGAAGAACCTAGAGCTAAAGCTTGTACGAACAAAGCCACGCCAAACATGCCATAAACGATTGACGGTACTCCGGCTAAATTGCGGATAGATAAACGAATTATTCGGGTAAAGACATTCTTGCTGGCATATTCATTTAAATATATGGCTGCAAACACGCCTACGGGAACAGAAGCCAGTGCTGTAATCATGGTTACATAAACTGTACCAAGAACGGCGGGCCAAATACCGCCCTCCGTCATCCCTTTTCTGGGCATAGACGTGATGAACTCCCAACTTACAGCGCCAATGCCTTTGCTAATAATATCATACATTAGATAAGCTATGGACATAACCACAATTATCATAGAAGTACGTAATAATGCAAAAACAATAACCTGGTTGTCAAAAGAAAAGCCGAATTTGCCGTCTTTTTTAGTTTTCATTATAGTATTATTTTCTGTTGAATTCACCTTTTACCCACCTCACTTGCTCGATGAAGAAAAATATCTGCCAGCAAGCTAACCGCAAAAGTCATTGTAAACAACACAAAGCCAATAGCAAATAAAGCATAATAATGAGTGGTGTTGTACGGCACCTCTCCAAGCTCTATAGCGATAGTTGCCGTAAGCGTACGTACGGAAGAAAAGTATCCGGTTGGAGATTTGAGAGCATTTCCTGTAGCCATAATTACTGTCATTGTTTCTCCAATAGCCCTTCCGACTCCTAGCATAACTGCCGCAGTCACACCCGAACCTGCAGCAGGCAAAAGAACATGCCTCAAGGTTTGCACACGATTTGCGCCTAAAGCCAATGAAGCCTCTTTATATTCCCGAGGAACTGCCGCCAACGCATCTTCCGCGATACTAATTATTGTGGGAAGAGACATAAGAGCCAATAGAATAGAACCATTTAGTGCATTCAATCCGTTTGGTAAGTTAAAAACTTTAGCAAGCAACGGACTTAAGACAACAATGCCAAAAAAACCCAAAACTACTGACGGAACAGCAGCCAATACTTCTACAACAGGCTTAATAATTTCCCTCTCAATGGGAGAGGCTACTTCTGCCAGGTATGCGGCACAGCCTATTCCTAACGGCACCGCAATAATCATAGAGCCTGCAGTAACCATAAGCGTACCCACAATTAGGGTGCGAATGCCATAAAGTGAATGAGAAAAACCGGCCGGCCGCCATTCTAAGCCAGTTAAAAACCGCCAAAAGCCCACATCACGCCAAGCGTAAAAACTGTTAGACAGCAGCAAGTAGAATATTCCAGTTAAAATTAAGATAGCCAATGCTCCATTTAGTGTAAAGAACAAGGCAATGGCAAGCTCCTTTTTATTTTTCACGGTCTATCTCCTTATTTAAGCTTCCCATGGAGGAACGGAAGCCGATAACGGCTTCCGTATAAAAAGGGAGGCTTTGAATTTATCATCAATATATCACTATTTGTATTATTTAAGATATTTATTGTTTTCTGCTATAAATGCTGGTGTTACAGGGAGGAACCCTTGCTCTTCAACAATGGCTTGCCCTTCAGCACTCAATTCAAAATCAACGAATTGACGGAGCGCTCCTGCAGGTACTCCATTGAAATATTGATACAGTGGGCGGGTCAAAACATATTCTCCACCTTTAACTTTAGCTGTATCCAGAGGTGTAATAAAGGGGCCTGCTTCACTGTCAGCAACAGAAAGAGCAGCTATTCCTGTTGAGCCTTGCACATAACCGATGGCTACATAACCTATCCCCGTAGTATCTGCCCGCACACCTTCTACTATTTGCGAATTGCCGTTCATGTTTTGCATTGCTTGGGAATAATCGCCGCGGACAACACGCTCCATAAAGAAAACATAGGTGCCGGAATTGCTCTGCCTGCCATAAAGAGAGATAACTTTGTCTTCTCCCCCGACTTCACTCCAGTTCGTAATTTCCCCAGAGAATATTTTGCCAATTTGCTCTACAGTTAATTGAGTGACTGGATTATTTTCATGAACAATCACTGCCAAACCGTCCATACTAAAAACAACTGGAACTGGCTCTCCACCATTAGCCTTAGCTTGTGCAATCTCTTCTTCCTTCATGGGGCGAGAAGAATTGGCAATATCTGTTTGTTTGTTAATCAAAGCAGCAATACCTGTGCCGGAACCGCCACCTGCAACGGAAAACTCAGCAGCATCATTAATATGTGCAAATTCTTCCACCATTGCCTGTACCAAATTAACTTCACTGTCGGAACCTTTAATTTCAAAAAAACCGGAAAGATCTTCGTCATGCCCGCCGTTTTCTGGCTGCACAGAAGAATTACCTGAGCTGCCACACCCTGCAAGCAGTCCTGTAATTAACAAAGATAAAAACAAAATTGCTATAACCCCCGTACGATGTAACTTTATCATTTTTTCTATCCCCTCCTGTATGGATTTCTTAATCGATTTCATTATAGCAACTCAATGTTAATGACAAACCTTCTTTATGTTAAAATTGTGTTAACTCTTTGTTAGCTTTGTTTAAACGAGGAATTATGTCATTCTTTGTGGAATATAAGTAAAAACTCATCGGGAGGAAGCTATGAGTGCATCTAAAATAAAACGTATAGGCATCCTTACAGGTGGCGGTGACTGCCCGGGATTAAACGCAGTTATCCGCGCTGTGGCAAAGACCGCCTTTAACCACTATGGCATAGAGGTTGTCGGTATTACAAACGGATTTCGCGGCATGATTGAAAACGATTATTTCTCGATAAATGACTGTCATGTTTCCGGCATTCTCCACCGGGGCGGGACAATTTTAGGAACTACCAACAGGGACAATCCTTTTCGCTTTCCTGTAGGCACTGATAATGGTACCACAGTATGGGGTGACGTTTCCGACCGAGCCATAGCCAACTTAGAAAAAATGGAAATCGATGTCCTTATTATTGTGGGCGGAGACGGAAGCTTGATTATTGGCAATGAATTATATAAAAAAGGAGTCCCGGTTATCGGGATTCCTAAAACTATCGACAACGATCTTTCTGCAACTGATATAACTTTCGGCTTTGATACCGCTTTAAACACGGCTACTGATGCCATAGACAAGCTTCACACTACAGCAGAGTCCCATCATCGCGTTATGGTTTTGGAAGTAATGGGGCGTAATGCCGGCTGGATTGCCCTTCATTCAGGCATAGCCGGCGGTGCCGATGTCATCCTAATTCCGGAAATTCCTTTTAATTACCATTCTATTTACAAAAAAATTAATGACAGACAAAATCATGGCAAAAAGTTTTCTGTCATAGTTGTGGCTGAGGGCGCCACATTGCCAAAGGGAAATCAGGTTTATCAAAAAGAGGTCGAAGAAAATCCCCACCATAGCAAGCTGGGCGGCATTGCTAACATTGTGGGGAGCGAAATTCAAGAACAATTTGATGTTGAAACAAGGGTTACGGTTCTAGGGCATTTACAGCGCGGCGGCACTCCCACTCCATTTGACCGCATCCTTGCGACCAGATTCGGTGTTAAAGCTGTCGAATTGGCAATGGAAAAGAATTTTGGCAAAATGGCTTGCCTATGTAACGGAGCCATTAAATCAGCAGCTCTGCAAGAAGCAGTGTCAAAGCAAAAGCTTGTCAAGGCTGACGGGGAAATTGTAAAGGCCGCTAAATCAGTAGGAATTTCATTTGGTAATTGAGGTGAGTCATAATGTATAAAGCACTAACCATAGCCGGCTCCGACTCCGGAGGCGGCGCCGGCATTCAAACAGATCTTAAAACCTTTGCCGCTCTTGATGTTTACGGTACCAGTGTAATTACGGCACTAACGGCGCAGAACACATTAGGAGTTCATGGCATTCACGCTGTTCCAGCAAAATTTATTGCCTGCCAGCTTGAGGCTGTGCTCTCCGACATTACGGTGCAAGCAGCAAAAACCGGAATGCTCGGCGACTCAGAAGTAATTTCCGCTGTTGCTGAAAAGCTAATAAAATACCGGATAAAGAACTTAGTGGTCGACCCCGTTATGGTTGCACAAAGCGGCGACCGGCTTCTGGAGGAAAGCTCTGTAGAAACTCTGCAAAATAAATTACTGCCGCTGTCTTTGATCGCCACTCCAAATATTCCTGAAGCCGAATTTCTGCTGGGTAGAAACATTACCAACGTAGGTGAAATGGAAAGTGCCGCTAAAGAAATTCACCTTCTCGGCCCCAGGCATGTTCTCCTCAAGGGAGGACACTTACTCGGCAATGAAATGGTTGATGTATTCTATGACGGCAAATCATACTGCCACCTGGCAGAAAAAAAGATTGAAACAAAAAACACCCACGGAACTGGGTGCACATATGCTGCGGCTATAACAGCCCACCTTGCCCGTGGTTGCACACCGCTGGAGTCGGTAAAACTGGCAAAACACTTTATTACCCAAGCAATACTCCACGGATTCTCCATTGGATCTGGTTACGGACCCACCAATCCAATGGCAGGCCTATGCAGGGCTTAACTAAACGCCCAAGTTTAATACCGACAGCCTCCTTCTCCCTCTTCCGTAGAGCCTGCCCATGATATCATGCCCCCGGCAAGATTATAGACTGAGGTAAAACCCCACTTGGCTAAAAGTGCCGCAGCAGTACTGCTGCGGTTGCCGCTGCGGCAAACTATAACTATGTTACTATCCTTATTCAGCAAGCCCTGCCTTGCCTCCAATTCTCCCAACGGCAACAAGCAAGCGCCTCGAATCCTGCCGGTATCAAATTCGTTTTTTTCACGCACATCAATCAACAGCATATCCTTTGGAATGTTTTAAAGGGATCCGAACAGGCAATTTGTAATACGACAATACCCCTAGGCACAGGAAAAACATCAAATAAGTAAAAACACGCATAGGGCACCCCCTGCTTCCTATTTATGCAAACTATTACAGGGTAAGATTCAGTCTTGACCTTGTTTTTTGCCGTATGGAATCGGGATGAACTGTACAGAGGGGCGAATACGCATTGGCTGTGGGAAATGGTCCATCAGCTCGTAAATTTCATCAGGTAGAACACCACATGCAGGCAAGCCTAATGTGCTAAGCTCACTGCAGGATATGGGATAATCGTGAGTCCATTGACCTTCAGTCAAAACAGCGGAAACTTCCCGTGCTTTGTTTTCGCCAAGCTTGTCCAGCAAGATGCTATAAACAGTCTTTCTCACTTGGTTAATGGCTTTTTCCGCAACATCTGCTAATATAAGTGTTTCGTCATCTACCTCATTAATATCCTTTGCCTTAACTGCTTTTAAGATGGAAGCGGCGGGAAAACGACCGATTTGCGGATCAACCGGCCCCAGGACAGCATTACCGTCCATCAGCACTTCATCGGCTGCTAAAGCAATTAATGTTCCGCCAGACATGGCATAGTGAGGAACAAAAACAGTTACCTTGGCAGGATGTTTTTTTATAGCATTGGCAATTTGTTCCGAAGCCAACACTAAGCCTCCTGGAGTATGGAGCAGGATGTCAATAGGCATCTCCGGCGGAGTAAGGCGGATGGCGCGAAGCACCTGTTCAGAGTCTTCTATGTTTATAAACTTAGTTATCGGTATTCCCAATATCGATAATGACTCCTGCCTGTGAATCATTGTAATAACACGTGAATTCCTCTTATTCTCCAGGTTGCGAATTAAGCGTACACGCTGCGCTTCTAAACGGGCTTGTTTAAGCATGGGAGTTATCGCGGAAAGTATAAAAAATAACCAGATAATTTGCAGTATACTAACATCAGCCACTAACATCACCCCTCTTACTATTTATTCTGACCAACCAATTTCCAGCTGATCACCATGCTTAATCGCTGTGGCAAACTGGGCATCTCGTCCGTTAACCTTTAAAACCAAACGATTCATTCCATTAGGAGGTGTGGGGCTAAAGTCAATAATATTGATGACTTCAGCTAAGTTAATCTTATAATCTATTTCTTGTATTTCAACAATATCGCCTTCCCGCAGAAAGAAGTCAGAAGAAACTTCTTTGCCGTTTACGCTAAAATGGACATCTTTGGCCGGGATAACAATTGCCCCGCCATTAACATTTACTTCTATCTTGCCACTTCTTGCCGGAGTTAAATCCCCCACAGTCGGATAGTTACCGTCATTAATAATCTCTATATTATCGCCGTCGGAAACTTCACTGTCATGAACAGAAATATTTCCGTTTATTTTAATTACTTTAGGACCGTAGGGAATCTGTACCTTTTCCCCATTTAGCAATACACTAATAAAGCCGCCTTCCAACTCCTGCTCCATCCCAAGCTGGTGAAAGACCCAAGATAGAGGCATTGTTTTAAGGACTTTAAGTCTATCTCGATCCACTAATTCTGTCTCAGGTCTTAACTCTTGTCCCCCGCGAAACACAGGCGGCATTAAATTACGGCTCCGGCCGTTAACAATAATCCGAAATGGGGGAAACTTAGTCAAGAAAACAGCAGTATTCAGCCTTGCATCCGCACCGCCTTTGGCAGAAACAAAAGAAATACTGTCTCCTTGAGAAATACAGCTTTCCAGCGTTCCATCCCGGCCGTCAATACTAATCTTGGCCATCTCGCCCATCTCGCCAGGGATTGTAACAACAGAGCCGTTTACTTCCAGGGTAATGCCTTTACCCGGCGGCCCCACAAGCTCCCGTGAGGAAACTCCCACTGCAAGCAGAGCGTCAGCTACACTGCTGCGGCCAAGGTCCATAACGTCCACAGCTTGATTATTTACCTCTACACGATAAAAGCGCAGCGCTTCTCCCGTTATTGCCGTATCGGCGATACCTAGCGGTGTTACCAGCTCCGGCCCGAAGTACTTCCGTGTTTTACTTGGCAAATGCTTAACCATTTCTTTCCCTTTAATTGTCACACGGGCAGAATCCATCCCCAGCTTTTCGGCAATTACTCCCGTCAAGCCATAAGTCATACTGCCGCCGCCCACACAAAATACAGCTTGAGGTGTGTTTATATTACTTTTAAGAATGGCTGCCGCAATTTTTTCTCCCAACGATACTAAAGCAGGTAATAACGACTGGCGAACCTCTGCTGCCGGAACTGACATTTCCTCGCCCAGTATGTTACTAAAGCTGAGCAGTCCGTCATTATGCAGCTCCCTTTTTAAACTTTCCGCCGTCATGAAATCCAACAAATAGTTTTGACATAAGGCATCAGTTAATTCATCGCCCGCTTCCGGCACCATATCATAAGCAAAAATAGATCCATCTTTTGTTATGGCAATATCCGATGTTCCTGCGCCTATATCCACCAGGGCAACATTTAGCCGCCTCATCCCATCTGGAACAGCCATACGTAATGCGGCAATAGGCTCAAGCGTCAAGCTTTGCAGTTTCAAGCCTGCTAAATCAAGCACACTACGCAAAGAATCTACCACAATTCTTGGCAAAAAGGTTGCGATTACTTCACACGATGCGACAGTTCCCTTTTGCCCAATCAGGTTACCGATAGGCAGGCCGTCCAGCATAAATCGAACAACACTGTAACCCACACAATGATATTGTTCAATAAAGCGATTTTTGCCTCCTGGACTAGACAATAATTGTTGCTGAGCCCGTTGAACGGCAGCATACTCCAAACGCAGAACATCCTCACTAATAATTCGGCTTGAAGATTTTACATGTACCTCTGCCTGCCCTCGATTAGTAGAAAGCATGCGTCCTGCAGCAGCAACAGCAGCAGCATCTACTTTATAGTTAACTTTTTCTTCCAGGCGCATGCGTACTTGTGAAACCACTGAAGCTACCTTAGGAATATCATGTATTTGTCCATCAAGCATCGCACGGGTATCATGTTCCATCGTCTCCACAGCTTTTAGCGATAAGCCCTCACTTCCTCGTTCAAAAAGAAGTCCTGTAACCTTTCGTGTCCCCACATCAAGTGCAAATATTACTTGGTCCGTCATGTTTCCCCTCCGGTTTTCGCTACAAGTATTATTCTACAACCGCCAAACTTTTCCTTTATTAATGGAATCTAAAGAAAATATACTGACCCCGCTGAAGCCAACTCAACATTGCGGAAATATTCAGAAGCCTCGTTACGCGAGATCTCAAGATCACGTTCGGGATAATGATGAGTGAGCACTAATCTTTTTACACCTGCTTCTGACGCAATTTTCCCAGCCTGATACGCAGCAAGATGATTGGGAAGACCCTTTTCAATATCTTTCCTTAAATAATTAGCTTCACAAAGAAATAAGTCTGCTCCCTCAGCCAATCCCGTCAATTGCGGAAAATACTCTGTGTCCCCTGAGTAAACCAGCTTGTGATCCTCGGATTCCACAGTAATTATGTTAGACATGTATGCATGGACAGCAGGGCTGAATGATATCTTCAAGCTGCCCACATTAAGTTTGGTTTCGGCGGTAACAGCATGCGCTTTTACAAAATCTTTATAATTTAATCGATTAAACTCTTCAGCCGGCTCTCCAGGTGAATAAACATTTAGCATCCCTTTGTCCAACCGAATATTATTAAGCATAATTGCATACCGCATTATCATTAGGTCGCTGACATGGTCACTATGCAAATGGCTTAAAATAACCGCGTCTAAGTTCCACGGCTCAATATAGTAACGAAGGCGTCCAAGCACTCCGTTTCCGCAATCCAGCAGGATTGCAGACCCTTGATGTTCTACTAAGTAGCCGGAGCAACACTCTCCGGCGGCGGGATACGGTCCGTAACACCCAATCACTGTTAAGCGCAAGCCTATCACTCCTGTCTTCGTCTCAATCTATTCTACCGCAATCCACCTATAATCCTGCTTTTAATATAATTTTTTATTACCAACACTGTCAAATATTTAGCGAGTTATTTTTTGTTGAGCGCTAATACTAAAACGAAAGAAACTTATAAGTTTGCAAGGGGGTGTTACCAGATGTCATTTTACCCTGAGCCCTGGAAAAAAGAAAAAGAAGATGATGTTGAGATTGCAGAAGATTTGTCGGCCATGGAGGCACTGGACCCTCAAAACGAGTCTGCCGACAACAAATCACTCTTTAGACGTTTTTGGGAAAAATTGCTTAATAACGGGTGATTATAATGTCAACTATCTGCATCGCAATGCATGACGGCATGCTGGCCGCAGCGCTGGCTGTGCCGTGCCTTAAGCCATGGTATAATGCAATGGAAACGCAGAAATTAAGGCAAGAAAGATACCGGGCGGGGAATACTCCATATCCTTCCTGGTATCTTTTTGGTTCGGAAAAAAAACAAATATCAGGGCTGGTTGAACAATATACGGATAAAGGGCTTCAAGTATCCCTTTGCCCTGAGTCCGCACTCCCTGCCTGTAATAACTCATCATATTTGGATGTACAATTTTGTACTGTTAGCAAAGCTAATTTCAGAAAGCTTTTAAAAAGCAACGTCAAGCTGTTCGGCTACCTTTCCGAAAATCATTCATCAAAAAGTGTGCAGGCAGAAAACATCTTTAT
>DLMZ01000009.1:91270-92830 GCA_002479415.1 Firmicutes bacterium UBA7523
CACATCTTTAAACAAAGCGGCTTCCGTTTTCTCCCTATTCAACATACTTACAATAGAAACAGTTTGCCGGTATTGCCTGAATCAGAAGCTGAAGCATGGATTATCAAATCACCTGTTGGTTCAGCGGGGTTCAGCCGCGACGGAATCCCTTACACAGTATGGACAACTAAACGCTTGAAGAATGAATTGACTGCCTTGATTTCTAGTCTGCCCCATAGGAAGAGTTTAATTATAAGCGAATTCATAGAAACAAATGATCCTTATTCCGGACATGCAGACCATGTGGTACACAAAGCGCATTTTCATACAAGAGAAACAAATGGAAAAGTTTTGACAGTCCCATTTGGTACATACTGCCAAAAACATATATTCAGATGTAACAAAAATAAACTGCAAGAAAGGGGAATTCTACCGCTAAAAGATTATATAGGATCTCCTGAATACGAAACAGGGCAGTTAAATAACATCTCAGCTTTAGCAGAATTTACTGAGCAGTTAAATTTTTTAAATTATAGTGGAGCTATTTTCTCTGTAGATTTTATAGTGCCAACAGATGGCATTCCCCGTTTTCTGGAGTTGAATAAAATCGCTGCTACTTTCGCTGAAAAGTTCCATCCCAAACTTCCCGCCATTATCGATTATTATCCCCAGCTAAACTGCTTAAAAGGCGGTATTTAAGATGCAAATATGCCCTTACTGTAATGGACTTATAATCTTAGCAGTACCCTGTCCTTCTTGCGCTGCTGTAATGACAGACAATGGGACTGTGCAGGAAGAGCTTGGCCCTTACTCCCCATATGAAGAAAACAGCTTAATTAACCAGCAAGATGGTTGTGTACACAAATTATTTTGTGATAAATGTAATAAAGAGTGTACATTTACTGTTATTGAGTGAAGACTCTATTCCTCTGCAGCGGCGTAGGAACATTTGACATTTGCCTCATCAAGTGGCACAATTCAATCTGGAGGGATTATTATGCGCTGGAAATTAATTGAACGGGATGAGGCAGAACGGTTTGACAATTTCATTGCCAAAGCAGAAGCAGGCGATATCCTGCAAACATATGGCTGGGGCGAGGTAAAAATTGCCGATTGGCAGCCCTACCGTGCTGTGGTCGAAGACAGCAAAGGTGAAATCCAAGCTGCGGCAACTTTACTGGTGAGAAAAATACCGGCTTTGGGCAGAAGTATTGCTTACTGTCCCCGTGGTCCCGTTTTAAATAACTACAGCGACAATAATCTTTTTACATTCACCATTAATTCACTTAAAGAACTTGCAAAAAAAAATAAAGCTATAGTTTTGAAAATCGACCCTGCCGTTCAAGATAAAATAATTTCGCCCGAAGCATTTACAAAGCTGGGATTTCATAGAGTTGGAGACGACCACGATTTTGGCGGCCAGCAGCCAAGACACACTTTTCGTCTCTCTTTGGATGGTTCCATTGACAATATTTTTGCAAGCTTTGCTAAAAAATTACGTTATAAAATTAATTACGGAGTCAAAAACGGCCTGATATTTAAAGCCGATGAAGCAGGCGGAGTCAAGGACTTATTTAGTAT
>DLMZ01000009.1:93020-115253 GCA_002479415.1 Firmicutes bacterium UBA7523
CCCCAATACTTCGAAAATCTTTACAATATATTAAAAAAAGAAGACCGTGTCCTTCTGCTAACAGGATATCTGGCAGAAGAACCAATAGTCTCCTCGCTGACATTTATTTTAAATGATAAAGCATGGGCAGTTTACGGCGGGCAAACAAACACTCATCGAAATCTATATTCATATCATGCTATGAACTGGGAGCGCATTAAGTGGGCACACAGCCGCGGCGCAAAATGGTTTGATTTCTATGGTGTGCCCGGTCAAGTGGACGAAAAGCATCCCCTATATGGGCTTTATCACTTCAAAAAAAGCTTCGGCGGCAACTTCGTTTCTTTTGTAGGGGAATGGGACATGCCTATATCACGACCGCTCTATTTGCTTTGGAAATACGGCCTGCCCCTATATCGGCGAACCATTCAAAGAGCGTTGAAAAAAATCAAGAAATAAAGTATGTCTCCACAGCTTGCCTGTCGGAATAAGGCAGATGCTCATCTCCAATTAGCTGATAGTTTTCATGACCTTTACCGGCAAGAAGTACTATATCTCCCTTACCTGCGGTTGTTAGCGCATAACGAACCGCATCATGTCTTTCAGGAAGAATAATTGGCGTAGTTGACATACCCATTAAAATATCAGTTATAATAACTCCTGGATCCTCCGATGCTGGATTATCTGATGTCACAACTACAATATCACTATATTTTTCAGCAATGCGTCCCATTATGGGGCGCTTTGTTTTGTCTCTGTCACCGGGACAGCCAAATACTGTAATTATTCTGCGATGAGGAACAGCCTTGAGTGTTTGTAAAACTTTTTCCAATCCGTCCGGAGTATGAGCAAAATCAATAAATATGTTGTAGTCCTGTTGGAAGTTAACTGCTTCCAAACGTCCGGGAACAGTCTTTAAGCTGTTAATCCCTCGTACAGCTGCTTCCAGGTCCAAGCCTTCCGCCAAAGCCGCGGCTATAGCTGCCAGCGCATTATACGCATTAAACTCTCCCGGCAGGTGAACCTGAACATTAAAAGCTGTGCTGCCAAATGTTACTTCCATATCTGTACATATTGCGCTGCGACTCAATATTTTTCCCTGTATATCCGCTTCCCTACCAAAACCAAATGATGTTACAGGCATATTAATCATTTTAAGCAACCGGCGGCCGTACTGATCGTCTGAGTTGATTACTGCCCGCCCCCCGCTTCTTGCCAACATTTTAAAAAGCCTTGCTTTAGTTAAGAAGTAGTCTTCCATATCTTTATGAAAATCCAGATGGTCATGACTTAAATTTGTGAATACGCCTGTATCAAATTCAACATGGTCAGCCCTTCGCCACGACAGCGCGTGAGAAGAAACCTCCATTGCTACTGTGTCGACATTATTCTTAGCCAATTCAAAAAATGTACGCTGCAAGTCAAATGCTTCAGGAGTAGTCAAACGGCCGGGGAGATAGTCTTCCCCCACCTTAATTCCAACAGTCCCGATAACAGCACAAGGCCTGCCCGCCGCCCGGTAAACAGACTGCAAAAAATGGGTAGTTGTTGTTTTTCCGTTTGTGCCGGTAACTCCCACCACATGCATCTTGCGGCTGGGGTGGGCAAAATATCTGGCAGAAAGATGAGACAATGCATGCCGGGTATTTTCCACTACTATTACCGGAACCCCGAGCCGCTCTATCGGCCTGGCAGCCACAACAGCCGCAGCGCCGGCATTAACTGCATCCATAGCAAAATAGTGTCCATCCATACGCAATCCTTGTAAACATACATAAAGCTCACCTGGACAAATATGTCGGGAATCATGTTTAATACCGCTAATTTCAATGTCTAAGCAGTCTGCCATCCCCTGATACATATATCCTTTAAGCATAGCTGCCAACTTCATACTCTCGCCTCTTTCAATGCTAGTCCTTACTATTATATACAAAACCGGGCATCGGCAAAGCCGATTCCCGGTCCATATTTTGGTTAGAAACTTAACAGTTTAATGCTTTAACGTCTTTGTCCTTAATTTTTTTTCTTAGGTATTCTTCATAGATGTACATTAGTTCTTTGTCAAAAAGAATACGCTTAAGATCAACAGCGGCGGATCTTACCATGGTCAGCATCTCCGCAGCCTCCGAATCAGAAAGATCTATCCCATATTCCTTAAACTTTAAGATAATAGAACGGCTTCCGGAGTGCTTACCGATAATAATCTGCCGTTCCAAGCCTACTTCTTCAGGATGGAAAACTTCATAAGTAGCTGGGTGCTTTATAACACCGTCCGCGTGAATCCCTGACTCATGGGCAAACATATTAGTGCCGACGATTGGCTTACAAACCGGCAGCACTCTGCCAGAAGCCAGTGCCACATACTCAGATAATTCCCGTAACTCCCCTGGCTTTACATTCACATCAATATTATAAAGATACTTCAGAGCCATGGCAACCTCAGCAAGCACCGCATTGCCGGCCCTTTCTCCCAATCCGTTAACGGTTACTCCAATCATACAAGCTCCGCCCTTAACACCGGCCAAAGAGTTGGCAGTAGCCATACCAAAATCATTATGCGTATGCATTTCTATATCCATGCCTGTTGCAGTATGCAAATCTCGAACAATTTCCAAGGTTTTAAACGGCTCAAGAATACCCACGGTGTCACAAAAGCGTATGCGGTCGGCACCGCACTCCTTAGCCCTCAAAGCAAACTTAATTAAAAAGTCTAAATCGCTTCTGGATGCGTCTTCAGCGTTAACAGATACATATTTATTATGGCTCTTCGCGAACTCACACGCTTTTGACATATTGTCCAAAACCCACTCGCGGGATGTCTGCAATTTATGAGTAATATGAATATCCGATGTGGAAATTGAAATAGCCAAAGCATCGCAACCACAGTCCAAAGACTCCTTGATGTCATTAATATTTGCTCTATTCCAAGCCATAATACTGGCATCCAGGCCCAAGCCCACAATCTCTTTAATTGCTTCTTTTTCATCCCCGCCCATAACAGGAATTCCTACTTCAAGCTGATGAACACCTAACGAATCCAACATCTGTGCAATACGAATCTTTTCCTTGTTTGAAAAGACCACACCGGCCGTTTGCTCACCATCGCGCAACGTTGTATCCACCAACATAATTTGCTTATTTGACAATGCTTCATAAAAGCGCTTCATTCGGCAACCCCCCTATTTTCTGTAAAAAAAACTCTCCTTCGAGGCAGAGTTTAAATTATCGCCTTTTGGTTTATATTAGCTACATTTTATCTAAATCAGCTAAATATGTCAACCTGGACGTACCTGTCCATCTCTGTCAAAACGACATAAACTAGGTATGTACTACCATATTATTTCTGTGGACAGCCTCGCAGCATGACTTGCCCAAAACATCCGCCGCGTCAATTGTTCTAAGCCCTTTAATCTTTTGTAATTCTTCCGCGCTGTAGTTAACTAGACCCCGTGCCAACTCACAACCACACTTGTCTTCAATAACCACCATTTCACCTTGTTCAAAATCACCGATAACATCCACAATCCCGCTTGGCAGCAAGCTTTTGCCGTCTTCCAGCAAAGCTTTTTTGGCACCGCCGTCAATAACTATCCTGCCATGAGTCGATTGCCCATAAGCAATCCACCTCTTCCTTCCGTCAAGACATTTGTTCCGCCCGCAAAAAAGAGTTCCCACATCTTCGCCGTCCAACACTTTTTGCAGTATACCCGGAACCTTGCCGTTTGCTATAACCATAGGTATCCCGGAATTCATCACAATTTCAGCAGCTAACAGCTTAGTAACCATCCCGCCTGTTGCCAATGAATCTGAGGGCACCCCTGCCAATTTTTTCAGCTCCGGCGTAATCTGTTCGACCACCCCAATAAGCTGAGCATCCTTATCTATATTGGGGTTACAAGTGTACATACCGTCAATATCCGTTAACAGCACCAGCAAATCTGCATCAATAATACTGGCTACCATAGCAGAAAGCGTATCGTTATCGCCAAATTCAATCTCTTCCACAGCAACCGTATCATTTTCATTAATCACAGGAATGGCACCGTATTTAAGCAATGCCTGCAACGCATTTTTAGAATTTAAATACCGGTTTCTATCATTAAAGTCATCTCTGGTCAACAGCACCTGGGCTACTACTAAACTATATTCGGCAAAAAGCTTTTCATACATCTGAATTAGCAGTCCCTGCCCGATAGCAGCCAGTGCCTGCTTTTCCGGAGTGGTCTGAGGTTTTTTAACTAATCCCAGCCTGCCAATTCCCGCACCAACCGCACCCGAGGATACTAAAACCACATTCTTTCCCTGGTTCTTTAAATCAGCCAATTCACGCACTACTTTTTCTAATGAGTGAAGGTTCAGCTTCCCTGTGGCATGTGTAAGATTACGCGTCCCCACTTTGACAACCACAGTTTCTGCCTGTCTTAGCTTTTCCCTCATCTAGCTCCCCAACTCCTTCGAGCGTTCCGCCGCAGCGTGTACCGCTTTAATAGCTGCAGTACGAACCCCTCCCGCCTCCAATTCCAATAAACCGGCAGCCGTTGTCCCTCCGGGGGAGGTAACCATTTCTCTTAATACAGCAGGATGCATTCCCGTTTCCATTACCATCTTAGCCGAACCAAGCACAGTCTGCACCGCCAACTCAGCCGCCAATTCCCGAGGCAGCCCTGCCAGCACACCTCCGTCGGACAATGCTTCAATAAATGAGTATACATATGCCGGGCCGCTGCCACTCAGCCCGGTCACAGCATCCATAAGCTTCTCCGGAACCACACGAACCATGCCGATTTCCGCCAACCAGGAGGATACCAGCTTTAAATCTTCATCCCGGACATTTTTGCCTCCACTTAACGCCATGGCGCCTTCTGCCACTAAGCAGGGAGTATTAGGCATTACACGAATTACCCCAACGTTACAGTCAAAGCGTTTTTCAATGTCCTTAGTTGATATCCCCGCCGCCACAGAGACCAACAAGTGCTCATCCGTCACTGCCGAAGCAATGCTTTTTAGCATATTCTTCATGTCCTGCGGCTTCACAGCCAAAAAAATAATTCTGGCGGCAACAGCAACATCTATTGCGTCCGCAACAGCTTCAAACCCATATTTACCAGCCGCTTCATGCAGCTTGTCTTCAGTAACATCAGTTGCAATAATCTTGTCCGGATTCACGCCTCCGTTTATCAAGCCTTTAAGCAAAGCGCTACCCATAGCTCCAACGCCTACAAAGCCTATTTTTTCCCCCACTGCCGTCACCTCCGTATGTACCTGCCTCAGCTATATTTCTTCTATTGTATTACAGCATCTCTTCTTTTTCAAGAAAATGTTCCCATGGACTCTCGCTTCGTTCTCTCCCTAATTTTGAGGTTTGACAACTTCTCCGTCATACGCTAAAATAGATAATGCATGCAGGGGTGTAGCTCAATTGGTAGAGTAGCGGTCTCCAAAACCGTTGGTTGCGTGTTCGAGTCGCGTCACCCCTGCCAACAAAGAATTTAAGCACCGTAATGGTTTACGGTGCTTTTTGCTTGCCCTTTTTAGGTAATTGATTTGATATTTTTCCAAATAAGAGCTATTAGAAATGCAACCGCCATAACAAGAATGCTCCATAACAGCCATTGGTTCTCCTCGGACCAATGCTTTTGGGGAGGCTGGTAGCCGGGATTTGCAGAATGGGATGTCATTTGAGCTTGAGGCTTGGACTCCACATTGATATGCCGGATAAGCTGTTCCAGGTCGTACCGGGGAGAATAGTGCTGAGGTGCACCACCGTAATATAGGCGGTATACACCGATTCCCTTTGCTTCAGCCAACAGATAGCGGGGCAAGCTGAGAAAACTGCCATGTGTAATACTAAGAGGTTTGTTATTGCCGTCGTGAATTTCCAGCTTTATGAAGCGGTAAAAGCTTTCTGCATAGGGGATAGTCAGCAATTCGTCATGCGCTCCGTCCAACTCGTAACGGTAAATTACTCCTTGCATCAGGGACGAATAGTTTTCCCCATCTTTGCTTCCATAGACGCCCACTTTCCTGTGAAAGTTTTTGTCATTCGTCTCTAACGCTACCCCGTGAGACGGGAAATTGTGCCCCATGTCGAAAACAATCGCACTTGAGCTGTCTCGGACAATAACGGCTGGTAAAACTATTTCCACTTCTTTCGCCGTTTGTTCAAGACCTACATATGAACCGTGGATATCCAGTGGATTATCACCACCGTCGAAGATTGTCACTTGCAAATAACGATATGTTGTATCATCAAAGACAATGGATGTGCTACGTGCTACAGTCTGTTCACTGGAATCAAAAATGTAACGACTGGAGTTTAAGAGAATCCAATTCGACAAGTCTGTACTCCCTTCCACCTTGACTTGGCGAAGGAAATTTTTTGAGCTAATTTCCAATTCTATACGGTTTACCGGTCCCTTTCTTTCGCCTAGATCAACTGTTAATGTAGTAAACTCTCCTTCTTTTATTCCTTTGTTAATAATTCCTGCTGCCTGCATAACTTTGGTGGCTTTTCTCTCCTGTGAATAGACAGCAATAGGAACATCTTTTCCTGCTTCGTCAATGAGGCGCAAATCGCCGAAGTCTTCGCGGGCTTTATCATATACCTCACCGTTTAAAGGAATCAAAAAGTAATCCTGCGTGGATTCGGGCCTGTTAACTTCAGCATAGAATTGCCAGTCCGTCATTAAGCTCTGGGAATACGCGGCGGCTGTGAGGCACAGTAAAAGGATAGTTGCCGTTATTGCTTTTTTCATTATCAACCCTCCGTTTTTTCTTTATCAGGGCCGACAAAGCTCGAAATAATGTGGCTGTATTTCTGATATAAAAATGAAACTGTAATTAAGATTACTCCAAGCAATATAAAGGAAATAACTTTATATATTGACTCTAAATAGGCAATATCATTAAGAAATACTTTGGCTATGGTTAAGCTGAATATAGCAATCGCCATAAGCCGTACAGGACGATTTTTTTTAATAATGCCTACTGTAATCAGAATGATGGAATATAACATCCAGATTATAGACACTGTTAGCTCACTTGTCATATTTTGCTTCCAGAAATCATTTTCGTTTATAAATATATACTCAATGTAGCGTAAAGCTTCCTGCGTAAAGAATACAAGCAATAGTAATAACCCGCCAATAACCAGTATCGAAACATGCGTTTTCTCTTCTAAGGCAATATCTGTGTACAGCGAGTAAAGATAAGCTGAAACAGAAATAGCGGCAATAACTGCAAGAAAAGTAAGTGCCGGGTAATTTAGTGCGGGAATAAAAACAGTAGTCTCAGTAAGATAGAAGCTGGAATAGTCTATTGTTAATAGTCGTAAAACAGCAATAAGCAAAACTAAAAAGGAAAAATTGCGAATCTGTCGGATTCGCTGGTTAAGACCAATTGCAAGCAGAACAACTGATTCAACCGCCCAGCCTATTGTAATCCAATTTGCTTTTAGCTGTAAAGGAATAGCTATTGTAGCAAAAGCTATAGCCAGTCCCCAAAAAGTAAACACTAAAACAAGGTCATCATTGTTTACTTTTACACATATGTACCCTAGTGCAAAATAAAACATAGCAATGAGAACTGAAAAGAAGCCCATATAAGCCGGGTATGCTTGAGTGAGGTTAGACACGCTGGCTCCGAAAAACAAAGCCGCTGTGGCCAGTATAAAAACAATGTCCGCTGTAACCGTTTCTTTCCTTTTCATGATATTGTGCAAAAACGAGACTAACACAAAAATGAGAAAATAAAGTATTAAAAATGCTTGTGTAAACCACAGCTTATTATAGCTGTAGTGAGATATGCCCCAACCTGCGAACAGTAAAAAAGTAAAAAACAGGCTTAGACAATTAAGAAGTGTCCATTTACGATGGTAAGCGGCCGCTAAGATGCCAAGGGTTAATATTGCAATGTATGAAAAAAGAAATATGTCATTTATTTTTCCGCCAAAACCTAATAACATAGGAGTTGCAAAACCGCCAATCAAACCAATTACGGCAATGGCTAACGTATCATAGCGCAAGGCCAAGACTACCGCAGCCGTCGTGGTAAGAACCATTAATATAAAAGCAATCTCTGTCGGGATTAGCTGATAAAAATGCCGAGCGGCATAAACAGTCAAATATAAAGTAGCAATTCCGCACCCTGTCATCCCTTGCGCAAAGATAAGATACTTTTTGTTCTGATAGAACTCTCCTATGGCTAATAGAACAAACCCGGCTAAAAAGCCTATTATAATCCTGCCGGTTGGCCCTATCCAATGGTTGTCGAAAGCATATTTCAAGAAAAACGCTGCCCCTAACAGAAAAGCTACAACGCCGATTCTGTTAAGCCAAGTACCGCCGATAACTGCCTCAAGACCTTCTTCTTCGTCTATCTTTAAAACCTTTTTAGTAATAGAAGCTTCTCTGGCAAGTTCTTTCAAAGTCGTCTTCTTGTCTTCGTACGGTTTCTCTGCCGGCTGCACATTTTCCTTACGATTTCCCTGTAAATTAAGAGCTTCTTCCAAAGCGGAAACTCGGTTATTCAGATCTTCAAGCTGAGCCAATATCTGGTCTCGGTTCACGCAACTGCCTCCTTATATATCATTACTGCTTAATTATTTCTCTAGGAAGCAAGTTTTTCCTTTATTGTAATTGTAAATCGCTGTTAAAAAACATAAAATGCCAAAATAAAAAGAGCATCTTCCCATCCCGATAACTTTTCTCTCAGGATAGCAGATGCTCTCTAAACATCTAGACTACATTATTTACCTAGAATTTATTCTCCGTAACTGCCGTACATTTCGGAGTACTTCTCGTCGAGCTGCTTATACAAATCTAGCATTTCCTGCCCATTATTATCAGTGACCCATTTTTGCGGAATGGAAGCGATTCTCTCCATCCACCGGTCACGCTCTGCAGGCTCAAGTTCAAATACCTCATGGCCGAATTGGTTTATTGCATACTGTTGGCCAAGCACGGTATGATCTGCTCTAAGCTTGCCATATTCCATAACATAGTTTTCATTTACTTCATCAAATATTTTTTGCACCGAAGCAGGAAGGGAATTCCAAGTATCCTTATTCATTACTTTAACAAAAACAACGTTATAAGCAAAGGGTGTTTTAGTAATATACCTTGTAACCTCAGCGAGCCTAAAACCTTTAAGTATATCGGTGGGGCCGAGGATACCGTTAACGATTCCTGAATCTAAGGCAACGTAGGATTCGGACATAGGCATACCAACAGGTGTTCCGCCAAGAGCAGTAACTGCAAGAGCAGTACCTCCCGCGGCTCTAATCTGCTGCCCTGATAGATCCTCCAGGGTTTTAACTGGGCTGTTTGTTATAAAGTCTCCTGGTCCTGTAGCCCAAAAGAACATAACCTTTACATCTTCATATTCTTTCTGCAGCTCCAAGGATTGTTTCCATGCTTCATGCATAGTTACCGAAGCTACCAAAGCGTTGTCATTGTTGTAACCGGGAAGCTCCAAACCCATGGTTAAGGGGAAAAAGCCTGGTGTATAGCTGGGGCATGTGCTCCCTATATGAGCCACACCTTCAGAAACACCATCATAAATTTCATTTGCAGCAAGCAAAACGCCTCCTGGCTGCAACTCAAAAGTAACCTTATGCGGAGTTTCTGCTGCAACACGATTCGATATTTCATCAGCCCAAGCCTGATGTCCTTCTGCTACCTGAAAGTCTATCGCAGGCCAAAAGGTGGCAAATTGCAAATTGAATTCCTGAGGAGTCTCCTCAGCCGCTTGCTCTTCAGCCTTTTGCGTACATCCGGCAAGTACAGGGAAAACCAAGGTAACAATAAGTATCAGCGCCAAATACTTTCTTTTCATTAATTGTCCCCCTTAATATTTTTTAATTGAAATGATAACATTTTTCTTAATATTAAATCTATTTACAGTATTTTGTCAAGTGCGGAAAAAGCATATAAAAGTCCGGCTTACCGCCGGACCTTCATATAATATAATCTTTACTTAACTAAGTTAGGCAGAAAAAGAGCAATCTGTGGAAATAGCGTTAAAAGTATAATACAAACTACGATAGCTAAAAGATAAGGCGAAACTCCTCGAAAGATATCCATGACAGGTGTCTCCCTGTCTACACCAGCAACAACATAGACGTTGGCACCTACGGGCGGAGTAATAACTCCCATTCCCAATGCCAGCACAATTATAACGCCAAACCAAATGGGGTCATAACCGATACTAATGGCCACAGGATAAAAAATTGGCACTGTTAACAATATCAGCGCGAGAGCGTCTATAAAGCAGCCCAGGACCAGGTAAATAAAAAGAATAACCGTTAGAATCGCCGCAGGCGGAAGGGGAAGCTCCACCGCCCATCTTGCCAGCCCACCGGGAAGTCCGGATATAGCCAAAAAACGGCCGTAAATTGCCGCAGCAGCTACGAGAAACATAATCATTGCTGAAATACGCACAGAATCAGTTAACGAATTAACAAATCCTTGCCATGTTAGCTTTCTCCTTGCCAGCGCTACAACTAATGTTGAAAAAGCACCTACTGCCCCTGCTTCGGTAGGAGTAAAAAACCCAATAAAAAGACCTCCCATAACAGCAACAAAAATAATAATAACCTCTACGCCGCCTGTGACTACCGCAGTAATTTTCTCCTTCCAGGGAACTTTGGGACCCGGCGGCCCCAATTCAGGGTTTCGTACCACTTGAATATATGCGGTAAGCATAAATAGCCCCATTAGAAGAATTCCGGGTAAAATGCCGGCCAAAAATAGCTTGGAAATAGATTGTCCTGCAGCTATGCCGTAGAGGATAAAAATGACGCTGGGAGGAATCATTACTCCCAATATTGCCGCGGAAGCAACAGTTGCGGTGGCAAAAGGGTGACTATAATTATACTTTTTCATCTCTGGCAGAGCTACCGCACCCATGGTTGCCGCAGTAGCCGTTGTCGAGCCGCAGATTGCTCCAAATGCAGTACATGCAGCAATAGTTGCCATGGCAAGACCTGCCTTCATATTGCCGGCAACTTTGTAGGTTGCATCATAAATACGGGAACTTAACCCTGAATAAAAAGCAATGTAGCCCATCCAAACAAACAGAGGGATAACAATTAAAGAGTATGAAGCAAAGGTATTATACATAGTTTGTACAGTTACAGAAAACATTGCCTTAGGGTTAGTAAGATAGGAAAAGCCTGCCATACCCACTGTAAGCATTACGTATGCAACAGGCATTTTTGAGAACAGTAATACGAAAACTACAATAATAGACATAAGGCCTGCCTGGATTGGTGTCATTTATTTTCACTTCCTTTAAGAACAACGCCTACAGATTTAATCAAGTCCTTTAAAAGAACTAAAGCCAACATAGTAAAACCGAAGCCAACCAGATAGATGGAAGGAGCAATTGGGATGAGCAGTTGGCTTGTGGTGTACCCGCGCTTCATCATTCGCGCTGCAAACACAAAAGTCTCTCGAGCCAACAAATAGGAGAAAAACAGGGCAATGGCATTAACAACTACACCCACAGATGCTTGAATTCTTGGCGGAAAGCGCTCAACCAACACATCAACCATAATATGGCCTTTCATAACTGCAGTATAAGCAACAGACATGGCAAGCAGCATAGCCCCGGACATCTCTACAAGCTCTACGGTCCCCGAAATCGGTTTCAACAAAACACGTCGTGAAATAACATTCACAACAATAATAAGCATAACAAAAACTAAGATAACCTGTGATGCCTGAGCTGTACGTAAAGCTAATGAGTGGACAAACTTTTCAAAATTTTTTACCAAAGCTTACTTCCCCCAATCCACAAAATTACAAATACCCTATTCCATAGGAGAGGGCACCCACCCATCCCGATAACCGTCTCTCAGGAAAGCAGAAGCCCTGACATCTAAGTATATTTTTCATGAATACATTTTCTTAATACTAAATCTATTTGTTGTATTTTGTCAAGTATTCTTAATCTTCATTCATTAGGCTTTTTATCAATATTTATATCTCTAAAACACGATTGGCAAATTGGGGCAAGTCTATTGGCAATTCCACCTTTTTAGGCGTCATTATGTAAGTTCGTTTAATTTGTGCTGCTTGATCTGACGTTAAGCCGAACTCCATAGTCATTTTATAAAGAAAGTCATCCTCTTCACCAAACCAAAGACGAGCGTCTGCCTGCTTTGTTTCCAAGCCTGATAGAAGCCCGAGAGCATCCTTGTTGTCGGAAGGCGGAATCCGCAGCAAATATACTTGATAGTTGATATCATCTTCCGTACAAGCAGCCTCTTCATTTATCAATATATTTTTATTTGCCATCATTGCTCTGATTAAAGCTTGCGGGGTCTGCACAAACTCTTTAAGCCCGTCCAGTTCAACCCCGGCAACCTCTTGCCAATCTTCAAACATATCTCCGCCTCGTACATAATAGCTTCCCTTTTGAACACAAACTTCCAAATCATAAGATGCAAGAGTCCCGTATATTTCCCTGCCGCTTACCAAGCCAGAAAACTGCAGCAGATATCCTGGACCGCTCTCTTCTATTTCCAGAACATACTCACTATGGCTTTCTACCGCTGATACTTTTGCTGCAACAATTTCCGCCAATGTAGGCAGATGTTCACTTTCGGGCTCCTGTGATACTATAGCCGTAATAAGCACAGCCCCGATAAAAGCAAGCATAATAAAATGTATAAACCCGTTTTTTCCAGCAGATGTTCTAACAGCCTGTCTTATAATAACCACCCCCGTGAAATCCTTAACTAATTCTATGATTTATCTACGGGGATAGACTAACTTTCTTAGGATAAGGACTCAAGCTCCTGAATAATTTTAACTGCATTACTAGTACCAAGACGTACAGCTCCTGCCGCCAGCAGCTGCAGAGCAAAATCGGCTTCACGGATTCCTCCGGATGCCTTTATACCAAGCTGCGGCACTGTTTCCCGCAGAAGCACAACATCTGCCACAGTAGCACCACCGTTAAACCCAGTGGATGTTTTAACCATATCCGCTCCTGCGTCCAGCGCAAATAGCGCGGCCTTCCTTTTTTCTTCATCAGACAGCAAAGCAGTCTCCAAAATTACTTTTAGTAGAGCTCCTCCTGCTGCGCAGCGAACCTGGGAGAGTTCCTCAGCTATATAGCTATCCATTCCTTCCTTTAAGGCTGCTATGTTTATTACATAATCTATTTCCACAGCACCGTTTGCAACGGCTTCGCCAGCCTCATAAGCTTTGGAAGCCATTGTATTAGCTCCCAGTGGAAAACCAACCACCGTGGCCACTTTCACTTCCGTGCCTTTTAAAAGCAAGGCTGCATGACGAACATGCCAGGGATTAATGCAAACAGCGGCAAAACCATGCTCTGCCGCTTGCTCGCAGAGAAGCGCCACATCTTTACTGGATGCGGCAGCAACTAAATTAGTATGGTCAATAGCCGAAACAAGCAACTTCTTCTTATTCTCTATTTTAATCTTCTCCTCGTTACACTTCATATAAAGAAAATGTCATTTCTTCATCTTTCTTAGTTAAACCAAACATCACATTGTAGGATTTTAAATTGCGATTAAGAAAATCAACTACGCGGTAAAGCTCATCATTGTTTTTTAGCTTTAAGGTTGCCAAAAGCTCCAGCTTTCCTCTGCTGTCCATGGTTGTTCTCCTTTTTTTAGAGCTTAATAGTCCAGTCTTTAAGGTTATCTAGATAATTAAAATTAGTTAGGTCATGCTGAATGGGGGTTACAGATATTTTACAGTCTTTTATTGCCGCCACATCGGTGTCTCCGCTATCTTCGACGTCAACCAATTCCCCTGCTAGCCAATAATATGTTCTGCCGCGCGGGTCCTGCCTTTCCTCGAAAGCGTTCTTATAATGACGCACCCCTAGGCGGGTTATGGCCACCCCTTTTATTTTATCCCGGGGACAACCGGGCACGTTGACATTCAGCAGCATATCATTGGCCGGCGTCTTTTCAACAATAGCCTGGGTTAGACGACAGATAAATTCTGCCGCATATTCATAGTAAGGCTCATTATGTTCAGTTAGGCTCACAGCAATAGCGGGAATTCCTAGAATAACACCTTCTATGGCAGCGGAAACCGTTCCTGAATATAACACGTCTGTTCCCAAATTAGCACCGCGGTTAATTCCTGAAACCACAATATCTGGCCTAACAGGCAAAATTGCTTCCACTGCAAGCTTAACGCAATCGGCAGGTGTTCCATTAACTGACCATCCTGTTAAAGTAGGAGAATGAAGGAACTTAACCTTTTCAACACGCAGTGGCCTATGCATAGTAATGGCATGTCCAGTGGCGCTTTGCTCATGATTCGGTGCCACAACGTATGTTTCAGCTACTTTTTCAAACTCTTTTGCCATCAACTGCAAGCCTTCGGCAAAAATACCATCATCATTAGTTAATAATACACGCAATTAAATCCCTCCGGTTGCATCCAACTTCCTTTGATTATATTTTATAGCAATTCTCCTGTCAATTTATCACAGCAAATAAAAAAGACGCTTCGCGTTTTTAAGTTAAGGAAGCGTCTTTTTTATTCCGCTAGGGGCTGCTGCCCCTTCGGCGGGCCTGCGCCCCTGAGCACCCCGCAAGAGTAAGGGGACACGCCCCTTACAAACCCCTTGCATAGGATCGTAGCTTCCCTAAATGTTATAATTTCCTATGCAAACACAAAGAAGCAAAGGCTTTGGCTTTTCTCAGTATAAATGATACTCGCGGGTTAAAAGCTATATAAAAAGGATGTGAATATCTTGAACACAAAAAAAACTATTAGGGTTATTTGTCTCCTTTTCGTAATTTCATCCGTAACCGGCTGTGCATTGCCTTTTCGCAAGCCGGAGGCGCAGCGCCAGCCTGATCAAACGCCTATTCCGCAGCAACAGGAAATAGCCGATTCGCAAGAACGGCAGGAACCTGACACCAAGGATATGGCTAATCGCGTCGCAAGCATTGCCGCCGATGTACCCGGCGTCAATAATGTAGTCGCAGTAGTCATTTCCAATCTGGCAATGGTAGGAATTACACTGGACCAAGAGGATAACGCCAACAGCGAAGTTGAAATCAAAAAACAAGTGGCCAAACGTATTGAAGACACGGAGCCCAGCATTGTTAATGCCTATGTTTCAACTAATCCGGATATTCTGCGCCAGCTAAACGAAATTTCTAGCGGTGTAGCAAGAGGCGAACCAATCAGCGGTTTTTTTGACCAATTAACTCAAGTGCTACAGAGAATGAGAGCGGAAGACAGTGAAGATTAGAAAAGCATTAGCGTCAGTCATTGATTTCTTTGACAAGATTGTCCGCTCGCAGCTGTGCCTGAAACATAATTTTTTCTTCGTCCAAAGTGGTCAGCTTCCCGTCCTCCATTAGAACTTTACCGTTTACCATTACGAGTTTAATGTCGGAGGGCTGGGATGCATAAACTAAATGTGCTGTTAAATCGTGATGCGGAGTAAAATGAGGCTGGTTTAAGTCAAACATAATTAAATCGGCTTTCATCTCAGGAGCGATTACACCCACATCATCAAGAAATACAGCTTTGGCACTTTGACGTGTAGCCATAGCCAAAGCTTCCGGGGCTGTAATTATTGTTGGATCCATGTGTACCCCTTTATGTAGTAATGCTGCCAAACGCATCTCTTCCAGCATATCCAAATTATTATTGCTGGCGGCCCCGTCTGTGCCTAAGCCAACAACTATTCCCCGCTTCAGCAGTGCGGGAACAGGAGCAATACCACTGCCCAACTTAAGATTACTGCCGGGATTGTGAGCTATATTGACATGACAATCCCGCAGTATATCCATGTCTTCCTCGCTGAGATGAACGCAATGAGCCGCCAAAACAGGAGCAGCCAACAACCCACTTTCTGCTAATAGAGCTGTGGGAGACATGCCATACTGCTCTCTAATCCTGTTATTCTCATCTAGCGTTTCCGCCAAATGAATCTGCACTGGAACATCCAATTTATCCCTTAATTCAATTACTCTTTTCAGATATTCAGGAGGGCAGGTATAGGGAGCATGAGGTCCCAGCATCGTGGTAATGCGCCCTTCTCCTTTTCCCTGCCAAGACTTAACAAACTGCTCGCTTTCCAATAAGCCTTTGTCAGCCATTTCCCCGATGCCGACCAAGCCTCTGGACAAAACACCGCGGATTCCCGATTCATCAACCGCTTCAGCTACCTGATCCATGAAAAAATACATATCAGCAAAGGTTGTTGTCCCTGACTTAATCATTTCTAAAACAGCCAGCATGGTACCCCAGTAAACATCCTCCCTCTTCAGCCTGGCTTCCAACGGCCAAATCTTTTTTTCCAGCCAATACATCAGCGGCACATCATCGGCATAGGAACGCATCAGCGTCATGGCAGCGTGACCATGAGCATTTACTAACCCGGGAGTAAGCGCTTTGCCCCGGCCGTCAATTATTTTATCAAAATTCTGCTGCCAATCCATTTGCGGGCCAACATAAGAAATAACACTGCCGTTTACAATTAAGTCAGCCTCGTGGATAACATCATAATTTTCATTAACGGTAATAACGGTAGCGCCACGAATTAGAATCTGCATTTCACACACCCTTTCAACTTGTTTCCGGTCCGTAAGAGTTCAAATAAAATCTGCGCATATCCCGAATATCTTCTTCGCTTAAATTTTTAACAGGACCCAGCATTTTTGCATAGAGAACGGTTTGTGCCGTCTTCTCCACAATGCGGCAAACCTTCAGCGCTTCACTAAGGGTAGGCGCAACTCCCACTAAACCATGATTAGCTAGTAGGACAGCGCTTTTGTCTGCCAACGCCGACAAAGCATTTTTTGCCAACTGCTCCGTACCAGGCAGTGCATACTCTGCCACATCGACAGACCCTCCTACAACCTGTGCACAATCTTCTACTACGGGCGGAATGGCAACCCTTGCTACCGCAAAAGCAGTAGCATACGTGCTGTGAGTATGAACAACAGCGGCACAATCATGGCGTCCCTCGTATACTGCGGCATGAAGCATCCATTCTGAGGACGGCTTCCAGCGACCCTTCAGCACTTTACCGCTAAAACTAATATGCACCAAATCATCAACGCAAAGGCTACCATAATCCATACCGCTAGGAGTAATCCACATACTCGCCTCATCGTTTCTTACAGATACATTTCCCCATGTCCCCAAAACCAAATTGTCTTCACACATTTGGCGGATAATATGCAGAATTTCCTCCCTTTTATCGCTCATATAAGGCCTCCCGGAAAACGCGGCTAATTGTTTCTTCACTAGGTTTATCAATTATTCCGTATTCCGTAATAATTGCAGTAATCAGGTTTGCCGGTGTTACATCAAAGGAAGGATTATAACAAGCTACTCCCTCCGGTGCTATCCTTACGCCTTGGAAATGGCTGA
The DNA here is from genome assembly GCA_002479415.1 of Firmicutes bacterium UBA7523. Classification (GTDB taxonomy): domain Bacteria; phylum Bacillota; class Dethiobacteria; order Dethiobacterales; family Dethiobacteraceae; genus UBA7523. The sequence continues at coordinate 110,390 of DLMZ01000009.1, forward strand.
TTTCAGTTTCGCATCGCTCTTCGATGGGTATTTGTTCACCGTTTTGCAACGACAAGTCAAAAGTGGAATAAGGTGCGGCCACATAAAAAGGCACATTATGAGCAGAAGCCAAAACCGCCAATGAATATGTTCCAATTTTATTCGCCACATCCCCGTTAGCAGCAATTCTGTCCGCTCCCACAATCACTAAGTCTACTTTGTTTTGCTTCATCAAGAAACCTGCCATATTGTCTGCAATAAGTGTAACTGGTATGCTCTCCCGGCTTAATTCCCAAGCGGTAAGCCTAGCACCTTGCAAATAAGGACGAGTTTCGTCGGCGAAAACGTTTATCTTCTTATTTTGTTCTACAGCAGCACGAATTACCCCCAGGGCAGTACCATAGCCTACAGTAGCCAGTGCGCCCGCGTTGCAATGGGTAAGTATTCCTGCTTCTCCGGGAATTAAGGACGCGCCTATCTCTCCAATACGGCGGTTTACAGCTAAATCTTCCGCCGCAATAGCATTAGCCTCCAAAACAAATAAATTGAAAAGCTCCGGCATCTCAGTTTCAGCCTGTGTTTTAGCAACACCTAACATCCGCTCCACAGCCCAAGACAGGTTTACAGCTGTGGGGCGGGTGGCTTTTAATCCGTCAGCCGCTTCAGTCAAAGAAAATAAGTAATCTTCGCTACCCATTGCTTCTAACGCCGCCAGAGCCATGCCGTAAGCAGCGGCAGCACCAATGGCAGGAGCGCCGCGAACAACCATCTCCTTAATGCATGATGCTACGCAGCGCCAATCGGCACACTCCACATATTCAACCCGGTTAGGCAACAGTCGCTGGTCCAGCAAACTTAGCCTTCCCTCTTTCCATATTATGGGCTCCATAGCTTGCACCTAAATCAAAATCTTGCTGCCCAATGCTTCACACGAACAGCTTCGATTTTTGCTGACACTAGGTATTAACTCCATTAGAAGTGTCCGCACCTTTTCAATGTTTTCCGCCATCACATCCAATACCTCGTGATGAGTCAATACAGTAGGAGAGATTCCTGCCGCAAAGTTAGTAGACAATGCCACGGTACTATAGCAAAGGCCTGCCTCCCGCGCCAAAACAGCTTCCGGCACATTAGTCATACCAACCAAATCTCCGCCTAGCAGCTTATACATTTTAATTTCAGCAGGAGTTTCAAAACGCGGCCCCTCGGTGCAAACGTAAACCCCGCCTTGTAATAATTCCAAGCCGGTCCGCTCGGCCGCCGACAACAGCTGACTGTTTAAGTTCTGACAATAGGGTTGGGTAAAGTCGGTGTGTACAACTCCCGCTTCACCACCGTCGAAAAATGTACCTTCACGAGCTTTAGTAAAATCCAAGAATTGCTCCAGCAGCACCATAGCGCCGGGAGGCATTTTATCATTTAGTGATCCCACAGCCGCAGTTCCTACTACCTGTGTAATGCCAAGCTTAACTAAAGCGGCAATATTAGCTCTGTAGTTAATTTTATGCGGAGGAGTACAGTGTGTTGTGCCGTGACGTGCCAAAAATGCTACTTTCTCCCCCCTGTATATACCTGAGGAAAGAAGTGCCTTTCCGTAGCGTGTATCCACCTCAAAAGTCTCTAACCTATCCAGCATCTGAGGGTTATACACTCCGGTTCCCCCGATAATCGCCAGTCTAATATCCATAATTTCCTCCTCCAAAAAACTTTCAGTGATAGTCGCAGGCTGTTCAAAAGCAAGCATAGCGAGGCGCGAGGCTTGGCGGACCCGCAGGCGTATTTAATATACGTCGAGGACACCGACAAGCTGAGCAACGAAGCAAGGCGAAGCTTTTCTAACCCCCGGCAGGCTGTTCAAAAGCAAGCATAGCAAGGCGCGAGGCTTGGCGGACCCGCAGGCGTATCTAATATACGCCGAGGATGCCGACAAGCTAAGCAACGAAGAAAGGCGAAGCTTTTCAACAGCCTGCCCTATTTCCAGCTACTTAAATAGCACTGCTGCCCCCCCGTAAGCTCATCTATAGCAACCCCTAATGCCTGCAGCTTCCTTTTTGCCACCTTCTCGTCAATAGTCGAAGGTAGCGCCATAACATCATTGGGAAGCTTACCATGATTGCTGTTTAAATAATTTAATGCTTCCACTTGTAAAGCGAATGTCATATCCATAATTTCGGCAGGATGTCCGTCAGCCGCTGCTAAATTAACCAGACGGCCTTCCGCGATAAGGTAGATTTTCTTTCCGGCGAATTCGTAGGCTTCAACGCCGCGTCTTGCCACTCTTTTAACATCAGCTAGAGCCGCCAGTTCATTCTTGTTGATTTCCAGGTCAAAATGACCGGCATTACAAAGAATTGCGCCATTCTTCATCTTAAGGTAATGCTCTTGATGCAAAACATCCCTACAGCCTGTTACGGTTATGAAAATATCACCTATTTCTGCCGCTTCGGCCAAGGGCATTACCGCGTTGCCGTCCATCACTGCTTCAACAGCCTTTATCGGATCAACCTCACAAACAATAACACGGGCACCCAAGCCCCGCGCTCTCATGGCTACTCCTTTGCCGCACCAGCCATAACCGATAACTACAGCAGTTTTCCCTGCAATCACTAGATTAGTGGCACGCATAATCCCGTCCCAGACAGATTGTCCTGTTCCATAGCGGTTGTCGAAAAGGTATTTACAGTAAGCATCGTTAACTGCGATCATTGGAATTTTCAATGCGCCATCTGAAGCCATTGCCCTCAGACGAATCAGACCTGTAGTTGTTTCTTCCGCACCCCCGCGAACATTAGCTATTAGATGTGAATATTGGGTGTGCAGCATTGCTACCAGATCTCCGCCATCATCAATAATTAAATGCGGTTCACTCTCCAGAGTTTTCCGTAAATGTTCACCATATTCCTCGGCGGTAGCGCCATGCCAGGAATGAACAGAAAGTCCGTCTGCTGCCAAGGATGCAGCAACATCATCTTGTGTAGACAATGGGTTACTGCCTGTAATAGTCACTTGAGCGCCGCTCTCTTGGATAACTTTAGCCATATATGCGGTTTTTGCTTCCAGATGTAGACATATGCTTACGCGTAAGCCGGCAAACGGTTTAGTTTCTCTGTATTCAGCAGCGAGTTCGTTTAAGACGGGCATATGCTCTTTTACCCAGTCAATTTTTAGCTTCCCGTCCGGTGCCAGTTTTGGGTTTCTTATAGTACTCATAATTGCCTCCTTTTTACCGCATATCCAGACCTAACCGTTTTTTTATTCTTCATACTTCATTTATTTTCCTGCAATTATCTATCCTTCCTGTTCCAAAAAAAGCTTGCGAGCCTTATAGTAATATTCCAATGCTTTCCTTGTTTCCCCAAACTGATCGTAGAGCAGTCCCAGCTCAAAGGCGATAAAAGGCATATGCGGAGCTAAATGAAAAGCTTTGAGCAGATTTATAAGGGCAGCTTCATCATTTTTTAGTTTTCTTAATGTCTTCCCAAGGTAAAAGTAAACTTCCCAATCTCGAGGAAATTTTTCCTTTACTTTTTCAAAAGCAGCAAAGCTTTTGTGGTATTGGCCAACATTATAGTATACGGCTCCCAGATTAAAATAGGCTGCTGAAAAATCTGGATCCAGCTCAACAACCTTTTCAAATTCCTGAAGAGCATTATCATAGCACTCTTTGTCAGCGTATAGATTGCCCAACGCATTATGCACAATAGCATTAGTCTGCGGCTCCTTAGTAAGAGCCTGGACTAATCTCAGCTCTCGCATTGCTTCATCCGCATTTCCTCTTTCTGTATAGGCTACGCCAAGGCATAAATGTGCTAGGATGAGATCCGGCTCTTGACTTACAACTTCCCGAAACTCAGCAATAGCTTCATCCATCATAGCCAACTCCATAAAGCCCAAGCCCCTGCGAAAAGACCTAATACTTGCCTCGTTTTCCAAAGGCATAATCATAGGTGTTAGCTTTCTCTCCTCAAAATGTTGTGTTTGGTCATAGGAATCTTCTGTTTCAGACATCACACTATTAAAGGCTTGCAGAAAAGACTCAGGCAACTCGTCAGGAAGAAGAAAGTCGTATTTTTCCTGCAATTTATTTATTTTTTCTTCAAACGCCAACCAATGCTCAACATAACGATCCATTCTCTTACGCAGCTCCAAAAGTCTTTCGTAACAAGCCTGCCGTTTCTCCTGATTGCTACCTACTTTTATTAATTCTTTCTCAACTCGCTCTAAATCCGCAAATATTTTTGAAAAATCCTGTTCCTTCATTTATTTTTGCCTCCTTAATTCGTATCCCTTTCCTAGGTTTTCACAACTTAAAGGCAAAAAATACATCCCAAGCAGAAGCGGCAAAAAACTAACTAGGGTGTTGACTTGTATTTTGAAATATGTTAGACTGTATATTGTCGCAAATGACAACGCCGACGTAGCTCAATTGGCAGAGCAGCTGACTTGTAATCAGCAGGTTGCGGGTTCGAGTCCCATCGTCGGCTCCAAATTTAATATCAATTTACGTGGAGAGGTACCCAAGTTGGCCAAAGGGGGCAGACTGTAAATCTGTTGTCTCAGACTTCACTGGTTCGAATCCAGTCCTCTCCACCAAAATTTTGTTGTTGGGGCGTAGCCAAGTCGGTAAGGCACGGGACTTTGACTCCCGCATGCGTTGGTTCGAGTCCAGCCGCCCCAGCCACTATATTATTAGGGTGGACATTATTCCACCTTTCTTTTAACTCATGAGCCATTAGCTCAGTCGGTAGAGCACCTGACTTTTAATCAGGGTGTCGATGGTTCGAGTCCATCATGGCTCACCATAATCTCGCGAGAGTGGTGGAACGGCAGACACGCTAGACTCAGGATCTAGTGGGCATTGTGCCTGTGGGGGTTCAAATCCCCC
>DLMZ01000017.1:0-1871 GCA_002479415.1 Firmicutes bacterium UBA7523
AGATATAAACATAGGGTTAATGAAGTAACCCTGCTTGATATTCTTGGCACAGACAGCGATGATGTTCTAAACGAGGTAGATAAAAAAATTCTAGAAGCAAAGCTTTATGAAGTAATAAAACAGCTTAAAATCAGAGAACGTACCGTCCTTGCCATGCGTTTTGGACTTCCTGTGGGCCGACGAAAAACTCAAAAGGAGGTTGCTCGCAGCCTTGGTATTTCCCGTTCCTACGTTTCCCGGATAGAAAAAAAGGTTATAGCCAAAATCGCTGAGGAATTCCACCAGGAGAAGTTAAGCATGCATTAACACTTTTCGGCAAAGTGCTTGTTATGATATAATAGAGCATAAAAAAGAGTCTTGAGGTGTGCTATGCTGCAAAAACTTTACCCCAGTGAAATAGTAGATTCAATTTATGAAATAGACCTTTCAGCACTTAAAGAAAAAGGCATTAAAGCAATCATTGCCGACTTGGATAACACTTTAGTCCCCTGGCGCTCCACAGAAATTAAAGACACGCTCATCGACTGGGTAAAAGATGTTAGAAACGCTGAACTGAGTTTAGCCATCGTTTCCAACAACACCTCACGCCGTGTAAATGGATTATCCGAACAGTTGGGCGTTATTGCTGTTCCCAGCGCAGTAAAGCCCCGCCGCCGCGCCTTCCGCAATGTGGCTGAGCGGTTTAATCTTGACCCTTCGGAAATTGCTGTGGTAGGCGACCAGCTTCTCACAGATATTCTTGGCGGTAACCGTACTGGCATGTATACCATTTTAGTCACCCCAATAAGCAGCAATGAATTTATCGGCACTAAGATAATCAGGCAAATAGAACGATTTTTTTTGCAGCGGATAAAGAACAACGTGTAGAGGTGAAAATATGAACATTTCCGGCCATACTAAAGTCGTCGGCCTTATCGGCGACCCTGTCATTCATTCACTCTCACCCGCTATGCACAACGCCGCTTTCCGCCACCATAAGTTACCCTACGTCTATGTGCCGTTTCACGTTACCCCGTCTAATGTTCCGGCTGCTGTTTCAGCTATCCGCGCACTAGGCCTGATAGGCGTAAACGTAACTGTTCCCCATAAAGAGGCTGTTATCCCCCACCTGGACCGTTTAGACGATTCTGCAGCACGCTGCGGCGCCGTCAATACTATTCAAAACAACAACAACGAATTAATTGGATACAATACAGACGGCACCGGCTTTATAGATTCATTAAATATAGATATTCAAAATATCAAAGCGGTAATTCTCGGCGCCGGCGGCTCGGCTCGCGCCATTGCAGCTCAGCTCCTTTATCAAGGCGCCGCAGAAGTTATTATTCTAAACCGTACTCCGGAAAAAGCAGAAGCTTTAGCTTCGTTCTTACATAAAGCAACTCCGTTTTCTTTCCGTGACGACTACAAAAAGGCAATATCCAATGCCGCCCTTGTGGTAAATACACTTTCTGTCCCGTTTAAGCAGGAGGGGGGGTGGCTAGCCGATCTTAGCTCCGCTTCCGGCGCTATGTTCTACGACCTTCGCTACGGCGCAATGCCTTCAGATTTCCTTCAATACGCCCAGGAATTAAAAAGCCCCGGTCTAAACGGCCTAGGGATGCTGCTCCATCAAGGAGCAAGAGCTTATGAGATATTTACCGGGCAAAAGCCGTCACTAGAAGTAATGCGTGAAGCGTTAAGCTGATTAAAAATAGCCAGCCCGCAAGGGTTGGCTATTTTTAATCAGCTTCGAATTGTGGGCAAAAACTAGTTGACTACTCTACTGCATCCTCTTCACTGACCAGCCGACTTGCGCATTGCAGAGGAACACAGAGCACATCGCAGGGAAAAATCTGATTAGGGTTCGTAATATGCGGATTTGCATTTAT
>DLMZ01000017.1:2187-11543 GCA_002479415.1 Firmicutes bacterium UBA7523
CATGGTATCTCCCGGTCTTACCGAGTATCTTCCCTGAAAGCCGGGAGGACAAGTCGCTGGTACACGGCAGAGATCGGCACACCTTGGCGGTACACAGAGCACATCACAGGGGAAAATTTGGTTAGGGTTAGAGATATGCGGATTAGCGTTTATTAGAGACTGCAGGCTCACCCCACACCGCTGGGCGATGAAAAACATGGTATCTCCCGGTCTTACCGTGTATCTTCCTTGAAACCCGGCAGGGCAAAAAGATGGTACCCGGCAAGTGCTCGCCGCCTGGGTTATCCCCAAAAGCTGGGGGCACAATAATTGCTGCTGAGCTCTGAGTATAGCATCAAGCGTTAGGCTGTAAACTGCCAAAGGATTGATTCCTGAGAATTGAGTTCCCTCACATGCACATAGTTCCGGTTCAGTCTCAGGGTTTACATCCTGGCATAATTCGCTTGCTTCAGGCGGATTGCCCTGATCATTACAAGACATACAACAACTCCCTTTTCTTTTTTAAATTAAGTTCATTTAGTTAATCGATAACTTCATTATCAATACCCTTCTTCATCGTATGCCATTAATGGGAAAAGGTGATTTCCTTCAATACGCCCAGGAATTAAAAAGCCCGGCCTAAACGGCCTGGGGATGCTGCTCCATCAAGGGGCAAGAGCTTTTGAGATATTTACCGGAGAAAATCCTTCACTTGAAGTATGCGTGAGACATTAAGCTGTTAAAAAATAGCCAGCCCTTAAGGGCTGGCTATTTTCAACATACTTACCTACAACATAATAGAACCGTCCCTGTGTGTTAATGTGTGTTATGTTGAAGGGATAAAAGGCTAGACTAACTGTCTATGTTGAGTTCTAGGTCTCCAACGATTCAGGAGAAGTAATTACAGCGGTGTGGATGTTCATTTGTTTTTTGTAAAAGAGGCATAAAAAAGCCAGTACTCTGGGAAGTAATGGCTTTTATGATACGTTTAAAATTATGGTGTATATGTGAGCGGAGAACCTGGGGCACCTGCGAGAGTAGATGTTAATGTTGTTCCATTCCAAACATAAGTTGCACCTACGGGAGAGCCTTGCATATCAGCTAATGTTCCGCCAATATATGGATCAATGCCAGTACTTGCGGCAGGTAATGCTCCATTGTTTTCTGCCATATGAACTTGAATTCCACCAACTAGTATACGATGATTGGCAGCAAATGCCCTGTGTTGTGCAGATTGCTGGATGTTCGTATAAACCGGCACCGCAATTGCCACCAAAACACCAATAATAACAACAACAACCATTAGTTCAACTAGTGTGAAGCCTTTTTCATTCTTGCGTGCTTTTTGAATAAGATTAAACATATTATTCCTCCTTTAGAATGGTCCGACTTGTTTCGGCTCCTTTTATTATGTTATACCATAGAATAAAATTTTTAGACAAGCTAATTCAATTTTTATTGTGCTTGAGAAGGAACTGTTGTAAGTTTATAGAAGTTAATAGATTACAAATGAAGGATTTAGGAGTATTAGCTGTGCCGCTTTATGCTTATCAGGTATTAGATAAAAGAGGAACCATATCTTCCGGGAAGCTGGAGGCGAACAATGAAATTGCGGCTGCTTCCAGATTGAAGAAGTTAGGGTATACTCCTGTGTCCTTAGATGAAGTTAAAAAGTCGGTGTTTAAGCAGGCATTTTCTTTTGCCCATAAAGTGAGTCTGGGCGAACTGGGGCTTTTCAGCAGACAATTGGCTGCTATGCTTAATGCGGGAATTCCTTTAACACGGAGCTTGCATGCTTTGGGAAAACAGTCTAGCAATCCCACTCTTGGCAAAGCTGTAATCGAGATTGGCAGTAATGTGGAGGGCGGTATGAGCTTTTCTGAGTCACTGCGGGGCTATACTGATATTTTCTCCGACATGTATGTGAATCTAATTAAGGCGGGAGAAGTTGGAGGTACGCTGGAGGATGTTTTACTCAGGCTGTCGCAGCAGCTTGATAGTGAAAAACTGCTGAGGGACAATATCCGGGCGGCACTTTATTATCCGTTAGTGGTTTTGTTTTTTGCTGTATTTGTGATGATCGGGATGCTAATTTTTATGGTGCCGTTTTTTATCGATTTTTACCCTGCAGATGCAAAGCTACCCTTTCTAACCTCAGCAATAGTATGGTTGAGTAGTACCTTGCGGAACTTTTGGTATCTTTTTATATTGGCCTTTATGTTAGCTACTATTGTTTTTAGTTCTTATGTGGCCAGCGATGCTGGTAAAACGGCTTGGGATAGAATCAAATTTAGGTTGCCGATTTTTGGCAGCCTTATACAAAAAACAGTTATGGCACGTTTCTCCAGGACGCTATCTACATTATTGTCAGTAGGCATTCCTGTGTTACAGGCACTTGAGACTGCGGCGCTGGGGGCGGGGAGCAACTTGGTTGAGGATGCGGTAGCGAAGGCAGGAGAGAGTATTCGGGAAGGGCAGAATATTTACCTTCCGTTGGAAGAGAGCGGTATATTTCCGCCTATGGTTACATTAATGGTTTCAGTTGGGGAAGAAACGGGAGATTTGCCCTCCCTTTTAACACGGGTTTCAGAGTTTTATGAATCGGAGGTTCAGATTGTGACGAAAGGACTAACAACTTTGATTGAACCCCTAATGATTATATTTGTGGGTGTGATTGTGGCGATAATGGCAATCTCACTATATTTGCCTATATTCTCTGTGATAACACAGGTAAGGTAGTGGTTATAATGGCACTAATGGGGCAACAGAATGTAGAAAGCAGTATTGAAAGTGTTTTTCAAGCCTACCTTATTAGCGGAAATAAGGAAGATTTAGAAAGCGTGGTAAAAGCAGGAACAAGGCTTGTGTATCATTTTGCTCGATTGTATTCCGGCGGTCTTAGGGAAGATGTTGTTCAGGCTGGAATGGAAGGTCTTTTAAAGGCTTCTCAAAGGTTTGATTCGGAGAAAGGAAATACTTTTACTACTTATGCCGGCCACTGCATTATGGGGGAAATCAGGCACTTAATCCGCAAAGAGACAGCTTATTATAAGCCTGGGGCCTTGGCCAATTTACAGAGTTGTGTAGAGCGGTTTATTGAGGAAAAGCTGAAGGAGTCAGGGGAGCCGCCAACATTAAGTGAGCTCGCGGAGGCATTGAACGTAAAGGAAGAGGGAATTGTGCAGGCGATGCGAGCTGGTTTGGTTTCTCTTGATGAATTGGACATTACTAAGATTAGATGTTTGAAATATGAGTCGTTTAAGTTGCCCATTGAGGATAGGATTGTTTTGGAACAGGCGATAAACAGACTAAGTGAATTGCAGCAAAAAGTAGTATATTTACTTTTTTACAAAGATAAAACACAGAATGAGGCTGCAAATATACTAGGTATTAGCCAAAGGAAAGTTTCAAGAATACTGCATAAGAGCTTGCAGCAAATGTATAAGTGGATGAAAATGTAACAGGGAGAATGAGTATGGGGTTGTTTGGAGATGTGGGGGTTGTGGGCCTGGAAATTGATACGGGCGTAATTCGAGCTGTGGAGATGAGAGGCAGCGGCGAAAGCGCCAAAATTGTGGCTGCAGGTCAAGTGGATATCCCAGAAAAGGCGGTTCGCGATGGCGTGGTGGTAGATGTTGACGTTATTAGTGAGGCGTTGAAACAATTATGGACCGGTGTGCCGCTAGGCAGCAGAAATGTTGTGCTTGGTGTATTTAATCAGGGGGTAATCATTAGATCTGTTAATTTTCCTAAAGTGCCCGAAGATAAACTGGATCAGGCACTGCGTTTGGAAGCTGCGGAAATTTTCCCCATACCCATGTCTCAGTTAGTTTTTGATTATGCCGTGGTGGGTGAAAAGGTTGTAAGTGACGGATCGCAGTATGAAGTGCTTCTGGTGGCTGCTAAGAAATCTCAGTTAGAGCAAATCGTTAAGGCTGTGATTGCCTGTAATCTGGTTCCTAAAACAGTTGACGTTTCACCGCTGGCCCTTTTGCGAGTATTGCCCCAGGAAAAATTAACAGGAACTATAGCAGTTGTAGAGCTAGCCAACGGACTAAGCAGTTTATTGTTGGCTATTAACGGGGTGCCTCATTTTGCCAGAGTGATGCCTGTTGCTTTAAAACATTATATAAAAGATATTGAATCTTCCATTGGCAAGAAAAAAGAGGATTCTGCCATGGAAACAAGAATTAGTTTTGAAATTTTCAAGGAATGGGGCATGTCTGTTGCTAAGGAGATAAGACTCTCCACCAGTTTCTATTTGAATAGGGATAATCTAGGTGACGTAGACAGAATAATTATAAGCGGACGAGGTGCAGGAGTAACCGGGCTGCAGGAGTTTTTGCATGATGAATTAGGTATGCCGGTGGATGTTATTGATCCCTTGGCTAATATAAGTGTGGCGAACAACTTAGGAATTTATTGGGACACGGAAGGCCCGAGTTATGCGGCAAGCATAGGGCTGGCTCTTCGTGGTTTGGAGGATTAGTAATGATAAAAATTAACTTACTGCCTCCAGAAATAAAAGCAGAACACAAGCGTAAAGAGGAACGGCTAAAGCTACTAACAGGATTAGTAGTTATTTCAATTGTATTTATAGTTATTTATGGTGCTTTATTTTTTACAACTGTGCAACTAAAGAACAGCGTTAAAGTTATGGCCGCGGAACGCATCAGCTTGGAAACAGATATGGCTAAATACCGTAAATATGCAGAACAAAATGTTGGGGTAATATCATTAGAGGTCAACCTTAATAAAGCTATGGGCAATTCCTTGAGCTGGTTTGGAGTACTTAGAGATCTGGGTGAATCTATTCCATCTAATGTGTGGTTAACATCTTTTTCATTGAAGCATGAAGATAATGGCAGCGGAAATTTAATTATTCAGGGTCGAACATATGATCATCCTACAACGGCCCGCTGGATTGCTGCTCTGCGGGACATGCCATGCCTTACTGATATAAGGACGACTTTTTCCATAATGGAACCAAGAGAAATAGAAGACAGAATAATTTTTGAAGTAAAAGCTGTTGTCCAAGCTGAAAAAGAGTATAGCTCTTCTCAAGGGAGGGACGAGTAGATGTCCCTGGGAAAACACGGCAATATCGTCATTGTTATTTTATCTATTATTGTGTCTGTTTTCGGGGTGGCTATAACTTCAGTGCAGTACAAAGCATTAAGAGCGGAGCGGGTTCGTTTAAATGAGGAGAAGCAAATGATGGTGCAGACGCAGGCAAGATTGCAGGCTATGGACGAATTGAAAAAAAAGGCTCCTGAAATTGAACAAAAAATGGATATTTTAAGCAGGCTTTTACCTCAAGATCCAGCGGAAGAGAATCTTATTATTGATTTTCAGTCGGGCGCGGACCTCTCGGGCCTGAGTTTTACCCAAATACGGTTTGCTGAACGTATTAAGCAAGGTGAGTATGTGGAAATGCCTGTTATTTTGAAGCTTGAGGGTAGTTATTATGGCATGATTCACTTTGTAGAATACATAAATGCCTATGAAAGAGCCGTGAGAATACATGAATTAATGCTGCGTTCAGATGCCGATACCAAGGATAAGATGTCTATAAACATCAAGGCGAGCACTTTTTATGTCAACAATTAAGGGGGCTGTCATTTTAGAAGACTATTGTTAGTATTTTGGGTTTTGGTTACTTAAGAGAAAAGATATCCGGGGGCGTAATGGTTTGCAGCTTACCGAGATAAAAGGGAAAATTAGGAGAGTGCATTTGTGAAACAACAGGGAAAAAGACATGAGCTGATGGGTGAAATATTAATTTCAAAAGGCATTATTACGAGGGAGCAGTTAAATGAGGCTCTTGCGCATAAGGATTTAAAAAGTGGTGAAACAGGCCTTTTGGGGAGGGTACTTGTTCGTTTGGGTTTTTGCACCGAGGAAGATATTGCACGGACAGTGGCTGAACGAGTAGGAGTGCCTTTCATTTCTTTGGAGGGCTACCCCATTGATACAGCGGCAATGGTGACCATTTCTGCAGAGGGGGCACGGAAGTATAGGGCGCTTCCTATTGGGTTTAGTGCTGATAAGCTAGTTGTTGCCATGGAAAAACCTGGCGATATTTTGGTGCTGGATGATTTGAGAATATTGACCGGATACAATATTAAGCCGGTTATGGCAACCGACAGTGAGCTGGAAGCCGCCATTAACAATTATAGTCAGTCTAGTGCCGGCGTTGAGCACAGTTTTGAGGAGGAGGCCGTTGAAAACAAGGAAGAATCTGTAGAAGCTTCTTCCGATGTGGGGGCGGACAGACCGGCTGTGCAGTTGGCCAATATGATTTTGGCTCAAGCTGTTTCAGCTAAAGCAAGCGACGTGCATATCGAGGTCTATGAGAAGAGCTTAAGGGTGCGGTTTAGGATTGACGGTGTGCTGCATGACGTAATGGCCCCGCCTAAAAAAATGCATGGAGCGTTAGTCTCAAGGCTTAAGATTATGTCTAACATTAATATTGCGGAGCGGCGGATTCCTCAGGACGGCAGGATGACTGTTAAGATTGAAGATAAAACCATAGATGTAAGGGTGGCTTCTTTGCCAGCCAGTTTTGGGGAAAGATTAACGCTGCGAATGCTGGAGCGAACTTCACGCACTATTACACTTGAGGACTTGGGTGTGGCACCTGATATCTTGAAGAAGTATAGAGAAATGATTAACCTGCCGTACGGATTTATTCCGGTAACCGGTCCCACAGGGAGCGGCAAAAGCACAACTCTGTACGCCAGCTTAGCAGAAGTGGATCGTGTTGTAAAGAACGTTATAACGGTGGAAGATCCTGTGGAGTACCGCATGGAGGGAATTAACCAGATTCAGATTAATCCCAAGGCGGGATTAACTTTTGCATCCGGATTGAGGTCCATCCTGCGCAGTGACCCTGATGTTGTGATGGTTGGTGAGATAAGGGATCACGAAACGGCATCTATTGCTATTGAATCAGCTCTTACCGGCCATATGGTGTTTACTACGTTGCATACTAACGATACGGCGGGAGCTATAACTCGATTGACTGAAATGGGGGTAGAACCTTACCTTACGGCTTCTTCAGTGGTAGGGATTATGGCTCAGCGACTGTTAAGGCGTCTATGTACACAGTGTATGGAAACGTATACTATTACAAGGTCAATGGCTGAGAAAATTGCTGATTTTCCGCTACAGCCTGGTGAAGAGGAAATTAAGTTGCGCAGGGCGAGAAGCGGAGGCTGCATACGTTGTGGCAATACCGGATATTCCGGTCGGTTCGGTGTATACGAATTCTTGGAGGTGACTGAAGAAATTCAAAAGCTCACCTTAAACCGGTCAACAGCGCGGGAAATAAAACAAATGGCTGTTTCGCAAGGAATGATTACTTTACGTCAAGACGGCTTAGCTAAAGCACGACAGGGCCTTACTTCTATAGAAGAAGTATTGAGGGTGATTGTATGAGCAGTGCTTTTGTTATTGAAGAGATACTTGAAAAAACTGTGAAGGCTGATGCTTCAGACTTGCATCTGACTGTAGGGCAGCCGCCGATGATTAGGGTGTTTGGTTCATTGCAGGCTCTTGATTATCCTGCACTCAAAAGAGAAGATATTAAAGAGTTGATTTATCCAATTCTTTTGGGATACCAGCGTGAGCAGTTTGAGAAGGAGTGGGAGCTGGATTTTTCCTATTCAGTCTCCGGGTTAAGCCGTTTCCGCGGCAGCATAATGATGCAGCGCGGCTCGCTTGATGTCGTTCTAAGGACGGTTCCTTGGCAAGTTCCTAATATTGAATCTTTAGGGTTGCCTCCTATTGTGAAGGATTGGGCACGTTTGCCGCGGGGTTTAGTGTTGGTAACCGGTCCAACGGGAAGTGGTAAAAGTACCACACTGGCTTCAATTATCGGGTTAATAAACGAAGAACGCTCGCTGAATATTATTACGGTGGAGCATCCCATAGAATTTTTGCACAATCATAAAAAGTCTATTGTCAGGCAGCGTGAAGTTGGCAGTGATACCCGTTCTTTCGGCAATGCACTGAGGCATATGCTCCGGCATGATCCGGACGTAATTCTTATAGGTGAGATGCGTGATCAGGAAAGTATCTCTATTGCTTTGACTGCGGCGGAGACGGGCCATTTAGTTTTTTCTACGCTACATACGCAGACTGCTCCGCTGGCCGTTACGCGGATTGTTGATGTGTTTCCTAGTACAATACGCGATCATATACGGATGCAGTTAGCCGGGTCGCTGCAAGGCGTACTTGCACAGCAAATTCTGCCGCGAGCTGACGGCACCGGCCGGGTAGCAGCAGTAGAAGTGTTAGTAAATACTCCTGCGGTTAACAATATAATTCGGGAAGGGAATCAGCATCATTTGTATAATGCAATGCAAACCGGGCGTAGCTTTGGTATGCAGACTATGGACTATGC
The DNA here is from genome assembly GCA_002479415.1 of Firmicutes bacterium UBA7523. Taxonomy (GTDB): domain Bacteria; phylum Bacillota; class Dethiobacteria; order Dethiobacterales; family Dethiobacteraceae; genus UBA7523. The sequence goes on from DLMZ01000017.1 coordinate 10,574, forward strand.
TTTGGCGGATTTATGCTTACGCGGATTAATATCCAAAGAGGAAGCGTTGAGCCGAAGTGTTAACCGACCTGAATTGGAAAGGGCGTTGCGCTAAAATGATTTTGGTTTTTGTGGTTGGCCTATTTATAGGCTCCTTTTTAAACGTTTGTATCTGCCGTATTCCAAACGGAGAATCCATTGTTTTCCCTTCATCTCATTGCCCGGGTTGCGGCCGTTCTTTAACACCTTGGGAGTTGATTCCCGTGATTAGCTTTATTATACAAGGGTGCAGATGTAAAGGATGCAACCGGCAAATCTCATGGCGCTACCCTGTTGTGGAACTATTGACGGCGGCAGTATTTGCGGCGATTTTTACGCGGTTTTCGGGTATTGATTTTTACATACATGTTTTATTTTATGGGGTTATGATTGTTATTTTATTTATTGACTTGGAGAATCAGATAATCCCTAATAGCCTGGTGTTGCTTTTGTTGGGCTTGTCCTTGCTGGTGCAGCTTTTCTGGCCGGTGCAGCCTTGGACTACAGCTTTGTTAGGTGGTTTGCTTGGGGGCAGTCTGTTTCTCTTGTTGGCCATAGTCAGCCGTGGTGGTATGGGCGGCGGTGACATTAAGCTTGTTACTGTGCTTGGCTTTTGGTTTGGCTGGGCAAGTTTGTTGTTAGTGTTGTTTTTAGCTTTTCTGGGAGGCGGCTTGGTAGGGGGCATTTTGCTGTTGACTGGCTTAAAAAAACGAAAAGATGGTATTGCTTTTGGACCGTTTCTGGTGCTGGCTTCGTTTATCGTCACTATGTGGGGTAAGCAGTTGCTGGGTTGGTATATTGGTATAAGCGGCCTATAAAAGTAACTGATGTGAATAATTTGATTTAGGCAAGCGCCAGACTATGTCTGGCGCTTTTTAAATTCTTTTGTCGTTTTATGGGGAGGAGGGGAGATTTTTGTACGTAAGGAAAAAAAATGAGCGCGGGTATATAT
>DLMZ01000017.1:11682-18704 GCA_002479415.1 Firmicutes bacterium UBA7523
AAAAATGAGCGCGGGTATATATTGATTGAAATATTGCTGGCATTTTTTCTATTGGCTGTTATTACCGGTCCTTTGTTAAATTTGCTTTATGGAAGCAGACAAAACCATGTAGCGGCTGCCCGTCACACTACTGCAATTTATTTAGCTAGGGAAAAAATGGAGAGAATAAAAAGCGCAGGCTATGATTGTGCACATGATGAGTATGAGGAGGCAGTTTATGGATTTAAGGAGTTTAACAGGCGGGTACTTGTGGAGACGCCGGAAGAAGGGATTTCGTTGAAGAAGGTTACTGTAGAAGTTACTTGGCATGTGCAGGACAGGGACAGCAGTTACGAACTAGTTTCTTTTCTGGCGGGGAGGTAAGGGTGTGGAAAAAGGAGTAACTCTGATTGAGCTTTTGATCGGACTTTCATTAATGGCTCTTGCTTTTACAGTGACGGCAGCGTTTTATTCAATTGGAGTTAAAAGCTGGGATGACGGATCGTGGCAGACGGAAATATTACAGCATGCTCGAGTTGCAGCAGATGAGCTTGTAAACGAATTAACCTATGCGAGTGAAGTTACGGTAAGAGGAGTGGAAGGTAGGGTGGACTATATAAAAGAGGTGAACGGAATACGTAAAAGATATAGATTTTACCAGCTAGGGCGGCAACTGCTGCTGAGATTACCTGCAGGTGTGTCTGTTCCTGTGGCCAGCCATATTGACGCTGTTATTTTTGAGCCGGAAGGAAAATTAAAAGCTGGAGATGTGTTGACAGTTACCATTAAGACCGAAGCTCAAGATATGCGAAGCGAAATACGCGTGAGCATTAAGCCGAGGAATATAAAATGAGGCTGAATGAAAAAGGGTCGGCGCTGCTTTTTGTGTTAATGGTGATGAGTTTAGTTACATGTTTGGGCTTTGCTTTGCTGAACATTACTCTGTCCGACTACCGTGTGAGCAGTCACTTGGCTGACATGGACAGGGCATATTATGCGGCGGAAGCAGGAGTGCAAATGGCGTATGCTGTCTTGCCGAAAAAGTATGAAGAATATATTTCATTTGAGAAAACTATTGTAAGAGAACAGGAGCCGCATTTTACTGTGGATATCTGCAGTGACGGCAATCGGAAGCTTATTAAATCTACGGGAAAATGGTCGGGAAAAACAAAAGTAGTTAATGTGGTAGCAGATATTTGCCACTTAGGGGGATATGTTTTAATTTCCGGCGGGGAGCTATTGTTAAATGATGTAACTTTTGATGGGAAAAAGGTTGAAGTTGATAAAGAATATTCTGTGGATTTTGAGGATTATGAAAAGAAAGCTACTGAAGAAGTTGGGTGGCTTATAACAGGGGGCGAAGCTGGAGCTGTTTTGTTTCGTGATTTCATCTGCGAAGGCGGGCAGCAAAAGATATTTGTTGCCGGGGATCTGGTTATAGAAGGATTTTTTTGCTTTGATGGGCTGTTAGTGGTGAGGGGATGCGTGGATATTAACAGCGGACATTTGGACGGGAGCTTTGTGCTATTGGCGGAAGACGATATTTCTTTTACTGTTGACGAAATTGAAGGAGAACATGTAGCGATCGGCAGCTGTTTTCTTTACTGCGGGGGAAGAATTACGGACAGACGGACCGGATTTAAACGACGTTTCTTGTTTCACGGTACAATGATGGCGGCCGGAGATATAGACCTTGAAGAATTTGACTTAGTTTATAACGATAAAGCAGTTTCCGAATGTTTCTTTCATCTGCCCGAAAATTTATTTTTACCGTTCACCGCATTTGTGTTAACTTGGATTGATTTTATGCCAAGAAGGTGAGTAAATGAAGAATATTCATGGAATAGTGCTGATTGAACTGATAGTTGTGCTCATTATAATAGCGATGCTTGCTGCTATAATGGTGCCGCTGTATAACCATATTGAGCGCTGGTCGCTGCGTACGGCGGCAACGGAGCTGGCTGTAAACATTCGAGAAACAAGGCATACGGCAATTACAACCGGAAAGACATGCTTTGTAATTTTTTATTGGGATAGCCGAAGATACAAGCTGGATTATCAAGATAAAGAGATTTGGGTCCGACTGCCCAAAGATATTAGCTACGCAGTAAATAATTTTCCGCAAAATTTTGGTGCGCCGACGTTATCTTTTCGTTTTACAGGGGCGCCGAATCAGGGCGGACATGTGTCGTTGAAAGATAACAAAGGAAACCGTCTATATGTGATTGTTACTCCTGTAACAGGGAGAGTGCGGATAGATGATAAGGCGCCGTAAAAACTAGAATTTTTGGCATAGTTTGCAGGGTAATCCCACTTTTTGTCGAATTAAATGATTTAAGTTGCAATAAAATTTGAGGCAGAACCAAATGTTATTGCTATTTTTGATGGCAATAGCAGAGTCGGAACTTTGTGGAGGTGGTTGAGTGCTAGCACGAGAGATTATGATTACTGAACTGCCCATCGTAGAGGCCGGCGCTGGGTCTGCTGCAATTGCGAAAGAGATGTTGAGATTAAAAACATCCCACGTATTGGTTGTTAATGACGGCGGAACGATGTTGGGATTGGTGGCTGGTTTAGACTTGTGCCGTGCGCTGGCGGAAGGCTTGGATAATGTAACTGCCACAGAAATAATGACGCCGCGTTCTAATTTAATTGTTGCATACCCGGAAACTCCGTTGGTTGAAGTGCCTTTGACTCTTGCCGGGAGACATATTAACCAAGTACCTGTGGTGGAAGGAGAAATACCGGTAGGCTATCTTGATGTTTCTAAGGTGTTACTATATGTTGCAGAAAAGGAGAAAAATGAGCTGGTTAACTCCAGAAGGGCTTCATTACTTATTAATTCCATGAGGGAAGGTGTGGTGGTTGTTGATAAAGACTATCGCATCTGTGAACTTAACCCGGCAGCGCAGAAAAGCATGGGTCTTGCTGAGGCTGTAATCGGCCAGCAATCTAAGCCGTATATGGTATACGGTTCCCCGATACGCAGGGTGATGGAAACCGGAGAGCCCCTGTATAATATTGAGATGAGAAGTGAAACAGGTAAGACTTTATTGACTAATAATGTACCCATTATCAATAACGGCAGTATTGAAGGAGTATTGCAGACATTTTCCGACATTACTGACGTGAAGCAAATGCATATCCAACTGTTAGAAGCAAAAGAGGAATTGGATAAAGCTTTTGCTTTGACATTACCTAATTCCAGGGTGGAGAAAAAGCTAAAGAATACTCCTGAATACCGCGATGTTTACAATGAGGCGACAGGGATGATTGAAGTAACAGAAGTGATTGAAGATGGCGGATACCTTCATGTAATTAATGCGCTTAAAGTTGCGGCAGATTTGAACGAAAAAGGTATGATGGCACTTTTAGGCTTAGATAAGGATATATTAGTCCAGGCTTTGATATTTCATGATGTAGGAAAATCTCAGCCCGCGCTTAATGTGGGTCAGGTTGTGAATCCGCATGAAGTATTTGAACAGGGCGAAATGCATGCATTTCGCAGCGCGTCCATTGTCGAGAAATTTTATGATAAGTCACAGGATGTTGTTCAATTAATCCGTTATCATCACCACCGAGATGAAGATTTGCCCGGAAGCTTCCCTCATCATCTATTGCCGATGCTGCGACTATTAAGAATTATTGACGGTCTTTCGGCCGGATTAACACGAAGAAGTGCTAGAATAGGTTTTAGTGCCAATGGTTCACGCCTGACAATTTTAGAGAACAATGGACACCCTGATTTTAATCGCATGGTTGAAATTGATTTGTATACGGGACAAGCTTCCGTTTATAATGATAAGAGGGGGAGAATGCTCAAACAGGGGGCTTTGAGGAATTGAGGCAGATTTCGGGTAAGAACTTAGTTTTAATCGGATTTATGGGGACAGGAAAGACAGAGGTAGGCAGGCTTTTGGCGGAATTGTTGAATATTAAGCTAATAGATACGGACCGTATGATAGTTGAACGTGAAGGGCTTTCGATAAATGAGATTTTTGCCTCCCAGGGAGAAGCCTGTTTTCGACAGAAGGAGCAGGAATTGATTAAGGAGCTTTCTTCAAAAAGAGGATTGGTAATAGCTACCGGAGGGGGCGTTGTACTCAATGCCGCCAATGTAAATTTGCTTCGGGAAAATGGTTATGTGATTTGGTTGGATGCTGATGTGAGTGCTTTAGCTGCAAGACTGGTCGGAGATAATGACCGGCCTCTTTTGGTTGGAGATGCCAATATGCCAGCTCTTTACAAGGAGCGGCAAGCGTTGTATCGAGATGCGTCACATGCACGTATTGACACAACAGAGAAGTCTCCGCTGGCAGTGGCGCAAGAAATTATAAATCTAATTGCATAATGTTACGATTAATTGTAATATTAGCTAGGGAAGGATTTTATTGCCGTAGAGCGAAATGATATTAGAGGTGGTGCTGATGCATAAAGTTCTTGTAATACATGGCCCTAATTTGAACAGGCTGGGGCAGCGGGATCCTTTGCAGTACGGTACCGGAACTCTTAAGGAGCTTGAGTGTGCGCTGCTTGGATTGGCCGCTGAACTAGGCGTGGTTTTGGAGACATTTCAATCGAACTATGAAGGAAAGTTAATTGATGTGATCCAGACAACGGATGCACACGGGATTGTGATAAATCCAGGAGCTTTGACTCATTACAGCTATTCTTTGAGGGATGCTTTAGCTGATTTTCACGGTCCGGTGCTGGAAGCTCATTTGAGCAATATTCACGCCCGAGAGCCGTTTCGGCAGCATTCGGTCATAGCCGATGTAGCAAAGGGTCAGATTAGCGGCTTGGGATTCAACAGCTATCTTTTGGCGCTCCGTGCAGTCGTTGCGCTGCTAACCGAGGAAATTTAATGTCGGACAAGCGTTTGGCTACTCTGCGAAGACAGTTATCAACTGTAGGGATTGACGCACTTCTTGTAGTTAAGCCTGTTAATGTAGCCTATCTAACCGGCTTTAATGGTACATCAGGCTATGTGCTTGTTACGGGCAAAAGAGCATATCTTCTCACGGATTTTCGATATCTGGAAATGGCACGCGAGCAGGCGAAATGCTTTGAGACTGTAAACATAGGCTTGTCCGCATGGAAGAAAGTAAGTGACTTGCTTATTGAAGAGGGGAATCATTCTCTTGCAGTAGAAAGCGAATATATAACCGTGTCTTCTTACAATAAGTTGATTGAAGCGTTGTCAGATTTGACGGTAACAGCCATACCTTCTCCGGTGTCCAGGATGCGCAGCGTAAAGAGCAGGGAAGAGCAATATGCTATTGAGGCGGCAGTTAGGTTGGCTGATAAGGCATTCTTACATATACGAAGCTTTTTAAAGCCAGGGGTGAGTGAAAGGGATATAGCGCTGGAATTAGAGTATTATATGCGTAGCCTGGGTGCTGAAGAAATCTCTTTTAAAACTATAGTCGCATCGGGAAAACGGTCTGCGCAGCCCCACGGTTCAGCGAGCCAAAAGCTACTTGAGCCAGGAGATGCAGTAGTTATAGACTTTGGCTGCATATTAAATCATTATTGTTCTGATATGACTCGAACTATTTTTATTAACGATGTATCTGCTAAGCAGAGAGGTATTTATCAAGCTGTCCTTGATGCACAGCTCCACACACTGCAGCTTATTCGCGCCGGCATGACCGGAAGACAGGCCGATGAATTGGCCAGGGATGTTCTGAAAGACCTGGGTCTGGCTGAATACTTTGGCCATGGTCTTGGTCATGGGGTAGGACGGGAGATTCACGAATTGCCGCGCCTTTCTCCGGCTTCTGATGATGAATTGCTGCCGGGCATGGTTGTAACTATTGAACCCGGTGTTTACTTGGAGGGGGAGTTTGGTGTCCGCATCGAAGATGTAGTAGTTGTAGAAGAAGCTGGATGCCGAACTTTAACAGGTAGTACTAAGGAATTAATATGTTTATAATGGAGGAGAGCAGATGATTTCAACCAGCGAATTTAAAACAGGTATGACAATAGAGTTTGACGGTGACCTGTTTGTGATTGTGGAATTTCAGCATGTAAAACCGGGTAAAGGAGCCGCGTTTGTCCGCACTAAGCTGAAAAATATAAAAACAGGCGGTGTAACGGAACGGACATTTCGAGCCGGTGAAAAAGTAGACAGGGCTATTATGGAACGTAAGGAAATGCAGTATATGTACGATTCCGGTGATGATTTATTTTTTATGGATACTGAGACCTATGAACAAATTACCATTGATAGGGAACGATTGGGGAATGATGTAAAGTACTTAAAAGAAAACACAAATATATCAGTAGTTTTTTATCGCGAGCAAATAGTGGGCATTGAACTCCCCTTCTTTGTCGAATTGGCAGTTGTTGAAACTGAGCCAGGAATTAAGGGAGATACCGCATCAGGCGGTTCCAAGCCGGCCAAGGTGGAGACGGGAGCTGTTGTTCAAGTACCGTTCTTTATCAACGTAGGGGACGTACTTCGTATAGATACAAGATCGGGAGAGTATATGGAAAGAGTATAGTAGCAAGGATTACAAAAAAGGAGGTAAGTATAATGGAAGACTTAAAATCACGGGTGGCATACTTAAAAGGACTGGCAGCGGGCCTGGATTTGGACGAGAGCAGCCGGGAGGGAAAGCTTTTTGCCCAGTTGATTGATGTAGTTGACGCAATGTCCGAAGCTATCATTGACTTACAGGAAGAAGTTGATGATTTGGTGGATTACACCGAAGGAATTGATGAAGATTTAAATGAGCTTGAAGAGGATTTTTACGAAGGCGAGCTGGATGATGAAGATTTATTGATTGATGAGGACGAGGATCTTTTCTCTGTAGAATGTCCTGATTGTCATGAGCTTGTATTCATCGATGATGAAATGATGGAAGATGAAGATGTGGTGGAAATTCTCTGCCCAAATTGTGAACGTGTGGTTTTTGTCAATGATGACGAAGCCTATGAAGATTTAGATGAAGAGTTGGATGAAGACTAAACTATAAATTCTCCACCGGGCCGGCCGCTCTAAAAGAGCGCCGGCCCTTTTTTGGTGCGCCCGGCATGGG
>DLMZ01000048.1:0-26934 GCA_002479415.1 Firmicutes bacterium UBA7523
GCACAGTAAACTACGCATACGACCCTGTCGGCAACCGCACAAGCGAAAACGACACCCTCTATACCTACGACGACGCCAATCGCCTTATCCAAGTCGGGGAAACGCCTTACCTTTACGACGCCAAAGGCAACCTGATTTCAACCGACACCGTCAGCTACCAGTACGACTACGAAAACAGGCTCACCGTATACTCAGACGGCAGCAACACCACACACTATACCTACGACGGGGACGGCAACCGCATCAGCCAGAGTATCTCAGGATTTATTAATGAGACATGTCAATATATCTATGACATAAACAGAGGACTTCCCTACTTGCTTGTAGAAAACAACGTTGCTGGAAGCAGCAATTACGCTTACGCCGGGCGGATACTTAACCAGTTTTGCAACTTTAGACTGTCATTTCAGGTGATGGTATTTTCTTTTGAGTGAGAATTGATATCTGGTAACTTACTTATTGAAGCAGAAGGTGAGAATGCGGGGTGGCTACTTATTTTGTTTATGAAGAGATTAATTGTAGTGCTAATTGTTGGAGGCATTTTTATTATTAGTGCTAATTTGAGGTTCAATTATTTTTGTATTGAATCAACGGATGGAGTAGCTATTTTCAAGAATGAAATTGAGATAACGAATGATAAAATTGAAATTAAAGATGGGATGCTCGCAAATAGTTCAAGGTACGTAAAAGGCTATAAATATTACATCAAAGGGGATGCTTTATATATAAAGGTCTACACATCTTTAATAATAAAACCTGGCCCAACGAAACTGGGACATATAAATCTAACAATTAATGAAGATACATCTGGGATAAATTATGTTTACTTGCAAGGAAGGAATAGAGCGGATACGGAGCTAATATGGGAGAGGAGTACGACATAAGCAGAGGACTTTCTTGTTTGCTTGGAGAAAACAACGGTGATGGAAATCTAACCAAGTGATTCAAGTAACCTTTTCGAGGGGGCTTCTAATTGAAAAAGCGCTTGTTTGTTTTTTTATGTATTGCAATTACTTCTTTTATGTTGATCGGGTGTTCAGCTATTCCACCCAAAAGCGTGGTTTCTAACTTCTTGGATTCGGTAATTGCAGGGGATCTTGAAAAAGCTGGGACATATGTCTACCGAGAAGATGAGAATAAAGATTTCTTTGAGGACTTAATACCTCTGAAGGAAGACAGGGAAGATTTTGCCAAGATAATTCTTTCCCGTTTATCATATGAAATACATTCGCAGGAAATTAGCGGCGGTGAAGCCACGGTAACCACTGCAATTACATCTCCGGATCTTGTGCGGATAGTCACAAAGTCATTGACTGAGCTAATCCCCATGGCTTTTGCCATGGCATTTTCCGATGGGGGTGATGATGAAATGGATGCGTTTGTGGAGCAATACTTTACAAACAGTATATCTGATCCAAATGCACCTACCACAACCACAAAAGTGGATATCAAGCTGAGTAAAGTCGACGGCAAGTGGCTTGTAGTTCCGGATGACAAGCTTTTGAATGCAATGACCGGGAATATAGTGAAGGCATTTCAGGATTAGCAACATGCGCTGTTGCCGGTGACGACCGGAACCCATTAATAGGTTTCCGGTTTTTATTTTTACCTTGCTCTGTGGGAGCAGGTAAACGGCTATTTTTGTGGAAAACAATTAAGGTTATGAACCAAACACTACTGCCTGTTTTAAATCAATTGCATGAGCATATCCGGAGAGGAAATGTTAGGTTGCATGTGCCCGGCCATGGCGGGGGAGGGGGGATTCCGTCCCATCTTCCGTTGCTTTTTAAAGAATTGGCGAAGTATGACTTGACGGAGCTTGCTGGGCTTGATGATTTGCATAACCCCTCGGGGGTGATTCGTGATGCTCAGGAGCTGGCGGCAGCGGCTTTTGCTGCGGAGGAATCATACTTTCTTGTAAACGGGGCAAGTTCAGGGGTAATGGCCATGCTTCTTGCTGTCTGCGGCCCTGGGGATAAGGTATTAGTTCCGCGGAATGCTCACAGCTCTGTTTATCACGGGCTTATATTTTCCGGCGCAGAGCCCTGGTATCTTCCTGTAGCGGAGGACGGGGGATTTCCTCTGAATGTAACTGTGGATGCGGTAAGTGAAGGGTTTAGATGTTGTCCCGGTGCAAAAGCATTAATAGTGACAAGCCCCAGCTATTATGGCGTTTGTGCTGACATTAAAGAGATAGAAAAAGTTGTCCGCAGAAATAATGCGATTCTTCTGCTTGATGAAGCGCATGGAGCCCATTTTGGCTTTTCAGACAAGCTTCCTCCGGCAGGCTTGTCAGCCGACCTGCGGGTACAAAGCTGGCATAAAACATTGGGGGCGCTTACGCCTGGTGCGGTACTTCACCGTCAGGGTGGTCAGATAGATTCGTTTCGTTTAAGAGCGGCTTTAAGATCGGTTCAGACGAGCAGCCCCTCTTACCCGCTGCTCCTTTCTCTGGATGCGGCCCGTAAACAGATGGCTTTGCAGGGTAGGGAGCTATGGGATAGTGTTTGCTGTATGGCGGAGACTTTGCGGGATTCCTTGAAAGGGGTTATTCCTCTATTGGAGCGTGAAGCGGTGAGGGACAAGGGTTTTGACTTAGATATTACAAGGTTAACCTTGCTAACCGGTACGGCTGGAATAAACGGAATAACAGCTTCAGGGTTAATTAGGGAGGCCGGTGTTGATACGGAGTTGGCTTATGTCGACCATGTTCTTGCAATTCTAGGCATGGGGTTTTCCGCATTGGAGCTGGAAAAGGTAACGTCTGCGTTTAAGCAGTTGAAAGGATTGGATGGGGGAGAAGCTGTGGTTTTTCCCGCTGTCCCAGCTGCAGAGCCGGTATTATCGCTGCGGCAGGCTTGGTTTAGCCCGTCTCGGAATGTTTCTCTTCGCGATGCCGTGGGAGAAGTGTCGGCCACCTTTGTTGTACCTTACCCGCCGGGGATACCAGTTTTGGCTGTGGGGGAGAGGGTTTCGGAAAAGGCTGCCGATTATCTGGAAGCGGCGGTAACCGGAGGAATAGAGTTGCGCGGCCTTGATAGCTATGGCCGTTTGCGTATTTGTATATGAAGAGGTGTATTATGGCGAAGAAAGGTATTTTTATAAGCTTGGAAGGGCCAGACGGAGCAGGGAAAACAACTCAGCTGCAGCTTATTGCTCAAAAAGCGGCCCAATTAGGCATTGAAACGGTATGTACAAGGGAGCCCGGCGGGACAGCGGTTAGTGATGCGATTAGAGAAGTTCTGCTTGACCCGCGCTATGGGGAGATTACGCCGTTAACCGAGGTATTTTTGTATGCGGCGGCACGGGCTCAGCTCTATAGTGAAATCATTGCTCCTGCACTTTTGGACGGCAAGCTGGTGCTTTGCGACCGATTTATCGATTCATCGCTGGCTTACCAGGTGTATGGCGGAGGCGTTGACTGGGATTTTGTTTTGAATATTAACTTAAAAGCGGTGCAGGAGCGGTTGCCTGACCGTACATTTATTTTGGATTTGCCGCCGGATGTAGGCTTTTCTCGCCGGGCCGGTGTGGCAGCCGACCGCATCGAGCAAAAATCGTCGAATTTTCACAGCCGTGTCAGACAGGGCTTTTTAGAAATTTCCCGACGCTTTCCCGAAAGAATAGTGGTTATTAACGGAGAGCAGGATGCTGATGAGGTATTTCGCAATATTTGGGATGGTATTGCTCATCTTTTATAACGTACCACGTAATGTCCAGGTGTGGTATAATAACTAGTATTGAGGTTTTAATTATGGGCTTTGATGAAATATATGGCCAGAATCAAATAATACAGGCTCTTCGCTCCTCCCTTCGTTCCGGGAAGGCGGCTCATGCTTTTTTATTTTTTGGCCCACCGGGAATAGGCAAAAAAAAACTGGCTGTGGCTTTAGCCAGTGCATTAAACTGTTCGCAAATGGCCGATGATTTTTGCAGTCAGTGTGATTCGTGCAAAAAAATTGCCGCAGGGAAACATCCGGATATTAACTTGATTGTCCCTGAGGGCAAATCAGTGAAGATCGAACAAATCAGGCAACTTAAAAAAAGAGCTTCATTAAAACCGCACGAAGCTCTTTACCAGGTATTTATCCTTGATTTAACAGGCATTATAACCCCAGAAGCGGCTAACAGTCTGCTTAAAGTATTGGAAGAACCGCCTCCGGGTACAGTCTTTATTCTTCTTAGTGAAAATCCGGGAAGCTTGCCTCCTACTATTGTTTCTCGGTGTCAGCTCTTTCATCTGCAAAGATTGGACAGGGAATGTATGGGGAAGCTTTTATGCATGCTGCCGGATGCCCACAGAGAACGGGCACTTGCTTTGGCGGAAGGGATTCCCGGCAAAGCGCTGTCAATGGAAGACATGACTCCTTGGTTGGAATTATATAGAGAAGCATCTGAGGTGCTTTCTTCTTTTTCGGAGAAAGCAGGAACAGCCATGTTGTGTAATGGGCTAGTTGAGAAAAAAAACTTACCGGAAATCTTGGATGTGCTTTTGATGCTGCTTCGTGATTTGCTGGTTATGCAGTCAACGGGAGAGCAGTGCCTTTTGCTTTGTCGAGAACATCTGGATATTATTAATAAGTTTATAGGTGAATGGCCCGAAGATGTAACAATCAAGTTTATTGAAGAAATATTAGTTTTGCAGAAGAATATGCGCAGCCCGGTTAATCTCCGCCTTGCTTTGGAGTTGACATTGAGGCGTATGAAGGAGGCTTTTGAAAGTGCAAACAGTTATAGGCGTCCGCTTTAAAAAAGCGGGGAAAATTTATTATTTTGATCCTGATAATAAAGAGCTTGCTCTCGGCGGGTTTGTAATAGTAGAGACGTCCCGAGGCCAGGAGTTTGGTGAAATTGTAGTGGGTCCCAAACAGGTGTCTCCCGAGGAAGTAGTTCAGCCTTTAAAGAAGGTAATTCGTGCATCCACGGAAGAGGATTGTCAAAAAATCCTGGAAAATAGGCAAAAGGAAGAGGAAGCGTTTGACGCCGCTTTGGAAAAAATTCAAGAACATGCTTTAGATATGAAGCTTGTTGATGTGGAGTATACTTTTGACCGCTCTAAAGTAATTTTTTACTTTACAGCGGAGGGCAGGGTTGATTTTCGGGAACTGGTTAAAGATCTGGCAGCTATCTTTAGAACAAGAATTGAGCTAAGGCAAATTGGGGTAAGAGACGAAGCAAAAATGATTGGCGGGTTGGGACCTTGCGGCCGCATATTATGTTGTCACAGTTTCTTAGGAGAGTTTGAGCCTGTTTCCATCCGTATGGCAAAAGATCAAAACCTGTCATTAAACCCCACTAAAATATCTGGAGTTTGCGGACGCTTAATGTGTTGCCTTCGCTATGAGTCCGAATCATATGAAGAGATTAGGGCAGAGCAACAGAATGGTCTAAACGGAACAGAAGCAGATATGCGTATTTTTGAAAAAGAATAATAATATTTGGCGTCAGTTATGGAGGGCATAAAATGGCTATGGGTTCGTTATATCTTTGTCCAACTCCTTTGGGTAACTTAGAAGACATAACGCTGCGTGTGCTGAGGATATTAAAGGAATCGTCCTGGATTGCGGCGGAAGATACGCGGCATACACGCAAGCTTCTTAGTCATTTTGATATTCATGTGCCACTTATCAGTTATCATGAACATAACAAGAATAAAAAAACACAATATATTATTGAGTTGTTATTAGCCGGAGATGATGTGTCTCTCGTCAGCGATGCAGGTACGCCGGGTATTGCCGATCCGGGAGAAGAATTAGTAAAAGAGGCGATTGCCAGCGGGATAACTGTGACTGCGTTGCCTGGTCCTGTGGCTGCCATAACAGCTTTGTCTGCGTCGGGTTTACCCTCGACGCCATTTTCATTTTACGGATTTATTTCCCCCAGGGGAAAATCAAGAAAAAATATGCTGGCCGAGATAGAAGGAGAAACCAAGACGTCTGTATTTTACGAAGCTCCCCACCGTTTACTAAAGACTTTATCTGAGTTATCTTTAATTACTCCAAGTGAGAGGCATGTTGTAGTTGCAAGAGAATTGACAAAAATTCATGAGGAGTTTATTCGCGGGACTTTGGATACGGTATTAAATCATTTTACGCAAAATCCCCCCCGGGGAGAATGTACTGTTATTCTAGAAAAGAAAATTGAAAAAATGGAAATTAACATGGATGCAAATACGTTGGTGGAAGAGCTGGTTTCGACAGGATTCGACAAGAGAGATGCTATTCGTGAAGCAGCATGCCGCCTCGGTCTCCCGCGACGGGATGTTTATAATGAAATACACAAAAAAAAATAAGAAGCAAGTAAAACTTGCTTCTTATTCGGCAGCCATTTCCTTAATGCACTCGTCACAGATAATGCGGCCTTTATAGTGTAATACTTTGTCGGCATTGCCGCAAAAAATGCAGGCAGGCTCATACTTTTTGAGGATGATTTTCTCGCTGTCCACGTAGATTTCCAAGGAATCTTTTACATCAATGCCTAGTGTTCTCCGTAGTTCAATGGGGATAACTACTCTTCCAAGCTCATCCACTTTACGTACTATTCCGGTAGATTTCAACATTTTCCCTCCCCCTATTTCAACAAGATTCGACACTCCTAATTATACCAGCAATTCCCATAAGAAGCAAGAGTTAATTTATACAAAATTTATAAAAAAGTTAAAAAAAATGAAAAGACGGTGGATAACGGGACAGCAGGAGAAAAATATTATTCGGAGAATAATTAGGGTATTAGCTTAAGGGGGTGAAGGAAGGGGTAGTATGTGATTTAAAGTCATAGATGAATATTTTCAACCAGGTGCTCTTAAGAGCATAAAAGGGAATCAGGTTAAAACCCTGAGCGGTCCCGCCACTGTAACCGGGGAGCCCCGCGGCATTTAGCCACTGTTTCTGACGCAGAAACGGGAAGGCGCCGTGATAGGCTATAATTCGGAAGCCAGGAGACCTGCCTGCTTGAAATATGCTGTTAACCTTCGCGGAAAGGGGCAGGCCATAAACGATAATATCGTTTGGTTTTGTGTTTGTATGCTCCGGCGAAAAGCCGGGGCATTCTGTTTTTTAAAAAGGATAGGAGATGAGCATTATGAATGCTAAGAGAGTTTTGCCTATATTGTTTTTGGTTGTTTTATTTTTGTTAATGGGTTGCAACAGTTCAACGCTGACAGATGATGAATATTCATTTACACTCGTTGATGATATGAATAGGGAAGTTGTTATAACTGGACGACCGAATAGAATTATTTCTCTTGCTCCAAGCAATACAGAGATTATATATGCGCTGGGGCTTGGCGAAAAAGTTGTGGGCGTAGATAATTATAGCGATTACCCGCTTGAAACAGAAAATATTAGTAAGGTGGGCGGTTTTGCAGATCCCAGTATTGAAAAGATTGTAAGTTTGTCGCCCGATTTAGTTTTTGCTGCCAATGCGCATGAGCAGTCAATTAAGCAGCTGGAAGAGATGGGGGTTAATGTGCTTGTTCTTAATGCTAAAAGCATAGAAGGTATTTATGGTAATATTGAGCTTGTAGGCAAAGCCATGGGAGTACAGAATGAAGCAGTTGCTTTAATAGAGGATATGCGAGAGCGCATTGGAAGCATAAATGATAAGCTGAAAGATATTCCTATGTCTGAAAGAGTGTGGGCTTATTACGAGGTTTATTCCGACCCTTTGATGACGGTGGGTCCCGCAACGTTTATCAATGAAATTCTGGAAACAGCCGGAGGGCGAAACATTGCTTATGACGCAGTTACAGATTATCCAAAAATTAGCGCCGAAGTAATTGTAGACAGAAACCCCGAGGTCATAATCTTCCCGGCTTTTCACGGAACTTCCTCTTTCACGGTGGAAAAAGTAACTTCCAGGGACGGATGGCAAAGTGTTAACGCTGTTAACAGCGGTCGTGTCTACGGCATAGACGCTAATATTATTTCACGTGCTGGCCCGCGTGTTGCAGAAGCCGTTGAGGTGTTGGCGAAAATGATGTATCCGGATGTTTTTGAGCAGTAAAGTGGTAGGTGAGTGCTAATGGAGAGAGTTAGTGTTGAAAGTACCTGTTGTTCAGAAGGCAGCTTGTCTGTTTTGCGTCAGAAAAGGAAAAAAGCGAGGTTATTGCTATTTACTTTGTTTGCTGCTTTGCTTCTGGTTATGGTTTTAGCAATTCGCTGTGGAGCGGTTGATATTCCCTTTTCGGCGATGTTTTTGGGTGACGGCTCCGTGAGCTACAATATATTGTTAAGACTAAGGCTACCTCGCGTAATTTTGGCTGCCTTGGCAGGGGCTTCGCTCGCAGTTGCCGGCGCAACTTTTCAGGCTTTATTTCGTAACCCCATGGCAGATCCATATATTATCGGAGTTTCTTCCGGCGCGTCTTTGGGAGCGGTGTTGGCAATTGTGCTTTCGCTTAGTTTTTCCTTTTTGGGCGTAGGGGCAATACCGCTGTTGGCTTTTGCTGCGGCCATGATGACAGCGCTTATGGTATTTAACTTAGCAAAGGTTGGGGATACTGTATCACCTTTAACACTATTGTTGGCAGGTATTGCGGCAGGGTCCTTTCTTTCGGCAATAGTATCGCTGCTAACATATTTTGCCGGCGAAAAGCTGCATCAGGTTATTTTTTGGCTAATGGGAGGGTTTAGTGGTGCTACCTGGGCAGGTATCCGCCTTGCTTTTCCTTACTTTTTATTGGGGACAACAGTCATATATCTTCATGCACGTTTTTTAAACTGCATGCTTTTAGGTGAAGAAACAGCGACACATTTGGGAATTGAAGTGGAGCGAGTGAAAAAGACATTATTGGCGGCAGCTTCCTTGCTGACGGCTATTGCTGTGGCAACCAGCGGCCTTATAGGGTTTGTGGGGCTTATTGTTCCGCATGTTATCCGATTACTTGTTGGTCCTGATCACCGCACGTTAGTTCCTGCTTCTGCCCTTGGAGGAGCTATTTTGATGGTAACTGCTGATGCTGTAGCAAGAACGGTTTTAGCTCCAACGGAGCTGCCGGTGGGCTTAGTTACAGCTTTGGGGGGCGCTCCCTTTTTTATTTATCTGTTACGTAACAGAAAGAAAATTAAGCATTTTATTTAGGGGGTGGGTCATGCCGGAAGTGTTGTTGTCTGTCCACGGTGTTAACTACAGCTATGACTCTTCGCTTGCTTTGGATGGATTGTCCTTTGATGTGCAGCAGGGGGAGATGGTTGCGATTGTAGGCCCTAACGGGTGCGGCAAATCTACACTGTTAAAGTGTATGAGTAAGGTTTTGCGTCCCCAGGCAGGGGCTGTTTTCCTGGACAAGCAGGATATTCGTACTTTAATTGCCAAAGATGTGGCAAAAATGCTGGCAGTTGTTCCCCAGGAGACTATGCTAGAGTTTGACTTTAGTGTTGCGGAAGTAGTATTAATGGGGCGGCAGCCTTATTTGGGGCTTTTAAAGAGGGAAGGGAAAAAGGATCTATCTATGGTACGCCAGGCGTTGGAATTGACTTCCACGTTACACTTAGCAGATCGTAACGTCCATTCCTTAAGCGGCGGAGAGCGGCAGAGGGTGGTTATTGCCAGAGCGTTAGCTCAAGAGCCGCAGATAATATTACTGGATGAGCCTACGTCACATCTGGATATTAATTTCCAGTCAGAAATATTAAGTGTTCTAGATGAACTAAATAAGAAGCATAAAATCACCATAATTGCAGTTATGCATGATTTAAACATGGCTGCTCAGTATTTCTCCAGGATGATGCTTTTGTCCGGAGGTAAAATTATGATGGTGGGCACTCCAGAAATGGTGCTTACTGCTCCCAACATTAAAGAAGCGTATGGGTGTGATGTATTGGTTGAGCGACGTCATGCTTGCAGCCACTTGTTTATTTCGCCACTGCTTAGTCCGCATAAAAATGTGCGCGGCGAAAGCGGAGTCAAGGTCCATCTTGTTTGCGGCGGCGGGACCGGATCTTCTTTGCTCTGTGCCATGTATGCTTATGGCTGGTCGGTAACGGCGGGAGTATTGAGTCAAGGGGACAGTGATTGGGAGCAGGCTCATCTTCAAGGGATAGAAGTGGTAGATGTCCCTCCTTTTGCATTGCCTGGGGATGATGAATTTGAACGTAACCTTAATTTAATGAGAAATGCTGATTTAGTTGTTTTGTCGGCTGTTCCCTTTGGCCGGGGCAATTTACAAAACCTTTATGCTGTTAAAGAAGCTCAAGCAGAGAATGTGCCAGTTTTTGTGGTAGATAGTGTGCCTGTGGACAAACGTGACTACACAGGAGGGGAGGCATCCTGCCTTTACCGTGGCATACTGCAGGACGGTGCCTGCGTACTAAAGGACGAAAAAGAGCTTTTTGAGGCATTTAATGGAAGAGAAGGAAGGTAGGAGGTATAATAATGACTGTGAAAGAATTTTCATTTTTCTGTTCATGGAGCGGCGGCAAGGACTCTTGCCTTGCTTTTTATCATGCTGTTTTAGCGGGAGGCAAGCCTTTTGGTTTGTTTACCGCTCTTAGAGAGGGCGGTGAGTATAGCGGTTCTCATGGATTGCCAGCTAGTGTAAT
The DNA here is from genome assembly GCA_002479415.1 of Firmicutes bacterium UBA7523. Lineage (GTDB taxonomy): Bacteria > Bacillota > Dethiobacteria > Dethiobacterales > Dethiobacteraceae > UBA7523. The sequence goes on from DLMZ01000048.1 coordinate 10,542, forward strand.
TCAGCGCCAAGCTGAATTAATAGGAGTACCGCTTCTTGCAAAAGTGATGAAAAAGGGAAGGTATACTGAAGATTTTGCCGCAGTGCTGGATAGCTATAAAGAAAAGGGGGTCGACACGGGGGTCTTTGGTGATATTGATGTTGAGGAGCATCGTGCATGGGTTGAGGATGTTTGCTCTTCTGCTGGAATTAGGCCTCTATTACCACTTTGGCAGTGGGAGAGGGCTGAGCTTTTGGAAAGCTTTTTGAACAACGGGTTTAAAGCTATGATAGTTTCTGTGAGGGATAAAGTGATGGACAAGAGTTATTTAGGTGAAATGCTTGACTGGCAACTGGTGAGGGAGCTTGAAAAAAGAAACATTGATCCTTTGGGGGAGCGGGGAGAGTTTCATACGGTAGTAACCGACGGGCCTCTTTTTTCCTCGCCGCTGCCGCTGCAAAGAAAGGGGCAGGTTTTTCGTGATAGGTACTGGTTTGAGGTTTGCGAGTAATAGTATTTAAGGGTGGTGAATTTTGTGGAAGGGTACTTAGTCCTTGGAGTAATTGTAATTTTTTTGCTGGTTGCTTTCTTGCACTTTTTGAAGGGCAAGGAAGAGATGATAAAAGTAATCCCTTGTGATGGGGATAAGTTCCACTGGCCATATTATCTTTATTTTCCTAAAACAAAAGATTATAAAAACACACTGCTGGTTTATCCAAACAATACCGGCAAAGAAAACGATTGGCTAGAGGTCCATGATGCTTTGGCCCGGCATAAAGCGGCAGAGATAATGCCTCTTGTGGAACGCCTTGGAACTATCCTTCTCGTCCCTGTTTTCCCCAGGCCTAAAAAACACTGGCGCTTGTACACACATGCCTTAAACAGAGATGCTCTTTTGACAAAGATACCGGGGTTAGAAAGGGTAGACTTGCAATTAATTGAGATGATTGCGGACGCAAGGAAGCGGCTCGCTGTAAAAGGCATTGAGGTGGAGGAAAAGGTGCTGATGCTCGGGTTTTCCGCATCGGGGATGTTTTCAAACAGGTTCACATTTCTACATCCTGAGAAAGTCAAGGCTGCTGCTATAGGGGCTCCCGGTGGATGGGCTGTAGCTCCCCTAGGAGAATGGGAGGGTGAAATGCTTCCATACCCGGTGGGAACGGGCGACTTTAAAGACACCTTTGGGTACGAAGCAAACTTGGAGGCAATAAAAAAAGTGCCCCTGTTCTTCTTTTTGGGAGACAGGGACACAAACGATTTTTTTGGCAATAACAATCAGGTTAATAAATATTTTGGCGCAACGCCTGCTTTGAGATGGCCTTATTCAGAACAGATATATGCCGCAAGCGGAACGAACAGCAAATTTTCCTTGTATCCGGGAGTCGGGCATTATGTATCTGCAGATATGCTGAATGATATTGAAAAATTTCTTTCCTTATATATTTAGCACTGTTTTCTATTAGCCATATATTTAATTAAATCAGCACGGGAGATAATCCCCACGACGCGGTTATCACAGTCTACTACAGGCAACCTGTTAATATTGCGCTTGTTCATTATTTGGGCCGCCTCGCTAGCGGTGGAATCATCTTTTACCGTTATTACATTTTTAGTAATAATCTTTTCAATTTGAGTAGTTGACAACCGTTCTATTCCTTTGCGCAGAGCAATCATATCTGTTAAATTGGCATGAGGGGATACCCAGCCATAAACATCATACAACGGCACAACGTTTAACCTCTCCGAATAACGAATAACATCGGTTTCTGAAAAAATACCTGTTAGTCTGCCGTCTTCGTCCACAACCGGTAACCCGCTAAACTTGTGCTTAGATAAAATATCAACAGCTTCTTGCAATGTTTTATTTTTGTTTACGCTCACTACAGGGGTAGACATAATTTGGCTTACTGTAGTATCTGCCATAATATTTCCTCCCAGTCTATGATATTTAATTTAAAGATGGTTGTTACTGTAGTTTTATTCAACAAGAGCCTGTGTGTTTCCTCCCAGGCGTAAAATCTAAAAAGCATGTGCTTTTAATTGCTTAAGGGGCAACTGTTTTGGTATAATCAAGTAAGTCTATTTAAAAGCAAGGGAGATACTAAGTGAAGAAAAAAACGTTTTATATTACCACACCGATTTATTACCCAAGTGACAAATTACATATCGGTCACTCTTACACTACAGTTGCTGCCGATGCCATGGCGCGATTTAAAAGACTTACAGGGCATGATGTATATTTTCTTACCGGGACCGATGAGCACGGACAAAAAATGGAACGGCGTGCAGTTGAAGCGGGGAAAGAACCGCAAGTGTTTGTTGATGAAATTGTTGCCTGGATTCAGAAGCTTTGGGGGATCATGGATATTTCCTACGATGACTTTATCCGAACAACAGAAAAGCGTCATAAAGATTCTGTGCAGAAAATTTTTTCTAAATTTGTTGAGCAGGGAGACATCTATAAATCTAAATATGAAGGATGGTACTGTACTCCCTGTGAAGCCTTTTGGACAGAGCGGCAATTGGAAGGAGATTGTTGTCCTGATTGTAAGCGGCCTGTGGAAATGGTGGCAGAAGAGAGCTATTTTTTCAAGATGTCAAAGTATGCCGACCGACTGATGGATCATATCGAAAAACACCCGGAGTTTATTCAACCTGTTTCACGTAAGAACGAAATGATAAACAACTTTTTAAAGCCGGGATTGGAGGATTTGTGTGTCTCCCGAACCACATTCCGGTGGGGAGTGCCAGTTCCGTCTGATGAAAAGCATGTAGTCTATGTTTGGCTGGATGCGCTGACTAACTATGTTACAGCACTTGGATACTTGTCTGATGATGAGGAAAAAATGCACAAATATTGGCCTGCCGATGTTCAGTTAATTGGCAAGGAAATTGTTCGCTTTCATACAATTTACTGGCCTATTTTCCTGATGGCTCTGGGCTTGGAGCTGCCGAAAAAGGTATTTGGACATGGCTGGCTTCTTCTTGAGGAAGGGAAAATGTCAAAGTCTAAAGGGAATGTAATTGATCCCGAGGTTTTGGTAGAAAGGTACGGTTCAGATGCTATAAGGTATTTCCTGCTGCGGGAAATTCCATTTGGTGCTGATGGCCATTTTAGCGAAGACGCGTTGATTCAGCGCTTGAATTTTGATTTGGCTAATGACTTGGGTAACCTATTGAACCGGACATTGGCCATGCTGCAAAAATATTATGACGGTATTGCGCCTGCGCACGGAGCAGTAGAAAGCCTTGATAATGAGCTGATAAGCATGGCCCTTGACCTGCCGGGCAAGATGGAGCAGTTAATGGATGAATTGCTTTTCTCCAATGCTCTTACCGAACTGTGGAGATTTATCAGCCGAGCGAACAAATATATAGACGAGGCTTCACCCTGGACGTTAGCTAAAGAAGGCAGGCGCGACCGATTGGATACAGTGATGTATAATTTGCTGGAAAGCATTCGTATTGTTTCTGTGCTTCTGCAGCCCTTTATGCCGCAAACTCCTGAAAAAGTTTGGATGCAGCTGGGAATTATTGATAATCCAGATCTGCACACCTGGGACAGCATTGGGCAGTTTGGACAGTTCCCAGCTGGTGTGGCTACTTCTGCCGGTTCCGTACTGTTTCCACGCTTGGAGTTGGTCGGAGAGGACCGGATCCCTGTGCGCCAGGCGACTAAAAAGGATAAGCCCAAACAAAAAGAGGAAAAAGCTAAGGAGGCTGAGAAAGTGGCTGAGACAGACGGCTTAATCAGCATTGATGAGTTTTCCCGCGTTGATTTGCGTTTAGCTTCCATTATTGAGGCTGAGAGAATTGAAGGTGCGGATAAACTATTAAAGCTTAGAGTAAGTCTAGGAGATGAAGAGCGTCAGGTTGTAGCAGGAATTGCCAAATACTATGCGCCTGAGCAATTGATTGGGAAAAACGTTGTTTTTGTGGCAAACTTAAAGCCTGCCAAGCTTAGGGGTATTCGTTCCGAAGGAATGCTGCTGGCGGCATCAGACGCTGAAGGAAATCTGGTGCTAACAACAACAGAGACTCCCATTGCTCCGGGCAGCAAGGTTAAATAATGACTGTGGAATTAATAGATACTCATGCGCATTTAACTGATAATCGCTTTGGCAATGACTTAGCCGATGTGATGATGCGGGCTACTGCCGCAGGAGTAGGTACCATTATTAATGTTGGCTATGACTTAAAATCTTCTGGAGCTTCAGTTGATTTAGCACAAAAGCATACTTCTGTTTTTGCCGCGGTAGGTATTCACCCTCACGATGCCGGCAAGGTTAAGCCGGGCTGGACAGAAAAACTCCGCTCTTTGGCGGCGGCAAATAAAGTTGTGGCTATCGGAGAGATAGGGCTGGATTATTACTACAACCACTCTTCTGCTCAAGCCCAGGAGGAGATTTTCCGTGAGCAGGTACGCCTGGCAAAGGAACTGGGCTTGCCTGTTATAATTCATGACAGGGATGCTCATAAAGAAGTTTTAGCTATTTTGCGAGATGAACAGGCATGGGAGGTTGGAGGTGTTTTCCATTGTTTCTCCGGCGATGTTTCATTTGCCCATGAATGTTTAGATCTTGGCTTTTATATATCACTGGCAGGGCCGGTGACATTTAATAGCGCCAGAGATTTACAGGCGGTGGCGAGAGAAATCCCATGCGACAGACTGTTGATAGAAACAGACTCACCCTACCTGGCGCCGGTTCCGTACCGCGGGAAAAGAAATGAGCCGGCTTACGTGAGAGAAGTTGCCGCATATGTTTCAAAGCTAAGAGATGAAAGCATAACTGATTTTGCTGCAAGAACAAGTGAGAACGCTAGGAGGCTGTTTTCTCTTTATTAAAAATTGACATATTTAAATTCTGCTCTCATAAACATATAGGGCTTACTGAATGAGTCGCAAATAGACTTATTTAGTAAGCCCTATTTAAGTATTTTGGATAAAAAAGTGGGGGGATGACATATGTCTGGAGGAGGCGTGTATGATAAATTCTCCATAAATAAGCTGGCTTTTCAAAGTATATTATTAATAGTGCTTTTAGCTGTTTTGCTTTTTGTTTATCAGAAAGCAGAAGCGAATAAGGAATATTTGGCTTTTGATGACAAGCCGCAGATTATTAAACCCGATATAGTGACCGACCAATCGCTGAATGAGCCGCTAAGCAATACGGCTCATTGTGATGATGACTTATCGCGGGACACAGTTGCCGTTAGTGCGCGCAGCAGTGAGGCCGCAAGTGTTTTTAAAGGTATTGCTTCTTGGTATGGCAAGGGAGACGGGCTTAATGGCGCGATAACTGCAAGCGGCGAAATTTTTAATAAAGATGATTATACGGCGGCTCATCCCACATTATCCTTTGGATCCCGTGTACGTGTTACATATCCCAAAACCGGAAAAAGCGTTGAGGTTAGAATTAACGACCGAGGCCCTTTTAGCAATAACCGGATTATTGACTTATCAATGGCTGCGGCAGAAGCGATTGGGCTGCGATCCGCAGGCATCGGAGAGGTAATTGTTGAAGTATTGAAGTAATTCGGCTAAAAACAAGCTTACAGCATAGCACACCTGCGGGTGTTTTTTTCTTTATAAGATTTCAAAAGAATATACGAAGAAAAAAATGGAAATAATATGTCTGTGTGCGCTGTTAGCAGAAAAAGGAAAGTATTCCTTGACAAACCATTGTATGATTAGATAAAATATAGGGACTTTAAGGAGGAAGAAAAATGCAAAAAATTACCAGGCTTGGTCGGCTTGAAGCGGCTGCTTGGGTGCCGTTAGTATTTCTGATAACAGCAAGCTTACTAGTTTTGTTTTCGGTAAGTGTGGCTCATAAGAAAGTATTTTTGCTTGCGGATGGCCGTACCCAGGTAGTATCTACATACAGCCATAATGTGGCAGGTGTTCTGAGTGAGGCGGGCATCGAGGTAGGTAAGTATGATATGCTTTCCCATGAGCCGGATGAGAGAACGTATTACGGGATGGAAATAAAATACAGCGCCGCTTATCCCGTTGCTGTAAAGGCAGATGGAAATGAGTATACATTGTGGGCGGCGGAAGCTACTGCAGGTCAAATTTTGCAGTTGCTGGAGATTGATTTGGGTGAGCTGGACAGAACAGTCCCCGCTGTGGACGAAAAGGTTCATTCTGGAGATGTCGTAGAGGTAATTCGTGTTAGCAAACATTTGACGACACAGCGTGTTGAAATTCCCTTCAGGGAAATTCGGCAGATAAATAGCGTTATGGACCGTGGTGACAGTAAAGTAATACAGCGCGGCATAGCCGGATTGCGGGAAGACACTGTGGAAGTTACCTTGGAAAATGGTGAAGATGTTGATTTACGTTTAATCCAATCGGAAATAATCCGTTTAAAGCAAGATCAGATAGCGGAATATGGAGCCAACACTCTTCTTTCCCGTGCCGGACGGACAATGCAGTTTACGAGGGTAATAAATGTGACTGCCACCGCGTATTGTGCAGGTACTGCGGAAACTGGTTGTCCCATTGACAAGCACGGCAAAAGTAAATGTACCGGTCATTTTAACGATGGAATAACGGCTACAGGGATTAGAGCGGTAGCAGGTACCGGGCAAGAATCAAAACCCCACATCGTGGCTGTGGATCCAAGAATGATTCCTCTTGGCAGCCGTTTGTATATTGATGGTTATGGCTTTGCCGTTGCTGCTGATGTAGGCGGAGCCATTAAGGGCAGCAGAATTGACTTGCTGCTAGGCGATCACGCAACTGCTTGGAAATTCGGCCGTAAACGTCTTCGTGTTTACTTGCTGCCTTAGAAATTGTATAATACAATTACAACCGGGGATTTAATCCTCGGTTGTATTAAATTAATATAAGAACAGGGGAAAATTGTGAGCAAACTGACAAATCCCGGCTTTGTAACTCAATTGCTAAGTAATCATGGAATTCGATTAAGAAAAAAATGGGGCCAAAATTTTTTGGTTGATGAGAATGTTTTGGCCAAAATAGTTTCTGCCGCAGACATTAAACATAATGACCATGTCTTGGAAATAGGGCCGGGAATCGGGGCTTTGACACGAGAACTTGCTTTGCGGGCAATAAAGGTCACTGCTTTGGAAATTGACGAGCGGCTAATACCCGTATTAGAAGAAACGTTGGCTGAATATAAGAACATTACAATAATTAATCAGGATGCCATGGCTGTTGATTTTGTAGGGTTGCTTGAGAATATGCCGGTGAAACTAGTTGCCAATATGCCGTATAATGTTGCAACACCATTATTCTACCGCTGGTTGAAGGAGCATAGACAACTATTTGCTGTTTTGGTCTGTATGTTGCAGAAAGAAGTTGCACAGCGTATTGTTGCTCAGCCAGGAAGCAAAGAATACGGAACTCTTTCGGTAGTATGTCAATATGCAGCAAAAGTGGAGATGCTTTTTACTGTTCCCCGCACAGTATTTTTCCCACGGCCTGAAATTTCATCTGCTGTTGTTCGCCTGAGGCCGGACATGGCGGCCCAATATGATGTGGGAAACGAGGCTGTATTTTTTCGGGTAGTTGAGGCAGTGTTTTCGCAGAGGCGTAAAACCGCACTAAATACATTGCATTCCGTTTTTAAGCTGTCAAAGGCAGAATTAAATGATTTAGGAATCAAGGCAGGCCTAGATTTATCCCGGCGGGGAGAAACCCTGAGTGTAGCTGAATTTGCAAGGTTATCCTATTTCCTTTATAATAAAGCAATAAAACTATAATGCGAAAGGTGCCGCTAAGCAATGAACTTCACGAGCCCTTCACGCGGTAATTTATCTTTAGATGAAGTTTTTGTTGATGTTGTTGCTTATATTGACGATAAGCCAAAAGAGCAATATAAGCTGATTATTGGAACCGATTCACAAGCTCATAATCGACAAGAAGTTTGCTTTGTTACCGCAATTATCATTCACCGGGTAGGTAAGGGTGCCAGATACTTTTTTAGGCGGCAAAAACATCATTACATGGAAAGTTTGAGGCAACGCATTTATTATGAAACATTTCTTAGCCTTGAAGTAGCTACAATGGTTACTGCAAAACTAGCGGAAAACGGCCATCCCCATCTTAACATGGAAATTCATCTGGATGTGGGCGAAAAAGGGGATACCAAAGAATTAATTCGTGAAGTAGTAGGAATGGTAATCGGTAGCGGGTTTCAGGCATGTATTAAGCCCGAATCTTATGGCGCCAGTAAGGTTGCTGATAAGTATACAAAGTGAACTCGTTTCAGTGAGCTGAAACGAGTTCACTTTTTAGGTTTTATAATTGTTCTCCCAAAAACTGATTTAATAAATCAAAGCGGCGCTGCTCATGGTAACCAAGATAGGTTTTGCCTTCAAACGTTCTTTGGCGTGGCTGGGTACGTATCATGTAGAGTGCTTCGAGACAATCGCCGGCGATTGTGTCAACGATAAGCTGGCTGTGTGTTTGGTTTTTTATGGATGAACCGAGCCTGCCGTGGGGAATTATGCTACCGATACCTATATTAAAATTACTAATTTGAGCATATGCCAGAAGTGTAGGCGGTATGGCATAATCCTCCCAGGGAATCTGCTGAAGTAAGCGACGAGATACAATATGCGGGCCGTGAGAAGGGCTTGCGATTCCAAGCTTTTCGTGCAAATTTAACTCTTGGTTAAGCAGCCGGCGAAAAAAATGCATAGGGCTGCTGACTGCTTCTAATGCATTTTTCTCCGGGTAGCAGTCTGTTAATGCAAGATCCAACTTCTTTGATTCGGCGGTATCTATTAAGCATCTCAAATCCTTGGTGATTTCACCGACAAGATCTCCGTCAACAAAAATTGCATGACAAATGCTGTGGGTAGAAACCAGTTTGGCTCCTACAGCTCTGGGCACATCTATTCCCAAGGGGGCTTTAAAATTAACTATTGTTATCTTTTGCTTGTTCGCATGGTGAGCAGCTTGAACTTCCTTCACGGTAGAATAGTTAGATCCGTTAAGGATAACAAAAATTTTATAAATTTTTTCAACATTTTGCAATCTTCGTAAAAGGCAGCCGACGCGGGATTCTTCGTTATGGACAGGTACCACTGCAGCAAACATAAATTTCCCTCCCATTGCATTATATTATAAAGGATAAAAACTTCTCCCTGTTTAGCACAAATTGTTTTATGCCTACATATAAATATATTGCGTGTTAGTCGCGTACTCTTGGAGAGGAGGCTTTTTCATGGCGTTTGCTGTGGGAGATATTGTTGGCCGCAAGTCTTACGGGATGGACGTACTATTTAAAATAGTATCAATTAACGAAAAAGCAGGAAAGGCTATGTTGAAAGGATTGGATGTGCGACTCTTGGCTGATGCGGAATTAAGTGATCTAAAGCATGCTCAGCCTAGCGAGGTGCAAGAGTATCGTTCGCAGTCGAAAAAAGCGGAAAAAGAATGCATAAAAAAAATCTATCGCCGCCGCACCATGGAGCGTGAGCGCTTGCGCGGAGTTAGCGGTATGTCTCCGGACCAGTTTTTTGAAATTCCAGGCAAAATCTTGCATTTGGACGGTGATGCCGACTATCTTGAGGAGTGCTTAAAAGTATATCATTCGCTTGGCTTGACGGCTCAGGGTATCTTTGTGCCGGAACGTAATCAGCCGGATGAGATTTGGAGCTTGCTCAATAAGCACCGCCCGGACATTCTTGTATTGACCGGTCATGACGCTTATCTCAAACATAAAAAAAATTTCCAGGATTTAGGCAGTTACCGTAATTCACAATTTTTTGTTGATGCGACAATTAAAGCGAGGCAGTATGAGCCAGGGAAAGATGACTTAGTAATTTTCGCCGGAGCCTGTCAATCGCATTACGAGGCTCTATTAGACGTAGGCGCCAACTTTGCCAGTTCTCCTCAACGAGTTCTTATCCATGCGTTGGATCCGGTATTTATAATGGAGAAGGTTGCTTTTACTCCTATTGTTGAAACAGTAAACATTTATGATGTAATAAAGCATACGATAACAGGACTTGATGGCGTTGGCGGGCTGGAAACGCGGGGCAAGTTTCGGTTGGGCTTGCCAAAGTCTCCTTATTAAAGAGGGGTGTGAGGTATGTCTGAAGCAAGTTTAAAACTGCGGGTTTTTAATAATGGAAATATATTGTCAATGGGAATGGAGGATTATCTTGCTGGGGTAGTAGCCGCCGAAATGCCTGCTTTGTTTCATCCTGAAGCGCTTCGTGCGCAGGCTGTTGCCTCCCGCGGGTATGCTGCACGAAAAATGAAGCTATTTGGGGGGCAAGGCTGCAGCAGAGCGCCGGATGCTGATATTTGCACAAGTCCGGCGCACTGCCAGGGGTGGCTTTCCCGGGAAAAACAGCAAGAGTTATGGGGGAGTAGTTATTCATCCCATCGAAAAAAAATAGAAGAAGCAGTAAAAGCTACGGCAGGCTCTGTATTGTATTACCAAGGGAAAATTGCAAATACTGTTTTTCATTCTACCTGCGGCGGAATGACGGAAAGTGCGGTGAATGTTTGGGGTAATGATGTTCCTTACCTTCGGTCGGTTGTTTGCACAAACGAAAAGCACTCCCCTCATCACCATAAAAAACACCAAATAAGCCTTGCTGAGCTTTCTGAAAAAACAGGCATTTCATTTAGAGAAACGCAGGCTATATTAACTGACGGAACGCCATTATTGCAAAAAGAAAGTGTAAGCAATGCGAATACCTTAATGGCACTTCGCGTTGCCGGCAAAAGCATTTCCGGCTCAGAGCTGCGTCAAGCGCTTAACCTTCCCTCACTATGGCTAGACTGGAATTTGCAGGCTATCGAGTTTGTCAGTAAGGGATATGGTCACCGTGTTGGGTTGTGCCAGTACGGCGCTGATGGCTATGCTCGCAATGGGATGACTTGGAAGGAAATTTTGAAACATTATTATGGTAGTGCCGAAATTAAGCTTATTGAAGCAGTCACAGACGAGGGAGGAGGCAGCGCGCTGCCTCTTTCTGGAACGGTAATTGCGGTAGACCCTGGTCATGGCGGAGGCAGCAGCGGGGCCGTAGGCCCAAAGGGGTTGAAAGAGAAAGATGTTGTTCTTGATATTTCATTGCGTTTGACAAAGAAACTGTCTGAGAAAGGGGCCAAGGTTGTCCTTACGAGGGCGAATGATATTGCCTTAACATTACAAAAGCGTGTTGTAACGGCAAATGAAGCTAATGCAGACTTTTTTATCAGTATTCATGCCAATGGGCATGAAAATGCGGCTGCCAACGGGACAGAGACTTACCATTACCCGGGGAGTAATCTTGGCAAAGCCTTTGCCGATACTATTCAAAAAGAAATGATAGAAAGGCTGGGCCGGCGCAACAGAGGCGTTAAGACTGCATCTTTTTATGTGCTTAGATATACGGCGATGCCGGCAATTCTGGCTGAAATAGCATTCATTACTAATCGGGAAGAAGAAAAGCTCCTTTCAGATGCAGCATTTCGTGAAAAAGCAGCTGATGCTCTCTTGTCAGGGATAACAAAAAGGTTCTTGGTAATCAGCAAATTACATGTAAATAAATAACAATATTTTTATCCTTGACACCTTCCAAATTAGGCTGGTATAATATATGATTTAAAATTTGACTTATACCCTATCGTGTGGTATACTGAGTGAGTAAATCTAGGATGGGGTGATGAATGTTGGCAGCCACAAAAGCGCTGGTTGATATCAGGCGTGACCTGGAATCACACGTTGGTCAGAGAATTCGACTTCGTGCCCACAGAGGGCGTCGTAAGACGCTGGAGAAAATAGGTGTGCTAGAGAACACCTATCCTTCCATATTTATTGTTAGGATTGATGAGCCCAACTATAATCAAAGACTATCTTTCTCATATGCAGATGTATTAACGGAAACAGTTGAGCTGACACTGATGAAAAAAGACGGCACCATGAACCAGCAACGGATGGCAAAATAGTTTTTAAAAAGATGCAGCTCCTGCACAGGCAGGAGCTGCATTTTGATTTTAAGAAATACATATATCTTTGCGGTTGCGACTCTTGATTAAGCATATTTTCCTAAAAACTAAAATAGATATCATAGAGACAGAATAACCTCTGCGAACATTTTCCCATAATTGAGCATATAATTATTTTGATTAAACATGGGGGGAAGGGGGCTGGGGATACATTATTTCGTTGTTTGCATATAGTGTAGTAAATTAGACGAAAGGAGGGTGAACTATGGGTAAAGATGAAAAAGTAAAGGTGGAATTTATCACCGACTTGCTTAAGGTTGAACAGGTGGTTGGAGAGAATGCGGCTCAAACATCTGTGATCAATGATATCGCTTTACCGGGCCGGGTAAGAAAAATTACAGAAGTAGACGCCACAATCCGGAATGTTCAAGCAAAAGTTATTGAAAACAAAGTTGTAGTAGAAGGTGTTATTCACAAACAGATTTTTTTTGTAGATGATGATACCGGTCAGCTAAAAGAGTTTACTGTTCCAGATGAAAAGTTTGTTCATTTTGTGGATGTGCCTGGGGCTATGCCCGGAATGAACGTGCAGGTGCATACCCGCATAGAATTTGTCGGGCATGATTTTATCCGTGAAGTATATGTTAACGGTCCGTCTCAGGTTGATTCGGTTTACAGACAAACAGTAGTATTGGAAATCTTTGCCAAAGTTACAGAAACGCTGCAATTGGAAGTTGTTGTCGATGTAATTGGTGTCAGCCCCAAAAAAGTAATAAAAGAGCTTCTAAAAGTAGAAAGCGTAATCGGGGAGAATGCTGCACAGGTTGCAGTGAGGGAACATATTGATTTTGGCCGCTTTGCGCGAAAAATTAAAAACATCGATACTAAAATAAGAAATATTGTTGCTCGTGTAATTGAAAATAAAGTTGTTGTGGAAGGTATTCTGCACAAACAAATTTTCTTTGTAGGCGAAGACGATATCGTATTTGAGGTATCTGTAGATGAGAGGTTTACTCATTTTGTTGATGTGCCTGGCGCATTCCCGGGAGCTAACGCGCAGGTACATCCCAGAGTAGAATTTGTTGACATAGTTATTGACACATATGATCCGACGCGCGGCGTGCAGACGGCGATTATTGATATTTTTGTTAAAGTGACTGAGACTGTTCAGGTTGAAGTGGTTACAGACATTGAAGGGGTAAAAGTAACAAAAGAGCTGCTAAAGGTTTCGCAAGTTGTGGGGGAAGGCGCTCGCCAGCACAAAATTGTCATGGACTTAGTAGCTCCCGCGCCTGCCAGAAAAATTGCAGGGCCGCCTGATACCCGCTTTGAAAATCTTAATACTCGCATTATTGAGAATAAGGTTATTGTAGAAGGGGATCTGGTAAAGCAAATCTTTTTTGTCCGCGACGGTGAGTTTCCGGAAGTTCTGGAATTTGAAGTTCGTGAACACTTTTCTGTGTTTATTGATATCCCGGGGGCAATGCCTGGTCAAGTTGTTCAAGTCTATCCGCGTGTAGAATTTGTAGACTTTGAAATTGATCCGTATAATAGGACACTTATCCGTCAGATAGTTGTTATCGAAATTTTTATCAAGGTTACAGAGTTTGTGCAGCTGGAAGTGGTAGTGGATCTTGATGCAATTGATGTACTCCCCACATTTACAGTTTATATCGTTCAGCCCGGAGATACGCTCTTTAAAATAGCCCAGCGATTCCGAACAACGGTAGATGCAATTCTTGCGGCAAACCCGGAAATTAAGGATCCCAACGTGATTTTCCCGGGACAAAAAATAATTATTCCTGCTCCTCCCAAGGGGTAAGGAATGAAAATGTAGCATCCGGTGATGCTACTTTTTTTTAACATTAATATGCATCTGTCATAAGATAAGGCGGGAGGGAATTTATATGACAAAGCCGCAGAAGATAAACATGGTTTTACCTATAGTTCAAGGTACAGGGGAAACGAATGTAGTTTTTCCGCTGAAATGGTCGTTGCTGAACAGAGCTGAGGAGTTTGACGGGCCTGTATTAACCGTTCGGAATGCAGAAGCGTTTGCTTTGTCCGAGGAGCTGTGCGTTCGTTTGATTATTCAGCAAGATACTCACTATGTTGTTCCGGAGACAGGCTTGGTGGAAAGGATAACCACTGTGCACGCTGTTACCGAATTAGTATCCGTTCCTGGCGTTAAACCGGGGGATGAAGTCGAGATATCTTCTGAAGTAAGCTTAAAAGGTCAGTGGCGAAGTGACTCTGTGACTGTTCAGGGAAAGGATGCCACGCTGGTAACAGGTGAATGTTGTTTAAAGCTAGAGTATTCTGTTTACGAGCAAAGGGAAGTTACAATCTATGCGCCCGCTGATTTGGATGATGCTATTGATTCTGAAACTGTAAGTGTTGACGCCCCTATTAGTCAGGTTGCCGATACCTGGGATATGGCTTTGCCGGTAACATTTGAGGGTGTGCCGCAAAGCATAGGCGATATTGAGAGTCGCTTTATCAATGCAAAGATAACTCCGTTGCAGGGCTGGCTTAAGCTTGAGGGCGATGTGGTTGCAACCATTCCTTATAAGGATTTAAAAGAGAACTCGAATGTGGAAACATTTGTCTTTTCGGTGAAGAAATATTTAGAAGCATCCGATGCGGAAATAAAAATGTTGGGAGAATGTGAGCCGCGGATTCAACTGCTCACATGCCAGCGAGAACCTGGAAGCAAAGAGGGTGTACTTCGTGGTCTGCTTAGCAGCGCAGTTAAGCTTTCCCGCATAGAGCCGATAGAGGTAGTTGCAGACACACGGGGAGGGCACCATCACCATCATCACTCTCATTATCATGATCCTTTCTTGCTTGACGAGGTAATAGGCGTTGGTTCCTCACAGACGCTGATACAAAGGGAAATTTTTTTTAGCAGGCCCGCTCGCAGCGTCAGGGAGCCGGTAGCGGCTGAAGTAAGAAGCTTGCGTGCCGAAATTATTGCAAATAAGGTTATTGTGCGCGGGGTACTGCACAAGGATATTTTTGCGATTGATGCCGAAACAGGTGTGGTTTTTTCACAGGATGTGGATGAAAGCTTTGTGCATTTTATTGACATTCCTGGTGCATCTCCAGGAATGAGAGCGCATGTAAAAGCGCGGGTGGAGTTTGTTCGGGTTGAGATTAATCCGGGAGGTTTGACAGCAAGGCAGGTAACCATAATAGAAATTATAGTTAAAGTAACAAGAGCTGTTAAAAAGGGCATTGTAACCAAGCCTCCGTTCTTTCCAGTTTCCCCCATCTCGCCGTCTAAGCCAATCCCTCAACCCGTGGGGAGGATTTATATTGTACGGTCAGGAGACAGTGTATGGAAGATTGCACGTATGTTTGGCGTTACAATGGAGTCAATTATTGTCGCCAACAACCTGCAAAATCCAAGCTTGATTTTCCCCGGGCAAAAGCTAATTATACCGGGATAGTTGGCATCACATACCATAAGTCGGATTTTTAAAAGAGCGGTAAGCGTACCGCTCTTTTTTTGCTTTAATTAAGTTGAAGGGCGGCAGGTGCTAAAATTGGCTCTTTGCCTGATTTCTCTTATGTAAGCTATAATCTAAATATGAAGTTATGTTAACAATTAACGAAAAAGGGAGTGTTGTATTTGAAGAGAAAATTGACATGTATTCTTACCCTCGCCGTGTTTATAACAAGCCTTTTTATTTCCCTTTCAGCCACCGCAGAAGCGTCGACCATTACTTACCGCTATACATACCAATATACAGCTAATGGTTGGCAGCTTATTTCCTCACCCTCAACAACTGCGCAAACAGCTAGAATTACTTACGCTTACTACAGGATACAAAGGGGAGACACCCTATTTAGTATCAGCCAGCGGTTTAATACGACTGTAGCAGAACTAAAACGAATTAACAGGCTTACAAGTGATGTTCTTTATGTCGGAAGATTACTGATTGTTCCTCTTAACTCGCAGCCTGCTGCCGCACCGCAGCCCTCACCCGCACCAGCCCCCACTCCGGTAACACCTCAGCCTGCACCTCAACCTCAACCTGAACCCGCCCCATCCCCGCCTCAACAAAGCATCAGCGGATTGACTCAGGCTGAGCAGCAAATGCTTAACCTGGTAAATCTTGAGCGGACAAGCCGTGGGTTACGCCCGTTGCAAGCAGATTTGGAGTTGACTCGAATAGCCCGACTGAAAAGCCAGGATATGATTAACTTGAATTATTTTGCTCACCAATCACCGACCTATGGTTCTCCTTTTGATATGATGAGAGCATTTGGTATTACTTACCGTTATGCAGGGGAAAATTTAGCCGGAGCTCCTACTGTGGAGCGGGCCCATACAGGATTAATGAATTCATCAGGGCACCGTGCCAATATTTTAAGCCAGAACTTTACTCATATAGGTATTGGCGTCGTTAGCGGTGGTCGGTATGGAATGATGTTTACACAAATGTTTGTTGGAAGGTAAAAATACTTAGTAACGTTAAAAGACGC
>DLMZ01000048.1:27081-58274 GCA_002479415.1 Firmicutes bacterium UBA7523
GCGTCTTTTAACGTTACTAAGTAAATTTGGGAATAAACAGCATTTTGCCAGGGTGGAGATAACGGGGGTACTTAATTTTATTAAATTCAATTAATTGCTTTTCAGTTATTTTGAAACGGGTGGCTATGCTCTTTACAGTATCTCCGGGTCGGACAAAATATACTTCTTTGCCTATGTGCTGAGGAATTATTACTTCTTCTTCTTTCTCATAAATGATGACCGGGGTGCCGATTGGCGTCAGCGGATATATTTCTTCAACGTCTTCATTGTAAAGTCTTATGCAGCCCGCAGTTGCTGCAGTTCCAACAGTCCATGGGTTAAACGTGCCGTGAATTCCGTGCCGTTGATAGGTAAATGCCATCCAACGTGTTCCAAGCCCGGGGTGGGGCTTGGGATTTTTTTCGTATACCTTATACTCACCTAATGGCGTTGGTGTTTCAAGTTTTCCTATGGCAACCGGGTATGTTTTATAATATTGTCCTTGACGGTAAAAATCTAATTTTTTTAGTGCCCGGTTTATTTCTATTCGTGTCATCTCGGTTCCTCCCCAAATGCTTTATATATATTATGACAGGCTAGCTTATTTGGTCATTTTATATTTTAGTGAAAATATTAAATATTTACAGTGATATTGCATAATATTTAAGTCGATAATATAAATGCGTCTTAATGTTCAAAATTAAGGGAGTTGAGGCTAATGAGTTTAAGGCGAAATAGAATTATGTCAGAGAAGCTTAAGGAAGAATTAGCTGAGGAGCTTGGTGTAGCTAATCTTGTGCGCGCAGAAGGCTGGGGAAATGTATCCTCCAGGAACTGCGGTAATTTAGTTAAGCTTGCCATTGAACGTGCCGAACGTGCTTTGATGGAAGAACGATAGACGCATTGGATATGCCGGAAGGCATATCCTTTTTTTATCGTTGTCTTTTCTTTGAGGGAAAGGAATTTATCTCATGATGTGGAATATAAAATTATGTTTGTTGATAGCCAAAAGAGGACGTATTCTGGGGATTGCGGGAAGTGTCCGTTTAAAAAAATATCATTTCCGGGAGAGTTAATGAGATGGTTTATGAGAACAGAGAAGACTTTTTTCTAAATATCCTGATGGATTATATCCTCCTCAATCAAATTGTTTCAGGTTCTTTCGGAGAACAATATTTGCATAAAATAGGCATAAAATATGGCATGAGGCTTGAGGATCAATACAGAAGAGAGTATATGCATGCTCAAAACTTAACAATTGAACAGCTGGCGGATTTGTCGTCATCTTTTTTTAATAATCTTGGGGGAGAGTGTACATCGCAAATATCGGAAGACAAGCTTATTTTAAGCTGTTACTCTTGTCCGTTTGGGCACTTGGCACTTAAAGCGCCTGAGGTTTGTTTAATACATACCAGCTTAATCGGAGGCATTGCCGCTAGAAACTTTCCCTATTGCAAGGGACATCTTGAAAAAAGCATTGCTGCCAAAAGCTCAATGTGCCGCATTGTTTTTTTTCTTGCTGAAACAGGAGAGGCGGTATGTTCTGAGGGGACTGAATTTGAAAAGAATCCCTCGTCGTATTTTCTTAGCAGTAATGAAGTTACAGCATTCAATGAAGGACGAATAATTGACAATGCTATATATGAGCAGTATTTAGAGAGCCTGGAGAGCGTGCAGTCTATTCATCGTGAATTAGAATTCGAATATAATCAACTTAAAGATGAAATATTTACAGGTTTAAACCTGGGTGTATTATCAGTTAATGATAGCTGTAAAATTACATATATGAATAAAACTGCACAGCAGCTTCTTAATGTGCAAAACTATTGGGATACGACGGTAACGGAAAATTTTCAGAGGATACTGGAAAAAACTATAAATACCGGAGCAAGCGTTAACCAAGAAGTAATAGTTATGCCCTTCCCGGAAGAATCAAAGTTTTATTCGTTTAATGTTGCACCTTTAAACGATGAAAACGGCAGTGTGAACGGAGCAATAAGCGTTTTTCAGGATATTACTGAGCAAAAGACACTGGAATCTGAGCTTTTGCAGATGGAGAAGTTTTCTCTGGTTGCCGAGTTAGCTGCAGGAACGGCGCACGAAATTAGAAACCCTATGACTACTTTAAAGGGTTTTCTGCAATTTCTTTCTAAGGAGTTTAAGCCCGAAACGAAAGGTCATGAATACTGTGCTTTGATGATTGATGAGATAGATTGTGCAAACGCTATTGTCAAAGAGTTTTTATTGCTGACAAAGCCTGCTGCTCCCAAGCTAAAGCAGATTGATTTACATGTAATTCAGGAAGAAATATTTTTATTAATTGAAAGCAAGTCTCTGCTGGAAAACGTTGAACTTGTAAAAAGCTATGCAAAAGGATTGCCGCTGGTTTATGCGGATCCCGCGCAGATTAAGCAAGTTTTTCTTAATCTAGCCACAAATGCTATTCAATCAATGCCAAATGGTGGACAGCTGCAAATTTCCACGTTTGTGATTAAAGAAAAAATATATGTGGAATTTGAAGATACAGGGTGCGGTATAAGCCAAGAACAATTGGTGAAAATATTTGATCCTTTTTATACTACAAAGGAGAGGGGAACAGGCCTGAGCTTATCAATTTCTTACCGAATTATTGAAGCCCATGGAGGCCGTTTGTCAGTTAAGAGCTCAGTTGGTAAAGGGACGGTATTTATCATAGAACTGCCTGCCGCAGAAGGAAATTAGAATGTATACTGCTAAATTAATACAAGGAAGTTGCGTAAGTATATATAGAAGATTGATTCATTAAAGCAATATCGAAAATTCTGCGCAGCTTTCTTAGCAGGATTAAGCTTATTATCGGCGAATACTGGAAATATGCAAAAGGTAGAAGAAAAAGCACGAGCAAAAATCAACTTAACTTTAGATGTTTTAAGTAAGCGTACCGATGGCTATCATGAGCTGCTCACAGTTTTTCAAACAGTGGCTATGCATGATGCTCTGTCTTTATGCCGAAACAGCACAGGCTTAATTACTTTGTCAGTTGGGAATGCTTTGATTCCGTCGGACGGAACAAACCTTGCTGTGCAGGCGGCCTGCTTACTCCAAGAGCACTACGGGGTAAAAGAAGGAGTACATATAAACTTAAAGAAAGAAATTCCTATAGCAGCCGGGTTAGGTGGAGGCAGCAGTGATGCTGCCGCCGTATTGCGTGGTCTTATTCGTCTTTGGCAAATTCCCCTGGAGCCGCACATCCTTTACTCTTTTGCGGAAAAAATAGGGTCAGATGTTCCTTTTTGTCTTGAGGGCGGTACGGCGTTGGGTAGCAGCCGGGGAGAAAAAGTAGAAGCTCTTTCACCATGTCCGCATTTTTATGTTGTGCTGGCAAATCCGGGGCTTGCAGTATCTACAGCAGAGGTCTACCGAAAGCTTACATTAGGTGAGATTCGGGAAAGCCCCGATACAGAGGCTATGTGCTCTGCCATTAATTCCGGGGATAGGGCAGGTGTGGAAGCTAACCTTGGCAATGTACTAGAAACAGCAACTTTTCAGCTTTACCCGCAAGTGGCTGATTTAAAAAAGAGGATGTCTTTAGCCGGTTCCGCGCTGATGTGCGGAAGTGGCCCTACCGTATTTTCTTTACATAATAGCCATGAAAATGCTGTGAAGTTATGTGTTTCATTACAAAAAGAGGGGTATAATGCTTGGGTAACGCAGACAGTTACGGAAAATCCACTGGAGGTGGGGAATTGATTGATGTAGTAGTATTGGCGGGAACGGGTAAAGAGACATCTCTCACCTTGGGTGAAAAAGTTAAAAATAAAGCGTTTATTAATATTAGCGGACGGCCTATGTTAAGCTATACGCTGGATGCTCTATGCGCGGTTGGTGCTGTAGGACGTATAGCGGTTGTAGGGCCTGAAGCGCAATTATCTCCCTTTATTGACAGCCATGGTATTATCGCTGTTGCCGAAGGTGATAAAATCGCCGATAATATACACAGAGGGTTTGAGGCATTGCAGCCAGAACAGCACTTTCTTATTGTATCTGCCGATATTCCACTTTTGACGCCAGGCGCCATAGAAGACTTTTTAGAAAGATGCGGTTCCTTTTCTTATGATTTCTATTACCCTATCATTAGCAAGGAAAATAGTGAAAAAAGTTATCCTGGAGTTAAGCGTACATATGCGCGATTGCGTGAAGGCACTTTTACAGGGGGTAATTTATTTCTTGTCAATTCGGCAAAGCTAGAGGAAAGCCTGCCACGATTTAACCGAATTTTTGAGATGAGAAAAAGTCCGCTAAAGTTGGTGTCTGTTTTAGGTTTTTCTTTTATGGTAAAACTTTTGAGCCGCAGATTATTAATAAAGGAAGTTGAAATGCGTATTCCCGCCTTATTGGGGATAAGCGCAAAAGCCATTGTTAGCAGTTTTCCTGAGATAGGTACGGATGTGGATAAACCAAGCGACTTGGATCTTGTAAAGAAATTGTTGATATAGTAAGCTTTTATGATATTTGGGCCGAAAAAAATAAGTGCTTGCTATAATTTCCCATAAAAAAGAAGGAATTTATTTATTTGTGTGGAAATAGCACCAATAAGTGGATAGACAGATATGAAAGGCGGTGAATTTGTGAGGGTTACCGACGTTAGGGTCAGAAAAATGAACAATGACGGAAAAATGAGAGCAATTGTATCTATTACGTTAGATGATCAATTTGTTGTTCATGACGTGCGGGTAATTGAAGGCAATAACGGTTTATTCGTTGCGATGCCAAGTAAGCGGACACCGGACGGAGAGTTTAAAGATATTGCCCATCCGATTACATCTGAGACGCGCGAAATTATTCAGTCTGCTGTACTTATGGCGTACTCAATGGAAAGAGAAAAAGAATTGGTTGAAGTGTAAAACGGAGCAGGAGCTCCTTTTTTTTATGCCGAATTTATTATAGAATACAAATGGGTAAAATAAGCAGGATGTACGAGGAGGCGAGAATATGGAAAAAATATCTGCGGTAATATTGGCGGCAGGTGAAGGAAAGCGAATGAATTCAAAGTTGCCAAAAGTACTTCATGCTATTTGCGGACGCTCTTTGATTGACCATGTGTTGTCATCAGTTCGCCCGTTATCTCAGGAAATTATAGCAGTGATTGGTCATGGTGCAGAGAAGGTGCGAGAAGCGTTGGGAGATTCTGTGTTGTTTGCTGTTCAGGAAGAACAATTAGGTACAGGGCACGCTGTTCTGCAGGCAGCACCTCTATTTCCGCAAGAAGGAACTGTTTTTGTTCTTTGCGGCGACACCCCGCTTCTAACGGCAGAAATTATGGGGAATTTGCTGGAGGTTCACAAAGATTGTGGTGCGGCAGCAACGGTGCTTACTGCTCATGTTCCTGATGCTGCGGGATATGGTCGCATGATACGTTCATCCGACGGCAGTTTGGTTAAGATTGTTGAAGATAAGGATGCAACTGCTGAGGAGCGTCAAATTAACGAGATAAATACAGGAACTTATGTGTTTTCTGCAGCAGCCTTGCATGAAACGCTGCAAAGCCTAAGCAGTAATAATGCCCAGGGAGAATATTATTTGACGGACTGCATTGAACTGTTAATTGGAAAAGGCTTGCCGGTGTCGTCTTATAGCTTGGAAGACTATCGGCTTGCGCTGGGAGTAAATGATCGCAGTCAACTGTCTGAAGCAGCGCGGCTTCTCCGCAATAGGATTAATTTAAAACATATGGAGCAGGGAGTAACTATAATTGATACTGACGCCACATATGTGGATGTTGATGTTTCTATCGGGCGGGATACGGTCTTGTTGCCAAATACAATCATACTAGGGGATACGGTTATCGGCGAAGATTGCCAAATCGGGCCATGTACCGAACTCAAGAATTGTGAGGTCGGCAATGGTGTTTCTATTCGCTATTCAACAGCCGACAACAGTGTTCTGGAAGATGGGACAACAGTAGGCCCTTTTGCTAATTTGCGTCCAGAGACGATTTTGAGGCGTGGAGTGAAAGTGGGTGATTTTGTGGAAATTAAAAAATCCGATGTCGGTCCTGGCTCGAAAGTGCCTCATCTATCATATGTGGGAGATTCTCAGATAGGCAGTGGAGTAAATATGGGTGCCGGAACTATTGTTGTAAATTACGATGGAAGAAATAAGCATACAACCATAATTGAAGAAGGAGCCTTTATCGGTTGCAATAGTAATTTAGTTGCCCCCCTTCGCGTTGGGAAAGGTGCTTTTGTGGCAGCGGGTTCTACAGTGACCAAAGACGTCCCTGCGGGAGCCTTGTCTTTATCCCGCGCCCCTCAGGTGAATAAAGAAAAAATGGCAGAGAAATTTATTGATGCTCAGCAATGTCGCGAATCGTGACGGTTTATGCAGGAAAACTTGTTATGCAGGGCGAACCAAATAAGGAAAGTGCAAGATTAGGTAAAAATTTTTACAGTCTGAACAAGCGGGAGGGTCTGGCGTGTATCGAGGTCGCAAAATGCAAATATTTAGTGGCACGGCAAATCAGGGGTTAACAGAGGAAATAGCACAGCATATAGGTGTTCCGTTAGGGATGGCGG
Organism: Firmicutes bacterium UBA7523; assembly: GCA_002479415.1. Lineage (GTDB taxonomy): Bacteria > Bacillota > Dethiobacteria > Dethiobacterales > Dethiobacteraceae > UBA7523. Next base: position 33,615 of record DLMZ01000048.1, read on the forward strand.
AAGTAAAACGTTTTAGCGATGGTGAAATCAACATTTTTATTGGAGAAAGTGTTCGGGGTGCAGATGTTTTTATTGTTCAACCCATATGTTGTCCTGCCAATGAAAACCTCATGGAGTTGCTAATTATGATGGATGCGTTAAAGCGTGCATCAGCAAAAAGTATTAACACTGTGTTGCCGTATTATGGATATGCACGTCAAGACAGAAAGACAAGGGCCCGCGATCCGATTACTGCCAAGCTGGTTGCTGATCTTATAACGGCGGCTGGGGCAGACAGGGTAATAGCCATGGATCTCCATGCCGGCCAAATCCAGGGATTTTTTAATATTCCTGTGGATCATTTAAAAAGCTTGCCTATTTTAGCCAAGTATTTCGAGCAAAAAGAATTGAAGGATGCTGTGGTTATTTCTCCGGATATGGGTGGAGTTACACGAGCTCGCGAATTGGCTGAGAGATTAGAGCTTCCCATTGCTATTATTGATAAGCGCCGCCCCGAGCCAAATGTGGCGCAGATAATGAACATCATAGGGGAAGTAAAAGGAAAAACTGTTATTATGATAGACGACATCATTGATACAGCCGGAACCATAGCAAAAGGAGCTACAGCGTTGCTTGAGAGAGGCGCCAGGGAAGTATATGCTTGCTGTACCCATCCGGTTTTATCCGGTCCCGCGCTGGATAGGCTGGCTGCTTCACCAATAAAGGAGATAGTCGTGACTAATACTATACCAGTTTTGGCAGACAAAAAGTTGGACAAGGTTAGGGTTCTTTCTGTGGCGCCTTTGATTGGCGATGCTATTATACGTATTCATGAAGAGCTATCTGTGTCAAAATTGTTTGATTAATCCTCATTTGACTTAATTATACAAATTGGGGTATAATACCATAGATAATAGAGAGGGAGGATGTTTACTATGGAGCGCATACAAGTCCCGGCAAAAGTACGGGCAATATCATCCAAAGGACATCTTAGAGAACTTCGTTCGCAAGGTTTTGTGCCGTGTGTTGTCTATGGGAAAAATACAGATGCCGCTGCGGTGACGGTGGGGAGCAAGGATATTAGTGCCATAATTAATTCACCGGCGGGCGCTAACACTTTAGTCGATTTAATTGTGGATGGAAAAACGGAAACTGTGATTATTAAAGAATTGAAAAGAGATATCTTGTTCCAAGAGCGCTTTGTTCATGTTGACTTTATGCAAATTTCCCTTAAAGATAAGCTTGAGGTCCAAGTTCCTGTAGTTTTAACAGGAGAAGCTCCCGGAGTTAAAGAGGGCGGTATTATTCAGCAGACTTTGCGCGAGGTTGCCCTAAAGTGTCTGCCAGCGGAAATTCCGGATCAGGTTGAATTGGATATCAGCGCTTTAGGTCTAGGGGAGACGTTAATTGTAGCCAATATAAAAGTGCCTATCGGCTCGGAAATTATAAGCGATACAGAAGAAGCTGTTGTTACCGTAGTTGCGTCAAAAGTTGCAGCCGATTCAGAAGAAGCCGATGTTTCTATTGAAGGTACTGAAAAAGAAGAAGAATAGAAGTGGATATTTATGTTAATTATTATTGGCCTTGGCAACCCTGGTCCCCGGTATTCTTTAACACGGCATAATGTGGGGTTTATGCTTATCGATGCATTAAGTGAGCATGTAAAAATTCCGATTCAAAAAACAGGCTGTCATTCATACTATGGAAAAGGCAGATTTGCCGGTGAAGACGTCATTTTAGCCAAGCCTGTTACATACATGAACAAAAGCGGACTAGCTGTTTCTTCTTTGTGTGGTTTTTATAAAGTTCCGTCGGAAAACCTGCTAGTAATATATGATGACCTGGATTTGCCGTTAGGAACGGTACGTTTGCGTTCAGGTGGAGGCAGCGGCGGGCACAACGGTGTAAAGTCGATTATTAGTGACGTTGGGACAGAGGCTTTTTCACGTATGCGTATTGGTATTGACAGACCTCGTTTCAACAATGTTGTCGATTATGTTTTGCAGCCCTTTTCTGAAGAGGAACAGCCAATATTGGAAAACACTTTGCCTCTTGCTGTAGATGCGGCTACTGAGTTTATTGAGCAAGGCATTGTTGCGGCTATGAATAAGTTCAATAAAAAAAGCGCTCAGGAGCCTTTACAATCTTAAGAAATGATGATAAAATTATTTTTAAATTGCAGATGAAAAAAGCGTTGATGGAGAAAAGTAGGGCTTTCCGTTCTTACAGGGAGGGAGCGTCACCGACTGCAAGCGCCCCCAAGATACGGTCTGTCTGAAGTTCCCTCCGGAGCTGCAGGCTGAAGCTTAGTAGGCTGAGCCGGGTATTTCGCCCGTTAGCAAAGAAACAGGTATCGGAGATTATGCTCCCGTACCTGAATTAAGAGGATGTATTAGTGCATCAAGCTGGGTGGTAACGCGGAGATATCCGTCCCTGAATCAGGGGCGGTTTTTTTATTTTAAAAATGGAGGGTTTGCCGTGATTGTTGTTATGGATTTAAAGGTTGGTTCGGAGGAAATTAAAGCAGTTGAAAGCCTGCTAATGGAACATGGCTACCAGTGTCATGCTATTCACGGTAAAGAGCGTCTGGTGCTGGGCGCGGTCGGTTCAAAAAAAGGAGATATCCCTCCGGGGTTAGAAACTATGCCCGGTGTTGTAAAGGTTGTACGTGTGATGCAGCCGTTTAAGTTGGTTAGCAGAGAAGTAAAAGTAGAAGATACGATAGTTACAGCCGGGAAGATTAAGTTGGGCGGAGGATATTTCTCGGTAATTGCGGGTCCATGCGCAGTTGAGAGTATGGAACAGCTGTCTGTTTCGGCCAGGGCTGTACGAGACGGTGGTGCGGTAGGCTTGCGGGGCGGTGCATTTAAGCCGCGAACTTCTCCATACGATTTTCAGGGTTTGGAAGATGTTGGATTGCAATATTTAACGCAGGCCAGGAAAGAGACAGGGCTGGCTATTGTAACGGAGGTAGTTAACCCGTCAGACGTAGGCAGAGTGGCTGATACGGCAGATGTTGTACAGATTGGTGCCAGAAATATGCAGAATTTCCCGCTATTGCGGGAAGTTGGGCAGTTGCGCAAACCCGTATTACTGAAGCGGGGCTTGTCTGCTACTGTGGAAGAGTGGCTGATGGCAGCTGAGTATATTTTATCTGAAGGAAACTATCAAGTTATTCTTTGCGAGCGTGGAATCAGAACGTTTGAGACATATACCAGAAATACTTTAGATCTTAGCGCTGTTGCATTAGCAAAGCGGTTGTCACACTTACCTGTTGTTGTTGACCCCAGCCATGCCACCGGCCATTGGCACTTGGTTAAGCCGTTGGCTTTGGCCGCCATAGCTGTAGGTGCCGATGGCCTGCTGATTGAAGTTCATCCTGAGCCGGCCAGAGCCTTATGTGATGGTCCGCAGTCACTAACGCCGCAACATTTTACGGAGTTAATGACCGATTTAGACATGCTGGCACCCGTTCTGGGTAAAAAGATTTGGCGGGGAGATGAAGGCAGTGACAATTAGCGTCGCATATTTGGGTCCAGAGGGAACTTTTTCTGAAGAAGCGGCACAAAAATTTTTAAGCGTAACAGAACTTGCCGGCAGGATTACTTCATACCCTACAATTGAAGCTTGTACTGAAGCAGTGGAGGATGGGGCTGCGGACTTTGCTGTGATACCGCTGGAAAATTCTCTGGAGGGGTCTGTAAGCATAACGCTGGATATATTAACGACTAGTGTAGAATTGCGTATTTGTGCAGAAATAATCTTGGATATTGAGCACAATTTACTGGTTTCCTCCGGCGATTTAGCAGATATTACCAAGATTTATTCTCATCCCCAAGCTTTGGCGCAGTGCCGGCCATTCTTGCGTCGGGTTCTGCCGGGAGCACAGGCTATTCCTGTTTTTAGCACGGCGGAAGCAGCGGAAACTGCAGCAAAAGACGGCATTGGCTCCGCCGCTATCAGCAGTAAACGTGCGGCAGAGAGGTACAATTTAAAAATATTAGCAGCAGCTATTCAGGATGGAATGAATCGTACACGTTTTTGTGTTTTAACTAACCGCGCAGTTTCTCTAGCTACTCCTGAGAAGACGTCGTTGCTTTTTGCGGTAAAACATGCTGCGGGCAGCTTGTTTCGGGTTTTGCAAGCGTTTGCAGTCCATAATGTTAACTTAACGCGAATTGAGTCAAGGCCTGCTAAAAGCCAACTTGGGGACTATATCTTTTTTGTAGACATAGACGGCACAACTGAAAATATAAATGTAAAGAATGCTCTGAGAGAAGCCGGCGGAGAGGCAGTAATGTTGAAGCTGTTAGGCACCTACCCTATTTTGCTTTAGGCTGCGAGAATAAACCGTATCGTTCGGATAATACTAGAGGGAACGAATACGGATGCTCCATGCACCGAAAGGGGTAGGCTGATGCTTTTAACATGGTTTTGCAGAAAGTGCGGTATAGAGCTGGCAAAGATGGTTGTAGAAAGAGATAATCCACGGGTAGTTGCGTTGACGGAGCAGGCAGGAGAAGATATAATAGAACATGACTTGGCAGGGAATATATCGCTGCACCTGTTATGTGAAGACTGCCTCAAAGCAATATACTTAGAGGAAGAGATGGAAATTGATTCTATTCGGAATCAGGAATTGCATTGATGATAATATGAGTATAAACAACAGGCCTTGCTTAATTGACAGGGTCTGCTTTCTGTTTAAATATTTGTGTGAATGCTTGCGGCGCTGGAGGGATGATTATGCTAAAAAAGATTGCTGCTGAGCTGTTGGTGCTGCCGCAGCTGGATGCCCTCCTCGAGAGTTTGGGCCGAAATGTGCGTTTTCAATTGATATGTGGTTTTGATGACAGCACCCGCAGTATGCTTATGGCTGCCCTTCATTTCAAAACAAAGAGACCAATATTAATTGTTGCGTCGGATGCGGTGAGGGCGGGGAAAATATATGAAGATATGCTTTCGATTTCAGGGGATGATTCTGTTACTTTTTTCCCTGCCCGTGAGTTGGTCTACTACCATGGCAAGCTGTCAGAAAGTGCAGATGTTTCTGCACAAAGGATTAAAACAATGCAGCAAGTTGTCGAAGGTAAAAGCAGGATAACTGTAACTACCGTAGCTGGCCTTATGACTAAAATGACTCCGCCAAAAAGGTGGTTGGAAGCAGCATTTGAGCTAAAAATAGGTGTGAATGTGAACGTGACGCAGCTGCTTAAAAAATTGGTAAGCGCGGGCTATGAACGCGCGGAGATGGTAGAGGCTCAGGGGCAGGTATCAATGCGAGGGGGTATTGTGGATTTGTTCCCAATGGGAGAGCTGCTTCCCTACCGCATAGAGTTTTTTGGGGACACAATAGAATCTATCCGTTGCTTTGACTTGGAAACGCAGCGTTCAAAAAATAAAGTAGAAAGCATAAAGATATTTCCTGCTAAAGAAGTTCCAGTATGGGAAGAAGAACGGATGTTGGCTTTAACAGAGCTGGAGGAAGAATTAAAGCTTATTGATTACCAGCTAAAAAACAAGGGGCGTTCCAGCTCTGTCGAGCGGATTAGAGAAAAGCTTGTTGAACACCTTAAAAAAATGCGCGAAGAAATATATTTTCCTGGCATTGAACAGTATCTTCTTTATTTCTATCCCCGGCCTGCGTCACTTGCGGATTATTACGGTGATGACGGCATACTTTTTTTGGATGACCCGCTTCGTTGTGAGCAGGCAGCGGAACAGATAGGCAATGAGTTAAAAGAAGCTCAAAGCGCATTGCTGGTTCAGGGGGAGCTGCTTTCGGGCCAGACAGATTTGACCTGGGACTATAAAGAGATAATTTCCGGGCTAAGCATGCCTCTGGTAGCTTTTTCTCTTTTTTCTCATAGTTCTGATTTACATCCTTATAGGCGGACAATCTCGCTTTCCGCAAAACCGGTGCCTCATTTCCTAGGGCAGTGGGATTATTTTTGTGAAGAGATAAATCATTGGCGCAATCTTAGCTATCGGGTTGTTATTCTTACTTCGTCCAGGGAACGCAGTACCGGCATAATAGATCTTTTGAACGAACAAGGAGTTAGCGCCGCGTATTCCTTGGGTGAACCAGAATTATTGCCTCGTGCGGTTACATTACTTCATGGCGTACTTGAGAGTGGTTTTGTTATACCGGAGATTAAGCTTGCTGTACTAACAGAGCAGGAAGTATTACCGCAGAAAAAAAGGAAACGCCGTCTAAAGGGCAAAGAGGGTATCCGGATTGGAGATTACCATGAGCTGCAAGTTGGTGACTATGTGGTGCATGAGCAGCATGGTATAGGTCGATATCTTGGACTGCGCACTTTAGAAGTGGATAAGATACATCGTGATTATCTATATATTCAGTATGCTGGAAATGACAAGCTGTTTATTCCTGTAGAGCAAATCGATGTTGTAAGAAAATATATAGGTGCGGAAGGGAAGAAGCCTAAGCTGTATGCTCTTGGAGGCAATGAATGGAGCAGGATTAAGGCTCGCGTTCAGGCTTCGGTACAGGAACTGGCAAAAGAGCTATTATCTCTGTATGCTTCAAGGGAAACAGAGCAGGGGAGGAAGTTTTCTCCTGACCATGATTTTCAGCAAGAATTTGAGGCTGCCTTTTCTTTTGAAGAAACACCTGATCAACTTCAAGCTGTGAGAGAAATTAAAGAAGATATGGAGAAAAGCCGTCCTATGGATAGGCTTCTGTGCGGTGACGTAGGGTACGGAAAGACGGAAGTAGCGCTGCGTGCTGCTTTTAAAGCAATTATGGACGGATCTCAAGTAGCTTTTCTTGTGCCGACAACAGTGTTGGCGCAGCAACATTATAGGACTTTTTTGGAAAGATTTGAAGGTTTTCCCGTAACAGTTGGCGCTCTTAGCCGTTTTCAGAGCGCATCTGAGCAGAAAGCCTTACTGCAAGGCTTGCGAGAAGGTAGTATTGACTTGGTTGTGGGAACGCATCGACTGCTCTCTCAGGATGTGCGGTTCAAAGATTTGGGACTGCTTGTTATTGATGAAGAACAGCGTTTTGGAGTTAGGCATAAAGAAAGAATTAAAATGATGAAGCAAAACGTAGATGTGTTAACTATGACGGCAACGCCTATCCCCAGGACCTTGCATATGTCCTTGGCTGGCGTCAGAGATATGAGTGTTATTGAAACACCTCCGGAGAATCGATATCCCATCCAAACATATGTGATGGAGTTTTCAGACGGATTAATTCGCGAAGCAATCTTAAGGGAGGTGACTCGCGGCGGACAGGTTTACTTTGTTCATAATCGAGTCCAGTCAATCGATAAATGGGCTAACCATTTAAACACTCTGATACCGGAGGTCAAAATAGGTGTTGCTCATGGGCAGATGGCTGAAGAACAGCTTAATGATGTGATGGTTGATTTTCTAAAGGGCGAATATGATGTTCTTCTTTCCACCACTATAGTGGAGGCTGGTTTGGATATTCCCAATGTAAATACAATCATAATTCACGATGCCGATAAATTCGGGTTGTCTCAATTGTATCAATTGCGAGGCCGGGTAGGACGCTCCAGCAGAATTGCTTACTGCTACCTCACTTATCAGAGAGATAAGGTGCTTACAGAAATTGCCGAAAAACGGCTGCAAGCAATTAAGGAATTTACCGAACTGGGTTCCGGCTTTAAGATTGCCCTTAGAGACCTTGAAATTCGTGGTGCCGGGAACATACTGGGGCCCGAGCAGCATGGGTCTATGATGGCTGTTGGGTTTGATTTATATGTAAAGCTACTTGACGATGCAGTTCGTACGTATAAAGATGACGTGCGACAAAGCAGGCCTGAGCCAAAGCTGGAAATAAATGTAGACGCGTTTCTGCCGGCAGCGTATATTTCGGACACTAGGCAAAAAATAGTATTTTATCAAAAAGTAGCTGCAGTTGAGAGCCTAGCTCACGTTGAAGAAGCCCGGGAGGAATTAAGCGATCGCTTCGGTCCTTTACCGGCACCTGCGGAGAACTTACTTAATGTAGCTCAAATTAAGCTGCTTGCAGGAGAGTTGGGAGTGCTGTCATTAGGGGAAGAAAAGAACGAATTGCAGATTCGCTTTGATCCTCGGGATGATGTGGATGGCGGGGTATTGCTCGCACTTTCAAATAAATATCGGGGCAGGCTGACTGTGGGCGCAGGCAAGCAGTTTATACTTGCTTTTCGTCAGCATGATAAGGACGGAAGAGGCAAGTTGATATTTCTCATGGAACTTTTTGCCGAGTTGAAAAGTCTTGCCAAAGAGAAGAATTATCGCGTATAATTGGATTGTGTCCAAAACCGGAAGGGAGTGCACTGATGCTATTAAATAGAGGACGAGTTATTAAGTGGGGAGCCGTTCTTTTGCTGTTAGCCCTGCTGCTGGCTACCGCCGGGTGCGGAAGTTCCAAAGTGGTGGCGGAAGTAAACGGTGAAAAAATTACCCGTGCGGAGTATGATACCTATGTCAATGTTTTGCGATTTTTTATGCCTGAGCTAGAATCTATGCTGGAAGATAAGTCTATTAGCTCTGCTCTGGAGGCGCAAATCCTGGATACCATGGTGGACACAGTTATTATCAAGCAGGATGCCCGTTCACAGAATATCGAGGTGACTGACGAAGAAGCCAAGGATTACTTCGCTCAGGCAAAAGAGCAACTGCTGACTGCGTTAGGTTCTGAAGAAGAGTTCGGCATGAGATTAAAAGAGCTGAAAATTGAAGAACAAGACTTAATCGCATTTATTGCCGGCAGTCTTTATTCGGACAAAATAATTGAAGCATTCGCCCAAAAGGTTACCGATGGTGATATTGCCGCTTTTATGGAGCAGTATCCTGAATATGTTCGTGTTCCTGCAATGCTTGATCTTAGCCATATTCTCTTAGAAACAGAAGAGGATGCTCTTGCGGCGAGGGAAAGGGCGCTAGCCGGAGAAGATTTTAATTTGTTAGCGGAAGAGCTTTCGAAGGATCCCGGTGTTCTTACAAACCGCGGCGATTATGGTGACATTCCTGTTGATAGTCAATCATACTATCCTGAATTTATGGCCGGAGGAAATGCCTTAACCGAGATTGGGGAAATTTCTCTGCCTGTGGAGTCTGTAGCCGGCTGGCATATTATTAAGCTTAGAAATCGGACGGAAGAAACTGTTATGTCGGTGGAGCAAGTCCGTCGCGCTGCGGCAGAAGAAAGATTCTATCATCACTTTGAGGATCTTTATGCAGCTAGCTCTATTAAAATTAATCTTTAATCATAACATCATATAAAGTTATTGAGATGCGGCATGTGCGTTTTTTTGCACAAGCCGTATTTTTATATAGATATTAGCATAACAGCTTTTTAGGTTTTTGTTTATCATGAATAGAATGTTAAGACTCGATATATACTATCATTAGAGGTTAAGGCTGTAATTCTATGCAGAAAAAGGAGGGGAAAATCAGTTTGAAGGCAACAGGAATTGTACGCAGGATTGATGACCTCGGGCGTGTTGTTATCCCAAAAGAAATTCGCAGGACACTCCGAATCCGAGAAGGCGACCCTTTAGAGATTTTTGTCGACAGAGATGGCGAGGTGATCCTGAAGAAATATTCGCCCATCGGTGAACTTGGCGATTTCGCTCAGGAATATGCCGACTCCTTGCATGAAGCGATGGGGCATATCTCATTAATCGCTGATAGGGATACAATTATCGCTGTATCAGGAGCGCCAAAGAAAGAATTTATTGGTAAGCCGCTGTCTTCCGCCATAGAGCAAGTTATGGAGACAAGAAAAAGTGTGCTTATCGCCAATACGAGCGAACATAAATTCTACAAGGAAGCAGATGAAGAGAACGCTCCAAAGTTTTTCGCAGAGGTAATTTCACCGATTATTTCTGAAGGAGATCCGATCGGCGCCGTAATATTAGGCACCAGGGACAAAGATGCTAAAATGGGTGATTTAGAACTTAAGCTTGTGGAAACAGCAGCCGGATTTTTGGCAAAGCAGATGGAGCAGTAGAAAAGGGCGGCAACTTCGGTTGCCGCCCTCCCTTCTTGCAGATATTTTGTTCATGGTTATTTTTTACCGCTATGCTATAATAGAATAGATTGCGGTACAATTTTAAAGCAAAGCCGGGGTGTGAGAGGTTGGTACGGCAATCATTTGTAAAAGGTGCGGTCATATTAACGTTAGCTGGAATCTTCGTTCGTTTAATTGGGGCATTTTTTCGTATTTTTTTGGCTATGTTGATTTCTGATGAAGGCATTGGATTGTTCCAAATGGCATATCCCATTTACACAACGCTGCTGGCTGTATCAACGGCGGGGATACCTATCGCTATTTCAAAGCTGGTAGCTGAGCATATGGCAAAGGAAGATTATCGCGGAGCATTGCGTGTCTTTCATGTTTCGTTGTCTATATTAGCTTTATCTGGATTTCTTATTTCCTGGTTGCTTTATTTAGGTGCAGATTTGTTTTCCCGGTCTGTTGTTCAGGATCCTCGTGCATATTTGCCCTTAATCAGCATCTCTCCGGCCATCTTTCTAGTTACATTAATGTCTGCTTATCGCGGGTTTTTTCAGGGGCTGCAGCAAATGCTTCCTACCGCGCTTTCGCAGGTCGCCGAGCAATTGGGGCGTGTGGTAATTGCTCTTATTTTGGTAGTTATTTTTCTTCCAAAAGGGTTGGAATATGCTGCAGCAGCCGCTAGTTTTGGGGCCGCTGCAGGTGCTTGCACCGGCTTACTAATTCTGCTTATAATTTGGCAGAGTCAAAAAAAAGCTTTTTTTATAAAGATGAATCGTCAGCCCGAAAAAAAATCATATCGCTATGTTAATATCGTCTACAATATTTTTGCTTTATCTGTCCCTATAACAATGGGAAGTATGGTAATGCCCATTATCGGCATAGTTGATCTTTCCATTGTTCCGCAAAGGTTACATATTGCCGGATTTGAAACGGCACGCGCCACTGCTCTTTACGGACAGTTAACGGGGATGGCTGCTCCAATTGTGCATATTCCCACAATAATTACGGTTGCACTGGCGATTTCCTTAGTTCCTGCTATTTCGGAAGCGCTGGCACTTAAAAAAATAAAGCTTATACAAGCACGCTCATATATGGCGATAAGGATGACTATGATTCTTGCGTTTCCGTCTGCCGCAGGCTTATATTTACTGGCAGAGCCTATTACCGTTTTGCTTTTTAATAATTCGGAGGCTGGACCGGTGCTGGCGATTTTATCTCTGAGTGTTATTTTTCTTACCCTTTATCAAACAACCTCAGGAATACTTCAAGGTCTTGGCAGGACAATGGATCCTGTAGTCAGTCTGTTTTATGGAGCGGCAGTAAAAACGGTGCTAACATGGACGTTGACCGCCCTGCCACAGCTGCATATTCGTGGCGCTGCGTTGGCTACTGTTGTTGGTTTTGGTGTTGCGGCGATAATTAATGTCTATAAAGTACAGATTCTTACAGGAACAGCTTTGCGATATTTGGAGACCGTGGCGAAGCCATTGCTTGCTTCTGTAGGAATGGCGTTTTTGGTAGTCTTTGCTTACAATAAAACTTCAAATATCCTTTTATTATATGACATATCAGCGGTCAATGCCGTTGCTACACTTTCCGCTATTATAGCAGGGGCCGCTTTTTATTTGCTGTTTCTGTTTTTGCTAGGAGCAATACACAGGGAAGATTTGGATGCAGTGCCTCTAATAGGTTCTAAAATAGCACGGATTGCAGAAAAACTTCATTTGCTGAGGGGATGAAACAATGAGCATAATTTATCTAGTAGGATTGGGTCCGGGTGATCCGCAGGCAATGACTTTGAGAGCTTTAAAAACACTAAAAAAGGCAAATAAGGTTTATTTGCGAACTGCCAGACATCCGGGGCTGGAGTTGCTTAGGCGACATAGGATAGCCTATACGGCCTTTGATAGTCTTTATGAGGGTTCAAGAACATTTGAGGAAACATACCAAAGAATTGCACGCCATGTAATTAACGCTGCTCGCAATAATGGTCCTGTCGCCTATGCCGTCCCCGGCAGTCCGTTGTTTGCCGAAAAAGCTGTGGAAATCATTCTTAGAAAAGCTCCGGCTGCCGGCATACGTTGCTGCGTTATTCCTTCCGTCTCCTTTGTGGAAGCAATTGCTTCCGAAATTAATTTGTCTCGCGATAAGGAGTATGCAATAGTTGATGCATTACAGCTGGACAAGCTTCTTGATTATCCAGAAAAAAATCTTCTTATTATGCAGGCGTATAATAAATTAGTGGCATCTCAAGTTAAGCTGGAGTTGGGATTGCTGTATCCTGATGACCATCCTGTAACAGTTATTCGCGGTGCCGGCCTTTCCTCGGGTAAAAAATCTGTTACTGTTCCTCTTTATAAGATGGATAGAGTGCAGTTTATTGACCATTTGACCACATTTTACCTGCCTCCTGTAGGAAAGCATGGAATAACAGAATTGCTCCGAATTATGCGTCGGCTTCGCAGTGAAGAGGGGTGCCCTTGGGATCGGGAGCAGAATCATGACACTCTAAAACCGTACTTGCTGGAAGAAGCGTATGAGGTTCTTGGTGCGATAAACAGCGGGTCTGCCAAGGAATTGTGTGAAGAGCTGGGGGATCTGCTTCTTCAGGTGGTTTTTCATAGCCAGATAGCATTGGAAAGCGGGAACTTTGCTTTCCATGATATTGTTGAGGGTATTACGGAAAAACTAATTAGGCGTCATCCCCATGTATTTGGCTCAGCTGCGGCGGCAACGTCAGGAGATGTGATAAAAAGCTGGCAACAAATTAAAAAAGACGAAAAAAAAGAAAGGAAATCATTATTTACTTTAGAGAATTATCTGCCAGCTTTATTGAGAGCGCAAAAACTGCAGAGGCAGGCATCCAGTGTGGGTTTTGATTGGCCCGACGACAAGGGCGCTTGGGACAAGCTGGATGAGGAGCTAAAAGAATTGATAGATGCATATAATCAGCGGGACCAGGCAAAAATAGTGGAAGAATTGGGAGATTTACTATTTGCGGCAGTAAATATTTCTCGTTTTTTAAAAGTTGATGCTGAGCAAGCGCTGGCTCAAAGTACGGAAAAGTTCTACATGCGTCTACGATATGTAGAGCAGAAGGCGGATTCGGAAGGGGAAGGAATTGCAGGGTATTCTCTGTCTAAGCTTGACGAATGGTGGGAAGAAGCTAAAAGGCAGCAAAAGAGCGGAAAAAACCTTTAAAAACAGGCAGGAATTACAAAAACTTTAGAGAATATGCTAAAAGGATTCGGTGCTATTAAATTATGGTAATTAGGAGGGAATTGCGTGAACAAATCCGAACTCATCAGTGTTGTGGCAGAAAAAGCAGGCTTGACAAAAAAGGACACGGAGAAAGTGGTAAACGCAGTATTTGACGGAATTGGTGAAGCATTATCTAAAGGAGATAAAGTCCAAGTAATTGGTTTTGGCACATTTGACGTTCGTGATCGTAAAGCACGTGAAGGCCGCAACCCGGCCACAGGCGATACGATTGAAATTCCAGCAGTGAAAGTTCCTGTTTTTAAGGCTGGGAAGGCTTTGAAAGATAGCGTTAAGTAAAAGCTTCAGGCCGTTGAAAAAGGCGGAATTGCTTTGTCGCTGCACAACCCCAACATCCTCGACGTATAATACATACGCCTTCGGTGCTGGGGTTGTTTGTTTAGACGCTTAATGAAGCGTCTTTTTTATTTTGGCTAAATAATTTCACTTATCCCTTCGAATACTAAAGAAGAACGATTAAGCATAAGAGGGAGGAAAATATGAAAAGAATAAAGCTGGTGATTTTGGTACTGCTGTTAACTATATCTCTGGTTCCCGGCTGCAGGCTGTTTCGTCGCACTCCGGAGTTAGTCCCTAATCCTGAAGGTTTTTCTCTTCCGGGTGAGGATTCAGAAAGCGAGCCTGTTATTCCCGCACCAATTAACCAAGGTGAATATGTAGAGCCTGAATTAAAGGTTTTTGTAGCAGGGCAAAATAAGTTTCAGTTTATGAAGATGGAAGATTATTTAATGGGAGTTGTTGCTGCTGAAATGGATACAGCATGGCCGCTGGAAGCTCTTGCTGCCCAGGCCATTGTAGCCCGGAGCTTTACGCTGCAGAAAATCGATGAAGATGGCGGCGTGCCTGCACGGAATGCTCACGCTTCTACGGATATTAAAGAGTTTCAGGCTTATGACGCTGCCAGAATAAATGATAATGTGCGGGAAGCTGTAGCAGCGACTAGAGGCCAGGTGGCAGTACATAATGGGGAGTTTATACGAGGTTGGTTCCATGCATATGCAGGTCCGCGTACTGCTCTAGCTGATGAGGGGTTGGAATTTAACGGTCCAAATCCGCCATATATTCAAATTGTAGCCAGCCCGGCTGAATCGGTGATTCCCGAGGATCAAAAAGAATGGCAGGCCAGTTTTTCTTTAGCTCAGGTTCGCAATGCGGTCAGGCAAGCAGCCGGGAAAGATCCGGGGAGCATAACCAAGGTGGAGATTGGAGAAAAAGGCCCTTCGGGTAGGGTTGTTCGCTTTATTGTCAATGATGTTGAGGTTACAGGTCCGCAGCTGCGCCTTGCTTTAGGCAGTACGGTGATGCGCTCCACATTTGTTGATAAAGTTAGTATTGAAGGAAGCAGTCTTGTGATGAGCGGAAGCGGCTACGGGCACGGAGTGGGAATGTGCCAGTGGGGGGCTAATGCACTAGCGGAGGAGGGGCAAAGCGCAGAAGATATAGTTAAGTACTATTATCGTAATGTAGATATTGTTAAGCTGTGGGAATAGCACAAACATTGACAAATTATAAAGTTAAGGAAGGCAAAAGTTTAAATAGTCTTCCTTAACTTTTTTAAATGTTTAGCCTAGGGTTAAGGCCACCTATATGCGTTAGCGGAAGGTGGAGTGCAGTCTTCACCCGTACTCCGAATGTTTCAGCCTGTAGAAAATAGTGTTAATATTTACATAGTGAAATAATGAACTTGTGAAAGGGAAGGAGCTGATGTCGTTTTGTAGAATAAGAAATATGTTATAGAGCTTAAGAGTAATAGAATTTACTAAGCTTAACTTAAAGGAGTGTGCGCATGGTGTTATATCCGCCGACCACGGAGAAAGTGGAAAGAGAGGCAAAAAGCTATGTAGCAACTGACAAGGCTCTTGCTCAGGTTATGGATTTTTACGCGGAAGCATATAATCTGCAAAGAAAAGTAGCGGCAGAAAGTTCCGACATGGCCGAGTTTTCGACTATTGCCCACACTGAAGTAGAAAAGCCTTTTTTGGCAGGGAAAGCAGTTCCTATTGACTCATCTACATTAGGTGAGTTGCTGCAGAAAATGGTTGAGATAATAGAAAGTTATTTCCCAGGTGAGCACAAAGGTGTTCTTTCTCAACTGGGTGCGCAGCTGAGCGCGGAGGATGTGTCTGAATTCTTCGGGCAAGCGGAAAAAATGTCTTCTGTAGAAATTGCAAAGTTCTTAGACGACAAGGGGATAGATGCAGAAGAAAAAGAGGTTCTGGACAAAGCAGTTCTGGCTATTAGGATGTCGGTTGCTCCTTTTTATGCAAAAATAGCCCAAGCTGCAGAGGAAAAGGACTGGTTTAAGCTTTGGGATAAAGGAAGCTGTCCTGTTTGTGGGGAAAGGCCTTCCATGGCTGTGCTTAGAGACGAAGACGGCGCGCGGCTGCTCTCCTGCGGATTGTGCCATGCGAGCTGGGAGTTTTCCCGTTCCATTTGTCCATCATGTCTTAATGACAACCAGGAGCAACTAAAATTTTTCTTTTTGCCGCAACAAGAAGCACGTCGTGTTTATGTTTGTGATAAGTGCAAGTATTATACAAAAACTACTGTGCTAAAAGAGTTGGGGAAAGATGTTGTCCCAGAGCTTGAAAATGTTTCTACCTATTATCTTGATATCTTGGCTGAAGAAGAAGGGTACGGGTTTTTTGAGATGGGAAAGCATGTTTGCTAAGTCGGCATCATATTTAACCATCGATTAAAAATAATGGAAAGTTTAAAATGTAAACACTTTTCAGAAAAATATAAGGATGTGAAATGATGGTAAAAAGTTTTTCAGGTGGGGTATACCTGCCCCACTATAAACATTTAACGGAAGCGAAGCCCATAGAACGGCTACCGTTGCCGCTAGAGCTGATAATTCCGCTTAAGCAGCACACCGGTGCTCCTTGTGAGGCTTTAGTAGCTGTGGGGGACAGAGTTAAGGCAGGCCAAAAAATCGGCGAGAGCAGGTCTCCTGTGAGCGCTCCCGTGCACTCACCTTTGAACGGGATAGTGAAAGAAATCGTCACAAGGCAAAGCGTAACGGGGGAAATGGTTGAATGTGTGGTTATAGCCTGTGACAGTGAGCAGGAAATGGCTGTTTACCCGGCTGAAGATGTATCAAGCCTTAGTGCCCAGGAAATTAAAGACAGGATTAGAGAGGCAGGCGTTGTAGGCATGGGGGGCGCTGCGTTCCCCACCTATATGAAGCTTAGTCCGCCAAAGCATGTGGATACTTTGATTATTAACGGATGTGAATGTGAGCCGTTTTTAACTTGTGACCATCGCTTAATGCTGGAAAGAGTGTCTGATATTATTGTTGGGGCACGTCTAATTGCCAAGGTTTTAGGAGTATCAAAAATTGTATTTGCTGTTGAGACAAATAAGCAAGATGCTTTGGATTTGCTTAATGAAAAAATCCGGGATGAGGAAGGTATGGAAGCTGTGCCCCTGGATATTAAATATCCGCAGGGTTCTGAGAAGCAGCTTATATATGCTGTCTCTCAGCGTGTGATTCCAACTGGCAAGCTGCCTTATGACGTAGGAGTGGTGGTGCAAAACGTGGCTACCGCTGCAGCTGTTAAAGATGCTGTTGTTCATCGCCGGCCTTTGATGGAGAGAGTTGTTACACTAACCGGTTCGGGGGTAAAGAATCCAGGGAACTATTTAGTACCTGTGGGTACAACATTGCGGCATGTGGTTGAAGCTGCCGGAGGGTTAAACGATAATGCAGTTAAGATTATTGTAGGCGGCCCTATGACCGGTCGGGCACAATCAGGTCTTGATGTGCCTCTGATTAAAGGCAGCGGCGGAATACTAGCTTTTGATGAGGATTTTCTTACAGAACAGGACTATCTGGCTTGTGTCCGTTGCGGAAAATGTGTAGAACACTGTCCCATGTTATTATACCCTAATTATATTGGACAGTACGCAGAGCTGGGAAGGTATGAGATGGCCGAGAACTGGGGAGCTAAGGATTGTTTCGAATGTGGAGCTTGTGTCTATGTTTGCCCTTCCAGTCGTCCCATTGTAAATTTTGTACGACAAACAAAGGCTGCTGCGGCAAAGAGACACAGGGAATCAACACGTCAACCTATTTAAAGGAGCAGGAGGGAGATCTTTTTGGAAGCAGAAAAGTTTATTGCAACATCTTCACCACATTTACATTCCAGTGATAACGTACCCCGCGCTATGAGAGATGTAATAATATCTTTAATACCGGTATCATTGGTAGCGATGTACTTTTTCCGGTTGAATGCTATATTTATTACCCTTGTTTGTATAGGGACCGCCATGCTTACAGAAGTACTATTCCGTCGCATTATGCGGAAAAAACCAAGCTTGCAGGACGGGAGTGCAGCGCTGACCGGTTTGTTTGTAGCTCTCTGTTTTTCTGCCGGCACATCTTGGTGGCTGGCGGCCATGGCTACTTTTATTGCCATAGGTTTGGCAAAGGAGTGGACCGGCGGCCTGGGCTGGAACCGTTTTAACCCGGCTTTATTCGGCAGAGTATCGGTAATTCTGCTGGCACCATGGGTAGGGTTTCTAAACAATGAGTTTTTCTACTGGCGAGTAAACTTTGCCGGGGTAGATACAATCTCTCAGGCTACACCGATGAGTCTTTTGCAGATGGGTCTGCCGATGCCCAATATGGGTACCATGTTTTTTGCTTATCCGGGCGGAGGCTTGGCTGAGACATCAGCTTTTGCGCTTCTATTAGGCGCAGGCTATTTGTTGTACAAGAAGCATATTACCTGGCATATTCCCGTTTCAATTTTGGGCACAGTTTTTATAGGCTCTGTTGTGCTAGGCCAGCATCCGGTTTATCACCTTATTTCAGGCGGGTTGCTTTTGGGAGCTTTTTATATGGCTACAGACTGGGTAACCAGCCCAATTACACAAAAGGGCAAGATTGTTTTTGGTATTAGCATAGGTATTTTGGTCTTAATTTTCCGAATTGTGCTGGCTCCGACCGAAGGGGTTGCTTTTGCCATCCTGATTATGAACGCTTTTGTCCCCCTTATTGACAGAGCAACCCGGCGTCTAAAGTTTGGTGAGGCGGCAATGGTAAAAACAAATTCTGGGTTAGCAGTAACAGGGAAGAGCGCACAGAACGCACACTAAAAATGACAATGACAGGGGATGAGATAATTGAAGGTAAGTAGACGGGATTTTTTCAAACTTTCAGGGGTAACCCTGGGGGCCGCAACCCTGGCCGGCCTGGGACATAATCAAGCTTCTTCAGCATACGGCAAGATGTATGTACAGTATGCCAGAGAAGTAACAACAATTTGTCCCTACTGCTCTCTTGGGTGCGGAATAATTTGCTATGTACAGGACGGAAATGTAATAGGCGCCGAAGGCGACCCGGATCATCCTATTAACGAAGGCAGCCTTTGCAGTAAGGGCAGCTCATTGCTGAGTTTTGCTTATATATATGACCAGCAGAAAAAGCTTGTGCCGCATCCCGGCCGGCTGCAGAAAGTTCTTTACAGAGCTCCTTATGCCAAGGAATTTCACGAAAAGGACTGGGACTGGGCGCTGGAGCAGGTTGCTAAAAGAATCAAAAAAACACGGGATGAAACCTTTGAGATTACCGATGATAACGGTGTCACGGTAAACAGAACCAGAGCAATAACCCATTTGGGCAGTGCCGCTTGCACCAACGAGGAAAACTACCTCTATCACAAGATGCTGCGCTCTCTTGGTGTGATAAGCATGGACCACTGCGCCCGTCTCTGACACTCCTCCACTGTTGCCGGTCTGGGCAACACATTTGGCAGAGGCGCAATGACAAACCACTGGATTGATTACAAGAACTCTGATGTTTTTCTTGCCTTTGGCGCCAATCCGGCGGAAAATCATCCCCTTTCTATGAAGTGGATTGAAAGAGCACGGACGGAAAAAGGCGCAAAGCTGATTGTAGTAGATCCGCGGGTTACCCGCACGGCTGCAGTGGCCGATGTTTATGCGCCGCTGCGTCCCGGTACAAACATCGCTTTTATCGGAGCTATCATTAATTACGCTTTGCAAAACAACCTGTACCATGAAGAATACGTTGCCAGCTACACCAACGCCAGCTACCTGATTAATCCTGAATATAGCTTTGAAGACGGAATATTTTCTGGAGCCGGTGACGGCGGTGAGCGCCAGGTAGTCTACGACCGCAGCACTTGGTCATACCAGCGCGACAATGACGGCAACATTATTAAAGACCCCACCATGTCAGACCCACGCTGTGTTTTGCAGCTGATGAAAAAGCATTATGAGCGTTATGATTTTGCTGCTGTCAGCAGTATAACAGGTTGCCCGGCAGACAAGCTGGAAGAAGTCGCCAAGCTCTATTGCTCCACAGCGCAGAGAGGCAAAGCAGGTAATGTCCTTTATGCTATGGGTGTTACCCAGTTTACTCACGGTTCGCAGAATGTGCGTGTCCTCGCTTGCTTGCAGCTTTTGCTGGGGAATATGGGTATACCCGGCGGCGGCGTAAATGCACAGCGCGGCCAAGCAAATGTGCAAGGCTCTACCGATATGGCTATGCTGTATCACCTAATCCCCGGTTATATGGCGCCGCCTCAGGCAGGAGCTCACCCCACTCTGGCTGACTACAATGAAAAAGAAACGCCAAAAAGCGGATATTGGTCAAATAAACCGAAATTTTTTGTCAGCCTATTGAAAGCTTGGTACGGAGATAATGCTCATTCCGGCAATGACTTTGCTTATGATTACTTGCCTAAGCTGGACGGAGAAGATCATTCCCATATTGCTTCGTACAGAAACATGAAAGAGGGCAAGATAAAAGGGATGATTAGCTGGGCTGATAACCCTGCTGTGGCCGGTCCTTCTGCTTCAAGCCACCGCAAGGATATGGAAAAACTTGACTGGCTCCTTTCCATAGATATCTTTGAGAGCGAAACACCTGCCTTCTGGAAGGCTCCGGGAGTAGATCCCACAAAGATAAAAACAGAAGTTTTTGTTTTCCCCGCTTCTGCTCCTTTTGAACGGGAAGGTTCCGTCAGCAACAGTGGCCGCTGGATTCAGTGGCGCTATGAAGCTAAGAAGCCGCCGGGTGACGCTCGTTCCGACCTTTGGATTGTCGACAAGCTCTTTAAAGCTATCCGTGACGAGTACAGCAATGATCCCGACTCTTTCGCCGACCCAATTATGAAGCTTACTTGGGATTACGGTGAAGAGCCGGATGCTGAAAAAGTGGCGCTGGAAATTAACGGACGCTACACGGATAGCGGTCAATTGGTGGAAAACTTCACTAAGCTGGCTGATGACGGCTCCACTGCTTGCGGTAACTGGATTTACAGCGGCTATTACAATAACTTATCTAATCCGGGCTGCAAAAAAAGAGTTAAAGAAAAGTCTGGTATTGGTACGCACGCAGACTGGTCTTTCGCTTGGCCGCTTAACAGGCGTATTATCTATAACCGTTGCTCCGCCGACCCGCAGGGGAACGCATGGAATCCCGATATACCTCTAATGTGGTGGGATGGAGAGTCTTGGCAGCGGAACGATGTTCCTGACTTTAATGCTAATGTACCGCCTGCAGATACAGCAGATAAGCCTTTTATCATGCTGCCGGAGCTGCAAGCTCGTTTGTTCTCCAATACAATTAGTGATGGTCCTTTCCCAGAGCATTATGAGCCTGCGGAAAGCCCGGTTAAAAATGCTTTTTCCTCTCGCGCTCAGTTTAATCCTGTAGCCCGCGTATGGTATAAGGATCACCTTGCACCGGTAGGAGATGAAAACTACCCCTACGTTATGTCCACATACAGGGTTACGGAGCACTGGCAGTCTGGAGCTGTAACAAGGAATGTACCATGGCTTAATGAGCTTATGCCGGAGCTATTTATTGAAATGAGCCCGACGCTGGCTAAGGAATTAGGTGTTAAGAATGGTGATAAGGTGGCTGTGAGCAGCTACCGTAAGCACGAAATTACAGCTGTGGCTTGTGTCACTCCACGGATAAAGCCTTTGCTGGTGCACGGGAAGCTGCGTGAAATAGTAGGCATGCCCTTTCACTGGGGCTACCAGGGATTGTCGCGTGGGGCGGTAGTAAATGATATTTCTCCCGCCATTGGTGACGCTAATACCGGTATTCCTGAATACAAAGCATTTTTATGCAATGTGAGGAAGGTGTAATATGCTGAAGTCAAAATTAATTGACACAACAAAGTGTATGGGCTGCAGAGGATGCCAGGTAGCATGTAAGCAGTGGAATGGCTTGCCCGCAGAGGAGAGTACATTTACCGGTCATTATGAAAACCCTGTTCGTTATTCTGCCAACACTTGGACGCGTATTGTGTTCAGGGAACATGAGAATAAAGATACCGGTGATGTTAAGTGGCTTTTCTCCAAGCAAGGTTGTATGCATTGCACCGAGGCCGCCTGCGAAAAGGTTTGTCCGGCAGGAGCCATCAGTCATACAGATAGCGGCGCTGTAACAATTGATCGTAAAAAGTGCATAGGCTGCAACTATTGTGTTGCCAGCTGTACATTTAATGTAATGGCTTTTAATCAAAAGGAAAATGTGCCGCAAAAATGTACTTTGTGTGATGACAGGCAGCACGCAGGCCTTACTCCCGCTTGTGCCAAGGCTTGCCCAACCGGAGCTATAAAGTTTGGAGACAGGCCGGAGCTTGCTGCTTATGCCCACCACAGGGTGAGCGCGCTACTAAGCGAAGGGAAAAAAGATGCTCATATATACGGATTGAATGAGCTGGAAGGAATGGGGGTATTTTATATATTGGCAGATAAGCCTGAGGCTTACAGTTTGCCAGCCAAGCCCCAAGTATCTCTTTCCGCCCATATCTGGAATGCTGTTTTCAGGCCGCTGCGCGTGCTTGTAGTTCTGGGCATTGGTTTTGCTCTGTGGAACAATAAAGTAGAATCGGAAAAAATTAAACCAGATTAAGCGACCACGTAATGAATTGTTACTAGTCTAAGGGAGCGGCCTGCAAGCCGTTCCCTATTAGTATTTAGTGTAAGCAGGAGAAAACAAAAATTCGGGGAATACACTACTAATCATTCTTTTTTGCTTAACAGGGAGAGTAGCGAATGGCAAAAGAAGATCAACAAGAAAAGCTGATGAGCATCGTTGACCACCTGGATGATTTTCGGCGCAGGCTAATCATTTGCATAGCAACTGTGCTGGTGTTATCTATAGCCTCGTATGCATTTGTTGAAACAATAAGAGAAGTGTTTATCAGATCGGTAGGGAAGCTTGTATATCTTAGTTTGGCGGAAGCTTTTTTTGCCAATATGCGCCTAGCCTTTATGTGTGGTTTTTTTCTTTCTTTACCGGTTATTTTCTTTCAGATTTGGGGTTTTGTGCTGCCGGGATTGTATAAGCATGAAAGGTTTGCAATAATAGTAATTTCAGTGCTAACATTATTCTTCTTTTTCCTTGGCATGTCCTTTGCTTTTTTAGTTGTTTTACCTTTTAGCACTATTTTCTTCCTTGGCTTCGCCGGGGAAGGGCTAGAAGCCATGATTTCTTTTAGCAGTTACCTTTCCTATGCTGCCAGTTTAATGATTGGCTTTGGACTGGCTTTTGAGCTTCCGGTAGCTGTGATGATTTTAGCGCGCTTGGGAATTGTCACATCCGGTTTTTTAGCTGCAAAACGGAGTTTTGCTGTGGTAATTATTTTTTTCTTGGCTGCGGTGCTAACTCCCCCTGACGTTGTTTCTCAAATATTGATGGGGGTGCCCATGCTGTTGTTATATGAGCTTTCTATTTTCTTAGCTTGGATAGCAGGCCGCAAAGGGAAAGAGGCGCATTAGACGGCTTATTAGTGGCTGACACTTATGCATAAAAGGAAGGGGGTTGAAACTATGTTTTCAGGAGGAATTAGCATTAAGGAGCTACTTGTAGTGTTGGCTATCGTCCTGATTGTCTTCGGTCCCAGAAAGTTGCCGGAGATAGGCCGTGCTATGGGAAAAAGCCTAAAAGAGTTTAAGCAGGCTGCCTCAGAAATTAAAGAATCCATTAATACGGATGACGAGAAGGAAAAAGATAAGACTAATTAAGACTGACGTGGAGTCAATAACTAAAGCCCCGGCAAATTGCCGGGGCTTTACTGTAGGATACCTCCGTTTACATTTGCCTAATTATAGTATATTAGATGTCTGAAGGAAGTCCGAAAAAGTATATTGCTTTATACTGTTAATGTAAAATATTTATGTCATAAATTCTTGTCCACTTCATATTAATGGATTAGGAGACGTATTGCTCGAGGGAGGAAGTTGAGACGATGGAACATACGTACAGCAAAAATCAAGGTCAACACAGGCTGGTCATAAATAACCGTGAAACCATGGATGTAACAGGGGTTTTGCATGTGGACAGCTTTGATGATGAGGAAGTAATTTTAGAGACAGAGCAGGGCTTATTAGCAGTTCGCGGGGAAGAATTGTATATAAAGCAGTTAAATTTGGAAAAAGGAGAACTGTCAATTAGCGGCCTAGTTTTGGAGTTAGCTTATTCTGATGATAAGCGAATACGCGACCGAGGGAAAAGCATTTTTGAACGTCTCTTTAAGTAAGATGTTAAAAAGGAGGCAAACTGTGCAGGAGACGTTTGTTACATACCAAGTGATGGCTTTTGCGGCAACTATAGCTCTTGGAATGTTTATAGGTTTTGCTTCCGATGTACTCAGAGTTATGCGGAATACTTTTCGGCCGTCCCGTCCGATGCTCTTTTTTTATGATTTGTTTTTTTGGGCAATAATGACTGTAATAACGTTTATAGTGTTGATATCCAGCAACTGGGGGGAAGTCCGGGCTTACGTTTTTATAGGATTGGGGTTTGGCGCAACAATTTATGCAGTTGTTTTAAGTAGGCTGTGCTATAGAGTACTAGACCGAATAATGCAATTCATATGCGTAATTATTAATACCATAGCGAAGCCTTTCATCTGGACTTTTAGGAAAGTTATGTTGATTTGCTCACGCTGCAAGCGGATGATAGGTGTGGGTGTAGAAAGAAATAAAAAAGTTTTTCGCCTATATAAAAGAATTAACTTTAACAAAAATAAGAAGGAATAGTGGTAGTTTTGCGCGAAACTTAACAGTACATTCATATGCTTGGAGAAAAGATTATGAATCAATCGTATGTTCGCGGAAAAGGGAAGATATCATACCTTCCTGCAACAAAAAAGGCGCCGCGCTTTTCGCGTTTTAGGCTGGTGCCTGTTTTAGCTGCATTGGCTCTTATTTATTTTTCAGTGCTGTTTATATCTCAATATAGCCGGCTTGTTCAATTGCGCCGCTCTCTTCATGCTATCGAAATGGACATACAGTCTGTTACTATGCAGAATGAAGAGATGAATAAAGAAATTGAGAGGCTTAACTCCACTTCCTATATTGAGCAATTGGCGCGACAGGAGTTGGGAATGGTTAGGCCGGGAGAGATG
>DLMZ01000048.1:58363-72470 GCA_002479415.1 Firmicutes bacterium UBA7523
GGTTAGGCCGGGAGAGATGCTCTTTTATTTTCAAGAAAAAGATAATTAGTCTTGAAACGACGATAACGAAGAGCATGTTCTTGACAAACTACTTAAACTGGATATAATAAGTTTAGATAGTACATCTTTAAGGGGGAGTTTTTTTCTAATGTCTTTAGTGGTGGGAGCCATAGTTGAAGGGGTGGTTACAGGAATCACCCATTTTGGAGCCTTTATCCTGCTGTCCAATGGGGAAACCGGCCTTGTTCACATATCCGAGGTCGCAGACACGTATGTTAAGGATATTAATGAACATTTGCAGAAAAAAGATAATGTCAAAGTTAAGATTCTATCCATTGACGGCAAAGGTAAAATCGGTCTTTCAATTAAGCAGGCCAGCAGCAATAGTGAACGTCGGCCCCAAAGCAAAGTCCCCCGCATGTCTTTTGAGGATAAGCTGAATAAGTTTATGAAAGACAGTGATGAGAGACTTCAAGACCTTCGCCGTAACACCGAGTCTAAGCGCGGCGGCAAGGGATCGCCTTTCAAAGTGGTATAATATTTAACTTATTTAATCGCCGTTGAAAAAAGCACAATGCTTTTTACAGCCCTGACAACCGACGTATATAATATACGCCTTCGGTGTCGGGGTTGTTTGCTTATGGTGCTGAGCGGCCGACTTGTTCTTGGGAGGAGAAAGTTATGCGTTTTGCAGCTATTGATTTGGGCACAAACTCGGTACGGTTTTTGGCTGCCGAAGTGTCGGAGAACAGCATAAAGCCTATCAAAAAAATGCTGAAAACAACCAGATTGGGAGCAGGCTTAGTGGAGAGAGGCGTTCTTTCCCAAGCGGGTAAAGAAGCTACTGCCGCAGCAGTTATGGAGTTCATTGCTCTTGCCCACTCTTTGGGTGTGGGAAAACTAAAAATTGCAGGAACCAGTGCTATGAGGGAAGCGTTGGACGGACAAGAATTCGCCCGAAGCCTAAGTAAGCAAACCGGAAAAGACGTGGAAATTATATCGCCTGATGAGGAGGCTC
Organism: Firmicutes bacterium UBA7523; assembly: GCA_002479415.1. Taxonomy (GTDB): domain Bacteria; phylum Bacillota; class Dethiobacteria; order Dethiobacterales; family Dethiobacteraceae; genus UBA7523. The sequence goes on from DLMZ01000048.1 coordinate 59,382, forward strand.
GCTTAAGCTATGAGGGGGCGGCGAAGAGCTTACGTTTGCCTCACCAAGCGTTGGTATTTGATTTAGGAGGCGGGTCGTGCGAATTCATTTGGCCTGAGAGTGGAAATCTACGCTTTGCCAGTTTAAAGCTAGGGGCTGTCTATTTAACGGAGATGTTTGTCAGAAGCGATCCACCCTCAACACAAGAGTTCAAGTGCATTGGACATCATGTGTCGAAGCTGCTCTCATGCTTAACACCTGCCGGCATGCCTATTGTAGGAATAGGAGGGACGGTTACCAGCCTCGCCGCCATGGAGATGCAAATGACGGAGTATGATGAGGACCAGGTTCACGGCTATACTTTGACGGCGGAGATGATATCATCCCAATTAAAGCGGCTATTGGCTGTTCCCTTAATTGAAAGGGGAGCAATTCCCGGTGTGCAGCCTGACCGTGCAGATATTCTGCCTGCGGGGGCCTTGGTGGTAGGAGAAATTTTAACATATTTTAATGCTACGTCCTTAATAGTATCTGAGGGTGATATTCTAATGGGGATGCTATATTCATTATTTTAACAGCATAAGCTTGGCACCCAGCGCTAGAAAAAATACTCCCCCAGCTTTTATCCAGGTAAATGGTATTCGCTCCAGTCCGAAGCAACCCAGGTGGTCGATAAGCAGGGCAGTGCCTACTTGTCCAACGATTATGGCGGTAGTTGCTGTTGCTACTCCCGTCTTTGTAATACTGCTCAAGACTGCATAGATGATTACAACGCTAATTAAACCGCCAAGATAAAGATACCAAGGAGCGTTTGGAATTTCCTTAAGGTTGCCATTTCCCAGCCGCAGAACAAAAAGGGCAAAAAAAATGGCCGTTGCGCCGATGATATGTACTGTAAATGTGGCTTCCAGCAAACCTATTATTTTCCCAAGGCCGGCATTAAGTGACCCTTGTACGGCCATGGAGATGCCGGCGATAAAAGCGAGCAGCAAAGCAATCAGATACATCCTCATTCTCCTTATCTATTAATCACAAATATATTGTGTGCGTAAGAAGCACCGTCTATGCGGAAATATTTTCTGCAACACGGTGCTTCTTTTTGCATATTTATCAGAAGAAGGGAGGTTGGCATGAAAACTATTGTCCTGGCAGGAAGCCCCAACACGGGAAAGAGTGTATTTTTTTGTTCTTTGACAGGTAAATATACCACAGTATCAAATTATCCTGGGACAACGGTGGAGATTTTCCGTGGCATAGCCAAAATAAGCGGAAAGGCGGTTGAGGTTATTGATACGCCGGGGATATATAGCCTTAAACCTGTTACTGAGGAAGAGGCTGTATCCGTACGATTATTAACTGAAACAAGCCCGGATTTAATTCTTCACATTGTGGACGCAAAAAATCTCCAGAGAATGCTGCCTTTAACGCTGGACATTTTAAAAGGTTCAACTCCCTTAATCCTTGTGCTTAATATGATGGACGAAGCTGAAAGGCTGGGTGTCCGTATTCATAAAAAAGAGTTGAGCCGCAGGCTGGGGATACCGGTTTTGGAGACATCCATTACCAAAGGGCAAGGGATTAATGCCTTGAAGAAAGAAATCGGCAGCCAGCTTAGTAAACAAGGCAATGCAAAAAGAAAAAACAGGCACGGCAATTTAGCTTTAGTGCACAGCTCTTTTAAAAATCATCGTGAAGCAGAAAAGCTTCTTGATGGAGTTTTTTTTAAAGGAGCTCCCAATGCTTTTAAAGGCTTAGAAAAATTTGTGCTTCATCCGTTTGGCGGGTCAGTGCTAATAACATTTATTCTTTATGTGGGGCTGTATTTAATCGTGGGGCGCTTCGGTGCTGGGTATTTAGTTAATATGCTTGAAGGGGAGCTATTTGGGCGGCTAATCATTCCTTGGGCAGAGCGATGGACGGAAATGTATATCCCCGGAGTTATGATACGGCAATTGCTCGTAGGGGAATTCGGCATTATAGCCTTGGGCTTGCGCTATGCTTTCGGTATTATTTTGCCTATTGTCGGTACATTTTTCTTCGTGTTTGCCATATTGGAGGACAGCGGGTATCTGCCTAGAATAGCTTTTCTTGCCGACGGGCTAATGAAGAAGATAGGCCTTAATGGAAGAGCTATAATCCCATTAATATTGGGATTTGGCTGCGGAACCATGGCTGTGCTTGTCACAAGAACATTAGAAAATCGCCGTGAGCGGATAATTGCCACATTTTTGTTGACTTTGGCTGTCCCCTGCTCCGCGCAGCTCGGGCTTATATTGGCAATTTTATCCTCGGAGCCCCGCTATCTCCTTGGTTGGATTATTGTTATAACTGCATTTTTTACAATAACAGGAGTATTGATAAATACTCTTTTGCCAGGTCGACGTACTCCGTTTTTTATGGAGCTTCCACCATTGCGGCTCCCCACAATAAAGGCGGTCACGCAAAAAACGTTTGCCCGCATGCGTTGGTATTTTTCTGAGATTATTCCCGTTTTTATGTTTATCAGTATATTTCTTTGGCTTTTAACGGTCACCGGGATTTGGGGCGTGTTTTCCGGGAAGCTTACCCCTATACTAGATTTAATGGGCTTGCCCCAATCATTAAGCACCGTATTTTTGTATGGGTTTTTTAGGCGTGATTATGGTGCGGCTGGCCTGTATGACCTCTACATGCAAGGATTAGTCAACAGTGTACAGCTATTTATTGCGGCAGTTGTTCTAACCCTTTTTGTTCCATGTGTTGCTCAGTTGGCCGTTATGGTTAAGGAGCGGGGAGCGGTGGTTACTGCCTTAATAGTCTTAACGGTGGCTGTAACGGCCGTTATTGCGGGTATTATGCTGAACAAAATCCTTTTCTAGTTGCAGGAGGTATTATGGGAGAAATCACTACATTGAACGAATGTAAAGAAAAAACTGAAGGAACAATTGTAGAAATATCTTCTACAGACAGCAGGATCCTCGGAAAAATGATGAGCCTCGGCATTATTCCCGGCGCTTCATTTATTCTGCTGCGCCGCGGTTCAGGTGTAATTGTGCAAATAGGGTATACAAAAGTAGCTTTAGACGCAGAGCTGGCAATGCTTGTCCGCATAAAGCCGAGGCGATAAAAAATGTCGAAAAATTTTTTTGCCTGGGATCGGAATAACGACAAATAATAAGTGGACAACCATTTATAATATAGGAAGTTGTAGCGTGATAAATGGGGGTTTAATATGTCTGAGAATAGCACTTTTGCCCAACCATATCAGAGGGTTTGCCGACCGGAAGTGTCACATCAAGGTAAGCGCATGATAAAAATCCCGGCTGAACTTCTAACCTGGGAATCCTTGGGGGCGGTGACAGCATTGTTTCTGCTGACTAGGCTCCAGCTGTTAGGTGAGCTGGCTCCCTTTGGATTAGCGTTCTGGGCGGCATCATCTCGCAATGATAATAGGAGAATGGCTGTTTATGGCTTGATAGTAATTCTATCGGCCGAGACGGTGGGCTCGCCTTTTTATGGCGGTAGCCTATTAATTTCCATGCTGGTTTATTTCCTCGCAAGGAATTATTCGCGATTATCCCGGTTGCCTGCTGCTTCTCTGACAGGACTTGCTCTGCTGGCGGGCACGTTGCCTGGAATTTGGCTTGGACAGCTTCATACTTATGATTATTATTTGCTCTTTCTAGAAATTCTCCTGGCAATGCTAGCTTTTGCAGTGTTTCTCCAAGTATTTAAAAAGTCTTTTTTTCTGCTCACCCCTGAAAATAATCTTGAAGCTATTACCTCATGGATTATATTTGCCGGGCTGCTTCTCCTGTCTCTTGTTCAGGGAGGAACATACCTGTCGCTTTTGGCAGCAGGCATAGCTCGGATAATTGTACTTTGGGCATCTTTTCTATTTGGTCCGGGAATGGCTGCCGCTGCCGGGGCTTTACTCGGTTTTTTTCTTGGGGTACAGGGCGGCGGCTTGGCGTGGTTAAGCACTTTGACGTTTGCCGGGTTTTTATCAGGGTTATTTCGGCCATATGGACGCTTTGCCGCTGCGTTTGGTTTTTTGATAGGCGCTTTGGCAATCTCCCTTTACTTGGCAGGGTGGCAAGCCGTTCCTTTAGAGGCATTAGTTACTACAGTGCCGATTCTCTTCTTCCTTCTTGGGCCTGCTCTGCCTGCCAGGGTTCAGGCTTTGGCGCCCTTCTTGAAAAAGGAGCCGGACGATGATGGCAAACGTGCTTGTGGCTTAACTGCAGGCAGAATAAAAGACTGCGCTTTTGTTTTTAAAGAACTGTCGGAAGCTTTTCAACAGACAGAAGTATCAGAGAGTGAAAAGGATTCCTCTTTATCAAAACTAGTTGAAGCAGTGGCGGAGCGAGTCTGCAAGCATTGCCCGTCACAAAGGCGTTGTTGGGAAAAAGACATTAATCGCACTTATAACTCTCTGCTTCGTGTCTTGGCAGACGTTAACAATGGACGGAGCATTAAAGAAATACGCAGTCCCGAATTTTTTCAAAAATATTGCCGAAGAAAAGATGACTTTTTAGCAGCTTTAAGCTTTGTTAAAGAGTTGAAAGATTTAAATGATTCGTGGCAAAAGAAATTGGAGGATAATCGTCAATTGGTTACTGTGCAGCTTTCAGGATTATCACAGATTATGCTTGACCTTTCCGCAGAAGTTAGTGAAGGCATACCAAGGCCGTTTAAGAAAACAAAAAACAGACGCTTTCATGTGGAAATAGGTGTAGCTCAGGCAGCCAAGCGGTCTGCGGAGGTTTGCGGTGATTATTACAGCTATTTGGAATTAAGAGACGGGAAGCAAGCATTTCTGCTAAGCGACGGGATGGGTAATGGGGCAAGGGCTTATCAGGAAAGCAGTTCCGCTGTACAATTAGTTGAACAGCTGCTTCTTGCGGGATTTAGGCGTGAGTCAATTATTCGCACGGTAAACACTATTTTACAGCTGCGCTCTAAGGAAGAGATGTTCGCTACATTAGACACGCTTATCGTGGATACTGAAAAAGGGGAAGCTGAGTTCATAAAAATTGGTGCGGCACCCAGCTACATTCGCTCCCAGGGAAGAGTTCGGGAGATTCGCAATTCTTCCGTGCCTCTGGGCATATTAAATGAAGTCGAAGTTAAACAAGTTCGTATTGAATTGGGCAGTGATACGCTGCTGGTGATGGTTACGGACGGTATTTTTGATATACAATCTTCCGATACCGGCTGGCTAAAAAGCTATTTGTCTGGAAATGTGCCGAGTCATCCTCAGGTGCTGGCAGACGAAATTGTTCATCAAGCCGGCTTGCTAAATAAAGCAGGAGAGCTTCAGGACGATATAACGGTTTTGGTGTGCAGTATAAAACAGCTGAAGCATAAGCTAAGCATGCTGCCGACAAATTAATATTATCGTTTTCTGCTCAGGGTGAAAAGGCGCTTCGTTTTTTGAAGCGTCTTTTCCCTGTCAAAGAACTTGAAAAAACATAACGCGTTTTAGCCGGTAATTATGCAGGTATTAGCATGGCGACATAGAAGAACAATACATGTAAAGTCTGGAGTGTGCGGCATGAAAAAGAAAGTACTGAGAGAAATAAAAAAACATAATTTGTTTCCTTCTGGAGCAAAGATTCTTCTTGCTGTGTCCGGCGGTCCGGATTCTCTTTGCTTGTTGCATTTAATGAGCGAGATAGCTTCTGAATTAAATATCACTCTTCATATAGTTCATGTTAACCATGGGCTACGGCCGGAATCAAAGATGGAAGCGCTCTTCGTAAAAAAGGAAGCTTGCAGGTTAAGGATTCCTGTTACTGTTTGCAGCGTTGATGTGGCGGCGTTGAAGCAAAAAGGACGGTTTTCAGCTCAGGATGCGGCGCGACGTGCCCGCTATGCCGTGATTCGAAAAACAGCGCGAAGAATCGGGGCATCATGTATTGCCACAGCTCATCATCGTGATGATCGGGCAGAAACTCTACTATTGCGAATTTTGCATGGGGGCGGGCTCGACGGGTTGGCCGGCATTTCCAGAGAACGAGAAATTAGCGCCGGACTCATGCTCGTCCGTCCTTTCTTTAATATTTCCCGTAAAGATATTGAGCAGTATTGCCGTATGCATAAATTGCGCCCTGTCATGGATTCTTCCAATGAGGAGTACGACCATTACTTGCGCAATCGTGTTCGTTTGCGGCTCCTTCCTTTTTTAGAAAAGGAATTTGGTTGCCATATTCGTTTGTCCCTTGTAAAAAGTGCTGATTTATTATTGATGGACAGAAATCTTCTTTACAGTTTTGTCGAGAATATTTACTGCGATGTGGTAAGCAGTATGGATAACGGCGGAGTAAAGATTGATTTAAATAAATTAATGTGTTTTTCTTCGGCCTTGCAGCTTCGCTTGCTGCGCATGGCCATGTGGTCTTCCGGCATTGAGCGAGCGTCTGTCACTCATTCACGGCAGCTTTTGGCTTTAGCAAACAATTCGTCTCCGTCTGCTCGCATATTTTTACCGGGCGGCATTAAGGCTGTTAGGCGCTATGCAGAGCTTATGCTTGAAAGATCAGACTGTGTCTTGCCGCCGGCACCTTATGACGGCATTGAGTTGATTGTTCCGGGGCGTACTGTATTGCCTGACGGCATGGTTATCGTTGCCGCTGTAATTTCTGCCAGTAAAGCTTCTTTGCCGTTGACGGATAGAAATGAGGCGTATTTTGATTGGGCCTTGCTGGAGAAGCCATTGATAGTTAGGACGCGTCAACCGGGTGATAGAATGGAGCCTCTAGGCTGCGGAGGCACCCGAAAAATAAAAGATATTCTGATAGACAGGAAGGTGCCTCTGGACCGAAGGGGCAGTATTCCTCTTGTGCTAAGCGGAGATGCTGTGGTTTGGCTGGGCGGCGTGGAGATTTCCCATCCCTTTAGGGTTACGTCTGAGACGAAAGAGATTCTTCACCTAAGATTAAATTTATGCAGAGAAGAGGATTTATAAAGCGATGACGGGAAAAAGCGTAAAAGCAGTTTTGCTTGATCAAGCAACTATAGAGAAAAGGATTGCCGAATTAGGCTGCCAGATTAGTAGCGATTATAGAAATGAAGAGCTCTTGTTAATATGTGTTCTTAAAGGCGCAGTAGTCTTTCTCTCCGATTTGATGCGCAACTTGAAGATTTCTGCTGGAATAGATTTTATGGCGGTCTCATCCTACGGCGCGTCGACCAGTTCTTCGGGGGTTGTAAAAATATTGAAAGACTTGGATTGCAGTATAGAAAATAAGCATTGCCTTATCGTTGAGGATATTATTGACACAGGTTTGACCTTAAAGTATTTAAGGGAGATTTTGCTTTCACGGCAGCCCGCGTCGCTAAAAGTTGTTGCCTTGCTTGACAAGCCGGAGAGGCGCAAAACAGATATTCAGCCTGATTACCGGGGCTTCTCAATTCCCGATGAGTTTGTGGTAGGCTATGGACTGGATTTTAACGAACAATACCGCTGCCTGCGGGAAATTTGTGTGCTGGGGGACTAAATAGCAGAAAAGTTCTTAGAGAGGAGCGCTTATAATGCTCAAGAAAATGTTATTGGCTACTGATTTTTCGCCAAGCGCGGAGCAGCTATGGAACAGCCTAGATGAGCTGAAGGGGCTGGGTATGGAGGAAGTAATAATTGCACATATTCCCCCTTTGATGTCAAGTGAGCGCTCCCGAGACCAGGCGCAGAAAGCGTTGGAGGCCAAGAAAGTTCGCCTGCAGTCCCTGGGAGTAGAAGCCAAGGCTTTAGTCCGTGCCGGCTTCCCTGCTCATGAGATAAATGAGATTTCTGTGGAAGAAAATGTGGATTTAGTTTTAATAGGTGCAAAAGGGGAAAGCCGGATTCGTGATCTATTTCTTGGCAGTACAGTTTGGGATCTGCTTCGTATGAGCAAAACTCCTGTCCTTATTGATAAAGTTGTAATTGACAATAACAAGGCTGTTGCGTATCCCTTGAGAAAATTTAGCCGTGTGCTTTTGCCCATAGATTTTTCTCAGGATTCTCTCCGAGTTTGCAGCTTCTTTATTAATAAGCTGGCAGTTATTGTTGATGAAGCTGTGCTTGTTCATGTTATTGATAAAGGGCAGGCAAAAGAAGAATCTGCTGAACAGGAGAGGGAAGCTTTTGACCTACTGGCTGCGTTGTGCCAAAATATTAATGATGTTGGGGTTAAAGCAAAAGTACGTGTTCGTGTCGGTATTCCTGCAGCCCAAATTATCAAAACTGCTGAAGAAGAAGAAGCTTCGTTAGTTATAATGGCTGCTCGTGGAGCGGGAAATATCCAAGAGCTGCTGATTGGCAGTACCGCTGAAAATGTTATTAGGCGATTTGGTGGACCTGTCCTCATCTTTCCGGCCGACGGGAGGAAGTAGACGAAGAATAAATGTTTTGTGCTTCTTGCAGGATATTTGTTTAAATACGGAGAATCATAAAAGATTACGCCGATATGCCTTTAACGCTTAGATGTGGCTTACACTCAAAGCTAGGGATTCAAGACAAAAGGAGTGGCAGCGTGAACTCAAATAAAATGGCCGCTATCATTTTAGCGGGCGGCAGGAGCTCTCGTATGGGGGAGAATAAGATGTTGCTGCCCCTTGGTGACAGTACCATAGTTGGGAAGTTAGTCTCTGCGCTGCAGAATCTTTTTGCTGAAATTATTGTTGTAACCGACCACCCTGAGGCATATCAGTCCTTGCCTGTTCGTGTTGCGGAAGATCAGGTTTCTTGTTCTTCCCGTAATTCCTTGACAGGTATCCACGGCGGTCTTAGTGTTTCAAGCTATGAGTACAATCTTGTGCTGGCCGGGGACATGCCCTTTGTTGAGCGGGCTGTATTGCGTCGTCTTTGTTCGTCGTGTGAAGGACATGATGTTACTGTTCCCCATGGAGAAGGTTTTTTTCAGCCTCTTTGCGCGGTTTACAGGAAAAGCTGCTTACCCGGCATTGAGCGCCGTCTTAAGAATGGTCAATATAAAATTTTAGACTTTTTCTCTGAAATTAAAGTTCAGTATGTAGATTTTGAAGAATTAAAAAGGCTGGACAAGAATTTACTTTCGTTCTTTAATGTTAATACACCTGAAGAATACAAGCGGGCATGTGAAATCTTTGCAGCAAAAATTGTTGGGGGATGGTAAACCTTGAGGCCGCCAGTTGTGTCTGTAGTGGGAAGATCAAATAGTGGGAAAACAGTTTTGATTTGCGGCTTGTTGCCGGAATTAAAAAAGCGCGGCTATTGCGTGGCGACTATCAAGCATGACGTCCATGGCTTTGATATTGATAAGCCCGGCAAAGATACTTGGAAGCATTCCCAGGCCGGTGCAGATATTGTTGTAATTTCATCTCCAGAGAAGATGGCAATGATAGAGAAAGTTAATGCAGAGCTAACTCTGGACCAGATTATTGATAGGATTGATGGTGTGGACTTAATTCTTGTGGAGGGATATAAAAAAAACAATAAGCCAAAAATTGAGATTTTTCGCTCATCCATTCACGAGAGCCCCCTTTCCGTAGTGAACGATGATCTGCTGGCTTTTGTGAGCGATATAGATCCGGGCTTAGGGGTTCCTGTTTTTTCTCCTAATGACTATTCAGGTTTGACTGATTTGATTGTTGAACACTTTTTAGATAAAATATGCGATTAAGTACTGGAGGAGAAAAATATGTCAGAATTTTTCGACTCTTATGGCAGGAGGGTTGAGTATCTGCGTGTATCAGTAGTTGACAATTGCAACATGAGTTGTTTTTACTGCCGTCCCGGAGATTTATGCAAGCCTAGCAATGTACGGACACAGCTTAATCGCAAGCATATTGTTCGCGCTGTTTCCGCAGCTGTGGAAGCTGGTATCCGCAAAGTGCGCCTAACAGGAGGAGAGCCTCTGGTTCGCAAAGATATTGTAGAGCTGGTCGGGGAGATTTCTAGAATACCCGGGATTGAGGACCTTAGCTTGACAACAAACGGCTCTTTGCTGGCAGGATTGGCAAAGCCATTGGCTGAGGCCGGTTTAAATCGGGTAAATATTTCTCTGGACTCCTTAGACCGTGATAATTTTAACTATATTACTCAGGGCGGGCAGCTTGAGGCCACTTTAGACGGAATAAATGCGGCTGCTGCTTCCGGGCTTACTCCGATTAAAATTAATGTGGTGGTTATGAAAGGCATTAATGACCACGAAGTAGTAAGTTTTGCACGGATGACCATGGATCAGGATATCCATATTCGTTTTATAGAGTATATGCCTATGAGGAACCAGGATGAGTCTTGGCGGAAGCATTATCTGCCATCTGCGACAATTATGGCTTTATGTGAAGAGATTGCGCCGCTTATATCTTTGCCTGAGGAAGATTTGCGAGGTCCGGCTCGCAATTTCTGTTTTGCTGGGGCGGCAGGAAAGCTTGGCTTTATCACGCCGGTAAGCAGACACTTTTGTGCGGAGTGTAACCGATTGCGCCTCACAAGTGATGGTAAGCTTAAGCCGTGCTTATTTGCTCCGCAGGAAGTGGATTTAATGCCGGCTTTGCTTGCCGGCCGCGATTTGGCAGCGCTTTATAAAGAAGCGGCAAAGCAAAAACCGGAGCACTCAAATGTAAGCCCGGCAGCGCAGAGTTCATTGCTCGGTCCGCGTGGTATGAGTGAGATTGGCGGGTAGCTATAAGGAGGGATGATATGGCACGGCTAGTTGCTGTTTCAATCAGTGAAAAAAAAGGAATGAGAAAGACAAATGTTGATGAAGTAGTTCTGGAGGCTGACAGCGGTATTAAGGGAGATGCGCATGCCGGCCCTTGGCATCGGCAAGTTAGCTTGCTCGCTCAAGAAAGCATAGAAAAAATGAGGAGTATGGGGCTGGATGTTAAGGCAGGCGATTTCGCTGAGAACTTAACAACAGAAGGGATCGATTTAGTTTCCTTGCCTATTGGTACAAAAATGCGTCTTGGTGAGTCGGTTATGGTGGAGGTAACCCAGATCGGGAAGGTTTGCCATGAGCGCTGTGCTATTTACTATCAGGCCGGTGATTGTGTGATGCCCAAAGAAGGTATTTTTGTTCGTGTGCTAACTGGAGGGCGGTTAGTACCGGGAGATACAATATCGGTGCTTGAATACTAGAAAAAAAGCTCCGCGGGAATGCCTGGCATCAGTAAATCCTAGGGGTTGTTAGCTGGAAAAGAATATGCTACAATTGGATAATGAGACTCTTGAGCCTTTTTAGAGGGGAGGCAACAATTTGAATAAATTTATTAGGCAGGCAACTTTCTATCTGTTTATCCTATTAATAGCAGTACTTGCTATTCAATTCCTCGACAAACAGCCTGAGGCGGTTAAGGATTTATCTTATACTAGGTTTATTGAGCTGGTGGAATCAGGTCAAGTTGACAACGTTTTAATTGTTGGTCGGGAAATTAGCGGTGAATTGAAGGATGGAAGCAAGTTCACAGTGTTCAACGTGGAGGGTGACCAGATAGTAACAAGACTGGAAGCCAATAACGTGGAATTTCAGGGGGATGCTCCGCCTGAACCTCAATGGTGGGCAAGTTTGCTTACGTTTATAGTTCCTTTTATTTTGTTGATGGTGATTTTTTTCTTTTTTATGCAGCAAAGCCAGGGCGGTGGCAATCGGGTAATGAATTTTGGCAAGTCCCGAGCCAGGCTGCATGATGGATCACGGAAGAAAGTAACCTTTGTAGATGTGGCCGGCGCGGACGAGGAAAAAGCCGAATTAGTGGAAATTGTGGAATTTCTTAAGGAGCCGCGCAAGTTTATTGAGCTAGGCGCGCGGATTCCAAAGGGAGTATTGCTTGTAGGTCCTCCTGGTACTGGGAAAACATTGCTTGCACGGGCTGTGGCAGGAGAAGCCGGTGTCCCGTTCTTTAGTATTTCCGGGTCAGATTTTGTAGAAATGTTTGTGGGCGTGGGCGCTTCCCGTGTTCGTGATTTATTCGATAATGCTAAAAAAAGTGCTCCCTGCATTGTTTTTATTGATGAAATCGATGCAGTTGGACGTCAGCGCGGTGCCGGCCTCGGCGGAGGCCATGACGAGCGGGAGCAAACCTTGAATCAGCTCTTGGTGGAAATGGATGGCTTTGACGCTCATGAAGGTATTATAATTGTAGCCGCAACTAACCGTCCAGACATTCTAGACCCTGCGCTTCTTCGTCCAGGTCGTTTCGATCGGCAGGTTACCGTTGGTTTCCCTGATGTTAAGGGTCGTGAGCAAATACTGCAAGTCCATTCTAAAGGAAAGCCTTTGGCGCCCGGTGTTGACTTAAGCGTTGTTGCTCGTCGTACTCCAGGATTTAGTGGTGCGGACTTAGAGAATGTGATTAACGAGGCGGCGCTCTTAGCCGGAAGAACCAATAAAAAGCAAGTGGACATGGGCGAGTTGGAAGAAGCAATCGACCGTGTTATTGGAGGAACGGAAAAGAAAAGCCGTGTAATAAGTGAGTTTGAGAAGAAAATCGTAGCTTTCCATGAAGCAGGCCATGCGTTAGTCGGCTATCTCTTGCCGCATACGGATCCTGTCCATAAAGTATCTATTATTCCCCGCGGCCGTTCCGGAGGATATACGCTAATGCTGCCTGAGCAGGATCGTTACTATATGACTAAGTCTGAGCTTAAAGCGAGGGTAACCGTATTGCTTGGCGGACGAGTGGCTGAGAAGATAGCTTTAGATGATATATCAACCGGCGCTCAGAACGACTTGGAGAGAGCCACAGCCATTGTGCGGCAGATGATTATGGAATATGGCATGAGTGACCAGCTTGGCCCTATTACTCTGGGGAAAAAGCAGTACGAACAGGTTTTTCTGGGACGTGACCTGACTAGAGACCGGGATTTTTCCGAAGAAATCGCCAGGGCGATTGATTTCGAGATTCGCACCACAATAGATGATTCTTATAAACAGGCTGAAGAAATTATTAGAGAAAACAGGGATAAGCTTGATTTATTGGCTAATGCGTTAATTGAGCAAGAAACCCTGGATTCAGACGAGATTGCAGCCCTTATGGAAGGAAAATCTCTGGATAGTCTTAGTAAAGATAAGCCTGGGGATTCAAAAGAGCAGAAGTCAAAGGATGTTTCTACCGACAACAAAGATTCTCAGATAAAGAACGATGGCGTTCAAGTAACGATTAATG
>DLMZ01000048.1:72639-75086 GCA_002479415.1 Firmicutes bacterium UBA7523
AAGTGGAGGGTACCCTCCACTTTCTGCTATCATAATGTCAATAAACAATAAAAGATTGAAATTTCTGAAAATAGCAGGATTTCATTGTTACGTGTAGAATAAAAATAGGTGTCTTACTCAGAATAGGATATTTATGGAGGTATAAATTATGGTACTTGACCCTACCAAACATGCGGACTGGGAAATTGCTGAAGATGCAGAGTCAAGGATGAAAACGGTTTATCAATTGAGAGACGAATTGGGACTGGAGGAAAAGGAGCTTTTGCCCTATGGGCATTATGTGGCAAAAGTGGATTTTGCCAAAGTTTTAAATCGTCTGCAAGATAAGCCTGATGGTAAGTACATTGATGTTACGGCCATTACGCCCACACCTCTTGGAGAAGGAAAGTCTACTTCAACTATGGGCTTGGTTGAAGGCCTTGGCAAAAGAGGGAAAAATGTTATTGCCACAATTCGCCAGCCGTCCGGTGGTCCTACAATGAACGTTAAAGGGTCTGCCGCAGGCGGCGGTCAAGCTCAGTGTGTTCCGCTCACTCCTTTTTCTTTGGGGTTGACCGGTGATATTAACGCTATTATGAACGCTCATAACTTAGCTATGGTAGCGCTTACAGCACGTATACAGCACGAGTTTAATTCCAGCGATGCTTTTTTGGAAAGAAACGGGCTGGAAAGACTGGACATCGACCCGCGTAATGTAGAGATGAAGTGGGTAATGGATTTTTGTGCCCAAGCTCTGCGTAATATTACTATCGGTCAAGGCACAAAAAAAGACGGCTTTATGATGAATTCCAGCTTTGCTATTGCCGTTTCGTCAGAAGTAATGGCTATTCTGGCCGTTGCAAAGGATTTAAAGGATATGCGGGAACGCATGGGTAAAATTGTTGTGGCTTACAACAAAAAGGGCCAGCCTGTTACCACCGGAGATTTAGGCGTTGACGGCGCTATGACGGCATGGATGGTTGAAGCGCTAAATCCCAATCTGATGCAAACCTTGGAAGGTCAGCCTGTTTTTGTTCATGCAGGCCCTTTCGCCAATATTGCAATTGGACAGTCTTCTATTATTGCCGACCGTGTAGCTTTAAAGCTGGGTGATTATGTTGTTACCGAGTCTGGTTTTGCTGCCGACATTGGTTTCGAAAAGTTCTGGAACTTAAAGTGTCGCATGTCGGGATTGACTCCTCATTGTGCTGTAATTGTTGCCACTATCCGTGCTTTAAAAGCCCATGGCGGCGCTCCCCTGCCCATGCCAGGCCAGCCCCTGGATCCTGCTTACAGTAAAGAGCATGTGGAATGGGTGGAAAAAGGTTGTGCAAACCTCATTCACCATATTAACACTGTGAAAAAAGCAGGGATTAACCCTGTTGTCTGTATTAATGCCTTCCATACTGACACAGATAATGAAATTAAGGCGGTTCGCCGATTGGCCGAAGCGGCCGGCGCCCGTGTGGCCGTTTCGGAGCATTGGCGCTACGGCGGTGATGGAGCTCTAGATTTTGCCGATGCCGTTATTGAGGCCTGCAACGAGCCCAATGACTTTAAATTTCTTTATGAGCTGGATACCCCGCTCCGTGAGCGTATTGAGCTTATTGCCAAGGAAGTTTACGGCGCGGACGGCGTCACCTATACGCCGGAGGCGTTGGAAAAAGCTGTTCGCATGGAAAAAGATCCGGAAATTCAAAAGCTGGGAACCTGTATGGTAAAAACCCATCTCAGCTTGACTGACAACCCGCTTCTAAAAGGCGTACCCACCGGCTGGAAGCTTGCTATTCGTGACATTCTTACCTACAAGGGCGCTGGTTTTGTAGTGCCGGTGGCAGGAGCGATTTCTCTTATGCCGGGCACCGCCGCCAATCCGGCTTTCCGCCGTATAGATGTGGATGTGGAAACAGGCAAGGTTAAAGGATTATTTTAAGGCAAAACATCTGTGGGCTATATAATTAAGTATATTAAGTAGCAATGGCCGTAAATACTCTGAAGGCTTTCAGAGTATTTACGGCCATTATTAAATAGACGATTACCTGGGCAAGCGGAAGAGTTGTTATAACCCGCTATTAAGCAACTAGAAGCTTGTTCGGAAAGAAAACAGCACAAAGCCGCCCACTGCCAATAAATGGGATATCAAGCCCAGAGCAATTCCTACTATACTGCAAACTTTACCTACTACAGCCATACTATTTCCTTTTTCACTCGCTCTCTCTGTTTGCCGAAGACTCCTATTGCTGTAAACTAGGCCAATTAAACCAAGTATCCAGCCAATGAAAGGAAAAAGCAACACTGCCAGGATCCCCATAGTTAAGGAAATCACTGCATTTGTATCAACCTGTACATTTTTATCCATGGTATCACCCCTTATCGGAAATTGAATTATTTTATTTACCATTATGACGTTTATAGAAATAAAAAAGTTCCCTGCTCCCAACAGAGCACCTTGACAAATGCGCAACCTA
>DLMZ01000048.1:75333-85315 GCA_002479415.1 Firmicutes bacterium UBA7523
GGGTCTATATGTCGAACAAGGAAAACCATCAATTCATTTTTGGGTGTATTTTTCTCCTTTCAAACAAGCTCCAGTTACTTGGGGATAAAGTTACAGAGGACCTTACTCTCAAGCAATGGTTTTTGCTCAATATAATACATAATATGGATAGTAAATCACCAAACTTTATGGAGATTTCCAAAGTAATTGAAACATCACGGCAAAATGTCAGCAAAATGATATCTACCTTAGAGAAAAAAGGAATGGTAAAACTGCAGCCCTCAAAAAAAGATCAACGTGCTGTGTATGTAACATTAACGCAGAAATGCTTTGATTATTTTGCCTCAAGAGAGAATGCGGGGGATACACTGCTGGACACACTCTTTTCCGGAATACCGACGACAGAAATGGAACGCGTTGCTAAACTTCTTGGTGACATGCTCCAAAACGCTGAAACAGCTCTTAAGGAGGAGATGATATGAACCCTACAAAATCGATGCGCTTGCTGGTTTTGCTTGTTTGTGTATTATTAATGGCTACGTCGCTGGCAGGCTTGTTTTGGCAGGGAGAGAGTTTCTCAAAAATAGCTACGGCCATAGATGGACGTGAGGTTGAACTATACGGCCGCGGTGCTTATGCCAACCACTCGCTATTGAGGGCCACATCATATATAGGAGCTGACTGGGCCATGCTTTTGATTGTTTTGCCACTGCTTTTAATTACTGCTGCTTTTTTGAATGTTTTTCCTAAAAGTCTTATGGTATGCAGTGGAGCGTTGATGGCTACTTTTTATTATTCCATCAGCCTGGCATTCGGAGCGGCATTTAATCAGCTTTTCCTATTATATACCGTATTGTTTTCGGCTGCTGGTTTTTCACTGGGGTATTCTATTTACCTGTTGGGGAGAAGCTCTTGGAAGCAGGCAAGTCAAGTACAGAGTAAGAACTGTGGGACTGCCATATTTTTGTTCCTGGCCGGGGCTACGGCGCTGATTTGGTTAATTATGATTATTCCAGCTTTGATTAGCGGGGATTTCTCGGAGTTCATTGATATCAACACAACTGAGCCAACCTTTGCTTTAGACATCGGCATTATTTTTCCCCTTTTCATATTCTGCGGGATCTCTCTATTAAAGCAAACTCAGTTTGGGTACCGGTATACCCCTGTTTTGCTTGCTTTTTACACTCTCGTTGGAGCTCTAGTGGCAGTGCAGACCTTCGTGCAACACGGTTATGGCATAGAAATTCCTCTGCCGCAAATGATTACTCTAGTAGTCAGCTTCATAACATTAGGTGCCATTGCGTTAATTTTAAATGTTCGATTTATGAGAAGTATCGTAAAAGCAGAGATAGGAAATGAAGCATAAAGATAATAAAAATTCCAGAAAGGATGATAGAATTGAAATTATTCGAATATAAGTGTGTGTGTATTTGGGGCTTGGGGGAGGCCACTACCAGGAAGCTAAACGAATATGGCCGGGACGGCTGGGAACTTGTTGCAGTTAACTGGTGCTGGCATTATTTTAAAAGGGATATTGAAAAATACTAAAATATTCTTGTAAACCCGGAGAGAGGAAGGGAGATGTATGGAACTAAATCTGGAGGCGATTTTGTATCAACACTTACAGCATCTTATGAAAACAAAGCATATTAAGCATGCCGTTTTAGCGGTTGAGAGTATGGATGGTTCTTTTAAATGGTCTGGAGCAGAAGGTATTGCCCATCCCGATGGAACTATTATGACACCTGATACTCCATTTTTTATTGCCAGCGTAACAAAGCTGTATATCGCTGGTGTTATCTTAAAGCTCCATGAACAGGGACGAATTTCAATTGAACAACCAATGGCGTCTTATTTGCCAAACAAACTTATTAATTGTCTGCACCGATCAGGCACTGAGGATCATACTGGAAAAATCACCGTGCGAAATTTACTTGAACACTCCTCAGGTCTACCCGATTATTTAGAAATACATACAAAGGACAAAAAAAGCATTTTTAATATAGTTATAGAAGAAGGTGATAGGTCATGGTCTATTCAAGACTTTGTTGATATTGTAAGGGATGTCAACACCCCTATTTTTGCTCCTCAGCCTTTGGAAGCAAAAAAAAAGAAGGTCCGTTATTCTGATACAAACTATCAGCTCTTAATTGCAATCATTAAAGAAGTAACCGGCCAGTCGCTTCATGAAGTATTGCAGGATATGATCTATGAGCCTCTAGGTCTGAGCAAGACATTTCATCCGGGCATAGTGCCGTCCGGTTGTATTCCAAAAGCAGCCAAGCTTTGGTACAAGGATCAGGTTCTTAATATCCCTGAAGCTTTGAAATCCTTTGGTGACTTGTATAGTACGGCAGATGATCTATTTGCTTTCATGCGAGCTTTAATAAGCGGGAAGATCTTTGATAATCCTTCAACAAGCAAAATTATGTGCAAAGAATGGAATCGATTTGGCTTCTCATTAAGCCCTGTAGGTCCCGGATGGCCTATTGAATACGGACTTGGGATAATGCGCTTCCGTTATCCGCGCTTCCTAACTCTATTTAATCCCCTTCCAGAGGTTATCGGACACACCGGGGTATCGGGTTCATGGCTTTTCTACTGCCCGGCTTTGGAAATTATGCTGGCAGGGAATGTCAGCCAGATAACAGCTGGTGCGGCGCCATTTAAATTTGTACCCCAAATTATCAGGAGCTTACAGCCACATTACAAAAGATTTAAAAGATAAGCTTGTAACATTTAGCAAGGGTAAAGCTGTCAAAAATGGTGTATTACTGCAAAATCGATACGGAAGACATAAGATCTAAAAGAAAAAGTTAAAAAGAGCACAATAAATTGACTTCTTACCCCACTAAAATATTTGTTTCTTTCGTAATATATTATATAGAGTATTTTTTTGACTAACTAGTGTGGAGGTTGCTATGAAAAAAGTTATTTTGACGTTGCTCATTTTAGTTTTGCTTATCTGTTTAGCATCGCCTGTTTTGGCAAGTGGTTCTAGTGATATTAGGGTATTTGCTGATGGTGAAGAAATTCAGTTCGATCAAAAGCCTTTAAAAAAAGATAATAGATTATTTGTGCCAATTCGTTTCTCTGCAGAGCATCTTGGCGCTGAAGTTTCTTGGGATGCGAGTAAGCAGGAAATATGCATAGAACATAAAGAAAAACAGCGCATATTAAAATTCTGGGTGAACAAGAAAGATTACACCATTAACTCAGAAAATAGAACAATGGATACTGCTCCAATCCTTACTCCTCCTCCTTCCAGGATATTGGTGCCTGTCCGTTTTATCGGCGAAGCTCTCGACGCGGACATTCGTTGGCGTTATTATGAAGGGCTCAACACGGAGGTTCTTTATATATTTACTAAAGGGCAGTCCGAGTACGAAAAACAAATACTATTTGAGAAAGTTGCCTTGCAAATAGCATCTCAACCAAAAGATGTAGAAGGGGAAGAAAAATTATTTTTTCCAGATAAGGGCCTTGAAGCGGCTATTAGAAAAGCAATAAGCAAGCCAGTTGGAGATTTGACAAAGTCAAATGTGGGAAGAATTACATATTTGCATACTCAATATGCAGAAAATATATTTATAGAAAACCTGGAAGGAATTCAACACCTAAAAAATCTTGAAAAGCTTATTATCCCCGACAGCAAGCTTTCCGATTTAAGCCCACTGAGTGGCTTAACCTCTCTAGAATCACTTAGTATTTGGGGAGGGGGCACGATCAGTGATTTGAGCCCGCTTGAAGGGTTAACTGAGCTTACGGAGCTTTTCCTTGCAAAGCAAAATATTAGTAATCTTGAGCCGTTAAGCCGCTTAAAAAAGCTCAGAGAACTAAAATTATATTCAAACCAAATATCTAATCTTGAGCCGTTGAGCGGCTTAACTAGCTTAGAAGTTTTATATTTAAATGATAATAAGATTATCGATATAAATCCATTAAGAAGCTTAACTAACCTTACTTCGTTGGCTTTATCAGACAATCAAATTAGAGATATAAATCCGGTTAAAAACCTTACTAAATTAGAGTCGCTATATTTAAAAAATAATCCAATTCTTAATGATGCGCCATTAGAAGAATTAAGAAGAAATAACCCAAATGTTAAAATTAGTGCTCTTACTTTTATTAAGAAAGTAATGTGTGAAGATGTTATGAATGGCAGACCTGTTAACGAACAAACAGTATTCAGCTCTGAGATAGATAGAATTATTTGCTATATATCGTTGTCTTATCGAGTAGATCATGACATCAGTGTAAAATTGTATTACAGTGATTTAATCAGACAGACGGTTACATTGGTTAGCTTCGTTCAATTTAAGCCCCAAGAAAAAATAGATGTATTCTGGGTTGCATGGGATAAGGCAGCTTATGAAAACACGCCAGGACTATGGATGTGTCAAGTACAAGTGGGCGATCAGGTAGAATTTATTAATTTCAATATAAAATAGAGTCATAACTTTGTTATGAATTAGTGATAAGCGCGCCTGTAATAAGGCGTGCTTTTTATATAAGAAAGCTTGTATTATTCAATTCTTTACAGTTGTGGTGTTGCGCGAGAGCTTTTTCTAAGCTAGAATGAAAGTGATAATCTGGCAGATTCGGTCGGGGGTGTTCTTTTGAAAGATATTTTGCTGGCAGTGCTTAAAGATAAAGCGGAAACTTATGTGTCCGGGGAGGAATTAAGCCGCAAGCTTGGTGTGAGCAGGACGGCTGTCTGGAAGCATGTTGGAAATTTAAGGAAAGAAGGGTATGATATTAAGTCCGCACCGCGACTGGGGTACAAGCTGGTTGCAGTGCCGGATTTGCTTCTGCCTGCGGAAATTAGTGACGGGCTGCGTACATCTGTGATTGGCAAGCAGATATATTACTATGCTGAGACTGATTCAACAAATCGTTTAGCTAAAAAGCTGGCTATGGATGGAGAGCCTGAAGGCAGTGTGGTTCTAGTGGAGCGGCAGTTGGCAGGCAAAGGCAGGATGGGCCGGGAGTGGAGTTCACCTTCCGGTGGGATTTGGATGTCGGTAATTCTTAGGCCCAGTTTGGCACCGCATCAGGCGCAGGCGTTAACTTTGGCTGCTGCCGTTGCTGCAGTTGAGGCTACATATAATGCAACAGGTGTTATGACGGGAATTAAGTGGCCAAACGATCTTTTGCTGTGCAGGAAAAAGATTTCCGGAATACTGACCGAAGTTTCGGCAGAAATGGAGCGGGTAAATTATCTGATTCTTGGAGTGGGCTTCAACGCAAATATACCGGGGGAGCTGTTTAGTCATTTGCCGGAAGCAGGCTCATTGCTTGCACAAACGGGAAAGCCGGTGAAGCGTGCTCTGTGGGTAAAGCTTTTTCTAGAAAGGCTGGAGTATTATTACTTATTAGCAATGCGTGAAGGATTTGCCGATATCTTTAATGCATGGCGTCGTTATTCCGTAACCTTGGGAGAAGAAGTAGAAGTGCATGTTGCAGGCAGAATTGAAACAGGAGTTGCTGTAGATATAGACAGCAATGGTGCATTGCAAGTTAAAACTGGTGCTGGTATTGAAACATTTATGGCTGGAGACGTTTCACTTAAAAAGAAATTAAGATAATTGGAGGCTAAAGGTTATGCTCTTAGCTGTTGATGTGGGCAACACAAATATTGTTTTAGGCATCTATGACGGTAAAAAGTTGAAAGATTCCTGGAGAATTTCAACAAATCGCCAGCAGACCGGTGATGAATACGGGATAATAATAAAAAGTTTGTTATCGCAGTCCGGCCTTGCCGAAGATTGTATTACTGGGATTATTGCATCCTCAGTTGTGCCTCCTTTAATGTTCTCATTAGAAGAGATGTCTAAGCGTTATTTCCATGTAAGCCCTATGGTGATTGGCCCCGGAATTAAAACAGGGCTTAATATCTTAACGGATAATCCAAGGGAAGTGGGAGCCGACAGGATTGTTAACGCGGTTGCAGGAATTGAACTATATGGCGGTCCGCTAATTATTGTTGACTTTGGCACTGCTACCACCTTCGATGCAATATCAGCAAAAGGTGATTATCTTGGAGGGGCTATTGCGCCGGGAATTAGTGTTTCTATGGAGGCGCTGTTTCAGAGAGCGGCAAAGCTTCCTAGAATTGAATTGACTAAGCCCAAAAAAGTAATAGGCCGTGATACCATCTCAAGCATGCAGTCGGGAATTATCTATGGCTTTGTGGGGCAGGTAGATGAAATTGTCAAGCGAATGATTGAAGAATTTCCTGTTAAGCCCCAGGTTATTGCTACAGGAGGCTTGCTTAAAATTATTGCAGGGGAGTCTAAAACGCTGGATATTATTAATCCGCTATTGACATTGGAGGGATTGCGGATTATTTATGAGAGAAACAGGTAATATTTTCTGCGAAAAGAGGGTATTTGTATTTTTAGTAGAATCAAATAGAGAATGCAATAATAAAGCATTTGATAAAGTATTGTTAGGAGGGAAAGCAAATGCCCTATAAAATTTGCACGTACTGCGGAAAGGCTTCTTATTCGGCGGCGGAATCCCCTACAGTTAAATGGCTTTGCCCTTTTTGTGATAAGGACATTTCACATGTTAAAGGCTTAACAACCTTGCCAAAAAAAGAAGTTGCCGCGGAGGAGAGCAAATAGCCTAAAAAGATCATTCGTCTTTACTGGCCGCTTGATCTTTGTTCTGATGTGCTGTTGTGCTCGTGTATTTATGCTGTGGTCATGCGGCGGGAGTCGGTCACTGTTTTTGAGTGTCCCGCATTTTACTGGCGAGAGCGGAGATTTATTGACATAAAAAGTCGCATGATAAAATCGTTATGTGTTTTAAGGACACATAACGATTTTTTTCTTAAATCCCTAAGGATTAGACGAGATGATGCTGCCTCGTCTTTTTTTTAAATAATCTAAGCAGGAAAATGTATATTTTTCTCAAATAAGAATATTACTATTTACATCAAATTATATTTTGAGGAGGTTATAATGAAAAAGATATTATTAATTGTATTTATGTCGGTATTATTGCTAAACGGCTGTTCCCATTCGCCAGCTTCTATTGTTGATTACGGAGAAGATAAATTAAAAGTCTATACTTCATTTTATCCGATATATGATTTTGCTTCTAAAATAGGCGGCGACCGAATTGAGTTAATTAATATGGTTCCTGCTGGTATTGAGCCCCATGATTGGGAACCGGGCCCGCAAAAAATTGCTGGGCTGCTGCAGGCTGATGCTTTCTTTTACAATGGCCTTGGCCTTGAACCGTGGGTTAATAAGATAGTGGGGAGCTTGGAGTCGCAGGCGCTTTTTGTAGTTAATACGTCCGATGGCATTCAGCCGCTGTATGGCTGCTTACATGACCACTGTGGTCATAACGAAAGTCATGACCACAACCATAATCACGGTCATGACAGTAAACATCATGAATTACCTGATCCTCATATATGGCTCGACCCGAATTTAGCTCTTCATCAGGCGGAGTTAATTTTAAATGCATTTAAAGAGTTGGACTCTGACTACGCCGATTACTATCAAGAGAACTATGAAGAGTTTCGAGAACAGATTGAGGAGCTTGATATGGCTTACTCCGATGCATTTAAAGATTCGGAGCGGCGCAAATTTATTGTTACTCATTTTTCTTTCGCCTATTTGGCAGAGCGGTATGGGCTAGAGCAAATAGGCATCAGTGGCTTGTCACCGCACTCCGAACCAAGTCCCGGGCAGCTAAAGGAAATTGTGGACGTTGCTCGTCAACATAAGATTAAATATATATTCCAAGAGCCGCTGACCGATACCCGCTTTGCGGAAGTGCTGGCGGCAGAAATTGGGGCCTCGGTTCTTACCTTAAATCCTATGGAAGGGTTGACGGAGCAGGAACAGAATGCGGGAATTGATTATTTTTCTATTATGTACGACAATCTTAACCAGCTAAAAAAAGCATTGACAGAATAGAGGGATAGCATGCATGAGCCGGTTTTAGAGCTTTCGGGTGTCTCCTTTTCGTACGGAGATAAAGCTGTGCTGGAAGATATAAATCTAATAGTCAATTCTGGTGATTTTTTAGGTATAGTAGGCCCAAATGGTTCCGGGAAAAGTACTTTGCTCAAGATTATTGTGGGGTTATTGCGCCCTGCGACGGGAACCGTTAAATTATTTGGCATTAAGCGACATCTTTTTCGGGAGTGGACCAGAGTTGGTTATGTGCCTCAAAAGGTAACTGCTTTTAACCATGGGTTCCCGGCTACTGCTGAAGAAGTAGTTATGTCGGGATTAACTGCCATGCTTGGAGTGTTTAAGCGGCCCGGCCGGCATGAAAGACAAATGGTAGATGAAGCTATGGAGAACACTGGAGTCAGTCAGCTGAGAAAAAGAATTATTGGGGAACTATCCGGCGGTCAGCAGCAACGAGTGTTTATAGCCAGAGCTTTAGTATCTCGTCCTCAGATGCTAATTCTCGATGAACCTACTGTAGGGGTTGATGTTGAGGCACAGGGTAAATTTTATGAGTTGCTGGCCGAATTGCGCAGGGAGCAGGGTATTACTCTGCTAATGGTCAGCCATGATATTGGCGTTGTCACCGAAAAAGTACAAAGTGTAGCTTGTCTTAACAAAAAGCTATATTTTCACGGGTCACCTGAGGATTTTTGGGCAGGGGAGAATCTTTCCCAGCTTTATGGTTCCCCGGTCCGAGCTCTTTATCATGCTCATTAATAAATAGGCGGGAGAGATATTATGTTTGATTTTATGGCATACGCATTTATGCAGAGAGCTTTTATGGCGGGAGTCATAGCTGCGATACTATGCCCGACTATAGGTATTTATTTAGTATTGCGCAGGCTTTCTATGATTGGGGAAATGTTTGCTCACGTTTCTTTGGCCGGAGTAGCTTTGGGTATTTTCAGCGGGATATACCCGTTAGTATCTGCGCTTGGACTTTCCTTAATCGCTGCTGCGTTGCTGGAAGTATTGCGGCGGACTTCCCGCATATTTGCAGATCTGGCCATAGCCATAATGATCTCAGCAGGGATCAGTTTAGCTGTAATTTTAATTAGTCTTTCCCGGGCGTTTAATGCCGATCTATTTTCTTATCTTTTTGGCAGCGTTATAGCCGTAACGGTAAGCGATTTGAAGCTGGTAGCTATGGTAGGGGTTGTTGTATTGGGGTTAGTTGTTCTTTTTCGCAAAGAGTTGTTTTATATTGCATTTGATGAGGAAGGAGCTCGCGCAGCAGGCATTCCTGTGGACTTAGTCAATTTCTTTCTCGTGATAGCAACGTCATTAACAATAGCTGTGTCTATGCGCGTGGTGGGTATATTGCTTGTGTCTTCGCTGATTACAGTGCCTGTAGCTGCAGCGCTGCAACTTGGCAGAAGTTTTAGGCAAACAGTGTTTTTGTCTTATGTTTATGCATTAGCAGCTGTGCTATTAGGGCTCTTGTTTGCCTATCATGCAGATTTGGCTCCCGGAGGAAGCATTGTTATGGTTTGCATTCTTCTTTTTGCTTTGTCCATAGGCATAAAAAAAGTGTCCGTGATTGGAGGATACTCTCGTGTCAAAGCATGATTATTTAAAGGTATTAAAGGAGAAGGGCTTGAAGCTAACTGTTCAACGGCGTAAGATTATCGAGACTCTTCATCAATTAGATGGTCGTATGTCTGCACGGGATATTTATCAGGAGCTGCAAAAAAAAAATCCAAATCTAAGCTTGGATACAGTGTACCGAAATCTAAGGCTTTTGACGGAAATTGGGCTTGTGCATCATATTCCTTTGCCATCCGGCGCTGTGTTTGAGCTAAGTGATGATGGGCAGCACCATCATCACTTAGTTTGTATAAATTGTGATAAAGTATCCTGTATTGCCTATTGTCCGGATCTTTCAGGTTTTAGCTCTTATGCTGACAGTGAAGGCTTCAAAGTGCTTGGTCATATTTTTGAAGTTTATGGCCAATGCTCCGAATGCAGGAATGATAATAAGCAACGCATTGTGGACTGAAAAAGCAGAGCCATATGGCTCTGCT
>DLMZ01000048.1:85417-85901 GCA_002479415.1 Firmicutes bacterium UBA7523
TATGGCTCTGCTTTTTCAGTCCAGTGTGGGGAGGGCGGCAATGTTCTTGCTGCCAAGGGCAGCAGCTTTATTTTCCTGCCTGATGGCATCAAAGATTTCTTGGCGGTGGACAGATATTTCCTTTGGTGCCTCAATGCCAATTTTAACGCTGTCCCCTTTGACGTCTAGTATTCTAATTATAATATTTTCTCCGATTACCAGGCTTTGGCCAAATTTTCGGGTCAATACCAGCATAAAAAGTCCTCCTAGCCACAGCTGCAGCGCTTTTCGGGGGGGAAGAGAAAGTGACGTGTAGTGTAAGAAGTATCATGCATTACTATTTGCCCGGCAAGCCCTGTATCTTCATTAACCAAAAGAGGCGCAAGAAGATTGGCCGTCATGTCTGCCGGTCGCTCGGGTATTGTGACAATTAAAAATATTTCCGGTAATTGATTATCTTTTAATAAATTCGCTATCGTTTCCCTTTTTACCTGCACTTGATAGT
>DLMZ01000020.1:0-184 GCA_002479415.1 Firmicutes bacterium UBA7523
CGGGAAGAGTGGAAGTGTTGTCAAGCTCGAGACCAATTATATCCAAAACATCTATCTTTGATTTTAAGATAACTCCGTCCTGGCCAAGTCCAACCTCAGCATCAACAGACAAGCCAAGACCGTTAACGCCTGCGCCTACAGATAAGCCACCTGAGTCAAGACCTACGTCAGCATCTACAGATAA
>DLMZ01000020.1:328-59906 GCA_002479415.1 Firmicutes bacterium UBA7523
CCTACGTCAGCATCTACAGATAAGCCAAGAGCGTTTATGTCCGCGCCTACCGATAATCCCTCAGAGCCAAGGCCTACATCAGTGCCAACAGATAAGCCAAGACCGTTTACGTCAGCACCTACCGATACGCCATCAGAGCCAAGGCCTACGTCAGCATCTACAGATAAGCCAAGAGCGTTTACGTCCGCGCCTACAGATATACCTTCTTTGCCAAGACCTACGTTAGCATCAACTGAAGTGTCGCCAACTCCAACACCAAGTGAAACGCCCTTGTCGAGGCTAACATTGGCATCAAGAGATATGCCCAACAAATTCAACTTAAGGTTCAAAGCTAAGGCCGGGCTTGCTACCAAAGTTAAAACCATGCACAAAACCAAAAACGAAGCAAGGATTTTAAATCTTTTCTTGACACCCATCTTATTCACTCCTTACATAATATAAATATAATCATAAAATATAAAAACACACGACATATGAAGCTGTGTGTAGTCGGTTTCACTCTATCTCCGACGGCCCGAAGTGACCAATTAATAGACCGCCTTCATTGAATCTACACAACTTTTATTGTGTATGTATCTTTACATAATTATATCATAAATCAATAACTTATGCCAATAGATTCCATCGAAATTAAATTAAAGCAATATTTATTATTGACACTTAAATACATGCCTGAGATTATTGATTATCCTTAATAACAGCTATTCAGCAAGCCCTAATTAATAATGCTTATGCCGCATGAATTTCTATTGATTCTGCAATATTAATATATGGAGGTGACTTTTCACTTGGCAAAGAGTAGTACGACAAGCATGACAGTTGTCGGTGTCGGTGCAGTTGTTACAGGACTCGGACGAATGATGATCAGAAAGCGCAGGAACCTCGGTGCTATGGTAGCAGGATTCGGTCTTGCACATGTGGCATTGGGACTCTTGGATATGATTCGTCCAACAGTCCGAAGACAGTCTTAGTTCATCTCCATGTACCTGCATCCTCAGCGATTAATCGCTGAGGATGCAGTTTTTGCATAACAAAAAGCCAGGATTTTTAAATCCTGGCTTTTAAAAACAGTATTTGGTGCCGGAGACCGGGGTCGAACCGGTACGACCTTTTGGATCGAGGGATTTTAAGTCCCTTGCGTCTGCCTGTTCCGCCACTCCGGCAAGTTAATAATGGAGGCGACACCCGGATTTGAACCGGGGAATAAAGGATTTGCAGTCCTCTGCCTTACCACTTGGCTATGTCGCCCCGCTGTTAAGCACATTCATCTTAGCATATTGAAGATTGGCAGTCAAGTATGCTATAAAAACAAAAAGCGCACTGAGTACGCCGATAATTACTGCAGTTTTGGAGCGGAAGACGGGATTCGAACCCGCGACCCTCGCCTTGGCAAGGCGATGCTCTACCACTGAGCTACTTCCGCATGGTGCCGAGACCCAGAGTTGAACTGGGGACACGCGGATTTTCAGTCCGCTGCTCTACCTACTGAGCTATCTCGGCAAATAAATGGCGGAGCTGACGGGAGTCGAACCCGCGATCTCCTGCGTGACAGGCAGGCATGTTAGGCCACTACACCACAGCTCCACAAGATTGAACACTATTACAGTATACACTATGGAGATATCAAAAGTCAACAACTCATTTTAAATTTTCTTCTACCACAAGTTTGCTATTTTTGAATTCGAGATTCTTTTTCTTCCTTCTCTTCCTCCATAACGTAGTAAATAAGGCTTTGCAGTTCAATAGTTAAATCCGCATTATGGACTTGCACCTTTCTAGGCACGATTAGCTTAGTTGGTGCAAAATTAAGTATTGCTGTAATTCCCAAACTAATCAAACTATCCACAACTTTCTGAGCAGCTTCAGCGGGAACAGTTATCATAGCTACCTTTACGTTTTGTTTATTTAAAACCTCGGGAATATCTTCTATTGACTGTATTTTAATTCCTTCAATTTCACTGCCAACCTCCTGAGGGTTGGCATCAAACACACCTACTATATCAACATAAGGATTTTTCAGAACATTGTACCGGGTGAGAGCTTTGCCTAAATACCCAGCTCCAACTATAACAAGTCTTGTTTTTTTATCTAAGCCGATAATGCGCATCAGCTTATCACGGAGATAGCTAGTGTTATATCCTGTGCCTCGTGTGCCAAAAGCCCCGAAGTATGCCAGATCCTTACGAATCTGTTCTGCAGTAAATCCTGTTTCGTCACTTAGTCCCCGGGAAGAAATAACTTCCACATCACGTCGAATCAAATTATCCAAGATTCGTAAGTAAACAGGCAATCGCTTAATTACAGATTTAGGTGCTTTTTTTCGAGACATAGCTTCTGCTCCTCCTAAATTATTCACTTGTTGAAAAATTAGCTTTATCTTTTACAAATATATATTGCCTTGATTATATCACATAAAGCTTTACTAATAAAACATATTTTGGGCTAAGCTATGCGGCTAACACCACGAAGGCAGCGGTAGATTGTGTTGCTTTATGCAAAAAAACATGTTATCCTGCTGATATGAAAGCATATATTATAGAAGAAGGAAAACTGAAGAATCAAATATTAACAGCGTTAAAAACAGGAGGAGCAGCCGCAGCCGGCATAGCGAATCTTAGTGATGCTGCGAATGCGCTGAAACTGCATGCAGACCCACGCTTGCATCGCTTTAGCCGTGCGGTATCTTTTTTTGTCCCGTTCCCCCGCTCAGTCATTGATGAACTGCTGGATGGGCCTTCTCACACGTATCTGCATTATTATCGTGCCGTGAACACCTTGGTTGATGACTTATCTCTTAAACTATCATCAATCCTTGAAGTTAATGGATTTGAAGCCTTTCCCGTGCCATCATCCCAACGGACAGGAAAACAGCGCCTTGACAGTATTTTCCCTCACAGAATAGCCGGTTACTTAGCCGGGCTGGGATGGATAGGCAAAAGCGGTTGTTTAGTAAATGAGATATTCGGACCGCGGCTACGGTTGGGAACTGTTCTAACTAATGCACACCTTCCGCCAGACAGTCCAGTTGCAGAC
Source organism: Firmicutes bacterium UBA7523 (assembly GCA_002479415.1). Lineage (GTDB taxonomy): Bacteria > Bacillota > Dethiobacteria > Dethiobacterales > Dethiobacteraceae > UBA7523. Next base: position 3,362 of record DLMZ01000020.1, read on the forward strand.
TGCTGTGGCTCCTGTACGGCTTGTACTGAAGCCTGCCCCGCCAACGCTATAAAAGGAATACCCTTTTCCCCTAATACTCACGTAAGCGAAAGGCTGCAAGCTGAGCTTTGCGACAGCTACCAAAACGACGTACGCGACCGTTTTGGCAAGCGGGTTTGTGGGCTTTGTCTGGCTGCCTGCCCATTCGGACGATTAAATTCGAAACACGGCCAATAAGACAGGCGGATTATTCCTTTGATTAATTGGCTGGTAGGACAGCACGCTAAACTCCTGCTGCGGCAGCGCAGACAAATACTCAAAAACGGCGGAATATTCTTCTTCGCCGCCCGGATGACCGGTATAAGCCATAATTGTTATCACACCGCCTTTTTTTATGGCGGAGACAGACACTTCGAGCGCTAACAAGGTGCTCTGGGTGTCTGTTTTCATTTGGTGGTCTCCCCCTGGCAGATAGCCCAAATTAAACATAATTGCAGAAGGCACAGCGGATATATAGGAAGATAGACTGGCATGACTGGCATGAATTAAGGAAACGCGATGGGCTAGTCCTGCTTGAGACAAACGATTCTTTGTGTTCTTAAGCGCCTCCTGTTGTATATCAAAAGCCAAAACGGAGCCGGTCTTACCGACCAGCTCCGCAAGAAACAAAGTATCATGGCCATTACCGCAGGTAGCATCTACAGCCGTGTCCCCCTCTTTTAAAGTAAGACCCACTAATTCCCTTGCAAAAAGCAGAGGCTTTTTCATCATGTCTCCCCTCGAAAAATATTCATTTAACTTTAGTGCTTATATAAAGCTTGCCGTTTGTATCTAAGCTGGCATAAAGCACATCCTGAATATTGTTTATTCCTTTTTTAGTAACTTCATGCAACAGCCACTTCTCGTCCAAGTGTAGGCTATGCAGGTTTTCAAGGTGTATCTCTCCGTCAAAAATTAACGGCGTGGGCATTCCTTCATACTTTGTAGTTATTCCCAGATCTTGCGGCGTTACCGGTCTTTTTTCCGGCTTTAGCATAACACTTAATTCCCCTGAGGTTTCAAGAACAGCGTACTGCACATCAGCTATGTTTGACACATCTTTTTCACGGAGCTGTCCTAGCAAATCCGACATATTATAACGCTGCTTAAACATTTCTTTTTCCAGAACCTTGCCATTGGCGATAATAATACTGGGGGTTCCATCCACAATGCCGCGAAGAGTATGGCTCTTCATACTAACAAAAGAAAGTACAATTTCCAGCCCCACCAAGGTGAAAATGGGAATTAATGCTTGGTATAGAGGCATATCAATTGCTTCCATAGCCATTGCAGCCAGTTCGGCTATCATAATAGCCACAACTAAATCAAAAGCAGAAAGCTGACCTACTTCCCGTTTGCCCATGATGCGAACAGCCAAAAGGACTGCAAAGTAAAGAAAAATTGTCCGGTAAAAAAGTGCAAACTCCAAAGACAACACTCCTATAGCTTAAAAGGGCTTATCTTATCTTTCACACTAAGCAGGAGCTTTATACCACGGGCTACGCTGTCCCGGCGGACATATCAAGAACGCGCTCAATAACTTCAAGAAGCTCCGCAGGCTTAAAAGGCTTTGCCATATAGTCACTTGCACCTAAATACATGGCTCGCTGAATATCTTCTTCCTGAGCACGGGCGCTTAAAACTATAACAGGTATATCCTTCGTTTCCTCATTCTCTTTAATGCTTTTTAAAGCATCCAAACCGTTAAGCTTCGGCATCACCAAATCGAGCAAAACCAGATCAGGCTTACTTGCCTCAATTTTACGTAGCGCTTCCATGCCATCCTCAGCCACTTCTACCTGAAGCCCTGCGCTGCGCAAACAGATTGTCACACCAAGAACAATGTTTTTCTCGTCTTCCACAAGCAGAATTTTTTTATTCATATTATTTATCCTCCTTATCATTAATTGGCAACGTAAATGTGAAGCAAGATCCTTTACTTTCTTCACTCTCCACCCAAATACGACCGCCATGTGCCTCCACTATATCCTTAGCAATAGCTAAGCCCAGCCCTGCACCTCCAGCCATTCTATCTCCTTTTACTTGAGTATATCTTTCAAAGATTTTATCATGGTAGTTTAAAGGGATTCCCACACCGGTATCTGTGACAGAAATATATACTTTATTTTTTCGCTTGTTAGCAGAGACAATGATTTCGCCGCCTTTTGGCGTGTAACGAATAGCGTTGCCTACCAGATTTGTTAGTATCCATATTGCCTTTGTGGCGTCAACATATACTTCGGGCAATTTATGAGGAATTCTTACAGTCAACGTGATTTGTTTTTCCATTAATTGAATCATCAGTGGGTCTGTAGCTACCTTAACCATTTCTTCCACTCCGGCGCTTTCCATCTCCATCCTGATTTCGCCCTCATCGAGCCGCACAATTTTAAGAAGATTGCTTACAAGTTGTGCCAGTCGCTGACCGTCATCACGAATTGCCTGAAGAAGTGCTTGCCCGTCTTTGTTAAGCTCACCCTGTCGTCCGTCCAGCAGCAGTTCCACAGCCATAACAATGGAAGTGAGCGGATTACGAAATTCATGAGAAATAGTAGCTACAAACTGTGTTTTTAGCCTGTCTGCCCGCTCATAGTGAGTAACGTCTGTCAGCAATATCACCGTACCTACCAGCATTTCATCTTCAACCATTGGAGATACTTCAATCTTTAGATATTGCTCTTGTCCTTCTAGGGTAACATTGAGTGTTTCAGGAGTTGCCGAAGGGCACCATTCTCCACCTGAAGCAATTATTCTCCGGATTGTTTTGTTAATCTCCTGATGACTTATTACTTCACTAAATGGCTTGCCGATAGCAGATGATGTGTCAATATCAAATATATCCGAGGCTCGTTTATTGATAAACTGAACTATTGTGTCAGCATCGGTAACTATTGCTCCTTCGGGCAAGCTTTGCAAAACGGCTGCTGCATGAATAACTGGTAGTTGCCCATTATTACTTTGCAAAAAATTACCCCCTTGCTTCTAGTGGCTGAAGCCACTTATTTTGCTGTATAACAATTTTTACCGCCGGTCTCCTTAACAAAAAATGCTGAGATTACCGATAAAGTCAACGGATACAAGCAAAAACTAAAGGCAAAAAAGTAGGCGCTTTGATTATATACTTTCACGCCCTCATTGAAAACACCGTGCCATTTTAAATCCAGCAAATATCCCAAAAGCGGCTGCAGCAAGGATATTCCTAAAAAAGCTCCGATATTTACAATGGCTACCGCCATTCCCGCCATTTGCGGATGATTAAGCTCTTTCCCCAAAACAAAGGTAATCATAACCGCACTGCCAAAAAAGCCAAGAAAAAAATATAACGGGTAAAGAACGCTTTCCGGCGGACGTCCTCCGTTCCAAAACACGAGAGCAGACCATAGTGCGGTAAACAACACAACAAAAATAAGGTAAGGCAGCTTGCGGCGGCGTATACGGTCTGAAATGAAGCCTATCGTTGGAGAGCCGACTATCATTCCCAAAGCAATCATCAGCATCAGGTTAGCTGCCGCTGTTCGGGTATACCCATAAACCTGCATTAAGTAAGGAACACCCCAAATGCCTGAGAATGCAATCAATGTGCCATACATACCAAAGATAACAAAGAAAGGAGGCCAGCTGTTTTTATTTTTGAAAACAAGTTTCATCTGTTTTGCATTTTTCCAAAATGTCCGAGCAAAGGTTTTGTTGTCGGAGATTTGATAGCTAGAAGCAGGCATGTCACGTACATAGCGGCGGCAGGCATAAGCAATCACCAGAGAAAAGAAGCCAATAAGCATAAAAGAAAATCTCCATCCGAAATAATCAACAAGGTATGCAAGCGGAGTGGCTGCCAGCACCGCACCTATATTTCCCATCATTCCTGTCATGCCGGTAATAAAAGCAAACTCTGCAGGCAAAAACCAAGAAGACTGGAACTTAACAACAGAAACAAATATCACAGACACGCCCAGCCCTACAAAGAACCTCCCCATAAATGCCATAAACAATGTTGTTGCTGATGCAAAAAATATTGAACCAGCTCCGGCTAAAATCATTCCTAAAAAAACAGTAATTCTGGGACCAAGCGAATCAGCCAATAGACCGCTAGGTAGTTGCATTACAGCATAAACATAAAAATACATGGCGGCCAAACTGCCCAGAACAGCTCCATCCTTAACAGCAAAAGCATCCATAAGCTGGTCGGCAACAACGGCGGGAGCAACACGGTGAATATATACAACAACAAAAGCGAGAGCCATTATCAGCCACATTAACCATCGCTCTCGTCTGCTTATCAAATACTTAATCAGTTAAAGCACCTCTTTTCAAGCAAAAACTAGCTGTCGAACACATGTGGCTTGCTTTTTTCTTCTTCTATAAGCATACGCCTCAGTGTTTTTCCTATAATTGTTTTCGGTAAGTCCCTGCGAAATTCTATTAGACGGGGGACTTTATATGCTGCCAGTCGCTGCTTGCAGTGCTCTACTATCTGCTCTCTCGTAAGCTCTGTATCAGCTTTTAAGACGATATAAGCCTTCAGCATCTCTCCTCGAAAGCGGTCGGGAATTCCTGCCACAGCAACATCTTTTACCTCAGGGATTTCCTTAATTACTGCTTCAATATGCTCCGGGTAAATATTGTAGCCTCCGGAGATAACCATATCTTTTTTGCGGTCCACTATATATGTATACCCTGATTTGTCCAAACGCGCAATGTCCCCGGTATAAAGCCACCCGTCCCGCAAAGTCATGGCCGTCTCCTCAGGCATATTCCAATAGCCCTTCATAACTTGAGGCCCGCGAATAATCAGTTCACCGGCAATTCCGACTGGCATCTCCCTTACACCATGCTCCAAATCAACAACTTTGCATTCTGTATCCGGTAACGGAATCCCAACACTGCTCAGCTTTCTTTTACCGTATAACGGATTGCAGTGAGTAACAGGAGACGCTTCTGTAAGACCGTAGCCCTCAACCAAAGAACCTCCGGTGAGCTCTTCAAAAATATGAGCCACATCGGGGGAAAGGGCAGCAGCTCCGCTAATACATGCACGAATGGATGAGAGATTGTGCAGTCGCACGTTCTCGTGTGATATTATAGCTACAAACATCGCCGGAGTGCCAGGAAACATGGTTACCTTATATCGCTCAATGTCTCCCAGGGCCTTATCAGCCTCAAAGCGTGGATGCAGTATCTGCGTAGCAGCCAGTTCCACCGCCGTATTCATACCTACTGTCATGCCGTAAACATGAGAAAAGGGCAGCACAGTCAAAAAAACCTCTTTGCCTTCTTCGCTTTTTGTAAACCATTCTTTGATTTGCAAAGCATTAACAACCAAATTGTAATGGGTTAGCATGGCTGCTTTAGGTATCCCTGTGGTACCCCCGGTGTATTGCAACACTGCTAAATCTTCTTTTGGAGATACTATAATATTTGGATGATTAGCAGAGGCAGCATCTAGTAAATCGCTGAAACGATGAACAGAATCACCTTCACGCACACCAAGTGTCTTTCCCCTGCTCTGCTGTTGACGGCGATAGCCCAATGCTGCTAAATAAGGCATATAGTCCTGAAGCCCGGTAACAATACAATGTTCCAGCTTCGCATCCTTACGAATTGACGCCACCATTTCCTGCTTGGTATCAAGATAAACCAAAACACTGCAATCAACGTCACGCAATTGCTGAACTAACTCAATAGCCACATTTTGCATATTAAGAGGAACTACAACTCCGCCTGCCAAAAGAATCCCGAAATATGAAATAACAGCCTGAGGGGAATTGGGAAGCATAATTGCAACTCTGTCCCCTTTTTTCACACCCATGCTTCGCAGCGCATTTGCAAAACGAATTGCTTTATCAAGCAGCGTCTTATAGCTTATCCTTTTACCAAAAAACACAGTGGCCGTTTGGTCAGGAAAGCGCTCCGCGGCCTTTTCAAGAAATAAAAATAAAGGCTGCACCGGATAATCTATGTTAGCCCTTACACCTTCTGGATAATTCTTTAACCACGGATGCTCTATAGGCTCACTCAAGCTGTTCACCTCCATACTAACTAAAATAAACACTTCGCTGCAGTAAAATATTCATTCGCCTTTTGCTGTAAATTTCCTGCGCACTATAAATTAGGGGCAGCTTATTACACTTTCATTAATGCTCCATTTCTGTAATTAGCACCTGGTCCAAATCACCATCTACTTCATCCAGCATCACGGCAATATTCTCTCTGCCGCTGGTAGGAACATTTTTTCCTACGTAATCAGCGCGGATAGGGAGCTCGCGGTGACCCCGATCCACAAGAACGGCGAGCTGAATATACTGCGGCCGGCCTAAATCCATAATAGCATCCATGGCAGCACGGATCGTTCGCCCGGTATAAAGAACATCATCAACTAAAATAACCTTGCTCCCTGTGACGGGGAATGCTACCTTTGTTTCTGCTGCTAAAGGCTGCTCTTCCATCAGCATCAAATCATCACGATAAAGAGTAATATCAATGGAGCCAACGGGAGGGATAGTGCCTTCAATAGTTCCGATATTCCTAGCAATACGCTCTGCCAACGGAATACCGCGTGTGCGAATGCCAATTAAAACCAAGCCTTCAATCCCCTTGTTTCTCTCCACAATTTCGTGAGCAATTCTTGTTATTGCGCGGCGCATCGCATCCTGATCCATAATCTGCTTTTTTACTCTCATTGTTATTAATCCTCCTGCCGCAGACGCAAGGACGTCAGCAGTTCATTAAATTCAACCGGGGGCTCTGCAAAAAACTCCAGATATCTGCCGTCTTTGGGATGGATAAAACCCAAAAGACGTGCATGCAAAGCTTGTCCTGCCATTTTAACTTTCTGGCGCTTATACCCATAAACAGGATCACCTGCCACAGGATAGCCAATAGATGCCAAATGAACCCTGATTTGGTGTGTTCGTCCTGTTTCTAAACGTAAGGCAAGATATGTAAAGCCATGCAAACACTCCAATACCCGGAAATGAGTTACGGCGTTCCGTCCTTTATCTGGAGTAACCACGGCCATTTTTTTGCGCTCCCGTGGATGCCGGGCAATGGCCGCATTTATAGAACCCTGTTTTACGGCAACATCGCCATGGACAATAGCCACATACTCCCGAACGACGCTGTGGGCTTTAAATTGCTGAGATAATGCCAAATGGGCCTTATCGTTTTTTGCCACAACTAAAACGCCCGAGGTATCTTTGTCTAGGCGATGAATAATTCCGGGCCTTGCTTCACCGCCAATACCAGAAAGATCCTTGCAGTAATGGAGCAGCGCGTTAACCAAGGTGCCTCCTTGATGACCCGCAGCAGGATGCACAACTAATCCCTTTGGCTTATTTATAACTAGTACGTCACTATCCTCAAAAAGTATCTCCAAGCTTATATCCTCTGCATTAAAAGAACTAGCCTTTAACGCAGGAACAGTAACAGAGATACATTCACCTTCTTGAACACGGTAATTTGCTTTACGTGTTTTGCCATTAATTAAAACCTTGTCTTCTTCAATTAACTTTTGTATCCTGGACCGTGTCAACTCCGCAATTTCACGGCACACAGCCACATCAAGCCGTTCCCCGGCCAAATCAGCGCCAACTTGAATAATATGCTCCTTCATATTTTTGCCCTGCGTCCTAAAGGCCATAAACGAATTGCGGTATAAGCTCCTGCTGCGGCTACAATACTTGCGGCTTGCCCCAAAGTTAAGAAGCCGCCTGCCATAGCAGCATTACGGTAGAACTCTACAATAAAACGGTAGATGCTGTACGATACTATAAATTCTAAAAATAGTTGGCCGTGGAAGCGAATTATGTTTTTTCTGTACAGAAGATAAACAAATATCAGCAAGGCTGCCATAGACGCATATAATTGAGTCGGGTGACGCAGTGTGCCGTCAAGATACGCTCCGGGAAGAGCCCAAGGGACATCGGCAGGCCTGCCAAAGCAACAGCCGTTAAGCAAACAGCCAATACGTACAATGGCATAACCTAACGCCAAGTACGGAGAAGTCATGTCGGCAATAATTCCCTGTGGAAGCTTATAGCGACGAGTATAAACAAGTCCGGCAAGAATACCGCCGACCAGGCCTCCATGAAAAGAAAGGCCGCCGCTACGCACAGCAAATACCAACAAAGGATTTGCCATATAAAAAGGCAGTTCGATTAGGACATAAAGAATTCTGGCGCCAACTAATGCGGTCACCATAATCCAAATAGCCATTTCCAATATTCTATCTTCGCTAAAGCCAATCTTCCCAGCTTCACGGCTTAATCCAAAAGCTCCTACAGCAAAAGCCAAAGCTAACATTACGCCGTATGCAAAAACCTCAATATTACCAATTCGCAGTATTACGGGGAACATTTATATTCCTTTCTCCCGAGGTGCCCGGGCCAAATCAAAAACAACAAAACCAACACCTATGACAATAGCCATATCTGCTATATTAAAAACCGGAAAAACGCGAAAATCAAAAAAATCAACTACAAAGCCCAGGCGAACCCGGTCACTTAAATTCCCCAATGCTCCGCCAAGCTGTAACGCAAGAGCTATGCGAAGTAAGTGATGACCTTCAGGCAAATATTTCAAATATGCAAGAATCAATAGCACCACCAACAGCGCAACCATAATAAAAAACTCGGTGCGATGGGCTAATATGCCAAAGGCAGCTCCATAGTTATGCACATGAGTAATATGAAATACATTATTTATAACGGGTAAGCTTTGATGCAACTCCATAGTCCGGACAATAAAAAGCTTACTGCATTGGTCGAGCACATAAATTGCAGAAACGATCAGAAAAAAATACAACAGCAGCACCCCTATAGCATATTTCCCTTAATTTTACCACAGAGGTGTCTGCTGCACAACTAATCCGGAAGCTGTTCTTCGTATTCTTCGTTGGAAATACCGTCTGTTTCCTCCACAATACCGACTTTTTCCTCGCTCTCGTCTTCCGTGCTTTCATAATACACATGACGTAAACTGTTATACTTGGCCAAGTCCTGCCAGGTATCTTCGCCGTCGTATCCGGTATAATCACCCTTGCCTTCCATATAACTTCTGGAAAAGGGAGGCGACAAAACGGATTCTTCGATTGGACGATTAAAGTCATAGGAGTTTTCCTCGCTCTCCCTTTTGCATTCTATACAATACTCTGCATAGGGTACAGCTTCAAGCCTGTCTCCAGGTATTTCCCGACCGCAGCTTTCGCAGCGGCCATAGTTGCCTGCATCAATTCTTTTCAGTGCTTCTTCAACTCTACTCAACATAAGCTGATTCTTTTCATGTAAAGATAAATCTTTAGCCCGCTCATAATTTTCACTGGCTATGTCGGCAGGATGGTTGTCAATAACAGTAAGCTCTTGAGTAGAATCCCTCAGTCCTTCATGCTCCTGCAAACCCTCCGTTACCTCCGTCTGCTCGATTAAATCATTTTTTAGCTGCTGTAATTTCATTTTATGATGTTTCTGATGCTTTTTCATATATTCTCCTCACATTCTAGCTTGTACAATTCTCACAATTTCTGCAATAAAGTCTCCAATTAGAGGTAAGTTCAAAACTACGGCGCGCTGCAGAAAGTAAACTACAAATGCTGCAAATACCGTAGCTCCCAGAGCGGCCCCCAATCCTCGGCCAACTCCGCCAAGAAAGTTGACCCAAAAAAAACGGCGTGGATTATTAAGCAGCTCCATATACTCAGCAATATTGAACTTGTCAATTTCCTGCAAGAGCCTGCTCACTTTTTGGTTTAACCGATTTAATAAAAACTCATCAAAACGTGACGGCCCTGACATTATCAACCCTCCGTTTAAAAAATCTCTACTATATAAATGTATCCGCAAAGTACGTTAATTATAATAAAAAAACACGCCGAGGCGTGTTTTTTTATCATATACTGCTAATACATTAGCTCATAATGTCGCTGCAGCGGGGACAAAGCGTGGGATTATCGGTATTTTTGCCCACTTCAGGATGAACCATCCAGCACCGTTCGCATTTTCCTCCCGAAGCGGGCTTTACAAGTACGCCCAACCCCTTTTCCAAGGAAAGGCCGTCCGGCATAGTATCTGTTGCTTCATGCAAAATGCAGTCCGAAACAATAAAGAGTTCCGCAAGACGCTCTTTAAATGGAATGAGCGCGGCGTAAGCATCGCTGTCGGGATAAAGCTCCAGTGCGGCAACGAGAGAAGCGCCGATTTCTTTTTGGCGACGGGCTTCTTCAAGGCGACGGGTAACAACTTCACGGTATTCCAGCATTTTACGGCAACGTTCAGCCAAATCTTGATTCAAGTAAGCTTCATTCACTTCAGGCCATGATGCAAGCTGAACAGTATCTGCATCATACTTTAAATAGCTCCAGGCTTCCTCCGATGTAAACGTTAACACAGGTGCAATAAGCTTGATTAATGTCACTAAAATCTCATGCATCGCTGTTTGAGCTGAGCGGCGTGCCGGTGATGCAGCATGGGATGTGTATAATCGGTCTTTTAACACATCCATGTAAAAGTTGGACATTTCCACTACACAGAAATTGTGAATTGAATGAAAAACAACATGGAAGTCAAAATCCTCAAATGCTTTAGTTACTTTAGCAACTAATATCTGCAGTCGGTGCAAAGCGTAACGATCCAGTTCATCCAACTGCTGGTAAGAAACGGCATCACGCTCAGGATCAAAATCATAACAGTTCCCCATCATATAGCGGATAGTGTTACGAATTTTACGATACACCTCAGAGAGCTGCTTTAAAATATCCTGAGAAATACGAACATCGCTCTTAAAGTCTGAGGACGATACCCAAAGTCGCAGAATATCGGCGCCATACTGCTTAATAATTTTCTCCGGCGCCAAAACATTGCCAAGTGATTTGGACATTTTCTTCCCCTCACCGTCCACAACCCACCCGTGAGTAAGAGTTGCTCGGTAAGGAGCCCTTCCGCGGGTCGCCACCGATGTTAACAGTGAAGACTGAAACCAGCCGCGGTACTGGTCAGAGCCTTCCAGATACAAATCTGCCGGAGATGTAAGGTCGGCATGAGTCTCAAGTACTGCCACATGGGTCGAACCTGAATCAAACCAGACATCCATAATATCCGTCTCTTTACGGAAATGACTGTGACCGCACTGCTGACAGACTGTACCTGCAGGCAAGATTTCCGCAGCTTCCCTTGCGAACCAAGCGTCAGACCCCTCCTTAGCAAATAACGCTGCCACAGCACGTATGGTGTCTTCGTTAATCAGCTCCTTGCCGCATTCATTGCAATAAAAGATAGGAATGGGCACACCCCAGACACGTTGGCGGGAAATACACCAATCATGTCGGTCAACAATCATATTATGAATTCGTTCCTGTCCCCAGGAAGGAATCCATTTAACTTCTTTTATCGAATCCAATGCTGCCTGACGGAATCCCTCCACCGAAGCAAACCATTGCTCGGTAGCTCGGAAAAGAACCGGCTCCTTACAACGCCAGCAGTGGGGATACGGATGCTTGATAAAGGACAAAGCAAGAAGTGCCCCCTCTTCATCCAGCGCAACGCCTACCGCTTTGTTCCCTTCATCATAGCGTAATCCGGCAAAGCGTCCTGCGTCCTGAGTAAAGCGGCCTGTATTGTCCATGGGTGCATAAATGTCGAGACCATATTTCAAGCCCACTTCATAATCTTCCTGACCGTGACCAGGCGCGGTATGAACGCAGCCTGTCCCCGCTTCTAGCGTAACATGCTCCCCAAGAATAACCTGAGAATCCCGGTCATACAAAGGATGCTTGCAAATTAGTCCTTCCAAATCACTGCCTGTATATTTTTCTTTGATACTGTAACTAGTTATTTTTAATGCTTCCATAACTCCGGCCAACAGTTCCTCCGCCAAGATTAAGTCCCCTTGTGAGGTACTAACCCGAACATAGTTAAAGCCAGGATTGAGACAAATGGCTAAATTGGCTGGAATGGTCCAAGGAGTAGTAGTCCAGATAACAAAAAAAGTGTCGTCTATATCATTAATTTTCCCCTTGCCATCGCTAACCTGGAAACGAACAAAAATGGACGGTGATTTATGTTCGTGATACTCGATTTCTGCTTCTGCCAAAGCTGTTTCGCACTGAGGGCACCAATGTACAGGCTTTAACCCTTTATAAATATAACCCCTCTTTGCCATTTCCCCAAAAACTTCAATCTGCTTTGCCTCAAACTCAGGCTTCAAGGTAATATAGGGATTTTCCCAGTCACCGCGAACACCAAGCCGCTTAAACTGCTCCCGCTGAAGGTCAACAAAGCGCAACGCATAGTCACGGCAATGGCTGCGAAATTCTAAAGGAGTAACTTCATTACGTTTTATTTTTCCTGCTTTTACGACTTGATGCTCAATTGGCAAACCGTGAGTATCCCATCCAGGGACATAAGGAGCATCAAACCCGGCCATTGTTTTATACTTAACGATAATATCTTTAAGCACTTTGTTCATGGCAGTCCCCATATGAATATCACCGTTAGCATAAGGAGGCCCGTCATGAAGCACATATTTAGGTCGGCCGTTACGGGCAGATTGAACTTTTTCATAAATATTCTGCTCCTGCCATCGGTCCAGCACTTCCGGCTCGCGCTGCGGCAAATTAGCGCGCATCGAAAAATCTGTTTGCGGCAAATTTAGTGTCTTGGCATAATCTTTCTCTTCCATCTGATACCCTCCGTTATTGTGAAATCTAAAAATAAACAGCCGTACACTGTCAAGGCAGGCAGTACGGCTGAATTATGCCATAAATGTATTATGCTCCCCGTTTTGCTTCTTCATCCTTGGTATTTCCCATGGAAAGCCAATCTTCCATTTCTAGAGCAGATAACTGGGCCTCCACCAGAGAGCGAAAACGCATTTTATATATCTGTGCCTGTTTGTACACTTCATCATGCTCTGAAAGTATTCTCCCGGCTTTATAGCGAGCATCTTCCAAAATCCGGGCGGCATCTCTTTCAGCTTCACGACGAATTAAATCAGCTTCCTTGCCGGCATTGCGCTTCACATCCTCAGCGGCTTCCTGAGCTACAACTATTGCATTATGAAGAGTTTCCTCAAGCTTATGGTAATGGTTGAGTTTCTCTTTATATTGCTCAGTTTGCTCTTTCATTTGCATGTTTTCTTTAATTAAATCTTCATAATCTTTAGCAATTCGATCTAAAAACTCATCTACCTCCAAAGGGGAAAACCCGCGGATGGAACGGGAAAATTCTTTATTTTGAATATCAATAGGCGTAATAGGCAAACTTGTCAACCCCCTTATACATATCTTCACTCTTTATTCGCCCTTGCCGGTGACAACTCCTGCACTTAAATACGTTTTTTTAGCACAATATGGATACGGCCTTTTTTGCTCTCGCCCCGCACCTCCGCCACTTCCATTCGGCCGCGGCCAGCCAAAGAAATTATGTCTCCCTGCTTAACAGCAGCACTGGCATTCTTAACCGACTGCCAGTTTAGCTTTATCTGTCCCGCCCTAATAGCAGGCGCCAGCTTGCTCCGTGAAAGCCCAAAACCTGCACTAGCCACAGCATCAAGTCGCAAACTGGCTACGGTGGCTTTTATATCACGGCTACGTGGTTCAGCAGCTGCCACATCTGCCGCATCTAACCCACGAACACTTACGCCATAGCTGCCGACCTGATTTAAATTGTTCTGCAAATAAGAGGCTATTTCGGGTGAAACAATTATTTGAGCGCACCCTTCACGGGCAATGACAATATCTCCAACCTTTTCCCGTCTTAGGCCCAAACTTAATATAGCGCCCAAAAAATCACGATGACATAAAGCTTCAGCTTTAGCTCCCGCATCTGCTTGCACAATACTGATAGGCACATCTTGGATTTTAGCTTGGCTAACTGCGGGAAAGATGAGAATACGTACCCGCTCTGCTTCCTGAAAACCACCCCAGCTAATATATTTAACCTCGCCTAATAAATGAAGAGACTTCTCCGCCGCACGCTGCTGAATAGGATCTAAAAAATCCGTTACCTGTGGCACTCCGGTTTTAATCGTCTGGACGGCGCGATCAATAGCGGCTGCAGCCGCCAGCCGTTCGATTTCATGTTCAAAGCGCTGCAATATTTTTTCACGTTCCATTAGGTTGACCTCCGTACAGACTTGTTAAAAGCCCATAAAAACAATGCGGAAAAGCAACTTCCGCAGCAAATTAAGCAAAATAAGAGCAATTAAAGGTGATAAATCCAAGTAAGAGCCGCTGCCTATGTGTACCGGCTTTACTGCATTACGCACAGGAGCTAATATCGGTTCGGTAGCACTATAAATAAACCGGCTGATTTTTAATAACGTGGGATTAGCATCCCGCCCCAGCGGAATAAATGAAAAGACTATCCTGCCCAGCAACAGATAATAAAATATCTGGTAAAGAAGGTCAATTAAACGAAAAAAGGCGATGCTTCCAAAAATAGTAATCAACTCCTTAGTCTTCTATGTTTGAGGCTGCTCCGCCACCAGCTATTTCTCTGCGAATTTCCGCATTCACTTCCACATTTGCGGGAGCGAAAACAAAGATTTGCTGACTTACCTTCTGCATATTACCGTCCAAGGCGAACGTAGCACCGGAAATAAAGTCTATAATTCGTTTAGCCTCAAGGTTGTCCGTTTCTTCTAAATTAACAAGAACCGGTTTTTTGCTTTTAATATGTTCCACAATCTGCTGTGCATCCTCAAATTCCCGTGGTTTGAAAATTACCAGACGCATATTTTTGCTGTCTTGTTTTCCGCTATGTAAATTTAGGACTGTACCTTTACGCGGCTGAGGACGGATATATTCAGTATCATCATAAACTTCTTCTTCCTCCGTTTCTTCAACCAAGCCCAGAAAAGACAATGTTTTATCCCAGAATTTTGCCACAGTAACTCTCCTCCCTTTATACTCTTTCGCCAAAAATTGCGCTACCAATACGTACCAGGTTGGCGCCTTCCTCTACAGCAACCGTAAAGTCATGAGACATCCCCATAGACAGTATGTTCATTTTTATCCCGGGGATGCTGAAGCTGCGGAATAGACGATTCATCTCCCTGAAGTAAGGCCTAACTTTTTCCGCATCTTCCTCGTAAGGCGGTACAGTCATCAATCCTTCTACACAGAGACTCGACAATGTTGAGGTATCACAGAGAAAATCTTGCAGCTCGGCAGGAGCCATTCCTCCTTTTTGTGCCTCTCCTGCAATATTCACCTGTACCAGCACAGATACCTTCTTTCCCAGATTTTCCGCATGCCCATTCAAAGCCTCCGCCAATTTCCAGCGATCCAATGAATGGATAAGGTTAAAACGTCCTATCACATCTTTTACCTTATTTGTCTGCAGACGCCCTATAAAATGCCAATCGGCATCAGGATACATTTCAACTTTGGGCAGCGCCTCCTGCAAACGATTTTCACCAAAAGAAGTCAGACCAAACTGCATGGCTTCACCGATGACAGCTGCCGGCACTGTTTTGGTCACCGCAATTAATCGAACGTTATCCTGTCCTGATTTCCCTGCCGCCCACAGTAAAGATGCACGAACCGCCTCTATATTTGCTCTTAATTTATTCATAAACGCTGCCCTTCTCTGAACATATTCGGGTTTGTGATTACTGAAAACCCGATTCGCAATCCACTAACAACAACTTTTCCCTGCCATGCATCTAAAACATCCACAGGCCGGTAACGAACAACCGATTTATCCAGAATATACACTCCTGTTTCTCCTTCTTGCTCAATTAGTGCAGAAGCAGGCAGGACAGTGCCTCTTGTTCTTTTTGTAACTACATCGGCAGAGGAAAACCTCTCTTTAAAACAATGGTCCACAGCACCATTTATTTCAAAGCTTATCGTCACCTTATCGTCTTCTTGTTTAACAACGTCAAGCCTGCCTGTTACATCCTGATCAGGAGTAAAAGAAAACCTCATTGTTACGGACGCTCTCTCTGACAACCCGGCATATTCATGGGCAGACAGCTCTATCAAGTAATACCAGGTAAAGTTGTCAACCATTTTAAACAGCACAGAACCTCGAGTAACTTCTTCTCCGGTAAGCAAGCTCCTCTGCTGTAAAGGGAGCTTTCGTGTCAAAGGCACATTTATTTCTGTTAGAGACTGAGGCTGCAAAACTCCTTCCAGACCATCCAACTGCATTATTATTAATCCCGGAGCCGGAGTATGCACTGCCTGCCAAGTACTTTCTCCAGTTTTTATCCGTGCCGCCAGGGTCCCAACAGATAGCCGTTCGCCTTCCTCGACAACCCACTCCAATTTCCCCGAAGCAGGAGCAGTAACGACCCTCTCCTTGCGCACAATAACGCCTTCCACAGCCAATAGCGTTTCCAGCACGCCGCTTTCAACTACAACGGTCCTAACAAACCGGGCACCCAAAGCGTCTAGGCCAAAAGAATAAAGCATAGGCACACAAAAGTATATGGCAACAGCGGCTAAGAGAAAGCAAACAAGCTTCTTGCCTGTCCTGTTCTGCCGCTTGCCCTGAACAACTGTAAGATTTCTGTTTTTTTTCATCATAGCTCCTACTTTAGCAACGAGATTACTCCTGCCATTCTACCGGTCACCCCTGCTGCAGCGCGATACGAAAAAAACATGTCCGTACGGCAGCAGGTGCAATAACGGCTGCCTGCAATATTTTCTTCAGCCACTCCTTCAGCTGTTAAGGAAAGCCTATGTATTGCCTGCAAATTTAAAAACATCTCGCCGTCTTTGTTTCGCTTAAGAGCTTGCCGGTATTTTTTCGGCACACAATCCGCAAACTCAGTCCCCACACGATAACAGCATTGTCCAATAGCCGGGGAAAATGCTGTCCGGATATTTTCACGATGGCAGCCCATATCCACCATAACATTTACCATTATCGCTGCCATATCAGCCACAGCACCCCGCCAACCGGCATGAGCCACACCGACACAACTATTAACAGGATCGTAAAAGAAAAGAATTGTACAATCTGCCGAGTAAGCCATCAGAACAATTCCCGGCTCTGCAGTAACCATTCCGTCCGTTGACGGCAGTGCGTCAGCAGTATGCAAATGACCGCAGCCCTTCATTCCTCCGGTGACAACAGCAACCTGTGTACCATGAACTTGTTCACCGGCCACAACAGCTTCTTGCGGATAACCCACAGCTTCGGCAAAATGTCTTCTGTTTTGCAGCACAGTATCCCGGTCATCTGCAACATGAAGCCCAAGATTAAGAGTATCATAGGGTACGGGGCTTTGCCCGCCCATACGTAATGAAAACCCGTGTAAAACTTTCGCCCCTGCAATATTGCCATAGGAAAGAAAGGCAATTCCCCGGCGGCTGACTATTGTTTCCTTATTCATATTCACTCCTGCTAACGATAATGAAACGGGGAAAGGACAACATTATCAGTCATTCTCGTCTGCTTCAGGTCAATAACACGCTGATTGTCCGAGCCACGAAAAGCTAATGACGTGTCGCGCTTCTCTCTAATATAAGGGCCGTCAATCAAAATATCACCGGCTTCCAGAAGTCTTCTAATTCCAGAATCTCCGGCTGCGGCTTTGGCAAGGAGCCTCTCATAAGTATACCCTGTATAAATTAAAATTTCCAGTTTGCTTTTAATTAAACAGTCGGCTAAAGCGGCAAAAGCCCCAGCCTGACAGAACGGCTCCCCACCTGAAAAAGTAATGCCCCTTACCGAGCTGTCGGTACAAAGCTCCGTTGCCAATCTATCCAAATCATACCATAAGCCGCCTTCGGCATCCTGGGTTTGCGGATTATGACAACCCGGACAGCAATGAGGACAACCCTGGGCAAAAACAACAGTTCGCAACCCCGGGCCATCCACCACACTATTCTTTTCTACTCCTGCAAGCTTAACCCTCATTTGTTACCTCTTTAAATAACTATGATTACCTACAGTGCGGTTTACGGTCGCGCAGCTCAGCCTGCTTCGCACTGTTAAATCGCTCCTCGGTAGAAAGATAACCGGTAATCCGCCGAATTCGGCGCACATCCGTGCCGCCGCAACCGGGGCAAGAGTCGTGAACAATACCGCTAAAGCCACACGAACGGCATTCGTCAATGGGATAGTTGATGCCACCGTAACCTATATCGGAGGACGCCATATGGCGTACTATATCCTCCACAGCTTCCACGTTCTTTCCGGGAGGAGAATCAAGCTCCACATAGGATATGTGCCCTGCTGGGCAAAGCTTATGGTATTCTCCTTCTACACTTAACTTATCAAACAATGGCATGCAGTAGTTTACAGGAATATGAAATGAGTTGGTATAGTATTCTTTATCCGTAATTTTCGGAATGGAGCCGAAAAGATCACGGTCCATTCTGATAAAGCGGCCGGACAGCCCTTCTGCGGGAGTTGCTACTAAAACAAAGTTCAAATCAAACTCGTCAGAAAATTGTTCCATGCGCTTGCTCATATGGGATACAATTTTTAACCCCAACTCCTGGGCTTCCCGGTCCTCTCCGTGATGCTTGCCTATTAATGCTTGTATCGTTTCGGCTAAGCCGATAAAACCAACTGCTAAAGTGCCATTTTTAATAGCTTCTTTAATAGGCTCATCAGCATGCAAATTTTCTGATCCCATATAAAGCTTTTGTCCCATACAAAACGGCAAATCACCGGCACGAAGATTCCCCAGAATTTCAAAGCGATGCATCAATTGTCTAGCCGACAATCGCAAAACACGATCCAGCTCTACGAAAAAAAGTTTTACATCACGTGTCTGCAAACCTATCCTCGGCAAGTTTATAGAAACAGGAGCAATATTCCCTCTCCCGGCAGAAACCTCTTCACCGTGCCTATTGCCGATAGTTCTTGTGCGACATCCCATATAGGCTATTTCATCACCATAAGTCTTATTAAAGGAGGCATCCATAAAGCTGAAAGTGGGATTCAGGCGATGAGAAGCAACTTTAACAGCATACTGGAAAAGATCATAATTTGGATCGCCGGGATTCATGTTAATCCCCTCTTTTACACGAAAAACCAAATTGGGAAAAATGGGGCTTTCACCATTTCCCAATCCTCTCTCAAACGCTCTTAAGATGGCGCGTGTAACAGAACGTCCCATATCGGAGATATCCGTCCCCACATTCAGAGTAGAAAATGGAACCTGTGCTCCCGCTCTGGAATGCATTGTATTTAGGTTATAAACTAACCCTTCCATTGCCTGAACAATTTCCTCTTCGCCGGGTACAGTGGCCATTGTAGCCACAACTTCGGCCATAGACCTGTCAAAATGAGGGAAACTCTGGCCGCCAAACATATCATTCTGATTGCTCTGTAAAATAATGGCCGCTTGAGCCACAGCAGATCCTATCCGTTTTGGCGAACGAATAAAACCATACCCGGTATTAAACCCCTCAGTCAGCAGCCGGGTAAGATCAATCTGTAAACAATTAAGCGTTTTGCCGTAGTAGTCTAAGTCATGAATATGAAAAACTCCGCTTATATGCGCCTGGGCAAAGTCCTCAGGCAAAAGGTTAGTCAGGTAGTACTGTTTACTGGCAGCACTGGCAATTTGCAGCATTTTAGCCGAAGGGGAATTTGAAACGTTGGCATTTTCTCGGTTAGTTTCCACTAAAATGTCCCTAACCGTGTCCATTAAATCCGACTTTCCTTCACGTATGCGATTGCGACGGTCACGATAAAGTATGTAAGCTTTTGCCGTGCGGGCATGTCCATTTTCAATTAAAACCTTTTCCACAGTATCCTGGACATCCTCAACTGCAGGGATAACTCCGTTGTAGCCCTGACTGCTCAATTGAGCAATTACCTGGGCTGTCAAATTCTCCGCAATCTTTTTATTTTCCCCTCCCACTGCCTTAGCAGCCTTTAAGATTGCCTCCGTAATCTTCTCTGCATCAAACGGCACAACACGGCCGTCACGCTTTTTAATCTCTATATACATGTTCTTTTCCTCCCGCTATAGATAACCGGTCACCGCTCATTCTCAGGCATCTCGGCCAGTGCTTTTTTAAAATCGTCAATATCTCTGAACTGATGGTAAACAGACGCAAATCGGACATAAGCCACCTCATCTATATCTCTAAGCTTAGCTAAAACCCTACGCCCAATTTCATCAGATGCCACTTCATGGTAGAAATTATTACGCAATTCTCGTTCCAGGTTGTCCACCAGCGACTCAAAAGTGCTTAGAGAAATTTTGCGTTTTCCCCCTGCATATATGAGCCCGTTCAAAATTTTCCTGCGCTCAAACAGTTGCCTGCTTCCGTCACGCTTAACAACTATTAAGGGAGACTCCTCTAATTTTTCGTAAGTTGTAAAACGCTTCTCACATTCTATACACTCCCTGCGCCTGCGAATTGCACCACCTTCATCGGTAGAGCGTGAATCAATAACTCTGCTTTCACCACAACCGCAGTATGGACACTTCAACGTTATGTGCCTCCTTTCAAACACCCTATATCTAGTATTGTTATAATTATACACCACCAGATATTGTGCGTCAAAAGAAAATTAATCTATATTTTAACGATTTCTATATACTGGCCCAGGCAAATCTACAAGAATTGTATCAATCCCAATCTTAACAATATTTTCCCAAGGGATAACAAAATCACGGCTCCCCCCAAGCATACTAAAAAACCTGGAGCTCCCCGGCACAATCAAAGCAGTTATAATTCCCTTTTCCAAATCTAGATCCAAATCACAGATTACTCCCAACCTTTTCCCGTCCACAACATTAACCACGTCTCTATTACGCAAGTCAGAGACTTTTATCATAGCACACCTCTTTTAATCTTTTCTACAGTATATGAGAAAAACCTGGATGATTGACAGTTGATATTTATTAAAAGAGCATAAAGCAAACAACCCTCATTCTCGAAGTATATTGAATACACACGAGGCATAAGGGCTGTGAAACAAAATAATATGCGTTTTATGGCAACATATCGGTAACAGGAGCAACCCTTGTGTACCATAAATTGCCGTCGACTTCGCGTACTTCAGCTGCTCTAATAAGATTTGACTGATTAAAAGCTTTTACTGTCTCGTTGGGTGGAGAAAGAAATACCGTCAATAGTACCGCAACGATAAGCAGTCCAGCACCCTTCCATACTTTTTTGTTGTGCATCTTCTCCACCTCCTTATTGAACATGCTTGCGCAGGTGACTAAGCGCCGCCTTTTCCAAGCGTGACACCTGTGCTTGTGAAATGCCGATTTCATCGGCCACTTCCATTTGCGTCTTTCCGCGGTAAAATCGAAGTGTTAAAATTAGTTTTTCTCTCTCGTTAAGCTTCTGCAGCGCTTCTTTAATAGCCAAAACTTCCAGCCACTTTTCGTCCTGATTTTTATCGTCTGAAATTTGGTCCATCACAAAAATGGGATCGCCGCCATCATGATATATAGGTTCAAAAAGGGAAACCGGCTCTTGAATTGCATCAAGTGCGCAAACAATATCTTCCCGCTTTAAATCCAGCTCCGAAGCTATTTCATTAATATTTGGCTCTCTGCCGAACCGATTGGCTAAAACATCTCTAACCTGAAGGACTTTATAAGCAATATCGCGCAATGAACGTGAAACTCTCACAGGATTGTTATCCCGTAAATAGCGGCGAATTTCCCCGATAATCATTGGCACAGCATATGTAGAAAACTTTACATTTTGCCCTAGGTCAAAATTATCAATTGCTTTTATCAAGCCAATACATCCCACTTGAAATAAGTCATCCACATATTCGCCCCTGTTATTGAAACGTTGTATCACACTGAGCACAAGGCGCAAATTGCTGCGAATCAATATCTCCCTTGCAGACTCGTCTCCGTCACGCAACCGGACAAAAAGACGGCGCATCTCCTCACTTTTTAGCACGGGCAGTTTTGCGGTATTTACACCGCATATTTCCACCTTATTTATCACGCCGTTTCCCCTTCCAGTTTAAATATTCAAGGAATAAAAACCTGTTGGCTGTATATCTGCATTATTTCCTCAGAGGTTGTTTTTATACAGCTAAAGATTTCACGGCGTGACAATGCAAGCTAATTATTCCATTTTTTTAATTTCTTTTTTTAATCGAGTAATAATTCTTTTTTCCAGACGCGAAATATATGACTGGGAAATCCCCAGCATTACAGCCACTTCTTTTTGAGTTTTTTCTTCCTGTCCAAGCAAGCCGAATCTCAACTCCATAATTTTCTTTTCTCGTCTGTTGAGTTTTTCCATAGCACTGTAAAGCAATTTACGTTCTACCTCTGCCTCAATGTTCTTGAGAATCAAATCATTCTCTGTTCCCAGAACATCTGACAAAAGCAATTCATTCCCGTCCCAATCCACATTTAGCGGCTCATCAAAAGACACTTCAGCTCTAATCTTATTATTTCTTCGCAGAAACATTAAAATTTCATTTTCGATACATTTAGAAGCATATGTGGCCAGCTTTATATTTTTGTGGGGATCAAATGTATTCACTGCTTTAATAAGTCCGATAGTGCCTATAGATACAAGGTCATCAATATGAATGCCGGTATTCTCAAATTTCCTAGCAATATAAACTACTAAACGCAGGTTTCGCTCTATTAAAACAGTTTTAACAGCCCAGTCACCGCTTTTTAACTTTTCCAGCAAAAAGTATTCCTCATCTTGTGATAAAGGAGGAGGCAACGTCTCCGAACTTCCCACATAATAAACTTCCGGCTGAAACTCCAGTCCCAGCAACCTCTGTAACCGCAAAAAAATTAATCGCAGCTTAAGTCTCCAATGAGCGAACAATCTTACAAGTCACCTCCTATAAAGTCCAAAACACCAGGATGCAGCAAAGCATCCACATCACAATCCAAAGATAGTGTCTTCCCTGTTATAGCAAACCGCAGTTGCTTTAAATCCCTTACACAGTTATCACCGTAAAGATAAGCATTATTGGGACGAAATGTAATAAGCATGCCTGCCGTTTCCAGAGAGCGATAAGAAGCAATACCAAAGCGATCTGCCGTTGCACTATCCAGAAGCAACAGCGCTTCCACAGGATTTTCATCACGATCAAAAGCCTCTTGCAGCACCTTGGGGAGCATTTCTCTTACCGCATCATAACATACAATAATTAGTGGTTTGCCTGTTACAGGCTCTCTCAGATTATTTCCGGTGTCCACAAATGCTCGAAGAATAACTTCTTTGTCACCATCATTAATTACCACCTGATAGCGTAATTTGCTGCGCCGACGCTGCTTTTCGCTAAAGTGCCAAACAACACTAATGAGAAGAAAGGCCGCAAGCCCACCGACAAATAGCATTCCAGGCTGCGGAGGCTCTAGATAAAAGACGCCGCCGCGAACAACTGCCGGGGTACTACCAAAGAAGTGAAGTGCAAATATTGTTCCTGCAAGAAAAAACGAAGACAGAAAAAAAGCGCCGTAAAGCCGGAGCATTTCCACAGAACGACTTGGTCGGAAGGTAAACCACACAAGAAAAAACGAAACAATTAATTTTCCAAGCCAAGTATACAACAAATGTACGCCGGGAAAGAAAATGATTAAGCTGTAGAGAGCTGCTACGGCGCCTCCCATAAATAAACGGCTCCGGGTAATCATTCGACTGGTAAGCAAAGATGTAATATAAAATAATAATGTATTCATCAGGAAGTTTAACGCAAAAAGATCTTCAACATACAAAGTGCCCACCTGCCCGGCCAAGCTAAATAACCGTTAATACTTATGCGTGTTCTCCATCATCTATGCCTGATTATAAACCATCGTGCCTTAAAAATTTGTCACAATCTGGGGCCCGGGAAAATAAAAAACAAAAGGAAAAAACCGGCACAGCAGATGCTGTGCCGGTGGGCGTAGATTTGGAATTTTTCCCTGGTTTTCGCTAGCACTAGGTGCGCTTGCGGCGGAGAAAAGCGGGAATATCAATGTCCTCGGAGGAAAAATTATTTTGAGTCAATTCGTTCATCATTATCTTGCGTTCAGATACGCGATGGTCAAAGCCTGTGGCAATAACGGTAACGCGCACCTCATCTTTAAGATTTTCGTCAATTACAGCGCCAAAAATGATGTTTGCATCTGGATCTGCCGCTTCGGCAACAATGTCGGCAGCTTCATTAACTTCAAAAAGCCCCAAATCACTGCCTCCGGTAATATTTAAGAGGACACCGCGGGCACCGTCTATGGAAGTTTCCAGCAGCGGACTGGCAATGGCAGCTTTGGCCGCATCAACAGTACGATTGTCTCCTGTGCCGATTCCAATACCCATTAGTGCAGCTCCAGTTTCCTTCATAATTGTCTTCACATCGGCAAAATCCAAGTTAATCAAGCCAGGAACAGCAATTAAATCGGATATACCCTGAACACCCTGGCGCAATACGTCATCTGCAATACGAAAAGCCTCGAGAATAGGAGTCCTTTTTTCTACTACCTGCAAGAGCCTATCGTTTGGAATAACAATAAGTGTATCTACTTTTTCTTTAAGCTGAGCCAAACCTTTTTCTGCTGCGCTGGATCTTCTTTTTCCCTCAAACGTAAATGGCTTTGTAACAACACCAACCGTCAATGCTCCCAGCTCATGCGCAACTTCAGCGATAACAGAAGCAGCTCCTGTACCGGTGCCGCCGCCCATGCCTGCGGTAACAAAAACCATGTCCGCACCTGCAAGCACTTGTTTAATTTCTTCTCGGCTCTCTTCTGCCGCCTGAAATCCTATTTCCGGGTTTGCTCCCGCGCCAAGCCCTTTAGTAAGCTTTTCACCGATTTGCAGCTTACATTCGGAGTTTGCCAGATAAAGCGCCTGAGCATCTGTGTTCACAGAAATAAACTCCACACCGCGCAAACCTGCGGCTATCATCCTGTTAACAGCATTACTTCCGCCACCGCCCACACCTATTACTTTTATCTGCGCAAACGGTTCCATTTCTAAATCAAACTCAATCATAACAGCAAACCCTCTCTTCCCACGGGATGTTTAATCAAACATTTCTAAAAACAATTTCTTAACCTTATTGAACAGCCCAGGCAGTAATTGCCAACTCCCCCTGTGTTCCCTTAAGTTGCCAGAATTTAATCTGCTAGCGTAGTGAACTATTCCCACGCCAGTTGAATAAATTGGACTTTTCACTCCAACATAACCGGGCTGTGCTACACGAACTGAAGAAAAGAAAATATGTTCAGACAATTCTACAATACCGCGGGTTAATGCTACGCCGCCAGTAAGGACAACGCCAGCAGGCATGGGTTCTTTTACACCCATCTTCACAAGTTCACATGAAGCAAGGTGAAAAATCTCAGCTAGACGAGGCTCAATAATAATAGCTAACTCAGACGCCGAAACTCTACGGGCTTCTTTACCGGCAATTTGAGCTAATTCAACAGAATCATCATCGGAAACTAATGAAGTCAACGCCACACCATGCTCAATTTTCAGTTTTTCCGCTGACTGAATCGTAGTTCGTAACCCCACTGCAATATCGCTTGTTATATAGTCGCCGCCCACCGGTATTACAGAAATACTCTTTAAATGACCATTTTGAAAAACGGCTATTTCCGTAGTGCCTCCACCAATGTCTATAAGGACAACGCCCAACTCTTTCTCATCGCGTGACAGAGCCACTTCGGCATTAGCAAGAGATGTTAGCACCATACCGTCAATTTCCAAGCCAGCCCGCTCAACGCACCGAACCAGGTTACGAATACAAGTAACTGTTCCTGTAACAATCATTGCGTCAACTTCAAGGCGTACACCAACCATTCCTACCGGATCACGTATACCATCATATCCGTCAACTATATACTCGCGCGGTATCACATCAATAATTTCACGGTCAGGCGGCAACGCGATTACTCTGGCAGCCTGTAGAACTCTTTCCACATCATCTTCGGTGATTTCTTTGTCATCTCCTGAAACAGCAACAACTCCGCGATTAATGACCAAGCCAACCTGTGAACCAACAATCCCTAAAAAAGCGGAAGGTATGCTTACACCTACCATCCGCTCAGCTTCTTCCACTGCATGGGAGATTGCTGCCACTGTCTTATCAAGATCCACAATTACCCCTTTTTTTAATCCTTCGGACATACTTGTCCCCACGCCGATAATATTTATGGATCCGTCAATATTCACTTCTCCCACAATTGCGCGAACATGTGATGTGCCTATATCCATGCCGCAAATTAAGCTTCCCTTGACCACAATCACACCTCCTCGCCTTGCTTGTCACATTACTTTTTATTCAACATAACTTAGCTGTTTCCTTTATTTAGATATTAATTTATGCTATTTTTTGACGATGTCACATTAAAGGCTGGAGCCTCTTTTACCCTTAAATCCAAGTATCCATTGGAATATTTCCCTTGAATCTGCGCTGATATCTGTGACAAAATATTTATTTTTTCGACAAAATTGTTGTGGCCAAGCCAAACAACCAGACCATCCAAAGTAATGAGAATAAAATTCTCCGAGTCAGATACGTTTAGCTCGGAAACAGCAGGCCCGATATTATCTAGTAACTGCAAAGCGGCTAAAGCTGACTCTAGCTGTTCTCCCCACAATAGATACTCACCTACTTTTAACTCTACAGGAGAAATACCTGTTAGTAAGGGAAGGCCAAAATACTGGGGATCCTGGGTTGTCCCGAGCACTTGTCCATCTACCCCTACTTCCAGGAGATATTCGCCATAAGGCACTAACGCCATAGCTTTTTTTTCTAACACTTTAACTATAAGCGACCTTGGCAAACGTCTGTGAATTTCCGCAGATTCTATACGGGGAATTTTTTCTGCTCTTTTTTTTATCTGTGAAAGATTTATCTCCCACACGTTTTGCCCCTCGAAAACCTGCATAGCCAAACGTATTTCAGCTTCAGGAGTATGCAAGCCGCCTTGAATTTCTATGTTTTCCAAAACAAAATAGTCCGAACGAATAAAGCTGTTAAACCCCCAAAGCAGTACAAAAAAAATAAATATAATAAACAAACGGTTTTGTATAGCTTTCTTTTTTGCAGAGATAATATGGTCGTGCTTTCGCGACGGAATGGGGCGGATGCGATTATGCTTGTCCATTACTTTGCCTCCATAGCCTATGTTTTCCCGCGGCTAATCAGCCGCGGGACTATTTAAACTCTTTCAATACTGCCGCCAAGCTGAGAAATATAGCCTTCCAAGTTTTCATATCCTCTGTCAATATGTTGTAAGCCATCCACTGTAGTTACTCCTTCAGCACTGAGACCTGCTATAACTAAGGCGGCTCCCGCCCGCAAATCAGAGGAGGTCACAGCCGCACCGGTCAATTGAGACACTCCCTGAACTATAGCAGTCCGAGCATCGGTAGCCACTTGAATATTTGCTCCCATACGAAGTAACTCTCCAACATGCTTAAAACGGGAATCAAAAACATTCTCAATAATCATACTCGTTCCTTGTGCTTTGCACAAGAGGGCCATCATCGGAGCCTGCAAATCGGTGGGAAAACCAGGATGAGGCATTGTTCTCACGAATTCTACGGCACGCAGCCTTTCCGAAGCTAAAATATACAGTTTATCCTTTTCCGCCCTAATTTGCGCTCCAGCTTCTCGAAGCTTAGCAATTACAGCCTCCAGGTGGCCGGGAATAACGTTTTCAAGCTGAACATTCCCGCCAGTGGCCGCAGCCGCCATTAAAAGCGTCCCTGCCACAATACGGTCTGGAATAACAGAATATTCGACTCCGTGTAATTGATTAACGCCTTCGATACGAATACGATCCGTTCCTGCACCGCGGACACGGCCACCCATTTTATTAAGTAAACTCTGTAAATCTACAATTTCCGGTTCTTTGGCAACGTTATAAATTGTGGTTGCACCACGGGCACAGACGGCAGCCAGCATTATATTCTCCGTTGCTCCCACGCTAGGATAGTCTAAGTGTATATTTCCACCGGTAAGCCGAGGGCTGCTGGCATAAATATAGCCGTGTTGTTCTCGTATCTGAGCCCCAAGAGCTTTTAGCCCCTTTAAGTGCAGTTCAATTGGACGCTGGCCAATGGCGCAACCACCCGGATGAGAAATACAAACCTGACCAAAGCGGGTTAACAGCGCTCCCATCAAAAAAATTGTAGAACGCATTTCCCGCATTAATACCTCACTTACCGAATAGTTGTTTACATCTCTTGAGTTTATAATTAAACTTCTACCGCTCCAAGCGACCTTTGCACCTAAGCTTCTCAGTATTTCCACCATTTTTATTACGTCGCTGATATACGGCACGTTTTTTAATATAATCTCATTCTCGCTCTTATTTAAAAGTACCGCTGCCAGGACAGGCAAAATTGAATTTTTAGCACCCCCGATTCTAACAGAGCCTTCCAAACGCCTGCCGCCATGAACAATATATTTCTCCATGCTTCCACCTTCCCGTTAGTCGCCAAGCACTTGTATCTCCAATGCCAAGCTTATACCGAACTTTCTGTCCACAGCCTCTTTCGCCCACTCAATCAATGTCAAGACATCAGTTGCAGTGGCGTTTCCGCAGTTTACAATAAAGTTAGCATGGATCTCGGAGATTTTTGCTCCACCCGACCGGCGGCCTTTTAGGCCTGCAGCTTCAATAAGCCGACCGGCGGCATCTTGGGGCGGATTTTTAAATATACTTCCGGCGCTAGGTTGGCGGGGTTGGCGCAACCTCCGGAAATCCGTAAACTCCCGGCGTTTGCGCTCAATATCTTCCATTTTTCCTGGGGATAAAGCGAATCTGGCGAAACAGACGACAGACCCTTCAGCTATTCCGCTGGTGCGGTAAGACAGCATTAAGTCTGACGCCCGAAATGTATGTAGCGACAATGCGGCGCAATCAAGAATTTCAGCATCAACCAGTATATCACCGACCGACCGTCCGTGAGCTCCAGCATTCATAAATAATGCGCCTCCCACTGACCCTGGAATGCCTGTGGCAAACTCAAGCCCGCTCATCTCACGTTTACAAGCATTCCCTGCCAGTCGTGGCAACGGTACGGCTGCGCCGCTTCTCACAATTGTCCCCTCATAGGAAAATTGCATAAAATCACCGGCCAGCCCAATTACAGCTCCACGATAGCCGCCATCACCAACTAATATGTTAGTTCCTCTCCCCAGCAAAAAATAGGGGATACCCTTTTCTTTAAGCAACGTCAAGGCTGAAATCAATTCTGTCGTTGTCTGAGGCTGCAAATACAAATCAGCCGGGCCGCCTATTTGAAAAGAAGTATGGCGGGACATGGGTTCCTGAGTTTTAACCAGACCGGATACCACTGCTGCTAATGATTTGACGATTTGCTCCATAAGCACCTCCCGCACATTTGCCCTTTGCCGTAATTTATAGTATGCAAAGGACACAAATGGTGTTAAACCAATTCTTTTAATACCGTAGTCATCCGTTCTGAGGCATCAGGGAAACCAAGCCTGCGGCTCGCGCATGACATCTCATGCAAACGGCTATTATCATTCAAAAGCTCAATCAGCATCTCACTCAGACCGCCTGTAGTCAATTCTTTTTCATTAACAAGAACTGCCGCGCCCTGATCTGAAAGCATTCTGGCATTATATTCTTGGTGGTTGTTTGTTACGTTAGGAGAAGGAACTAAGACTGCTGGCACTCCTAATGCCGTAACTTCCGCTAAAGTGGTAGCACCTGCTCGGCTTACCAATAATGAAGTTTTTGTTAAGAGCTCAGGCAATGCAGGATGATATGGAATTATATGAAGACGCTTAGGAAAACGAACCCCTGTTTCTGCCAGCTTGGAGGAAACTCCCCCAAAGTAGCGCTTGCCTGTTATATATACTATTTGAGCGTCACAGGCTGACAATATGCCGGAGATACTTTCTGTAACTACCTCATTTAACCTGGCTGCGCCATGGCTCCCGCCGACACAAAGCAACAGAGGCACTCCCGGCAACATGCCGGCAGGAATCGTATCTTTGCCGTCCGCAGCAATTGCTTCACTGGCACGCGGATTTCCTGTCAACTCTGTTCTCTCCGGACGAGGAAAATAACGCTCACTTCCTGGAATGCTCAAACAAACACGGCTGGCTATTCGCGAAAGGAGTACATTAGTCAAGCCTGGAATTGCGTTTTGCTCATGAATAACTGTTGGAATATTTGACAACGCAGCTGCCAACACCACTGGACCGGATACATAACCACCAACACCTACTACTATATCGGGGCGAAAGTATTTAATTAATCGCCTAGCCGCTCTTAGGCCGGAAAAAGCAAGAAAAACGGCTCGTCCCATTTGCAATGACAACCTTCTCTCCAAACCGACAACCGGAATCATTTCTAGGGGGAAGCCATTGTTCGGAATGATTTCCTTTTCCATCCCTTTTTGTGTCCCCACAAATAAGACTTCCGCGTTTTCCACAGACTTAAGATGGCGAGCAAGAGCCAGCGCCGGATATATATGCCCTCCGGTCCCGCCCGCCGCAATCATCACACGCATGAGAATCCCTCCTGCTGCTTGGCAATTAATACTGTTATTTTATATGTTTTGATATATTTAGCAAAACACCGATGCTGCACATTGTAAAGAGCAGCGACGAACCTCCTGCACTAATAAGCGGCAAATTTATTCCGGTAACCGGTATGGAACCGGTAACAACAGCAATATTCATGAGAGCCTGGAGTCCAATCATTGCTGTAATTCCTGTCGCCAAAAGAGAACCGAACATATCAGGCGCCATTATCGCTATTTTAAAGCCACGCCAAATCAAAAGAAAAAAAAGCAGCAAAACACTGGCGGCACCAATAAAGCCCAGTTCCTCACCGATAATAGCAAAGATAAAATCACTGTGGGGCTCCGGAAGATAAAAGAACTTCTGACGGCTGCGTCCAAGGCCCACACCAAAGAGGCCTCCGGGTCCCAGTGCGTATAGAGATTGAATGATTTGATAGCCGGTATTAAGGGGATCGGCCCAGGGATCACGAAAAGAGAGTAAGCGGCGCATGCGGTAGGGCTTACTAATCATCAAATAACCTACCAAAGGCATTGCTGATAAACCCAATACAAGTATTTGCTTTAGCGACATCCCTGCTACAAAGATAATAACCATGATTGTGCCGGCAATAGCTAGGGCAGTACCCAAATCCGGCTGCAGTAGAATAAGAACGAAAAAGATACCCATAACACCAAGGACCGGGAGCGGACCTTCCGTAAATCTCCCGATTCGAATGTCCTTCCGAGAAAGAAAAGCTGCAGAAAAAAGCAGCAGTGAAACCTTTGCCAAGTCGGAAGGCTGGCCTGTAAAACCGCCAAAGCCAATCCACCGCTTGGCACCGTAAATTTCTACTCCCAGTCCAGGAATAAATACGGCTAAAAGCAGAATGAAGCTGGCCAGTAAAATAACATTAGTCCAGCGCTTCAACTTCCAATAATCATAATTACTTAAAATTATCATTCCAGCTAAACCCAAAATTGACCAAAAAGCCTGCCTTCGCAAATGAAAGTATAAATCCTGTCGATTTTCCATGGCAATGACGGCACTTGCGCTAAATACCATCACCATGCCTATGGCTAAAAGTATCATCGTAGTAAAGAGAATGATGAAATCAGGCTCTTTCCTTTTAACTGTTCGTTTCAACTCCTCTTCCCTCCAGCTTCAAAACCGCTTCTTTAAATTGATTTCCCCGTTCCTCAAAGTCCTTAAACATATCCCAAGATGCGCAGGCCGGAGATAACAGTACAGCATCACCTGAACCTGCCATCCTGTAAGCCTTATCAACTGCTTCCTCCAATGTTGCCGCATAATCAAAACAATTAAAGCCCGCCGCTGTTAATGCATCTGCCAATCGCGGCGCTACCTGCCCGATTAAGACGACACTAGCTGCATGTGTTTTCACAGCTTCGGCTAAGACGTCAAACTCGCCACCCTTATCATAGCCGCCGGCAATTAAAACCTTACGGCCGGGGAAAGCTTCCATTGCTTTAATTGCCGCATCCGTATTAGTTCCCTTTGAATCGTTATAGAAACTAATGCCCTCCAGAGTTCGCACAAACTCCAGCCTATGAGGAACACCAGGAAACCGCTTTAATGTATATGCAATTGTTTCTACAGACACCCCGCCCAACCAAGCTAATAGAGTAGCAGCTAAAGCATTTTCCAAGTTATGGTCACCGGGTATGGCAATATCGCTAACATCACAAACCGGCTGTACCTCTACCCCATTATTTATTATTATTTGACTTTGGCGTATATATGCCCCTTTGGGAAGCTCCTTAATGCGGCTAAAAGTATAAACATTTGCTTCTGGCCGTGTATGCATGCAGTATGTTTCTGGATCATCAGCATTAAGAATTACGTAATCGCCTTCCTTTTGATTTGCAAAAATTTTGGCTTTAGCATTCCTATACTCAGACAACGAACCATGACGATCCATATGATCGGGAGTAATATTCAATATTACGGAAATTCTGGGACGGAAACTAAGCGTGCCTTCCAACTGGAAACTGCTTAGCTCCGCCACAACCACATCCTGCGGAGCAACTGCGCCGACAATGGCAGAAAGGGGAACGCCAATATTCCCAGCAACAAAAGTGCGGCACCCGGAGTTTTTATACATTTCACCAGTCAACGCAGTAGTAGTGGTTTTGCCGTTTGTTCCGGTAATAGCCACAAGTGGAGCGGAAATTTTCCATGAAGCCAACTCCACCTCGGTAAACACAGGTATTCCCAAATCCCGCGCCCTTGCTAATGGCGGCAAATTTAAAGGGACACCTGGATTCTTAACAACCAGCGACACACTTTGATTGACTATTTCAGCAGGATGTGAACCTGTCACAAATTTTACAGCAGGAAATTCGCTTAATGCGTCCATCTCTTCCTTAAGCTCTGCTGCCGGCTTGCAATCGTTTATAACAACCTGAGCTCCGTCCTGAGCTAATAAACGCGCTGTGGCAACCCCGCTGCGTGCCAGCCCGATTACCACAACTTTTTTCCCTTTAACATCCATAATAGTATTCCTCCCAGTTTTAGAAAGCGCCCAGCTTTATTAAACCCACAATAGCAAAAATAAACCCCAGCGCCCAAAACCCGGTAACAACCCGCCATTCACTATGGCCGCCCAGCTCATAATGGTGGTGCAAGGGACTCATACGAAAGACTCTTTTTCCTGTGGCTTGAAAAAAAATAACTTGAATGATAACAGAAAGCGTTTCCAAAACAAAAACTCCGCCGATGATTACCAAAAACAATTCAGTTTTTGTAAGGATAGCCAGGGCTGCCAAAGCTCCGCCCAAAGATAAGGACCCCACGTCACCCATAAACACTCGGGCAGGATGCAAATTAAAAATAAGAAAAGCGAATGTACCGCCAATCAAGGCTGCACTGAACTGTGCTAATTCAGCCGCTCCCTGCATTACGGAAATCAGCAAATAAGCAAGAAGCGCGAGAATTGCCGCCCCGGCCGCCAAGCCGTCTATACCGTCCGTTAAGTTGACTGCGTTAGTTGTCCCAATCACAAACAACAACAAAAAAGGCAAATAATAGATGCCTAAGTCAAAGCGGTACTCAGTAAGGGGAATGGCGACCACAGTATCAAACCCCAGATTACGCCATATCAAAAAAAATATAATTACAATTATCGTCTGACCTATAATTTTGCTTCGCGCCCGCAAACCCAAAGAGCGCTTCAAAGCCACCTTAAGAAAGTCGTCGGCAAAACCAATTAAGCCGTTGCCCACAGTTAATAATACGGCTAAATATAATAGCGTTGTTCTCGAAGCATAAAGCATAACAACAGGTAAGGAGGCCAACAAGAACACAACTCCGCCCATTGTAGGCGTACCGGCCTTGTTTAGATGCCTTCTTGGCCCCTCATCCCTTATTTGCTGGCCAAAATGCAGCTTGCGAAATGCAGCAATAAAAAAAGGTGAAATTATAATTCCAACAACAAATGACAAGAACATTGTTTCTACAAATACCCTATTCATCTTCTCCCCCTGTTAACGCAGCAAGAACGCTTTCCATCCGCATCCCCCTGGACCCCTTAATCAAAATCCAATCTCCTAGATTTGCTAAATGCATAATTGCTTTAGCCGCTTCAAGGTGTGTTGATGCTTTGTGTATGCAACTTTGAGAATAGCCTGCCAGTCTTGCACCTTCTGCGATTTTCTCTGCCCTTTGCCCTAATACCACCAAAGCATCCGGCTTCAAGGACGCAACCAGCCCGCCAATCTGGCGGTGACTCTCCAGCTCCAAAGAGCCCAACTCCAGCATATCACCTAGTACAGCTATTTTTCCGGCGCTGCCGGCAAGTTCATCCAAAACATTTAAAGCTGCAGTCATAGATAAGGGGCTGGCATTATATGCATCGTTTATAACATTAAAGCCTGCCGCTTTGATTACTTCAAGGCGCATTCCGGTTAAACATGCTGAGCTTAAGCCCTGTACTATTTCTTCGTCGAATAAACCAAATACCCTGCTGACCGCTGTAGCCGCCATAACATTATAGATATTATGCCTTCCAGGCAGCGGAGAGACAAGAGTCAAAGGAGAAAAACCTTCTTGCTCCAAACGAATTATTTTTTTGCATTCCTCTTGCCTTACATCAGTGCAGCGAATGGTACAGGAAGACGAAAAACCGAACGTAATTAACTTTCCATGAAAATCTTTGCATCGATTAGACAATAATGGCTCATCTCCGTTGATAACAGCGGTGCCGTTATTGGGCAACCGCCAAAGCAGCTCACATTTGGCATCGGCAATAGCCTCACGGCTGCCCAAAGCTTCCAAGTGAGATTCTCCAATATTTGTTATCACGCCTATGGCAGGACGAGCAATACGGGCCAGCAAATCAATTTCTCCACGTCCGCTCATGCCCATTTCTAAAACTGCGGCTTTATATGTACTGTCTAACTGTGACATCATTATCGGCAAGCCGATATGATTGTTTAGATTTCCTGTTGTTGCCAGAGTCCGAAATCGTTGCGATAAAACTGCCGCAATTAAATCTTTCGTAGTTGTTTTACCAACAGATCCCGTCACTCCCACAATTTGCAGCGAAAATTTATCTCTGTAGCCCGCAGCTAACTCCTGCAGTGCCTGCAACGTATCGGGAACACCGATAACCGTTAACCCTTTAGGCAATTCTATAGCAGCAGTAGAAATAAAGCAGCCAATGGCTCCTTTATCAGCTGCATCCTTAATAAATCGATGGCCATCAGTCTGTTCGCCGGTTAGCGGAATAAAAAAATCTCCCTCTTCCGCTTCCCGCGAGTCGATGATTAATCGGGCTATATTTGTTTCCATGTTACCAGCCTGAAGCAGTTTACCCTTCACTGACTCCAGTATCGAAGCACAATTTATCTCCATCCCGTTTCAATCTCCTCCGGATTATTTCCCCGGCAACCGCCCGATCATCAAAAGGTACCGTATGGCTGCGGAATATTTGTGATGTTTCATGACCCTTGCCTGCTATTATAACAACATCTCCCTCACACGCCAATTCCAAAGCACGTGCAATAGCTTTCTCCCGCTCAGAAATCACTTCAAAGCACGATTTATCAGTGCTTTGAAGCAATCCGGGAATAATCTCCGCAATAATGCTTTGAGGATCTTCGCCGCGAGGGTTGTCGGATGTTACCAAGCAGTAATCGCTGTACCTCCCTGCTACCTCACCCATTTGCGGCCGCTTTGTCGTGTCTCTTTCACCGCCGCAGCCGAAAACAGTAATTACTCTTGCGCCGGCAAATTCCCGCACAGCGCGCAAAACATTATCCAATCCATCGGGAGTATGGGCATAATCTACAATAACAGTAAAATTCTGTCCTTCGTTTACCAACTCAAACCGTCCAGGGATTCCAGACACTTCCTGCAGAGCTTCCCGCATTAAATCAAGAGGCATTTTTTCCAAGTATCCCACTGAAATAGCAGCCAACGCGTTATAAACGGAAAATAATCCTGTCAATTGCAACTGAAATGGAAGTGAAGCTTCTGGAGTATGGAGTATAAACCCTACTCCTTCCCGTGTAACGCGAACATCCGATGCGCGGATATGACAATGAGGAGAAAGCCCGTATAATATAGACTCAATCGGCGTTTCTTCCAATATTTGTCGACAATGTTTG
Organism: Firmicutes bacterium UBA7523; assembly: GCA_002479415.1. Lineage (GTDB taxonomy): Bacteria > Bacillota > Dethiobacteria > Dethiobacterales > Dethiobacteraceae > UBA7523. The sequence goes on from DLMZ01000020.1 coordinate 39,402, forward strand.
TCGTCGCCGTTAATTATTGCTCGCCTGAGGCGTATCCCTTTGTAAGGGAAAGAACCCAGCCAAGAAAAAAGCTTGCTCTTTGCTCCCAAATAGCGAGGTAAGGTTTGATGAAAATCAAGGTGATCCTCGGTAATATTAGTCAAAACAGCATAATCAAAATCACAGCCTAGAGTACGTCTCCAGGAAAGCGCGTGAGAGGAAACCTCCATTGTAGCATGCGTCACTCCGGCAGAAGCCATCTGATACAAAAGTTTCTGCAAATCACATGACTCCGGCGTAGTAGCCAAAGACGGAAATTCCTTGTCGCCTATTTTGTATCGTACAGTGCCAAGAAGCCCCGTCTGCGCTCCTTTTTTTTGTAATATTGCATCAATAAGGTGTGATGTGGTAGTCTTGCCGTTAGTTCCTGTCACTCCGGCAAGAAAAAGCTTTTGGGATGGATAATCATAAAAGCATGCAGATACTAACGACAAAGCTAACCGTACTTCGGGTACGGTTATCGTCGTCACTTCAGAGTGAATTTCCTCACAGTCCGTTAGAACGGCAACAGCTCCGGCAGAAATTGCACGATTAACATATTCCCTGCCATGTGATCTAGTTCCAGCCAGACACACAAATAGATCGCCCGGCTTTACCCGGCCGGAATGATAGGCAATGCCCCCAATGTTCAAATCTAAACGGCCTCTAATTTTCTTATGGAGAAGGCTATCTGCTAATAATGCCAATGATTTCATTCTCTTAGTATTCCCCTTTCATAGTGCTTCCACACATGATTCACAGAGAAACTTCCGTCTGCTAGAGGAAAAGGGGTGAGCCAAAGACTCTCCCCGTTTAACGCTGGCCTGGTGTGCGAAACTCCACACTGACGACACTGTTTATTTTTACACGAGTCTGAGGAGCTGGGTCTTGACTCACAGCCACACCTGAGCCGCTGCTATTCATAACTAAACCCAACCAACCTAGAATTTCTCCGGCCTCTCGCATTGTCTTGCCAGTTAAGTCGGGAACAGTTACTTCACTCTCAACCTGTTCCCCCCCCAAATAAACTAATATTTGAGTATGCAAAGGCACTTTAGCGCCTGCTTTCGGTGTTTGATTAAGTATGGATCCCCCTTCTCCTATCAAGCGAACCAGTAAACCTGATGTTTCCAAAAGATCCCCTGCCTCAGCTAAACTCATTCCAATTAAGTTGGGAACCTGCACCATTTTGGGCGCCTCGTTTATCTGGGTCTTAGATGACGGGATATTCATATACTTTAGTATGTCACCCATCATCCGCTTATACATAGGAGCAGAAACCTGCGAGCCCCATTGCGGGCCGGCCTGCGGTGCATCTACAGCTATATAGAGCAGTATTTGCGGATCTTCCGCAGGTGCAAAGCCGATAAATGATAGTATATATTCTCCGCCAATATAGCGACCGCCCGCCCCTACTTTTTGGGCAGTTCCGGTTTTACCGGCTATGCGGTATCCGTCAATGTAAGCGTTCACACCGCTTCCTTCAGTAACAACCAATTCCATAATCCGTGTAACTTCCTTGGCCGTGTCCTCTGAAATTACCCTGCGTATAACCTGGGGCTCCTGCTGCCTTACAATATTTCCTTCACTGTCACGAACTTCTTTTACAACATACGGCTTCATAAGACTGCCGCCATTTGCCATGGCTGCCACAGCCATTACCTGCTGAATCGGGGTTACCGAGACGCCTTGCCCAAACGATGTGGTGGCTGCCTCAACAGGGCCGTATTGCTGCGGGCTAAAAAGAATCCCCGTTCCCTCCCCCGGCACATCAATGCCTGTGCGGGTACCAAAGCCGAATGCTTTTACATATTGCATTAACTTTTCTGCCGTAATCCTCTGGCCGAGTGTTACAAAACCAGGGTTGCATGAGCCCAGCACCACTTCTGTAAAGCTTATGGAGCCATGGCCGCCCCGGCCTCGTGTCCAACAACCGATGGAAGCACCGGCAACTGTAATGGAGCCACTGCAATAAAAACCTTCATCTGCACGGTATTTTCCCTCTTCCAAAGCTGCTGCCAGCGTAACCAGCTTAAATGTGGATCCCGGCTCAAAACTGTCTGTTACAGGAGTCAGCTTCCAACTGTCACTGGTAAACTCGCTATAGCGATTGGGGTCAAAGTCCGGCTTGCCGGCTAGCGCTAATAATTCTCCGGTACGCGGATCCATTGCTATACAAATGATCCCCTTTGGTTTTGACTCCAGCATAACCCGGTCCATTTCCCGTTCCATAATAAATTGTATTGTCTGGTCAATGGTCAATATTAAGTCATGACCATCATCGGGAGGAATAAATCTCTGGATTCCTTGGGGAATCTGACGCCCTCTGCCGTCGGCTTGAAACTCAAACCTGCCATCACGCCCCTTTAGTATTTCCTCATAAAAGATTTCCAAGCCGCTCCAACCCTGATCCACGCCAACAAAACCAAGCAATTGTGACGCCAAATTGCCGTGGGGGTAAAAACGTTTCGGTTCTTGTGCAAATGTGATGCCGCGTATATTTAACAGACGTACCTCCTGTGCGGTTTCTTCGTCAACAAGCCGCTTTATGTATACGGAAGCGCTCTTTTGATTAAGGAGGTCATATAACCTTTTTTCATCCATTTCCAACACAGGCGCTAACCGATTGGCGGCTTCTTCTTTATCCAAAACCTGAACCGGCAGTGCTATCACCGATTCGGCGCTGGCACTGCCGGCCATAAGCCTGCCCTTACGGTCATAAATTGTCCCCCGTGGAGCCCTGGAGGGCACCCCTCGGTTCCACTGCTCCCATGCCTTTGCCTGCAAATCCTCAGCCATAACAAACTGTATATAAGCTAAACGCATAATTAAAGAAAAAACCGCAAGTGTCATAATAAAGAAAAGGAAGAGCAGTCTCTTTTTCACAGTGATATTAGAAACAACGCTCCTGCTCAAAAGCAACCCTCCCCGTAATGCCAACATTATTATAAAATGAATACTGATTTACTTACTGCGCACCTGCCGTCAAGATTACAAACTGGTCTTGATCCGGATATTTCATTCCTATATCACTAACAGCAATTCTCTCTAAACGGTCGGGTGAACGCAATGATGCTATTTCTAATTTTAAATGTTGATTTGTTTTCTGTAAAGAATACAAATCTTTTAAACTTTTTTCAATCTGATAATTAACCTGAATCATATGCGTATAGTGAGAAATAAGGGCCAGAGAAAAAAGTGCTAGAACAAATACTGCGGCAAGCATCTTTAATTTTCTTGCTGCAACACATAGTTTACTTTGCTTGCGATTTTTTGCTTCTCTTATTGCGCGCTGCTGTTCGTATAATGACGGCTGCTGTTGTCTTTTTTGTGCTACTAACAACTTTATTCACCATCCCTCTTGTTTAGAACTTTAACGGCTGCACGCAGTTTGGCGCTGCGGGCTCTAGGATTTTCCGCCAGTTCTTGTTCTTTTGCCTGTATCGGCTTCCCAGTTATTATTTTTAAAAGCGGCTTCTTACCGCAAACACACTGAGGCAAACCTGGCGGACAGATACAACTCTTTGCTGCATTTTGAAACATTTTTTTTACTATACGATCCTCAAGAGAGTGGAACGTAATAACAGCAATACGGCCTCCGGGCTTTAAGCACTCTATCCCATCACGCAACGCTTTCTCCAACACTCCTAATTCATCATTAACCGCGATGCGCAAAGCCTGAAACGTCCGCCGAGCCGGATGCGGCCCGCGTCGCCGCGCTCCGGCGGGAACAGCGGCTTTAATGATATCAACCAATTCTCCGGTAGTCTTTATAGGGCCATTCTCCCGTCTTTCAACAATAAAGTCTGCAATACGTCTAGCCCAAAGCTCTTCCCCATAGTCACGAATAATACGGGTAAGGGCAGCCGCATCAAGCATGTTAACTAAATCTGCGGCAGAAGTTTTTCCTCCCTTATCCATACGCATATCTAATGGAGCATCGCTGTGAAAGGAAAAACCCCTCTCCCCTTCGTCCAACTGATAACTTGACACCCCTATGTCAAGTAAAATGCCATCCACTTCATCTAATCCAAGGCCTTCCAATACCTCTTTAATATTGGCAAAATTGTCTTTAATAAAGATAATGCTTTCATTAAACTCTGCAAGATTTCTTCTTGCCATATACAGCGCATCTTCATCCTGGTCAAAGGCAATTAATCTGCCTGCAGGCATAATGCGCTCCAAAATTGCCCGGCTGTGACCTCCGCCGCCCACTGTACCATCAACTATAATATCTCCGGCTCCAGGATTTAAAGCTTCCATTACCTCACCCAGCAAAACCGGTTCATGGTTAAAATCCACATATATCACAACCCTTGATTATTTCGTTACGGTATTATGCTCTTACAAGTCGATATCCATAATCTTTTCAGCAATACTCTCAAAAGAGAGATTTGTTTGCTCACTGTACTGCTGCCATACTTCCATACTCCATATTTCAACCCTGTTAGAAACTCCGATAACCACTACTTCTTTATTCAGCTTGGCATGTTCACGCAGGTTATTGGGAATCAAGGCTCTACCCTGCTTATCCAATTCACATTCCGCTGCTCCGGAAAAGAAGAAACGCATAAATGCGCGAGCATCCGCTTTAGTAAAAGGCAATGCCTTGAGCTTCTGCTCCAGAATGTTCCATTCATGCAGGGGATAAACAAAGAGACAATTATCCAAGCCACGGGTAACCACAAAACGCTCTCCCAACTCATCACGGAACTTGGCAGGCATAATCAATCGACCCTTACCATCCACCGCATGTTGGTATTCACCCATAAACAAGGACATCACCTCACTTCCCTGCATTATTCCCCCACTTTAACCCACTTCACACCACTTTTTTAACTTATTCTGCACTTTTTTAAATACTCCTTTATATTTAATAAAAAAAAACCGCATTTCTAGCGGCTAACACATTTTTAACTTATGCGCTCAAGCTCAAAAATTAGAGGTTACTGAATCGGTCACTTTGCGACCGATTCAGTAACCTCTAAATAATATCATTCTGCTACAGCCAGCTTCGTACTATAGCCATCAATTCTTCTTCCGTAATAGTTCCAACACGAACATGACGAATAGTCCCTTTTCTATCGATGATAAGCGTTTTTGGAATAAACCGCACTTCATAAACCCTGCTTACATTGCCGTCATCTTTAACTACAGGAAATGTATACCCGTTTTCGCGCAAAAAACGGTGGGCAACTTGCGGAATATCGTTTACATTAACAGCGAGAATGGTGAAGCCTTCACTCTTTAACGCATCATACACCTGCTGCATGGCCGGCATTTCCTCCCGACACGGAGGGCAAGCAGCTGACCAAAAATTCAGCATAACTACCTGTCCGTGCAAATCGGATAGGTTCACAGGCTCATCATCCAAAGTATTCAGTGTAAAACCGGGAGCTCTAGCCCCTACATCCAAACCCTGAACTCTAAATTGGCTTAATACGAAAATTGCAATGACAACAATAATAACAACTACAAGAGCAGGCAAAATTTTTCTCAAGTTTATACCTCCGCGTTGATTATAACAGAATCAGCGACAGTCTGGCTAGCAAGCCAAAGTAAACCGCAAAACCAAACAGTATTAAGGAATATCCTAATACCCTTTGCATCTTTGGCAGATATCCAGAGTAACGGTTAATCCACCGGCTGGCCTGCCCCACGAGCAATGCTGCCAATAAAAATGGCAAAGCCATTCCAAGAGAAAACGCCACAAGCAAAGAAACACCACCACCGCTGGACGCCGTTAACAGCAAAATCGAACCTAAGATCGGACCAATGCAGGGCGTCCAGCCTGCGGCAAATGCCATCCCCATCATCAGCGCCGTTCCCGGTCCGGCCGTTACCGGCGTGAAGCGTATACGCCTTTCCTGAAGAAATAAAGCCGGAGACACAATACCTGAAAGATGTAATCCAAAAATGACAATCATAATCCCCGCACCGCGCTGTAACAAAACCTGATATGTTGAAAAAAAAGCGGAAAACCAGCTTGCCAGAACACCAAGTAGAATAAAAACGGAACTAAACCCAATTACGAAGTTGAAACTATTAATAATAACCTTGTTTTTAGCGGGTTGCCCGCCTTCACCGGCAACGGAGCCGGACAAAAACCCCAAATATATGGGAAGCAGCGGAAGATGACATGGAGAAAAAAAAGCTGCAAGCCCGGCTAAGAAGGCAATTACAACAGTCAAATTTCCCTGTTCCATAGATTCCTCCCCGTGTTATTTTCTTGTCATTTTTGTCATATTATACATTTATCGGTCAGCCAACAGATTATAGATACGGCATGAACAAGGTAGCTATTGAGAAATAAATTAAAAGCCCCGTTACATCTTTAATTGTAGTTACCAAAGGACCGGAGGCATATGCTGGATCAAGGCCGGACTGGCTAAAAATCAACGGGACAAATGTGCCTATAACTGCCCCTAAAGTAACTGTGGAAAACATGGCAACACCTACCACAAAGCCTAGAAGCGGGCTCAGCTGAAAAAAATTTGCTGCTCCCACTGCAGCCACAGAAACAATGGCGCCGCAGATAGTTCCCATAGTAAGCCCCACTTTAATTTCTTTATAAAAATAACCCCATCTCTCGCTTTCTCCAATTTCTCCGGTTGCCACTCCTCGGACAAATACGGTAGAGGATTGAGAAGCTACGTTACCTCCCATATCCATAATTACCGGGATAAAAAAAGCCAGCACAACAATAGTCTGCAGTGTTTGTTCAAACACTCCCATAACACCGCCTGAAAGCAGTCCACCAAATAAAGTGATAATCAGCCAAGGCAACCGTCGGCTAATAGAATTCCAAACAGTGGCTTCCACCAAGCCCACACCCTCGGGCTCCGAAGCACCGACACGACGATAAATATCCTCCGTAGCTTCTTCTTCAATAACGTCGATGATATCATCTACTGTGATAATCCCCAGCAAACGGTTTTGATTATCAACAACAGGCACTGCCAGCAGGTCGTACTTTGATACAACCCGTGCTACTTCCTCCTGGTCCATATCAACCGGAACCTGAATTACACTCTTGCGCATAAACTCTGACAAGCGGGTGCCATCGGCAGATGCAATCAGCTCCCGCAGCGAAAGAACACCGATTAGCTTGTTCTCTTCATCTACAACATACACATAGTAAACAGTTTCTGCTTCAGTGGCCAATTCACGCAAACGTCGGATAGCATCTTCAACAACCATATTCTCCGGAAAGGAAATATATTCTGTTGTCATTATGCCGCCCGCGCTGTCTTCCGGATACTTTAATAGACCGCGAATTTCTTCCGCATCTTCATCAATAAGCTTTAATAACTCTTTGGCATCATCTTCCGGCAACTCCCCAATCAAGTCTGCCGCATCATCTGTGGCCATCTCTTTTAAAATTGCTGATGCTCTCTTTTTGGTAAGCAGTTGAAATAATACTACTTGATCCAACTCTTCCATTTCTTGAATAACCAAAGCCGCTTCTTCATCACTAAGCAAATTAAACAGCTCTGATTTTTGCTCATCGGACAAATCCTCAACGATTTCCGCAAAGTCACTGGGGTGCAAGTTTTGGAAAAAATCTGCAAGATTTGTATCCCGCTCTTTTATCATCATAAGTATTTTTTGCAGCGATTTCTGAATAGACATATTGCTCACCCCTTCTGATATGTCAGGTTATATACTTACTCAGCAGCTTCATAACATCTTCAATAAAATCCTCAGCATTCTCATCACAAATTGCTTTCTCCATACAGCTCTTAAAATGGGTTTGAAAAACAAGGGTACCCGTTTTGTTAACCGCAGCTTTTATGGCAGCTATTTGCATCAATACATCTGTACAGGGCTGCTCATCCTCAATCATCTTGCGTACTCCCTTTACCTGGCCTTCAATCCTGCTCAGACGGTTAATTATGTTTTGACGCTCTTCGTGCATTTTCATACCCCCAGAGTCAATATTCTTCTCAATTATACCTTTATCCCCAATTCAATACAATAAAAAACACAACAAAAAACCCCACCATGCCGTGGACCGTTGAGTTTTGAACTGCTCTCCCCACAGGTGGGTGCCTCCTGTCTGTTTTGCATGTCCTCCGAAACAAGGCGTATACGTCACAGACAGAGCCGAGCTCCCATTTCAAAAGTGTTAGCTCAAAACTGTACCGGTTACTTCACAAACATAGCAGGGCATCTTTTGTTTTTGCTTATCATCTCTTACTGAGGTAATTATAGCACAATTTTTTCGACGCTCGCAAGTAGAAGTTCTCAACATAACAAACCATCATTAACCATAAATATGAAGTAATACCAAGTAAGGGGTGATTATATGACCTGGGAAGCTCTAACAACCATTTTTGTACTGGCAATTATAGTAGAATTTTCCACAGAAGTACTTAAGTCAATAGTTTCCTCAATCCGAGGGCCGTACAGTCGCGGAGCCGCTGTACTCATCGGCATAATTCTCTGCGTGAGCACCAGAAGCGGATTATTGTCAATATTTAATATATACCCGCTCTACCCGTTAATAGACTATCTACTTACAGGAATGATTATTTCCCGTGGTTCAAATATTATCCATGACTTAGTATCCAAGATGGAAAGTATTGGTGCTAAGCGCTAACAGTTTTTAACCGGCAAAGCCAAATCTAGAGATAATTCCTTTAATTGCCGATTGTCTACCGCAGCAGGCGCTCCAGTCATCAAGCAAGAAGCACTGGCGGTTTTGGGGAAGGCGATAACATCGCGTATGGAACGCTTGTTTGCCATAAGCATTATCAGGCGGTCAAGGCCAAAGGCAATTCCTCCATGAGGCGGGGTGCCATATTCGAAGGCATCCAGAAGAAAACCAAACTGCTCCTTAGCACCTTCAGGAGTAAAGCCCAACATTTTAAACATTTTTTCCTGGACATCACGACGGTAAATTCTCAAGCTTCCCCCGCCGATTTCCACCCCGTTTAATACTAAGTCATACGCCTTGGCTAAAACATCCTGAGGCTCAGTCTCCAGCTTTTCTAAATCTTCATCACGCGGTGAAGTGAAAGGATGGTGGTTAGCTACATATCTTTGCTCATCACTGTCATAGGACAATAGCGGGAAATCAACAACCCAGACAAAGTTTCTTTGTTTATCATCCAATAACCCCAACCGTTCTCCCAGGTGTAACCGCAACGCACCTAAAGCATCATATGCCGTTTCTCTTTTATCAGCTACAAAAAGTAACAAATCACCTGGCTTGCCGTTTAATTCCGAAACTATACTTGTCAGCGTTTCTTCATCAAAAAACTTAGCTATGGGAGAACGCAATCCAGCTTCTTCAACAAAAATATATGCCAAACCTTTTGCGCCGTACCGTGCCGCGTGAGCTGTAAGTTCATCCAATTCTTTTCTGCTAAAACTACCACATCCTTCGGCGTTTAGGCCTTTAACCACTCCGCCCGAAGCCAAGACTTGCTTAAACACTTTAAATTCCGCACCGGCTACAATTCCGGAGATATCCTGCAATTCCAAGCCAAAGCGGGTATCGGGCTTGTCGCTGCCGAAACGCTCCATAGCTTCCCGGTATGTTAAACGCGGGAAAGGAGTGGAGATTATTTCTCCCAGTGTTTCAGCGAAGACATGGGCCATCATATTTTCCATCATCTCTAAGATTGTTTCCTGGGTGCAAAATGACAGCTCAATATCAATCTGCGTAAATTCAGGTTGGCGGTCTGCTCGCAAATCTTCGTCCCGGAAACAGCGTGCAATCTGGAAGTACCGTTCTGCTCCCGCCACCATCAGCAGCTGCTTGAACAGCTGAGGTGACTGAGGCAGCGCATAGAAATCCCCTGGGTTAACACGGCTGGGCACCAAGTAGTCCCGCGCTCCTTCAGGGGTACTTCTGGTCAACATAGGCGTTTCCACTTCCATAAAGCCTTCACTATCCAGAAAATCACGAGCCAGCTTGCTCACTTTGTGTCGCAGCATCATACCGGAAAACATCTCTGGCCGTCTTAAATCAAGATACCGATATTTTAAACGGACATTTTCATCTACATCCACACCATCCTCGATATAAAAAGGCGGAGTTTTGGCTTTATTCAAAATTTCAAGCTTTGAAACATGGACTTCAACTTCACCGGTTGCTAACTTTGTGTTAACCGTTTCCTGCTCCCTAGCCACCACAGTGCCTTCCACAGACAGCACAAACTCTCCCCGTATTTCTTCCGCACGAGCAAACATTTCTTCATCATGCTCATGGTTAAAAACAATCTGGACAATGCCGCTCCGATCCCGCAAATCAATAAAAATGAGTTTCCCGTGGTCCCTTCTTTTCTGTACCCAGCCGTTTAGAACTACAGTACGGCCAAGATGCTCTTTTCTCGTTTCACCACAATAAATATTCCGATACATTATTATGCCTCCTTGACTAAAGCGGCTAAATGAGCTGTCAAGCCCATCATGCTTACGCTTTGCTGTGTGCCGTTTTTCATATCACGCACTGTTGCTTTGTTTAAGCTCAACTCCTCGTCGCCAAGGATAACTATAAAACGAACTCCTTTTTTATCTGCAAACTTTAGCTGTGCTTTTAAGCTTCGTCCCAAATAATCCTTATCAGCCGCAATACCCGCATCTCGCAACATCATGGTCACAGCAAGTGCTTCATTAGCACAAACTTTACCGACAGTTGCAACAAAAGCATCCAGTTTATTTGCCTCCGGAATACTCACCTTTTCAGCATCCATCGCTAACAAAACCCGTTCCAAGCCTATGGCAAAACCAATGCCGGGGATATTCGGGCCGCCGATGGTGGAAAGCAGATAATCATACCTGCCGCCACCGCCAATAGAGCTTTGTGCTCCCAAAACAGACGACGTAATCTCAAAGGCCGTCTTCGTATAATAGTCAAGCCCCCTGACCAATCGAGGATTAACCACATACTTTTCGCCAATCTTGTCCATAGCTTGCTTTACAGCCGAAAAGTGAGCGGCACATTCTTCACAAAGGCTATCAGCCATCATTGGCACGTCTGCCGTCAGTTCACGACAACGCTCATTCTTACAATCTAAAATTCGCAGCGGATTTTTTTCATAGCGGTCATTGCAGTCCTTGCATAAATCAGACACATCCTCTTTTAATTGTTCCTGCAAAACCTCACGATATTCACTGCGGCAAACAGGACAGCCTACACTGTTAATTTGCATAGTAATATCATTGAGGCCAAGCCCCCGAAAGTATCTCATGGACAGAGCCATGACATCCGCATCAATAGTGGGATCGTCAGCTCCAAATACTTCCACGCCAAATTGATGAAACTGGCGGTATCTGCCTGCCTGAGGTCTATCATAACGAAACATGGGTCCTATGTAGTATACCTTTAGAGGCTGTGCTTCTCCGTAAAGCTTATTTTCCAAATAAGACCTGGCCACTGACGCCGTACCTTCCGGACGCAGCGTTAAGGAACGATTGCCCCTGTCCTGGAATGTGTACATTTCCTTCGATACAATATCGGTAACTTCACCAACTCCGCGCAAAAAAAGCTCCGTATGCTCAAAAATCGGCGTGCGAATCTCCTGATAGCCAAAAACACGGCAAATATCAGCCGCTTTACCTTCTACAAACTGCCATTGCCCCACATCCTGGGGAAGTATATCCCGGCTGCCCCGGGGTGCTTTTGTTAACACTTAAACAGCCCCCTTTAGTTAAGAAAACTCCCGACCAAATTTGACCGGGAGTCTTAATTTGCCAATTTAATTCTAGCTAATCAAAAAGGGCTTGTCAACCTAAGCGAAAGGCGGTTTGACTTTAGCAGCTATTATTTTTTCTTTTCTTTGCTGCGAACTGGTAGTCCTATAACAGCATGGGTAAAATTTCCCATAGTCACCTTTGTCGTTTTATGTTAAAATGAAGAAGAATATCTGATGCTAATTTTATTAGAAAGGGTGGATATTATTTGAAAAAACACGCTATCTTTTTTCTCTCCTTCCTTCTCCTTTTCACCCTCATTTTTGGGACAAGCATACCTGTTGATGCCAACAGCGCAAAGACGGCTACTGTTGACATTAGCGTACTAAACGTCCGCTCCGGTCCCGGTCTTCAACACACTAGAATCAACCAAGTCACAAAAGGGCAGGTTCTGCCCGTATTATCCGAGCAATCCGGCTGGGTACAGGTAACTCTCAGCAATGGAAGCAGCGGCTGGGTGACTAAAGAGTATGTTACAATAAAAACAACCGCGGCAACTCCACAAACATCTCTGCAAGCAAGGGTTACGGTTAACGCGCTCAATGTACGCTCCGGACCCGCCACATCTTTTAGCCGTTTAACTATCATATCAGCCGAAACAGTAGTTCCAGTAATTAAACAGCAAGGCGACTGGCTTCAAGTGCGCCTTAATAATGGACAAATCGGCTGGATTGCAAGCCAATATGTCCAAATATCACAAGCACCCCCGCCCGTTGCCCCGGCATCAAATCCCGAAACAGTGGCCGTAGTCAATGTTTCAGCTTTAAATGTACGCAGCGGCCCAGGCACTACATATGAGAGAATTGGTGTTATATCGCAAAACACAACGATGACCATCCTCAAAGAACAAGGTGAATGGCTGCAAATTCGCTTAAATAATGGAGAAACAGGCTGGATATTTAAGGAGTATGCTTCGTTAAATCAGAATCCCGTTCCAGCGCCGCTGACTCCACAGACTCCGAGCCAACCTGCGCCGGACACCACGCCTTCAACTAAACAGAAAATGGCTACAGTAACAGTGAGCGCATTAAATGCTCGCAGTGCGCCTAGTACCGATGCCCCCAGGGTTACGCTGTTGCCCATGGGCGCTACGGTTGAAATCCTTGATGAGCAAAACGACTGGCTTCAGGTTCGTCTGCTTACTGGAGAAACCGCTTGGATAGCAGGCTGGCATGTTGCTGTGCATACTGAGAACGCTGCTCCCTCACCCGGAGGCTACACACCTGATAACACATTCAGCCCTGGTCCCTCCTCCGTGGCCGGCAAAATTATTGTCATTGATCCCGGCCACGGCGGAGCAAACCCCGGTGCAATAGGAGTAACCGGCTTATATGAAAAAATAGTTGTCTTAGATGTGTCTCTCAGGGTAGCTGAAAAACTGCGCCAAGCCGGTGCTATCGTTGTTATGACCAGAGATAATGACTCTAACGTCACATTAGCCAGACGGGTGGAAATTGCTGAAGCAGCCAACGCTCATGCATTTGTCAGCATTCATGCCAATGCCCATCCCGACCGCAATATATCAGGCACAGAATCGTATTACTACCGTGGCAGAGTCAATGATACGGAATCATATTTTCTTGCAGCGCACCTCCAAAATGAAATGGTTAAAGCTTTCGGGCTGCGTAATATTGGGGTTAAACATGGAAACTTCCATGTAATTCGCGAAACTACCATGCCAGCATCGCTGGTTGAGCTGGCATTCCTCTCAAATAGCTATGATGAATCGCTGATGAAAACAACTAAGTTTCGCGAAGATGCGGCGCAAGCCATCTTCCGAGGGCTGGACAGATTCTTTCAATTTTAAAAAATATCCCGCAGGCATAGAGGCTGCGGGATATTTTTTATATTGAAAAAGCATTATCTTTTTTCACTTTCAAGCATTATTGTTACCGGGCCCTGGTTGACTAGTGAAACGTCCATCATAGCGCCGAAGCGTCCGGTTGCAACCGGCACCCCTAAATCTGCCATGGCTTTACAGAAGCTGTTATAAAGCGGTTCGGCTAAACTCGGCGAAGCCGCGTCGTTAAAGCCCGGACGGCGTCCTCTCCTTGTATCTGCATATAATGTAAACTGAGAAACAATAAGCGCCTCTCCTCCGGTTTCAAGTAGAGAAAGATTAATTTTGCCGTGACTATCTTCAAAAATACGCAAATTAGCTATTTTATTAATGAGATAGTTGATATCTTCTTCCGTATCGTCAAAACGGACACCAAGTAGAATAAGCACACCGGAACTAATCTCTCCTAAAACACACCCTTCTACTTCCACTTTAGCTGAACTGACACGCTGCAATAATGCACGCATGATTATTCTCCTCACTAACCGCTGATACGGCGAACTTTAAATACATCCTTAACTTTATTTATCCTGTTGATAACGCTTTCCAAATGATTTTTGTCCCGGACCATAACAGTCATCTGAATTGAAGACATTCGGTCCTTAGTACTTCTGCCATTCAGTGCGGTTATATTTACTTTACACTCAGACACAGCATTAACAACATCCATTAGTATCTGCGGCCTGTCCATAGCAGATATTTCCACCTCAACCGGATATGAACCGTCACAAAAGTCTTCCCAGCTTGCTTCCAGCATATGCTGTTTTTCCCCTCTATTTATTACATTTGGGCAATCTCTGCGATGGATGGAGACACCGCGGCCACGTGTTACAATTCCCACAATATCATCACCGGGAACGGGAGTGCAGCATTTCGCAAATCTTAGTAGTACATTATCTATACCGGCTACTTTAACTCCTTTTCCAGTCTTGCTTACAGTCTTTTGCGGCTTAAACTCTTTAAGCGGTTCGGCCTCGGGCTTGCCGTGCTTTTTATAATACTCTTCTTTGAGCCTGGTTACAGCCTGCTGCGAAGTAATACCACCTAGCCCGATGGAAACATAAAGGTCTTCCTCATTCATAATGTTAAATTTTTTTCCCACTTCATTAAGCAGCCCCGGCTTCATATAAAGACTTAGCTCGCACTCCTGCTTACGCAGCTCTTTTTCTAAAAGCTCCTTGCCCTTAACAAGGTTTTCATCTCGGCGCTCCTTTTTAAACCACGCTCTAATTTTTGCCTTGGCACCAGAGCTTTTAACCATATTTACCCAGTCGCGACTAGGCGTTCCCGTCTTTGAGGTAATAATATCCACAATATCGCCAGTCTTTAACTCATATTCCAGTGGCACAAGGCGACCGTTAATCCGCGCACCGATACAACGGTGTCCAATATCCGTATGTATTTTATAAGCGAAATCAAGGGGAATAGAACCGGCGGGCAAATCAATAACATCACCCTTCGGAGTAAAAACAAAGACCTCATCGGTAAAAAGGTCTATTTTAACGTTTTCCATAAATTCATGGGCATCCTTGGAATCCTGCTGCAGTTCCATTATTTGCCGCAGCCAGGACAGCTTCTTGTCTAAGTCGGCATCTTCCTTAGGGTCTCTTTCCTTATAGCGCCAGTGGGCGGCAATGCCGTACTCCGCAATCCTGTGCATATCCCAAGTGCGAATCTGCACTTCCAGTAATTCATTTTTACCCACCATAACCAATGTATGCAACGACTGATACATGTTTGGTTTAGGCATGGCAATATAATCTTTGAACTTGCCTGGTATGGGCTTCCAAAGAGTATGCACAATGCCTAGCGTCCCGTAACAGTCTTTCAAGGAATCAACAATAATGCGAATTGCCGTTAAATCATATATTTCATGAAACTCTTTATTCTGCTCTTTCATTTTCTGCGAAATGCTGTATAAATGCTTTGGCCGTCCGGTAATATTAGCCTGAATAGAAACTTCTTCAAGCTTTGGCTCCAAAGCTTGAATTATCTGGCTGATAAATATTTCCCGTTCTTTTCTCTTCTTAGCGAGCTTATCTACCAAAGCATAATAGCGATCACGTTCCATATAGCGGAACGCTAAATCCTCTAATTCCCACTTAACTTTATAAATGCCGAGACGATGAGCCAATGGCGCATAGATTTCCAAAGTTTCCTGAGCAATTTCCTGCTGCTTAAAGGATGTAAGGTATCTTAGTGTGCGCATATTATGTGTGCGGTCAGCAAGCTTTATTAACAGTACCCTAATATCTTTTGCCATAGCAAGAAACATTTTACGCAAATTTTCGGCATGATGCTCTTCTTTTGACTTGTATTCCAGCTTAGAAAGCTTAGTCACACCGTCTACAAGCTTGGCAATCTCACCACCAAACTCTTTTTCAATATCCAATAGTGTTGTATCGGTATCTTCAACCACATCATGCAGTAACCCAGCCAATATCGTATCCATATCCATTTCCAACTCAGCAAGAATAAGCGAGACTCCTAAAGGATGAGTGATATACATCTCGCCGGAGCAGCGCATTTGTCCTTTATGAGCCTTGACAGCATAATCATAAGCCGCTTCCAAGCGACTCCAGTCCGGTTCAACAGGATAATATGATTTAATTTGCTCTTTTAGCCCATTCAGGTTCATTTATGCATACTCCCTCCGGCAGAATAAAGCTTGTAGGATCACTAATATATTCCGTAAGTGTATTGGCAGCAGCCTGCCACCAAAAAGACTGGTATTTTCGGAATTCCATAAGATTACGACAATCTTCAAGATAGCTTTGTGACTGGTGAAGATTAGCAAGGAGCGTTACGCTGTTGCCGGAAGTTTCCCTTCCCAGTTCCTTAAAAACAGCAGAGGCCCTCTTTAACAAATAGTTTGTAACAGGAAAAGCAAGTTGACGTCCGGCAACATCCGGAGTCAATACAAAGCCGGAATTGTTTTCAAAACATGCAGCTAGTTTTCTTAAAGTATTTTCGTTGGGAATACTGGCGGCAAACACTCTCTCGTTCAGGAGCAGAGCATCCTGCCCGTACAGCAAATATACTTTAGCTCCTTTTGCAAGTCGGACTCGATTCAATAACTCTTCCACTGAGCCTCTATCATAAGGAATATGGTAAAAAGCTAAAGCATCGCATTCATGTATAGCAATGTTACGGCCTAGCTGTGTAACAACTATGTCGTCCGCAGGCAACCGCTGACGCAAATATTCTAAAGCAGCCTTTGTATTAACCCACACTACAAGACGTTTATTAGCTGCAAGGCGCAGTAAAAATGTCTCACTTGTATCCAGGCCACGCTGATCTACAATGAAGCCCGCTTCACTCACATCTAATGATGTTGCCAATCCGCAAAGATTCAATGAAAGTGTTTTACGGTTCTGCCAGGAGTTTTCTTCCAAAGTAAACGCAATATCCAGCAATTCTCCTCTGGACGGAGGCGGGATATCACCTGCTCCAAAGTAGATGGCTGCAAGGGAATGGCTGTCTTTGCTCAACTTAATTTGCAAGTGATTACTGCGGCTTCCTACGTGTCGGGCGGTAAGTACATCAAGCTTTCTAGCCACAAATATAGGCTCAGGGTTGCCCTGGCCAAAAGGCTGCAAGCGAGAAAGCTCTTCGAACAAGTCCAACGACAACTCATTGGCCTCAGCTTCAGCCACCGCAAGTAACTCCGTCTGCTCCGGAGACATATCTTTTATTGCGCTGCAAAAAGCATTTTGAAAGCTTTCAAGCTTACGTGTTTCAGCTGAAAGACCCGCTGCTTCAGGATGTCCGCCAAAGCGAAGCAAATAATCTCGGCATTGGGATAACCCCTCGACTAAATTATAGCCGGGAACACAACGTGCAGAACCATGGCCCTCTTCTCCATCAACAGCAATCAAAACAGCAGGCTTATTATATTCCCTGGCAAGACGTCCGGCTACAATTCCCACAACACCGGGGTGCCAGTCTTCGTGCCATAGCACCAACGCAGGCTTATCCTCCTGCTCCTTGGCCATGACACGTGCTTGCTCCAATATTACCTTTTCCACCTGGCGCCGCTTATTATTACATTCATCCAGCACCACAGCCAATTGCGCCGCATCTTCATTTTTAGCCATGAGAATTTCTGCTGAGGGAGCAGCATCTCCCAGCCTGCCGGGTGCATTAAGACGAGGCGCCAATACGAAAGCCACTTGGGTTGCCGTGAGGTTGGTATCCTGCAAGCCTGCTTGCTTTGAAAGCGCCCGCAGCCCCGCTGAGGGATTGTGGCGCAACTTTTCCAGGCCATAACGAACCATAATTCTGTTTTCGCCCTGCAACGAAACTATGTCGGCAATTGTACCGACAGCAACCAAGTCAAGGTAGCTTGCACTTTCCTCAACAGGTAGCCCCATTTTTTGGAACAAAGCACGGACTAAGCTCCACGCCACGCCGACTCCGGCTAAATTGTGTTCCGGATATGCACATTGAGGCTGTTTTGGATTTAAAACAGCCAATGCCGTGCGCTCACCAGGGAAACACTCATGATGATCGGTAATAATTAAATCAAGACCCAACTCCTGCGCCAAACGCATCTCCGCAAAAGAATTGACGCCGCAATCCACAGTTATCACCAGCTTGCCGCCATTTGCGGCAAAACGCTCCAGAGCAGCTCCATGTAAGCCGTACCCTTCTTCAAGACGGCTTGGAATATAGTATTCCACCGTCAGACCCATTTTTTTCAAAGCCAACGCTAGAAGAGCTGTGGACGTAACTCCGTCAACATCATAATCTCCGTAGACAAGGACAGATTCCAGTTTGTTAACTGCTTCCATTAACCGCAGCACTGCCTTTTCCATGCCTGACATAAGAAAAGGGTCAGCCAATTCAGTTAGTCCTCCGTCAAGAAAGATTTTAGCAGCCTCCGGAGTCTTTTGACCTTGCGCAACAAGAACAGATGCCGTTAAACGATGAATCCCCAGTTTCTCACAAAGCAAGGTGACGTTGTGCTCATCCAGTTGCTGAATACACCACCCTTGGGAATTAACGCGTTTCAACAGCACTATCCTCCGGACTCTCACTATTTTCCTCGTCTACTGTCTCTTCAGAAGGCAAATAATCCGACTCCTCGCTGTATTCCTGCAGTTGAGCTTCTTTTTGACGAACAATCTGCTCACATTCAGCATGCAAAAAAGAAAGGTCGTCAGATAAAGCTTTTTTCTCACGCTTTAGCCCTTCTATCTCCTTATTAAGCCTTTGCAGCTTATTTTTATAGTCCCATAGGGCAAACCCTGTACGGATGTGCTTAACAAGCCCCAACATTCCCACTGTAATAGCGCCCAGCGCCGCTGAAGCCAGAACCAAAAGCGCTGCAGAAGTTTCTAACTCGCCAAAGTAATAACTAATAATAACAGCATCTGTATTTAGCACAGCAAAAAAAGCTATAACAAAGCCAAATAACAGGCCGAGAATCACTCCTATCTGCATAATGAGACCTCCTTTATTCCTTTAATTATAGTAAAATTCGCCATTTTCCGTAGAATACCTTCTGCAAACTATAACAGCCACATACTAGTAAGAGCAGAAATAGATTAAAAGACTTCTCATATAACTGCCTTTTTGATACAATTAAGAACAACATATCCTAGAGCCAAAAATTTATTACTGCGCATATACTGTTGAATGATTGTCATGGGAGATAATAATAATGAAAAAAGAAACGCTTAGAAGTTCCGAAGCAAAAAAAATAACTCTTACAGGGTTTTGGGTTAACGCAGCTTTAGCAGCAATTAAAATATTTGCCGGGTTTTCAGGCAAAAGTAACGCCATGATAGCCGACGGAGTCCACTCCTTATCAGACTTTTTAACCGACATTGTAGTACTGGTCGGGTTCAAGCTGACAGAGCAGCCTGAAGATGATTGCCATAATTATGGGCATGGCAAATATGAAACTCTGGCCACAGCAATTATCAGCATCTTTCTGGCCATAGTAGGCTTTGAAATACTAAAAGCTAGCACAAGCAGTATAATATCTGTTATCCGCGGAGAATTGCTACCAAAACCGGGAATGATAGCACTTGCAGCAGCAGCAATATCCATTGTTACCAAGGAACTTCTATATCGTTACACATTAGCTGTGGGAAATAAAATTAACAGCTCAGCAGTAACAGCAAACGCATGGCATCATCGCTCCGATGCTTTTTCTTCCGTCGGAACATTGCTGGGAATCGGCGGAGCTATAATCTTGGGCGAAAAGTGGACCGTTCTAGACCCCATTGCTTCTATGCTTGTCAGTCTATTTATCTTTAAAGTGTCATTCAATATTCTAATGCCTACCGTTAATGAACTTATGGAATCAGCTTTAAGCGAAGAAGAAAAAACGCAAATCGAAAATATTATTGTAAAAAATTCAGGCATTAAATCTTTTCATAAGTTAAGAACAAGAAAAATTGGGAACAAAGCAGCCATAGAAACACACATACTTGTCGACCATTCTCTAAATATAAAAGAAGCACATAATATAGCTACAGAAATAGAAATTGAGTTTAAAAATATCTTTGGAGAATCGTGCATAGTAACAATTCATGTTGAACCTACAGAATAAAAAATACGCTTAACTATGCAATAAATAAAGGAGTCTGAAAAATACTGCAGATAAACATAATTATAAATGCAAAAGGTATGGAAGCTATTACCGGCAAAAATACTGCAATTATATAGGTATTATAGCCAGGTCTAGGCAAATTTCTTTCCGGAAGGCAATATGTTGCAAGCCATATAAAAAGACCATAAATAAAAATCCATAATCCGGCAGTTGCAGCAAAAGGATTTATTAATATTTCAACTATAACTCCTGTGAGTCCAAATAGCAGAAATGCTTCATAGTGTTTGAAATCATACTTAGATAATAAATATATCCAGGCAATTATCATTGGGATGAATACTATAACACTAAATAACATAACAATGAAATAATTTGAATGAAC
>DLMZ01000044.1:0-4722 GCA_002479415.1 Firmicutes bacterium UBA7523
TCCTCGACGTATATTATATACGCTTGCGGTGCCGGGGCTGTTTGCTTCGCGCACTGCATCCTTTTTGGTCGGCCTGGGATAGAGGTAAAAAGGCGCATTGCTTTGTCGCTCACAGCCCCGTCATCCTCGACGTATATTATATACGCCTGCGGTGCCGGGGTTGTTTGCTTCGCGCACAGCACGATATGAAACAAGAATAATTTGTTGTTGTTATAGTCATATTATGATATGATATGACTATAACGTTGTTGGAAAGAGGTGACACTATGAAGCCAGCAATCAGGCCTTCAGCTGATTTAAGAAATCATTATAGTGATATTTCCAAGCAGTGCAAAGAATCAAGAGAGGCAGTTATTATTACCGTAAATGGAAGAGGTGATACTGCTGTTCTCGGACTGCAGGATTACTATCAAATGAAATCTGAACTGGAATTGCTCAGAACACTTGCAGAAGCGGAAGATGATGTGAAAAGTGGACGGTTAGCACCAATACAGGATTCATTTAATGATCTTCGTGCATCTTTACTTGAAAGGAAGAATGGATGAAGTACAAAATTCTACGAACGGATAAAGCGGAGGAACAGCTCCGTGATATTATATTTTATATTGCAGATGATTCCGGTGATGCTGGTACTGCACTCGAATATTTAGATAAGATTGAAACTGCAATCAATCGGCTTGGGGAATTTCCGATGTCGGGAAGTATTCCAAGATATTCGATTTTGAAGAAGCAAGGTTATAGAGTCGTAATTGTTGAAAGACATCTCGTTTTTTATAAGATAAATGAGGTAGATAAGTCAGTTATCATATATGCTATTGTAGATGGAAGAAGAGAGTATTATAATTTAATATAAAAGTTTAATTTAACATATAGGCACACTATCCAAAAAGTGTCATTTCTGTTTTAAAAATAAGATGTACTATGTAGTTTTTTTGTTGACTGGCTTCCTGTTGAAGAAATTGATAGGTAGGTGTGACTAAAATATAGTTGATTTTTACTACCAAGGTCAAGGTGATGCAGTGTTATTTATCCATGGTCTTGGCTCTTCATCGGCTGTATGGAAAAATCAATTGGAAGTATTAAAAAAACGTTATCAATTAATCACAAAACAGCTTATAAACAGGGTAATCCTAATAGATGTTCCTACTAAACAGACTGGAATGTCATTGTTTAACTCTCTTTTCTTGAAAATGCTGGAGAGGGATTTGCCGAGGGTAGTTAAAGACCATTACAAAAAAATGACTCGGGATGAAAGGCTGGGAGGGAATAACAATGAATTATTTTGAAGGCCTAAGTTATGCGTTTGGTGCACTAATGATTTTAACTCGCCCGGCAATGTATCTATTCCCTAAAAGCTGGAATAGATTTGAATTAAATACAGCTTATACTGAAAAGCAGCCAAGATGGGTATGGGTGGTGGCGGCAATCGGATTGCTGCTGGTTGGTGTTACTTGGTACCAGCATTTCACAACAGATATTCCGAATTCCCTTATAATCACACTTATTATCTCATTGACGTTGATTAAGACTTCGCAGGTTCTTTTTAACTATCAGCGGTTTCGTAAATTTGTTACCTATATTCTTACTGTAGACCGAAGGATATTAAACATAATAAATATAGTAGTTTTTGCAATGGGAGTTGCATTAATTTCATTGGGGTTTTTCATTTATTAGTTTGATGTGAAGGCACCCCTTTCGGCTAAGCTAAGCGAAAGGGGTGCCTTTTTTGGTTAAAAGTGGGACAGGCTGTTTTTGACGTGGAGGTAGTAGTAAACCTGCTTTAATGTATCGATTTGTTTTTCTTCAAGCTTACTGAGTATGTTTAGAAATACTTCTGCCGTCATTAGAGAATCGCCTAAAGAGGTATGTCTGTCAACACAGGGGATCTTATGATGGCTTAAGACGGTATCAAGATCATGAGAAAGAAGTTCCGGATAGAGAGCCTGGGATAGCTTGAAAGTGTCCAGTACGGGATTGTAAATTTCTGTTTGTGTGTACCAGTTCAGCTTAATATTAAGAAAAGCCAAGTCAAAGTCGGCATTGTGGGCCACTAGTACAGAATCTCCGATGAAGTCCATAAAGTCATTGAGTACTGCGCAAATTCCGGGCTTATCGGCAACCATTTCGTCGGAAATGCCTGTTAGCTCAACAACTACAGGAGGGATGGTCCTGTAGGGATTAACCAGCTGATGGAAATACTGGTCTTTACATATCTGGCCATTTTCCACCACGACGGCACCAATAGAGATAATTTCATCCCCTTGATAGGGATAAAAGCCGGTTGTTTCAGTATCAAAAAGAATATATCGGCAATCTTTTAGTGGTTGATTCCAGTCCTTGCGATTTTTTAATTGTTGTGTTTTATCTATTATTTCAGATGTTACTGTAGGTTCTGGGCGGTATTTGTTGTGAGTTCCTGATTTATTCGCACGTGCGTAATAAAGCCGGTAAAGCATTCGGTTAAATAATACTAGCCAGCGAGGCGTACGTGTTTTAATAAAGGACGTATTGCTTTTGTTGTTTGTCATAAATGGCAACATATTGCTCACTCCTTGTTAACCTAAAAACGCGAAGAAAGCATGGCTTACCAGGCTTTGCATACGGTCTACTGCGATGAATGCCTCACGCAGCGCTGCTTTTTCCTTTTTGTTCAGTTCGTCGGGATTGACATAGTTATCCGGTAGTTCTCCACGGCTTAATTGCAGCAAGCTTTGTTTAATTCTAAGCGTCATTAACGTTTCATATGCTGTGGCGAAAAACTCTGTATCTTCGGGGGAAAACACGCCTTTTTTTGCCAATTCTTCGAGGCGGCGGAAAGTGTTTGTTTCCGCAACACCCTCCCTCAGGGAAAAGATTCGCAACCCGTCGACCATATGAACACAGGCAGCGCTTTTAAGATTAACTAAGTTGCGGTGCTCCTTCGATTTTTCCGTTATGATTTGCTTGAAAAAGTTTAATGGGACTCTGTGGCTTAAATCATCTTTTGCAAGAAGTGTGAGTGCAGCAGGAGCTTTCTGAAACTTTCGCGTAACAAAGCTTCTCAACTGGTCACAGAGGCTTTTTTTGCCGTATGTATGCCTAAAGTCGAGAAAAATAGTTAGCATTCTTACGTTTTCACTGTCCAAGTTATTGGTCCAAATAGTAACGGTGTCGCGCCAGTTTTTAAGAGAACGGCACCAGAAAGGGTTAGAAGCCATAACATTGCCTTTGCATTTGGCAAATCCCACTTTAAAGAGGCCTTCAACAATTTTCTCCGCAAGTATTTGAAAATACCTTGCCGTTTCTTCTTCCTTTTCCGGGGGCACGTTATCATATATTATCCCATTGTCTTGGTCGGTTTTTACAAACTGTTCCAAGCGTCCGCCGCTTCCCATAGTTATCCAGCTGTAGGCGACAGGAGGGAGTCCATATTCCTCAGCCTCCATTTCCTGTTCACAGATTTGAATTACTTTCCTTGTTAACCGGTCAAAGAACTCGGTGATTAACTGTAATATTTCTTTGCTGTTGGCATTTTCCGCCACCAAAGCTTGTAAGACTCTATTAATTTCTTTGCTTGCTTTAATTAATCCATCAATAGTTGTCTGCTTTTCTATGCTGTTAACAATTGTTAGTGCTCCAGCGCTTCGGGAAATGATAAGGTCGCGGATAGTTACTATCCCTTTGAGTTCTTTTTTACCAACTACAGCGAGGTGCTTAACCTTATGTTTAACCATAATTAATAGTGCTTCATAGTAAAATGCTTCGGGAGCTACGGTAAGGAGTTCGGAGCTCATAATATCAGCAGCTTTTATGTTTCTTAAGAAAGCGTTATGTGCCAGAACTTTGCTAATCAGATCTCTTTCTGTAACAATACCCAGAGGCTTGTTGTCTTTGTTAACAACAACCAGTGATGAAACATTTTTTTCTGTCATAACCTTGGCAATTACGGCAATATCATCGTCTTCCCGGCATGTGACGGGTGGGGATGACATTAAGTCAGATACTCGCTTGCGCATAGATTGTTTCTTCAACATATCTTCTGATAAAGCGTCTGATTTCAATGCTTGATATATTGTTCGCATCCTGACTGTTAAAATGTGGCTGAATTGATTGGAGAAGTCAGCAAACTTGCTGAGGAGAGTGTCAAAAACCTCATGAGGGATGACGATGCATGTTAAATCTTCTAAGACTCTTACAGAACCGGGGTATGGTTCGTCGCTCATAAAAACTGCTTCGCCGAAGAAGTCAAGCTCACCGTGTAGTCTTGTGACAATTTCTTTGTCTTGTTCGTTTAAAACTGTAGCTTCCGCTGTTCCTGTTACTACAACAAAAAGTGAGTGATGTGAAGGATCTCCTTGGCGGAAAACATAAGATCCCTTGGGGTATTTGCGGATTTCAGCATGTTCGATAACAGTTTCAACCGTATTTCTGTCAAGAAGATTAAAAGGGAAGATGTTTTTTAAAAACATTGCCGCATTAGTCGGCTGTCCATTGTAGATAATTGTGTTCTTCATAAGAGGCAACAACTCCCCGTATAATTATGACTTTTAAACCAATCGAAGCGTGAATTTAAAAAATATATATTTATCAGAAAATTTCTACTACTTAATATATTATATAGCAAGAGAAGTATGTACGCAATGTCTTTGACCTTCCCAAAATTACTATTTATTTCATAAACGGGCAGGAAATAGCTGGCTAAGAGGGAATATACAAAAAGGGTTAAGATGTTGTTAAAAATGC
>DLMZ01000044.1:4949-5910 GCA_002479415.1 Firmicutes bacterium UBA7523
AAAAATATAGCAATATCAAATAAATTACTTCCCACACATCAGGAACCGTTTGTCCGGCAGGTTCCTCTTACTGTTTGGCTTTTTCTTGGCACTATCTATTTGCTCCTTTTAAGTTATATTTTTATATATATGAATTCCGGGTATTATCTTATCCAAAGGATTTGGCTGTATACGGCTTTTCTTGTGCCCGGCTTGCTGCTTTGCTATTATTTGGGATTCCGCGGCGCATTAATTGCAAATGGATTGAAAACGCCTCTTGTTTTTATGCACGGCTCAATGGCTTTTTCGGAACGCTCGGAGGAAGCTTTGGTCCTAGTATCCCACTTGGTTCTTTTAATGATTACGGTGCTTTTTATTGGGCTCATGGCTGAAAAAATGAAAAGGCAGGAAGAAAAGCTTAGAATGCTTGCTATAACAGATGAGTTGAGCGGCTTGTTTAATCACCGATTTTTCTATCAGTGTTTGGAAAAGGAAGTTGAGAGAGCAAGGCGCTATAAGCTGTCTTTGGCGTTAGTTATTATGGATTTAGACGATTTTAAAAAGTATAATGATTCATGGGGTCATCCCCAGGGAGACCGGGCATTATCGACAGCGGCATCTATTGTAAAGGATGCGGTTCGGGGAACCGATATTGTGGCTCGCTATGGAGGAGAGGAGTTTGCAATTATTTTGCCTCAAACGATGCTAAAGGATGCTAAGCAAATTTGTGAGCGTATCAGGGAGTCTCTTGCTCAAACTCCGGTTCCGGCCGTATCGGGAGTTACTGAACCATTAACAGCATCTTTCGGTGTTGTAGTTCGTGAACCGTCTATGACTGCATCGGAACTTGTTGCTGAGGCAGACAAAATTCTTTATTATGCAAAAAAGTGTGGTAAAAATTTGGTTACATGCAAGTAAGATTTTCTAGGCGTGTTCAATGTTCTCTGGCAGGAAGAAGATTTAGATAGATACTATTGTAGTT
>DLMZ01000035.1:0-9852 GCA_002479415.1 Firmicutes bacterium UBA7523
CCCTAAAACTCCGTTCGACTTGCATGTGTTAGGCACGCCGCCAGCGTTTGTCCTGAGCCAGGATCAAACTCTCCAAAAAGTATCTCACACTGTCCCTAAGCGTCACATTACTTTGTCGCTGCGGACTGTCGCCATCCTCAACGTATACATATATACGTCTCCGGTGTCGTCAGACATTGCTTCGCGTACTGCTAGCTTTTGAACAGTCTGTTCTTAATGAAAGAAGTTTTACTTTGGCTCCAATTTTGTTCTTGAAGCGTTGTTCGCCCGGTTCAAGCACTCTCGTACTTGCCTCGACGAAACGTTTTTACATCTTACCGATGTGTACTTCGCTTGGCGTTTCCTGTTCAGTTTTCAAAGAGCAAAACTCTTTCACATATTGCCATCTTCCGCAACACAGGATGTTATCTTATCACATGAAAAGGATTTAGTCAAGAACCTTTTTTCCGTAAGTTTCGGCAGCTTTCGTTGCCGTCCTGTTTTGTAGAATTAGCAAGTATGTATGCACTGCACCTGGCAGGAATTTCATTATACCACACTTTCATGGTCATTTCAAGCACCATTTCTGACCATTTTCCCGAAGCGCTTTCTGCGCTGAGGCCGTGTTTTTTACCGTCGTTCCCGTGGCACGAAAGTAATAGTAACATGGTTTGCGAAACTTGTCAACCTTTGAAACTATATTTTTTTAATTTAATTATTACACTTCAATTGCCAAAAGTAAATTCAACCCTACAAACAAAGGATGAATGCTAGTTTTGAGGAATTGGTAAAGTAAATGGCTGTACAGAAGTTCCGGGAAACTGCAAATTGATTACTGTATCCGGCACATCACCTGGATAAATAGCATCAACTATAGGGACAGTCGTTGATACTTTAGTGACAGTAGAGACAAATGGTATAATAACCTGTACCTCAGCATGGATATCAAGATATATTTTGTGGCGGACTTGGTTAATACCAGCTTCTTCAAATGTATCAATAATGTTTGTGTTTACAAAACCAATTGGCACCAAGGAAATGGGGATGCGGGGACCGTAGTTAGCCAGTAAATAACTGCCTAACGCCTGACCTAGTGGTATGTAAATGACTTCTCCTTTTAGCGTAGCTAAGGCGTCTTGAACTCGCATAGTTGTTTCCGCCATTAATCGGTTTACTTCCATATTGTTTGTTTGTGCCATAATAATTTTGCCATCTTTGTTTTTCTGCAGCAAAATAATATCCTGATAAAGAATATTTCGGGCAACCTTGTCTGAAACAG
The DNA here is from genome assembly GCA_002479415.1 of Firmicutes bacterium UBA7523. GTDB lineage: Bacteria > Bacillota > Dethiobacteria > Dethiobacterales > Dethiobacteraceae > UBA7523. Next base: position 1,259 of record DLMZ01000035.1, read on the forward strand.
CATTATTAATAGCTTCCGTGGCAATCACATCTGCACGGGCTGCAGCTACAGATAAGATACTAGGACGCAGATTCCGGTCAAAAAAAAGAAAAAGACGAAGCACAACAAATAGAAATACTGCCAAAACAATAAATACTATTAACTCCCGGCTAATATGAAGCCTGCGATGCAGCAAGAGGCATCCCTCCCCGTACATCTTATGCAGAGCAAACAAAAAGGTGACGATTAGAAAAAAATGTTTGGTTGTGTTATTATTTACCGTAAGAGGTGTTTACATTGGACGGAGCAATAAAACCATACTATTTAGTTGCGATTCCTGAGGGAGCAATTGTTGAAGATATGCTGCGGTTGCAGAAATATATCTCAGAAAAATTTAGGATGTATGACGACCCTTTTCCTTCCCTCCATCTAACAGTAGGCATAATTGAAAGCGGAACCGATATTCGCCGGACTTTTCCCCTGCTGGAACAGATTACGGACAAGCACCTGCCCTTAATTGCCCATATCAAAGGACAGCGTTGCTTTAACAAGCCTTTTTTCACCGTCGGTCTTGCTGCGGAATCGGTCCAAATCGCATATTTGGCTGGCGAAGTGGAAGGCAAGCTTAGTTTAGCCGGATTTAATCTTCGTTCCTTTGCACAGTGGCATTTTCATATTAGCCTGATAAGCCCGCTATATTCCAAAAGGTTGTGGAATGAGCATGAATTTCGTGAGGCCTGCCAAATTATAGCTGCCAATGCACCGGATGCCCCTTGCATAATAAAAAGAATTGAATTATGGGATCCAGAATTCCCGCCGTTAAACATTCTTGCCCGCTTCTCTTCCGGTTAACAGGTCGACGAAAACGTACATTGTTAGAAACTGAGCAACCCCGACATCCTCTACGCATACTAAATACGTTATGGTGTCGGGGTTGTTTGTAATTAATCTTACCTGCAACATCAAGCGCTTACTTGATTCGAGGAGCTTCTATTTTGACGGCACTTAAAATACACTATTTTAAACGCATGAACTTTCTTTTGCCTGCCTGTATAATCGTGTCGGCTACAGCAGGTATTTCAGCATTAATGTCTTCCAGCTTTTCTCCGTTGACCTTAACTCCGCCTTGCTGTACAATCCGCCTCGCTTCACTGGCGCTGCCCACCATACCGCTAAAGGTTAATAACTGCAAAACCTTTACTTTCCCATCGTTTACAATAGCTGAGACATCAAGCATAGGAATATCGCTTGGCAAATCACCCTTCTGAAATACGCTTTTAAATTCTTTCTCCGCCATATCTGCGGCAGAATCACCATGATATATACTGACAATCCGGTGCGCCAGACGCATTTTAGCATCTCTTGGATGAAGTGCGTCATCTTTAATTTGTGCTACTATATCCGCAACTTCTTCCATAGAGAAATCTGTAGCCAACTTATAGTACTCCGGCATTAAGTCATCAGACATTGACATAACTTTGCCGTAGATTTCACCCGGCTCTTCAGTAATGCCAATATAATTGCCAAGGGATTTACTCATCTTCTGAACACCATCAAGGCCTACAAGAATAGGCATCATTATACAAACCTGCGGTTCCTGGCCGTATTCACGCTGCAAATGCCGCCCCATCAAAAGATTAAACTTTTGTTCCGTAGCTCCAAACTCAATGTCTGCGTGAAGCGCCACAGAATCATATCCCTGCATCAACGGATAAAAAAATTCATGTATGCTTACTGGCTGCTGTTCACGGTATCGTTTGGCAAAATCATCCCGCTCCAGCATTCTGGCCACGGTATACATGGCAGATAGTTTAATAACGTCTGCAAAATTCATCTCTGCAAGCCACTGACTGTTAAATACCACTTCGGTCTTTTCGGGATCAAGAATTTTAAAAACCTGTTCGCGATATGTGGCGGCATTAGCCAATACTTCCTCGTCTGAAAGCTGTCGACGTGTCTCTGAACGTCCCGTGGGATCACCGATACGCCCGGTAAAATCCCCGAGAATGATAATAACTTGGTGCCCCAACTCCTGAAGTTCTCTAAGCTTATGTAAAACTACTGCATGCCCAAGGTGCAGGTCAGGAGCTGAAGGGTCCAAGCCTAGCTTGACACGCAATGGCTTCCCCATAGCTTCAGACCTTTCCAATTTCTTCAGCAACTCATCCTCTGAAATAATCTCTATTGTATTGTTCTTGATAATCTCAAACTGTTTTCGTGCCTCCAACACAATACCCCCATAATTGCCTTAATACGCCCCTGGCGTCAATTCTTATACATTCTAACACATAGATACTTCGTTTGCAAAGGATTTCCGCGCTTTTGCTGTGCATTCACTAATTTACCGCAATCCATTATGTATGGTATAATTTCGTGAGGGCTTCCTTTGAAAGGAGAACGTTTATGACAAATAACTCAGAAAACGGCAAAAAAAAAATGAGCCGGAAAAAAAAATTTAATATAAGACGCTTTTTGTTTAGTATTCTTGTTGTCTTTCTTTTTACTTCATTATTAGCTGCAGTTGCTGCATTCGGTATTGTGTCCGCTTATATAGCTGATGTGCCGGATCTTGATCCTGCTAAGTTTGTTTTTTCTGCCACCTCATTTATTTATGATAAAGACGGCGCTGAAGTTACCAAATTGCTCGGTGAAGAGAATCGAATTCACACTTCTTTAGATGAAATGTCTCCGCATTTAATTAATGCCTTTATTGCCATTGAAGACGAACGATTCTATAGTCATAGCGGCTTTGATATGCGGGGCATCATGCGGGCGGTTTATCTAAATTTAACGAAAACAGGCACCCCGGGGGGTAGCACCATTACGCAGCAGTTTATTAAAAATGCGTTTTTGACTCCTGACAAGAAGATGAAAAGAAAGATTCAAGAAATATATCTTGCTTATAAACTAGAACAGCAGTTTACAAAAGATGAAATTTTGGAGTTCTATTTAAACCGCATTTTCTTTGATTATAACGCATACGGAGTGGAAGCTGCTGCACAAACGTATTTCAGCAAAAGCGCGTCAGATGTAACTCTAGCTGAGGCAGCACTTCTAGCAGGTATTCCAAATTTACCAGGCAGGTACTCCCCATACCGCAATAAAGAAGAATCTGTTAATCGTCAGCTCATTATTTTATCCCGAATGCAAGAGTTGGGCATGATTACAAAAGAAGAGGCTCAAGAAGCTCGCAGTCAAGAGATTGTATTAACCGGACCACCTGTAAGGAATTATCCTTATCCACATTTTGTGGAATATGTAATTCATGATCAAGTAATAAGTATTTTGAGCAATATACCGGAGTATAAAGATAACCCCTATGAGCTTCTTTACAAGGGCGGAGTTAAAATTTATACCACCCTGGACCAAAACATTCAGAGGGTCGCCGAAGCAACTATTAACAATGACAGATTGTATCCGCGGACTGTAACCGCAGACGGTCGACCTCAGCAGCCACAGTCGGCAGTCATTGTTGCCGAACCGAAAACAGGCTATCTTAGCGCAATTGTAGGCGGACGGCACTACAGCAAAGAAAATCAGGATAACCGGGCAACTAGGGCAAGAAGGCAAGCAGGCTCAGTCTTAAAGCCCATTATTGTGTATGCTCCAGCCTTTGAAGAAGGCTTAGCCGTGCCTGGAACCGTCCTCGATGACTCCCCCGCCTTATGGCAGCAAGACGGCAGCAAGGCCTGGTATCCGGAAAACTACAGCAACAATTTTGCAGGGCTTGTTACCACGCGACATGCATTAATTCATTCACTTAATATTCCGGCAGTCCGTCTTCTGGATCAGCTTGGCGTCAATAAAGGCCTGGAATATGCGCAAAAGATGGGTGTATCCACCTTCATTCATCCTGCCCCAGGACGTCAAAAGCACGACCATGGTTTAAGCATTGTTTTGGGCGGACTCACAGACGGCTTAAAGGTTATTGATGCTGCTCAAGCTTTTTCCGTACTGGCAAATCAGGGGATACGAACTGACCTTACTGCTGTCCTAAAAATTGAAGACCGTAACGGTAAAGTAATTTACCAACACAAACCAACGGCTACCCAAGTACTCTCGCAGGAAGCAGCATTCTTAACTACCAGCATATTGCAAGATGTGGTTCGTGTCGGCACTGCTACAAGGCTGAATATTAACCGGCCCTTAGCTGCTAAAACAGGCACCAGTGACAGAGCGCGCGACGGCTGGCTGGCAGCTTACACCCCTGATTACGTAACTGTCTTCTGGATAGGATACGACTACAATGATGGTGAGATTAATCAGCCATGGACAATTACACCAAACTTTTTAAACCCTATTTTGTTGGAAGCCCACAAAGGGCTACCTGTAAGAGAATTTGCACGTCCAAGCTCCATCAGTGCTCCCGTTGCTATATGCAGCAAGTCCGGGAAAAGGCCTGGCTCCCTATGCTCTGAGGAGCATATAGTCTATGATTATTTTCCTAATAATCAAATACCCGATGAGATATGCAATATGCATATAGAAGTGGCAATCTGTACTGAATCCGGGTTACTGGCAACAGAGTTCTGCCCCTTGGAAACAATTGTGAAGAAGGTCTTTTTAAACAGACCTGCGTTTTTAGTCACCAATGAAAACTGGCGCGGAGCAGTAGGCCGAGTTCCTGCCGATGCGAGACTAATGCCTCCATCTGAGTACTGCAGCTTGCACACATCACTACCCCTAGGGCAACCACTTAATCCTAGCGCCGTATACAATTCACACGAGAAGCATATCTATCTCACATGGCAATCGGGTGGTGGGCAAACAGGTTACCTTGTCTATCGCAAGGCTCCGGATGATGATGAATACCAGCCCCTCTTTGTCGAACCGCTTGATGTTCATTCTTTGATAGACCCTGTTTTTGCTAAAGGGAAATACAGTTATCGAATATATGCGTTAAACTCAAACGGCTTACGCTCAAAAGCAACAACCGTAAGCATTACTGTAAACGGCACAAATGGAAATAACGGAGAAAACGGCGAGACTATAATCGACCCGGAACCCGCCGAAACTGAAACAATACAAAACAATAACGGCCAAAGCAGTAATAAGGAAAAACGAGGAGTCGGGAACATTCTAAAAAACCTGCCTTTATAGTTATAAGCTTGATATAAACAAGAAAGACGCCACCGTGGCGTCTTTCTTGTTTATACTAATGTTTAGACATGCAAGGTAACTACCATTGCGCCGGTACCACCTTCCGCAGGAGTTCCCGTACGTGAACCATCAACGCGGTGATGTTTCTGCAGATGCTCGCGCAGGCCGGAACGAAGGCGGCCTGTACCTTTGCCGTGAATCAGTAATACTTCTTTTAAGCCAGCCACAGAGGCATCCTCCAAATAAGCATCAGTTTTGATTATAGCCTCATCCAGTGTCAACCCTCGCAAATCCAGTTGCCGGGGCACATCATGCCGAGCAAACAAAGCTAGTCCGGTAATACATGGCTTGGCTTTTTCTTTGCTCGGTTCAGCCGGAGACAGGTCGGCAATCTCCACAGTTATTCTCATTGAACCCACTTGCACCTGAGCTGTTTTGCCATCGGACTGAGCTACAATACCCTGCCGTCCAAGGCTGTTGACATAAATTTCCTTTCCGGGAACCAGCAACTCCTTGGAGATACGGGGTCGAGGAGTACAAGGCAAAGTGTCTTGTACCTCGCCCTCAAGATTTCTAAGCTTAGCGGACGCTTCTTTTATTTGCTCTTCATTATTAGCTGACTGGTTTGCGGCCATTTTACGCAGCTGTTTTAATAATTGCTGCGACTCCCGTTTTGCCCTAATCACCAATTCCTGAGCTTCCACCCGTGCCTTATTAAGTATTTCCTCACGGCGGCGCTCCAGCGCCTCCTGTTCCCGTTGTGCTTGAGCAAGTATTGCCTGAGTTTCTTTTCGCTCCAACTCTGCTTGCTGCGATAATAATTCCAGCCGCCTATGGTCTGCAACGAGATCGGCCACCACTTCTTCCAGACGAGTCTCTTCATGGGAAAGAAATTCCTTGCCACGAACAATCACACTTTCAGGTAGGCCAAGGCGTGATGCTATGGCAAAGGCGTTGCTTAACCCTGGAACTCCCACCAACAGTTGATATGTGGGACGCAATGTGGCTACATCGAACTCCACAGATGCATTCTCCATCCCTTTAGTTATATATGCGAATGCTTTAAGCTGACTGTAGTGAGTAGTTGCCACAGTGATAGCTCCGGAGTTATGCAGTGTTTCAAGTATGGACATGGCAAGACCTGCCCCTTCTGCAGGATCAGTCCCTGCCCCTACTTCATCAAGTAACACAAGGGCTCCGGGAACTAGTTGAGCCATAATCTCAATAATGTTTTTTAAATGGCCAGAAAAAGTGGATAATGACTGCTCAATATTCTGCTCGTCCCCAATATCGGCAAATATACGAGGAAACACAGAAACAGCCGTCCCTTCTGAAGCTGGAACATGAAGACCGCTTTGTGACATTATAGCAAAAAGGCCTACCGTTTTCAGCGTTACAGTTTTACCTCCGGTATTAGGGCCTGTAATTATCAAGGTACGCAACGACTCTCCCATTTCCAGGGAAATAGGCACCACATTTCCTGTTAGTAGCGGGTGGCGTCCATTAATTATATTAATATAGCCGCTGTCGTTTAGGCACGGCTCTACCGCTTTTTGCCCAAGACTGAGCCTGCCTTTAGCCAGAATAAAATCTAATTCCGCGTACAATGTCAGCGTCAAACTCAGCATTTCTTCCTCTGCGCCAATCCATTGAGAAAGCCTGGAGAGAATCCTTTCTCTTTCACGCTCTGCTTCTCTGCGGTGTACGGCAAGCTTGTTGTTGGTTTCCACAGCCCAAAGCGGCTCAATGAAGAGTGTAGCCCCGCTGGCAGATTGGTCGTGGACGACTCCAGGCACCTGATTACGGTACTCCTGTCGTATTGGCACTACAAGCCTGTCTCCGCGTACAGTCACTAAGCTCTCCTGCAGCATCTTTTGATTGGAAGAATTACGGACAAACTTGTCGAAACGTTCACGCAAATCACGTTCACCAGATGTTATGGAATGACGCAGGCGATGCAGTTCAGGGCTGGCCGTATCACGGAGGCGCCCGTCGTCATCTACAGTATTGCGAAGCTCTTCCCTCAATTGTGGAAGAGTGGCCATTTCATCAGACAATCCTGTCAAAACCGGAAATCCTTCTTTTTCTTTAAAAAATGTCTTTAATCGTGTTGCCGCACTAACCAGCTTTAGCACTCCCAGCAGTTGTTCCTCGGACAACATACTGCCTAGGGCCGCTAAAGCTAACGGGTTGCGTAAGTCAGGGATAACTTCCAGGTTAACAGCATGCCGGGTCAGCAAAGACACAGACTCGCTGGTTTCTCTTTGCCACCGCAAAGCAAGGGGCAAGTCAGACGTAGGCGTTAAGTCTTCAGCAAGTTCTCTCCCCATTGGTGTAATTGCTCCGCTTGCCAATAATGAACGAATTTTATCAAACTCTAGCAATCTAATTTCCCGTTCCATCATTTTCCCTTCCTTGACACAAACAGATTTTCATCCAGATAAAAACGCAGCGGCAGTTCAGCTCCCACAGAAATTCCAATACGGCCTGAGGTAATTATTCCCCCTGGCTGAAAACCGTCATCTGCAAGATATAACAGCCCTTTTGACAAATCAGCCCCGTTCTGCTGCAAATCAATGCCCATTGCTCTACATAGCTTTCCCGGTCCGGATGTCAGCATTTTTATATTCTCACATCCGCGCCTCATTGCCATCAGCGGCAGACCCTGCATAGGTTCCAATGCGCGAATTAGCACAGCCTCCCCTTCACCCTCTGGCGCTGTCACCACATTAATACAATGATACATTCCGTATATCAGATAAACGTATGCAGTGCCGGGAGACCCGAACATAGCTTCATTTCGTCGAGTACGTCCCCTCGCGGCATGACAAGCCGGATCGCCGTGGAATAGATATGCCTCTGTTTCCACTATACGGCCGGCAGTTACACCGTGCTGTGTGTGGTGTACAAGCACTTTTCCAAGAAGATTCCTGGCAATATCAGGAGTTGGGCGGCTATAGAATTCTGCGGATAGATTTTTCATAAACCCTCCGTTTTGAGCTCTATGCTCACTGTTTCAAAATATGTCAGCGCTTCTCTATATACTTTACAGCAAACAAAAAAGTAACCGTGCTCTCACACGGCATTAAATAAATCTCTTAATAGATAGTCGGTCATCTGCTGGTAAACAACAGGCCACCAATAATTGAAATAAGTAGCAGCAACCGACTCTTCCATTGCCTGCTGCAAAAGGGGTACGGACACAAAGGAGAGAGCGGCAATCATAATTAACGTAAGCAATAATCCCTTAGCAGTACCAAGAATCATTCCCGCAAAGCAGTTTACAGTCCCTAATACAGGGAGTGAAAATATACCATGCAGTAATGAGGAAAGCACCCCAAAAAACAACCGAGCAGCAAAATAAATAATGCTGAATCCAAGCAAACGCAAAATAATATCTCCGAACACAAACCCTTCGGTCAAAGGCGTGGCGAAAAATGTTGGTAACCATTGAGCTAAAGGGATATGCTCCTCAATCCAGACAACGATGTTGCCTCCATAACGCAACGCTATAA
>DLMZ01000035.1:9948-21740 GCA_002479415.1 Firmicutes bacterium UBA7523
CAACGCTATAAAGTATGACGCTAAAACAGAGGCAATATCAAATAACTGCCGAATCAACCCGCGTCGCCAACCTGCAGCTCCCGAAGAAAAAATCAGCAAAATTATGACGATATCAATCCAGTTTATCATCGCGTAGTCTTTTCCTCAAGCAAGGATTCCAACTCCAGCAATTCCTTGCGCACCCGAAACAATTCATCGGTCAAGTTAATAGCTGTAAGCACAGCTACTTTATTGATTCCTAAACGAGTATTAACTTGGCCTATTTGATTCATTTTTTCATCTACATAATGAGCAACCCGCTTCATATAATCCGGCGAAAAGCTTCCCCTCATAGTATAATCTTCACCGTATATTTTAACGTGGACTCTAGCCTTATCATTCTCTTGGGACATCTGTTTCGACCTCCCTATCGGGGTTTACTCATATACTTCGCCCAAAAGTGACAAATTTCCTGCTATCCGCGCAAACGCGCCCCTAAACGCTCATGCAAAGCCTGCTCAATTTTCCGATGCAGCTCCACCACATCATCATCACTTAATGTCCTTGATGTATCCCGATAGCTGATAGCAAAAGCTAGACTGCGGAAACCTGCGGGTATTTGCGGCCCGCAATATACGTCAAAGAGGGAAACATCAGCAACGAGAGCTCCTCCAGCTTCCATAATTATACTGTTAACTTCAGCCGCAGTAACCTTATCAGGCACAACTACAGCTAAATCGCGTAACAAAGCTGGATAGCGGGGCAGCGCTGTATATTCGGGCACCAAGTGAGTAAGCGTTAAGAGCGATTCCATATCAATTTCCGCAGCAAACACCGGGTGTCCCAATTGATAAGAGTCCAGCACTTCGGGATGAACTCGGCCAAGCCAGCCAATTTCTTTTTCCCTTAAGGAAATTATAGCGGCCTGACCAGGCTGACAAAATGGAATTTCCGTCTCCGTAAAGACTGCCTGTTTAACATTAAGGCGTTCTAAGAGAACTTCTATTACCCCTTTTAAAGTGAAAAAGTCGGCTGTCTGCGGTTTCTGCCGCCAATGTTCTGTGCCTGACATTCCGGTTAACGCCAAGCCTAGTTTTGTTCTCTCCTCAGGCAGACGAACAAGGGGTACTTCATACGGCTTGTAGACGGCACCTATCTCGAATATTTGCACATTATGCTGATTGCGATTGCCGTTGTAAGCAATTGTAGCCAAGAGGCCGCCCAGCAATTCTTTTCGCATTACACTTTGTTCCTCAGATAATGGATTGGCTATAGCTACTGTTTCAGTTCCTTTTTCTTCAAGTTTCAGTTTTTTTAATTGATTAGGGCTTACAAACGAATAGTTAATAACTTCCGTCAAGCCGCAGGCAAGCATAGTATCCCTAATTTTTTTTACAGCCTTTTGATGATCCGTCCGACGCCCCTGTGTAATCACCCCGGAAGGCAGCGTTGTTGCAATCTTATCGTATCCATGAATACGAGCCACTTCCTCGATTAAATCCACTTCAACCTGAAGGTCTGGCCTGCTTGTAGGAACAGTTACATGCAGTTGAGTCCCTTCCTCTACAGAAAATCCTTGTCGCTGAAAAATGGTAACCATCTCTCGCTGGGAGATTTCCAACCCAATCAATTTACGGGCTCGCTCTGGACGCAGACGAATCCGTTGTGGATAGCTGGGAGCAATGTACTCATCAACAACATCTCCCTCAGACCTGCCCGCATCGGTTAACTCTATCAGCTTAGCTGCTCTGCGAATAGCCTGAACACAGCCGTTAACATCAACGCCTTTTTCAAAGCGCTGCTGAGCTTCAGAATATAGTCCTAAACACCGACCAGTCCGGCGAATAGACACAGGATTAAAGTGCGCAGATTCTAAAAGTACCGTTTCCGTTCTGCCTGTAACTTCTGTTTCCAGTCCACCCATTACACCAGCAACTGCCACTGCTTTTTGGGCATCGGCAATAACCAGCGTTTCCTTTGTTAATTTACGCTTAACATTATCTAAAGTTACAAGCTCTTCCCCTTCACCGGCGGTACGGACAATAATGGAATTTTCGCTTAGTAAGGAGTAATCAAAAGCATGCAGGGGCTGACCCCATTCCCACATTACATAGTTGGTAATGTCTACAATGTTTGATATTGGACGAATACCAGCTTGCAGCAATCTTGCCTGCAGCCATAGAGGAGAAGTAGCTATCTTCACTTCTCTGATCACAAGACCGGCATACCTGGAACACAGCGAAGAGTCTTCAATGCTGATTCTAGGAATAGCATCCTCCGCTTTACGGGGCATAAGGGATACATCCGGCATCTGCACATTGCCGCCGGTAAGCGCAGCAACTTCGCGTGCCACACCTAACAATCCTAGGCAGTCAGCTCTGTTGGGCGTGAGCCCAAGAATTAATATAGGGTCATTTAATGAGAGGGCATCCTCGAGGGCAGTGCCAACAGTTGTGTTTTTGTCCAAAATGAGGACACCTTCAACTCCTGGGGTTAAATCCAAGCCCAGTTCGGCCGCAGAGCAAAGCATCCCTCTCGACTCCACTCCACGCAGCTTTGTCTTTTTAATCTTGATATCACCGGGCAAGCTTGCTCCTACCACAGCCAAAGGCACTTTATCCCCAGGCTGCATATTATCTATCCCTGCCACTACAGTCAAATTTTCTGATCCGCTATTCACTTCTACAATAAATAGTTTATCAGCTTCAGGGTGCTTATTTATGGAAAGAACTTCCGCCACTATTACCCCGGTAAACGCCGGACTTAATGACGTAATCTCTTCCACCTCAATACCTGAACGTGTCAACAATTCTGCAAGTTCTTTGGCAGACAAGTCAATATCAACAAAATCCTTTAACCATGTATATGGCACTCTCATAATAATATTACCTCCTCTGCAGCCGGAATCAGCGGAACTGCCTCAGCATTCTGACATCATTAAGAAAAAATAAGCGCAAATCATCTATTCCGTATTTCAACATGGCAATCCTCTCCACACCCATACCAAAGGCGTACCCGGTAAACTCCTCCGGGTCATATCCGGACATTTCAAGCACACGGGGATGAACCATACCGGAACCAAGTATCTCAATCCAGCCCGTTTCCTTGCAGACACGGCACCCCTGACCTGCACAAATCACGCAGGCAATGTCAACTTCGGCGCTAGGCTCCGTAAAAGGGAAAAAGCTGGGACGCAACCGTACCTGTTGGTTAGGCCCAAACATTTGCTGAGCAAAAAGAAGCAATGTTCCCTTCAAGTCAGACAGGGATATATCCTTATCAATTACCAAACCCTCAACCTGATGGAACATTGGCGAATGGGTAGCATCGTCATCCCTTCGATATACTTTTCCAGGGGCAATAATACGAACGGGAACCTGCGGCGCTACTTTCTCCATTGTTCTCACCTGAACAGGAGATGTGTGGGTGCGCAACAATATCTCAGGTGTAATATAAAAAGAGTCCTGCATTTCCCTAGCAGGATGTTCCTTGGGAATGTTCAGCGCCTCAAAATTATAATAATCCGTCTCAACCTCCGGTCCCTCCGCAATGGTAAAACCCATTCCCAGAAATATATCGGCAATCTCATCCATTATTAAAGTCAATGGATGATTATACCCCATGGCAACCGGGTTGCCAGGCATTGTAACATCAATTTTTTCAGCAGCAATGCTTTTGAGACGAGCTTCAACCTTCATTCCTTCTTCCCTGCTGGCTAGTAATTCAGCAAGCTCATCACGAACACGGTTAGCCAAGCTTCCAACAACAGGCCGCTCATCCGGCGGCAAACTCCCCATGCCGCGCAATACAGCGGTAATCTCACCTTTTTTGCCGAGATACCTTACTTGTATCTGCTTTAACTCTTCCAGCGACGCTGCCCCTGAGATATCTTTTTTGGCGTTTTCAGCCAAGATATTCAATGTTTCCCGCATCTCAAACACTCCTTTAACATATAAAAATAAAAAACTCTCGCTCCTTATGAAAGGGACGAAAGCTTTCTTCCGCGGTACCACCCAAGCTTAGCAGTATACTACTCACTTATTTTTCGCTAACGGGAAACCCCGGATCAGACCTACGCAGAATCCCTTCAGTCTGCGGCTCGGGGGTGAACTTCAGACCAATCCGCACAAGACGCTCTCAGTCGTGGCGTCCTTCCCTGTAGTGCAGGTATTGGCATACTCTTCCCGTCATAGCCTTTAACATATTGTTGTAGATGAAATCATTTGCCTGTAAAGAAGATACGCGGTAACAGAACCAGTCCTCTCAAAAATCATCCAGAATATATCAGCGTTAAATCTCATTTGGACCACTCCTCTGTACCTGGAATGGGACTGCTTTTATTATAGCACATGCAAAAATGCTGCACAAGAAAATGGCAGATGTTTTTTTATGACAATTCAACCGTAACTATCGCCGTTGTCGAGCTGCTTCAAAAAACATTACAGACATGGCAACAGCAGCATTTAACGATTCCACAGCTCCCTCCATCGGGATGGAAATAAGAGCATCGGCCGCTTGTGCCGCTTTTTCAGAAACACCTGCTCCCTCGTTTCCAATGATAACTGCAGTCGGTACAGTCCAGTCATAGCGGTCATAATATAGGGATGCACCGGCACCTGTAGTCACTAAGTTTATATTTTGTTGACGGATAATATCTATAGCTTCGTTAAACGGTGCTTCCACCACAGGAAGGTTAAAATACGTACCCATGGACGCTCTAAGAGCTTTGGGATTAGCAGCATCCACAGTGCCTGGAAGTAATATTGCTCCGCTTGCTCCAGCTGCAGCCGCAGACCTTATCATTGTTCCCAAATTTCCCGGATCCTGAAGTCCGTCGGCAATAAGGATTAATGGTGAAGCGGCATAGAAAATGTCTTGCAACGAGTATGAAGTGCGGGGAGCAATAGCAATAACTCCCTGAGGTGAATCAGTAAATGCGGTTTTATCAAAAAGCTTCTGCTCCACTGTAAGAACGGGAAAATCACTATCCAAATATGCAAGCCTGCTGTGAGAATCTCCTTCCCTAATCAAGACTGCTTCCGGCTTTATCCCGCGACGCAGAGCATCTTCTACCAATCTAACGCCTTCCAAAGGAATAAGGCCCAGGCAATCCCTATTCTTTCGTCTTTCCAAGCTTCTGTAAAGCTTCACATATTGGTTTTGAGGACTAGATATTACACTTGGCAATGAATTAAGACCTGCCCAACTTTTGGATTTCACTGTTTTCGCCCACAACTATAAGGATGTCTCCTTCAGCCAAAATATCTGTAGCGGCGGGAGAAACATTTATTCTTCTGTCTGCAGTACGTATTGCCATAACATTTATTCCAAACTTAGCACGCAAGTCAAGTTCACGCAAAGATTTTCCCAACATATCTTCAGGAGCAATAACCTCCAAAATACTGTAGTCGGGAGAAAGTTCAATGAAGTCCAATACATTGGTGGACGCAAGATTATGCGCCACCCTAATTCCCATGTCACGCTCCGGGAAAATAATACGGTCCGCTCCAATCTTTTGCAAAACCTTACCGTGAAGAGATGTCCGTGCCTTGGCAACAATATAGCGTACACCCAACTCCTTGAGAACCAACGTTGTTAAAATGCTGGCTTGGATATCCTGGCCAATACTAACAATAACCACATCAAAGTTTGTGACGCCTAAGTGTTTGAGCGCCGCTTCGCTGGTGGCTTCAGCCACCACAGCATGTGTAACTTGATCAACAATCCCATCAATTTTTTCTTGGTTGGTATCAATAGCCAAAACATCGTGCCCCATCTCATATAGAGTGGTCGCCACACTTGCGCCAAACCGCCCGATACCAATAACAGCAAACTGTTTCGGTTTCATATCCCTCAACTCCTTACCCGATCATAATACGTTCCGATGTAAAACGAACCGGTTTTTTTCGTGACAAACGGGCAAAAACGAACACCAGTGTCAGCGGCCCAACACGACCAGCAAACATAGTCACAATAATTATGACCCGCCCAATCGGTGACAGAGCGGGAGTAACTCCTGTGGAAAGACCAACCGTTGCAAATGCGGACATGGCCTCGAAAAGCATCTCTAATAAGGGGCGTTGTTCTGTAATCATTAAAAGAAGAGTTACAAAAAAAACAAGCGATAAAGAAATTACTACTATGGAAAAAGCTCTTCTTAATATTTCGACCGGAATAGTTTTGTAATACAGCTGTGCATCAGCATCACCCCGGACTGTGGAAGCAACGGCAACCATCAAAGAACCAAAAGTAGTTGTTTTTATCCCACCTCCAGTGGAAGCAGGTGAAGCGCCAATAAACATTAAAGCAATTAAAAAGAATAGCGTATACGGAAACATACCCTCGGTAGGAACAGAATTGAAACCTGCAGTACGCGGCGTGGCAGCCATAAAAAAAGCATTAAGTAATTTGCTCGCCGGCCCGAACTGCCCCAGTGTTGCAGGGTTGTTGTATTCAAGAATAAGTACTGCCATGGTTCCTAATATCAGCAAAAAAAGAGAAATGCTCAGCACCATTTTGGCATGGAGTGTAAGTCGTGAAAAACGGCGGCGCTGGTAAGCCTCTAAGGCTACAGTGAAGCCTAAACCACCCAGGATAAAGAGTAAAGACAGTGTTATCAAAACTACCGGGTCGCGGCTAAACAGCGTCATGCTCCGAAATCCGCCGATAAGATCGAAGCCAGCATTACAAAACGCAGAAACAGCGTGAAACACACTATAGTAAATGCCTGTAGACACACCGTAAATCGGAATAAAGCGCGTACTAAGTATCAGCGCTCCAACGGCTTCAACAGCTAATGTTAAAAGAACGATTGTTTGGACAAGGCGCACCACCCCTTCAATGTCCAACTGATTAAGCGCCTCCTTAATAACCAAGCGCTCTCGCAGAGTTATTCTTCTTCCCAGAAGAATAAAGACAATGGTAGCTGCACTCATAATTCCCAAACCGCCTATTTGGATTAACAAAAGAATTATAGTTTGTCCAAACATAGTGAAATATGTACCCGTGTCTACCACAACTAAACCGGTGACACATACTGCTGATGTTGCAGTAAACAAAGCATCTAAAAATGGCAACCGCCCAGCTTTTGAAGCAATTGGCAAGGAAAGAAGCACTGCTCCAGTCAAAATAAGCAATGCGAAGCCTCCAGCCAATATTTTAGCAGGCGATACTTTTGGCGATGTAAAAGGGTTCAGGCGGACTATCCTGACCACCTCCCATGAAAGCAGATAAAAGACAAGCCAGAAGCTAACGCTTCTGACTATCTTACCCATTTATTGTTTATAGGTTTTCTTTAGCTACGCCAATCAATTGACTAAAGCTTTCCGCATCATTAACAGCCAAATCAGCCAGCATTTTTCGGTTAATATCTACGCCGGCTCTTTTTAAACCATTTATCATACGGCTATAAGACATACCGTTCATTCTAGCTGCTGCATTAATTCTAGCAATCCACAGCTTTCTGTAGTCACGCTTTAAGTTGCGGCGGTCGCGATAAGCATTAGCCCACGACTTCATAACCGCCTGATTAGCAGTTTTAAATAGTTTACTCTTGGCACCAAAATAGCCCTTTGCCAATTTAATTATCTTTTTATGGCGTGCACGACCTGTCACGCCTCTTTTAACTCTAGGCATGGTGAAACCTCCTTAATTATCTTAAATAATTCACTTCTTAGTTTGGCAACATTCTAAGCACACGTCTTGTCTCAGCAGCACAGACAAGTGAGCTTTTGCGCAAGCGGCGCTTTCTTTTAGGAGATTTCTTCTCTAAAATATGGCTTGCATAAGCACGGCTGCGCTTAAATTTACCGGAACCAGTCTTTTTAAAACGCTTAGCCGCACCTTTATGGGTCTTCATTTTAGGCATACAAATTTCCTCCTGTTAATTCGTCTGTTTAGGCGTCAAAATCATAATCATATTTCGCCCTTCAACTTTCGGAACACGCTCAACCACAGCCAGTTCTTCCACTTCCTTAGCCAGACGCAATAACAATTTTTGTCCTAGCTCAGGATGAGTAATTTCCCGTCCGCGGAACATCACTGATGCTTTTACTTTGTCCCCATTAGACAAAAAGCGAATAGCATTTTTAAGTTTAACATCAAAGTCATGGTCTTCGATATTTGGACGCACCTTTACTTCTTTAACAGTAATAATTTTCTGATTTTTGCGAGCTTCTTTCTCCCGTTTGCTCTGTTCAAACTTGTATTTCCCAAAATCCATAATCCGGCAAACAGGCGGTTTTGCGTTGAGAGAAACGGCAACCAAATCCAGGTTTTTTTCGCCAGCCACTTTTAAAGCATCTCGTAAATTCATAATACCCAGTTGCTCACCGTCGCTGTCAACTACCCGTACTTCCCGGGCCCGGATTTGTTCGTTCACAAGTAAGTCCTTACTAATCTCTTATCACCTCCAAAATACATATAAAAAAAGCAGGTGTCTGCCACCTGCTTTTAATTACCAACAATAGAATAAAATCAACATTGTTGACCCTTGAGGCTATGCCGTGGGGTGAGAAGCGGTGGCTTCTTCTTGACATGTATAAATATAACACACATTTTTCCTCAAGTCAACGGGCTATACTACTATTTATTTATTGCATTTTATGACTTATTGTTGATTTCTTCCTTAATATTAGCAATGAACTGATCAAGAGGCAAAGAACCCACATCCCCGGCGCTGCGCTCTCTAACTCCTACTTCACCGCTTTCGGCCTCTTTATCACCAACAACAAGCATATAGGGAATCTTCTGTAATTGAGCTTCCCTGATTTTATAACCAACCTTTTCGCTGCGCAAATCAGCTTCAGCGCGTATACCTTCCTTCTCTAATGCAGCCAACACCTGATTCGCATACTCATGATGCCTGTCCGTAATAGGAATGATAACGGTCTGAACAGGTGAGAGCCAAACTGGGAAAGCCCCGGCATAGTGCTCTATCAGCACAGCAAAAAAGCGCTCTATGGAGCCGAAAACAACACGGTGAATAACGGCTGGGCGGTGTTTTTGCCCATCTTCTCCCACATAGGAAATATCAAATTTCTCAGGCATCTGAAAATCAAGTTGAATAGTCCCGCACTGCCAAGTTCGGCCAATAGAGTCTTTTAAATGAAAGTCTATTTTAGGGCCATAAAATGCTCCATCTCCTTCATTTATCACAAAGGAAATGTTCCGTTCCTCCAACACTTCCCGCAATGCTGATGTGGCCGCATCCCACATTTCTTGAGAACCCATAGCTTTTTCAGGGCGAGTGGACAATTCAACATGGTATTCAAATCCAAATACATTATAGATACGGTCTGTAAGCTCGATGACCTTGGCCACTTCATCCTTAATCTGAGAAGGCAGCATAAAAATATGAGCGTCATCCTGTGTAAAAGCACGAACACGCATCAAACCGTGGAGAGTCCCTGAAAGCTCATGGCGATGAACCAGACCCAGCTCTCCCATACGGACAGGCAAGTCACGATAGGAATGCATCTTGGTACGGAATACCAGCATGGCCCCAGGGCAGTTCATCGGTTTAACCGCAAAGTCCTGCTCGTCGATTTGCGTAAAATACATATTTTCCTTATAGTGGTCCCAATGACCGGAACGTTCCCAAAGAACTCGGTTCAAGATTATGGGAGTTTTGATTTCGGAATATCCGTCGCGACGGTGTTCTTCACGCCAAAAGTTTTCCAGTTCATTGCGGATAATCATCCCGCGTGGATGAAGCAAAGGGAATCCCGGGCCTTCGTCCTGGATGCTAAAAAGATCCAGCTCGCGCCCCAATTTACGGTGATCCCGTTTTTTTGCTTCTTCTAATCTGTGCAAATACTCTTCCAGCATAGATTTTTTGGGAAATGATGTGCCGTAAATTCTTTGTAACATGGGGTTCTTTTCGCTGCCCCGCCAGTAAGCGCCGGCCAAGCTTAAAAGCTTGACGGCTTTTACCTTACCTGTTGATGGCAGATGGGGTCCTGCACAAAGATCCACAAACTCACCGCAGCGGTAACAGCTAATAACCGCATCCTCCGGCAAGCCTTCTATTAATTCAACTTTATAAATTTCCCCACTGTCAGCAAAAAACTTCAATGCATGGGTTCGCTCCAGCTCAAACCTTTCAAGGGGCAAATCCTCTTTTATAATTTTCTCCATTTCCTTTTCGATTCTTTCCAAATCGGTTGGCACAAACGTTTCTTTGCAATCAAAATCATAATAGAACCCATCTTTAATTGAAGGCCCTATGCCCAGCTTAACATCCCCAAAAAGCCTCTTTACCGCCAATGCCAGTATATGACTGGATGTATGGCGATAAACATCCTCACCGTCGCTATCGTTAAACGTTAAAATACAAACTTCCGCGTCTTCATCGAGGGCGTAGCTTAAATCATGCACCACGCCGTTTACCCGTGCTACCAGAGCTTCCTTTTTTAACCGCCCTCCAAGCTCATCAACTATATCTGCAACTCGCGTCCCTCGCGGGTATTCACGCTTTGCTCCGTTTGCCAACGATACTACAACCAATGGAATCCCTCCGTCTTAAAAATACTTTGAACTCATCATAAACTTCGCAATACACACTGTCAAGGCATTTATACTAAGTAATAAGCAATAAGTGCTTGTACCAAGCCAATAATAAAACCCAACACTCCGCCCAACCATTCAATTTGCCTTAATTCACGACGTGCCACAGCAAGCACCACTTCTTCCATGTCTTCCAATGACAACGCGTTTAGCTTAGACTCAACTATATTCTGAATATCAATCTGTTCCCTCATCTGCAGAAAAAATCTTTCCGTCATTTTGGGAAACTGTGCAGCTACTTCATTTGATACAGCTTCACAAAGATAACTGCTGCAAAAGTCACGCAGCGAACCGGGCAGCAAGCCCATCTTTTTGTCACACCAACGTTCAGCAGCTTCCCTGGCTGCTTTCGCCGCTTCCGCTTGAAGCTTAAGCATGTCCACATTAGCAGTAAGCTCCTCCACGGAAAAAAGCTTCTCCGCTACAACACGTCCGACACTCTCAGCTATTTGAAGTCTTCGCTTGGGAATAAGCCCCTGAAAAGTAGCGGGAACTAGCCAAAGTCGAACAGGTACATAAGGACGGAAAAGCAAACGTATGGCAATATAGTTGGTTATCCAGCCAATTAATGCTCCAATTATGGGTAAAAGGATATAACCCATCAACATTGCTCCTTCCACCCCACTATTTTAACATGAGTGAACTCGTTTCAACAAGCTGAAACATGGGAGTATCAGGAGGGGAATCTACTCTGGCTAACGGATAGGCCCTTAATAAAAAAGACGTTACGCATTTGAACGTCTTTTCTATTCCTTTAAAATATGACTACTTATATCCTGACACAACTTACAGCGCTTACAGAGAGTAATTCTGCTTTCAAATACATTCTTTAATGTTTCTGCTGCTTTTGGATAATGAGTATATACCTGACGATGAAGCACAACTTTATGAGGAGCTGCAGTTACTAACATACTTACCAAGTGGTCATCCTGTTCCTCTTCATCTCTTGTAAGTTTCCATTCCATGCCAATATGTTCAATCTGCTTACAGTTTTGATCAAGCAGTTGTATCTCTCCCCCGCTGCCTATAATTACATGAACATAATTAATTTTCGGCTGTTGGATTTCCACAAAATATTTAAGTAGCCTGACAAATTCCTGATATTCCTTCTCCATCAGAAAGTCATCCACCGCTTGATCCACATTTAGACGCAGACAATTCAACCATTCCTGCAGACGAAAGATTATAAAGCCATGCAAATTTATATAATCCTTCTTTTCTAGACATTGATATACTAATTCGCCAAT
>DLMZ01000035.1:21976-22517 GCA_002479415.1 Firmicutes bacterium UBA7523
TTTCCCCCCGCGAGCCGTAATATTTCTTCACGTTCATTTTGTGAAAAATAAAAATAATGTCTGCACAATATTTGACTCAGATAAAAAACATACTGGCATCGGGTAATAAATTCTGTTAAAACCTTAGATAAGCAACGCCGAAATGATGCCCCGCTATCTGTGGACAGCGCATTTCCTGACAGCTTACAAGACAAATGAGACCATCCCTTTATATTCAACTCTATCAATTTTATAATAGTCTTATCTTGTTCAAAATAAACCAAGCTTTTTTCTAGCCTTTCCAGCAATTCAGGCATATCATATCTCACCGCAATTATAATAGCAGCCAAGTTGTCATCCCCTTTCGCTACTATTATATGTTTCACAAAAATTTTGTATACTGCTTACCACTTCCCCCATATCATCATTCAGAGCGTGTGAAAGCGTACATAACTGCGCTTTTGCATAAACAGATTTATTTTGAGCTTGCTATTTACTCCCTAATCTGTTAGAATAACAAATGTGTCATAAACAGATTAGGGTCGTTAGCTCAGGGGGAGAG
>DLMZ01000035.1:22676-25204 GCA_002479415.1 Firmicutes bacterium UBA7523
GCACTACCTTGACACGGTAGGGGCCACTGGTTCAAATCCAGTACGACCCACCATAATAAAAGTAAACCTGTCGAAATGACAGGTTTTTTTTATTGCATACAAGATGTTTATTCATTCAGGGAAGATACAATTATTATTCTCTATTTTCTAACTCTTCTATTTCTGTTAATTCCGCCTTTACAATTAAACGTCTTCTGTTATCGTGAATTAAGCAAGTAACTAATGTAAGCATAGGTTCATCGCCAGACTCAACAACACTCCACTCCGTATCGGGGACTACAAAAGATTCATTAACACTGTAATGATATCTCTTACCTCCCAAAGTTAATTGTACCTTATCTCCCTTTTTTAGCTTGTGCAGATTAAAAAAATATGAACCGTAAGCACCGCGGTGGGAGCCTATGGAAACGTTGCCTCTTTCTGGATGTGAGCTTTGCGGGAAAAATCCAGGGCCTTTTTTCAAGTCATCTTCACTGACACCGTAAGAAACTACATTTTTTAAATTAATAGCTTTGATTTCTAATAACCCCTCAACATCAGCCGGCAATTCATCCACTTGTTCAATTGAAGCATGATATTCAAAGGCTGCCAGCGCTTGATACTGATGATAACTTGTTTTTGCATACCTTGCCAGCGGTATTAAAACTAACCCTAAGCCAACAATTATTATAATATTGCTTATCACTTTACTTCGGCTACCCATATTTTTAAATTCATTCCTTTATTTTTAGTACAATATTAAAGAAAGAAGGGGCAATATGCCCCTTCTTTTTGATATAAAGGGAGTATGTTTATTTCTTTTTCATTTTCCTGCGCATTACCCAGCCTCCGCTAATCATGGCAACACCAAGGCCAAACATCAGGAAGTCGGCTGCATTTGTTCCTACCATCGGATCTTCTGGAGATAAGTCAACGCTTTCCTCCGACTCGGCACCAGGATTTTCGGGGTCAACAGTAGTCCCCCCATCTACCCCGTCTCCACCACCATTGCCGCCGCCGCCATCTTTACTGTATCTATTAGTGATAGTAACAGTCACAGAATCATTAGCTTTAACCTCAAACCTGCCGTTAGGATAATTATACCCAACTAGGGTGTAATTTTTGGGAGGAGTATTCTCGGAAATCGTGTACCAACCCGGTTCGAGATTTTTGAATTCCGCTTCCGTATTGGCGCTAACGGTTCCGCTGAATGTATCTCCACCGTTCTCCCTAGTCACTGTAAATCCAAACGCCCTAGATGAATCAGCACCATCATCGCCTATAAGAACTTTCTTAACTTTGAACCCACCCACGGGGGCGCTAGGATCGCTGCGGAATCTGTTAATCACAGTTACCGTTGCAGTATCATTTGCTTTAACTTCAAACCTGCCGCTTGGGTAGCTATACCCAACTAGAGAGTAATTTGAGGGAGGAGCATCTTCCGTAATCGTATACCATCCCGGCTCAAGATCGCTGAACTGTGCTTTTTTGTTAACGCTAACTGTGCCGTTATATTTCTTACCATCTTTCTCCCTAGTTACTGTAAAGCCAAACAATAAATTTTTATCGCCGCCACCAACAAGCTCTTTTATAACCTCTAACTTGCCTTTGGTAGTGTCGGGACCACCGGGGCCACCAGGACCACCAGGATCTCCAGGGTCAGGATTGTCATCACCAACGGTATATGTGCTTGAAACAGCACTAGCTTCACCAATAGCCACTCTGACTGCACTACCGGGGACAACATTTAGAACCTCGACAAGTAAAGCGCTGCCAGCTACACTGGCGTAAGTACCATCTTTCTTTACATTAATATCTGAAGACCCTAAGGAAAGCTTCAAAACACCTGGAACTTCCACTTTTCCTGAAGCTCTAAGATTACCCAAAACGCTCTTGCCGTTAATCTTAATGTCTGCTACAGACCAATCAAAGGAAGCATCGGCACCCGACTCTTTCCCCGTAGCTGATGCTGAAGCAAAAACCTGCAATGCCTCTACTTGTAAAACACCGCCCAAGAGAGAAATATCAACTGGATTAATTTTTGCCGTACTAATTTCTTGCTTTACATTGGTTCTCGCATCAATAAGTGTAGTGTTTACAAGAGAAGATACTAGTAAGGTTCCTACTTTAAGCGAAGTTAAAGTACTTTTGCTTCTTGCTGTCTCTGGAGTTTTACCTGTTTGAGCCTCCGCAGCAAGAACCCCTGCATCAATACCAAGAAGTTTTAATGAAGCGGGTAAATTATTTAATTGAACTCCGCCTTCTTTTTTCCCTTCTCCGATTGACTCTACTGTTAACAGGCTTGATAAAAGGTTGCCTCCAAGTAGCTTTACTTCCAGCGGTGTTGCTCTTCCTCTAGAGTAAGGGGCGTTATCAGATGATATCCAAGAATAAGCTTTACCAACACTAACATCCAGCAAGACACCCGGGATAGCACCTACATTTAATACCCTGGTGGAAGCACGGCCACTAAAGCTGGTTTCCCCTGGCTTCTTCCCTTCAAGGTCTTCCTCCTCTGGAGATTCGGGAAGAGTGGAAGTGTTGTCAAG
>DLMZ01000031.1:0-28114 GCA_002479415.1 Firmicutes bacterium UBA7523
GCCCGCTTTTACAACGCCGGCATCGCCCGCTTCCTGCAGGAGGATACCTACAGGGGCACGGCTGGTGACCCGCTGAGCTTGAACTTGTATACCTATTGTAATAATAATCCTATCCGGTATTATGATCCGACTGGGCATTCACCCAATGATTTGCGCCAGAACTCCGACGGCAGCTATACCCGGACAGTCAACGGCAAGGAATATACCGTTTATGAAGGAGTAAATGTAAATGATTGGTTTAGATATTAAAGTAAAGAATGAATATAATAATTATTTGTATAAAATATTTAATGCGATTAGGTTGTCGAATTATGTGTGGCACATAAATTTCAATGATTTTTTATATTTTAAAAATGAAGACCGAAGAGAAGATTTTTTTGATACAGATGTCATGAATGGAGAAGAATTCTTCAAATGTATATCAAGAGATAGTTACTACATGATATTTGTTGATATCAAAGCATATTCTGTAGGAAATAAAGCCATTAAAGTTGAGACCTTTGATGATTTTATCAGAAGCAATTGTAAATTGGTTCTTCTTTGTACAGATTCAATATTTATTGAATTTTATTGCAAAGACAGAGATATATTGAATGCCGTATATAACAATTGTATGGGGGAAGAGTTTGAAGAAGTACTATATAAGACTATTGAAGAAGTTTCAGGAAGAAGCCTTAATGCATGGTAGCTAAGTTGGAGTGCCAAGAACTCTGTGCTTATTATTTGGGGGCTACGGATTAAATTGAGGCTGAGATGTCGAACTATGCAGAAAAATGTAAGAAACTAATGCTATAAATGTAATTGTATGTATTTTCTAAAAGTGATACTATTAATATATAATTTTTAGAGGCTATTTTATAGCTGCATAAAAAGGGGTGTATGGAAACAATGAAAATGAGAAGAACCTCGATATTAATAGTTGTGCTAGCATTATTGATGTCTTTAATAACAGCGGGGTGCGAGGATTATTATGGTCTTGACGAACTTGGACTGGAAGAGGGATTAAAAGCCGAGTATGAAAGAAAGATGCAAGAATTAGAAACAGCTTTTGAAATTATCGATAAGAGAATGGATTATGTGTTAAGTGTTTTAAATGTAGAAGAAGGTAAGCTGTTTCAGCAAGAGTTGGAAGAAAGAATAGAAGAGGCGTCAAATAAAGTAGAAGCTATTTTTATGAAAATAACTGATGGCTGGGAAGATATCTGGAATTTATATTTCGAGTCGCCGGAGATGCAAGAGAAGATGGAAAGCATGGATGAGGAAGAATATCTGGAATTTATTGTTCTTGAAATGGAAAAGATGTATACGGAAATTATGACGGAAGCGTTTTTGGAAATGATAGATGAACTAGATAGATTCTTTGTGGTATTTAGCGGGGTATTGGACGAATTGGAATTGAAGTATACTGGTGATTTAAAAAGCTATGATATGTTAAAGAAAGTAAAAATATATTTGCAGTTAGATAATGTTTACGCAACGGTAAATGAGGAAAGCGTAATGTTAGATCAGCATCCTGTTACGCGAAACGACAGAACATTGGTGCCTTTAAGATTCTTGGGAGAGTCCTTGGGGGCAGAAGTAGTCTGGGAAGAGCAAACGAAAACGGTAACATATATAACAGAAGAAGTAGAAATAATGTTGCAAATAGGCAGTGACATTGGATTAGTCAATGGAATTGCAGTAAAATTAGATGCAGCTCCGCAAATAATTAATGGCAGAACAATGGTTCCTTTAAGGTTTATAAGTGAAACCTTGGGTTATGAAGTAATCTGGGAAAAAGAAACAAGGGGCATATATATAGAAAATTAGTGATGCAAAAATATTAGCTCTTATAGTGCAAGGTGAAAAAGGAATGCATGTTCGCATGCGTTCCTTTTTTCCATGCTGTGAACTGATGAAAATAGGCGCAAAGAGGCTGGCATTGCTTTTTTATAGTCGATTTGATATACTTTTTTCAGGCTGGCGGGGTCGGTCAAATTAATAAAGGTATGGTAATTTCCTTTGAAAAAAGCAGTAATTTTAAAGTTTACACCTAAGGATTTAAAGCAATTTTTAGTAAATCATGGCGAGCCTGCATACAGGGCAAAGCAGATATTAGAATGGGTTTATAAAAAAGGTGCTACTTTATTTGCGGAAATGACCAATTTGCCCAAAGACTTGCGTGAACGGCTTGAGCAGTTAGCGGAGATAGGCTTTTTGGAAAAGATAACGGAGCAGATTTCTGCAGACGGAACATCGAAAATATTATTTGGACTGTCCGATGGGCAGGGGGTAGAAACAGTAGTTCTTCCGTACAATATTGGTTACAGTGCTTGTATTTCTACTCAGGTAGGCTGCAAAATGGGTTGTGTTTTTTGTGCCTCGGGCTTGCCGGGGTATATTCGCAACTTAACGGCTGCGGAAATAATGGCTCAAGTTTTGCAGGCGGGGGCGGCAGCCCGCGCATGTGGACAGGAGCTGAAAAGTATTGTTTTGATGGGCTCTGGAGAGCCTCTGGACAACTGGGATCCAGTAATTAAGTTTCTTGAGGCTGTGAGAGATCCTGAACGGCTGGGGATGAGCTTGCGGCATGTTACCCTTTCAACTGTGGGCTTGGTGCCAAAAATTAAGGAGCTGGCAGAATTGGGATTCCCGCTTACACTTGCAGTTTCATTGCATGCGCCAAACGATGAGCTGCGCAGTAAAATCATGCCTATTAATAGAAAATACCCGCTTGCTCAGCTGGTGGCTGCATGTGATGACTTTACAAAAAAGACGGGCAGGCGGGTTACCTATGAATATGTTTTAATTGACGGGGTAAATGATGATTCTGCTTTGGCTGAGGAGCTGGCTATACGTTTGCGAGGCAAAAATTGTCACGTTAATTTAATAGCATTAAATGCCGTGCCGGAGTTGGATTTGCAGCCAAGCCCGGTGCAAGCAGTTCGTGTTTTTCGTGATACACTGCGTCAGAAAAAAATAAATGTAACTGTACGGCGTGAGCTGGGTGCTGATATTGCCGCTGCTTGCGGTCAGCTACGAGCTGATTACATGCGGAAATGTTAAGGTTAAAGAGGTGAGCCGTCTGAAAGCCGCGGGAATTAGTGATAAAGGAAAAGTCAGAGAGAATAATGAGGACCGGTATTTGATTTTTAATAATGGACCGGTATCTTTATTTGCTGTTGCCGACGGGATGGGCGGTCATGCCGGAGGAGAAGTGGCCAGCACTATGGCAGTGGAGACTCTTAAGGAGTATATTAGCCGGGAATTGTCAGCAGAAAATGTTGATATCCGGTTTTTATTAGAAGAGATGCTCTTTAGCGCTAATCGCAAGGTTTTGGAAGCAGCCAGTGCTGATACTGAGCTTATGGGAATGGGTACGACTTTAACCACGCTTGTCGCGGGAGTAAACCAATTCTGGCTGGGGCATATCGGGGACAGCCGTGCTTATTTAATAAACAGTGAAGGAATCTCCAGCTTGACAGAAGACCATACTCTGGTTACTCAGCTGTTGAGAAGCGGGGAAATCAGCGTGGAGGAGTCTGTTAACCACCCTCAGCGTAATTATCTAATCCGAGCTTTGGGTACAGAAGAAGATTCTGCTTTTGATATTACTCAGCAAAAATTTTTGCCCGGAGATTTTCTTTTATTATGTACCGATGGTTTGCACGGAATAATTGATGATGATGAAATTCGGGATATTGTGCTTGCCGGGGATAAGCCGGAAGTTGTGCTGGAGAGGTTAATTAAGCTGGCAAATGAACGGGGAGGCAAGGATAACATCACTGCTGTTCTTGTGGGGTTTTAAAAATGTGGCTGGAGAAAAGCACGAGGTGAAAAAATGATTGGAAAAATCCTGGGGAACAGGTATCAGATTGTAGAAAAGATAGGAGACGGCGGGACGGCTTTTGTTTATTTGGGCCGTGATAACTTGCTCGGGCGCAATGTGACAGTAAAGGTACTGCGTCCGGAGTATGTGAGTGATCAGGACTTTGTTCGCCGATTTCGGCGCGAGGCTCAAGCAGCAGCAAGCCTCTCTCATGCAAATATAGTAAGTATCTACGATGTGGGTTATGAAGAAGGAATCCACTATATTGTTATGGAGTATATTAAAGGTCAGTCTTTGAAGGAATTGATTGAAGAGCAGGCTCCCTTGCCGGTGAGGATGGCGGCGGATTACGCTAGCCAAATTGCACTTGCTTTGCAAAACGCGCATCGACACGGAATTATTCATCGTGATGTAAAGCCTCATAATATACTAATCAGTGAAGACGGCAGGGTGAAGGTCACCGATTTTGGGATAGCACAGGCTGCAACTTCATCTACCGTCACCTATGATGGAGCTATTCTCGGCTCGGTTCACTATTTTTCACCGGAACAAGCACGGGGAGGGCAGACAGGGGAAAGGTCAGACATTTATTCATTGGGTGTGGTTTTATATGAAATGCTGACCGGCAGTTTGCCGTATGATGGCGATTCTCCTTATTCTGTGGCTGTTAAGCACATTAATGAACCATTTCCCAACCCACAGGAATTAAATGGCCAATTGCCGTCAGCAATTACCCGAATAATTGATAAAGCGGTGGAGAAAGAACCGGATAAGCGTTACCAAACAGCTAGAGAAATGTCGGACGAGTTGATTGCTTGGCTGCAGGGCAGGGAAACTGAGCCTGCCAAGTCGAGTGTGCAAGCAAGTCGGACTGTACTGCCTGCAAATAAAAACAAAAAAAAGCGTACTCCATGGCAAATAGCAGCAATAACGGCGCTAGGTTTGCTGATAGTCGCCATTATCATAGGTTTATCTCTATTAAGGAATGTTTTTGCTGTCCCGGAAGTTCAAGTCCCCGATGTGGTTGGTGAGAGCTATTCACGTGCTACAAGCATTCTTAATGATACTGGACTGGAAGCACGGGTTACAGATCAGATGGCCAGTGATACTATCCCTTCAGGGTACGTTATGAGACAGACACCATCTGCGGGTCGGACAGTTAAACAAACACGTGAAATTGAATTAGTGTTGAGTACAGGCCCGGATTTAGTGGAGATTGACAATGTTATAGGTAAATCCGAGTTAGAGGCCACGTTGATTTTGGAGGGTAAAGGGTTTGAAGTTGAAGTAAGCTCAGATTTTAGTGATGAAGTTCCCGGAACAGTTATACGTCAGGATCCGGGCAGAGGCTTTAAGCTGGTAAAGGGCTCTACTGTGATGCTGACTGTTAGCAAAGGCGGAAGGCCTTTTAGAATGAAAGACCTGAAAAGGCTGACATTGGATGATGCACGCACTTGGATTGAGTTGTTTGGTTTAACACTGAGATTTGTAGAAGAAGAGCATAGCACAGTATTTGATGCTGGCACTGTAATTCGGCAAACTCCTGAAGCCGGGGAAATGGTACAGCCGGGCGACTCAGTGGAGTTGGTTATCAGCAAAGGCCCTAATCAAGCAGGACTCCAGCGGCATACTATTACAATTAATACTTCCAGAATCCCACTCGGAGAAAAAGTATTTGTTACTATCACAGATGCGTATGGAGTTGGGGGAGAAGAGGAGTATGTAAATTCTGGGCAAGCGATTGTTACGTATGGTTGGGGAAGCGGTGAAGTAACGATACGATGGCAGGATCAAACGGAGAAAAAAGTGTTTCCATAGTAATAATAAAGAGGTGATGATGCTGCAGGGTATTATTTTTAGGGCGGTTGGCGGTTTTTTTGACGTGCGTTCCAACGACGGAGCCGTTTATCGCTGCAGTGCGCGAGGGCGGTTTAAAAGAGATGGGATGACTCCTATGGTCGGAGATAGTGTGTACATCACTGTGCTTGCTTCCGATAAGGGTGTCTTAGAAAAAATAGAGAAGCGCCGTACTCTTTTAAAAAGGCCACCCATATCAAACGTAGATCAAGTGGTCGTTGTCTGTGCGCCCCAAGAGCCACCTATGTCTCTGCAGTTACTGGACAGACTTCTGGTGCTGGCCGAAAGTCAATTTTTAAAAGTTGTAATATGTGTCAACAAGGACGACTTATCCCTAGGGGGAGAGGATGAAATGATGGCCGAAACATATGGTAAAGCAGGGTATTCGGTCATTTTTACCAGTGCCCTTCTTGGACATAATATCGAACAACTAAGAGAAATGTTGTGTGGCCATATTTCTGTACTAGCCGGTCAGTCCGGTGTAGGCAAATCCTCTTTATTAAATTGTGTGCAGCCCGGTCTTTCTCTGCGTACGGGGGAAATATCAGATAAGCTGAAGCGCGGACGGCATACAACCCGCCATGTAGAGCTGCTAATTCTTGAATGCGGCGGTTATGTGGCTGACACACCGGGATTTAGCCAGTTGGAGCTATCTGATGTGGCCGCCGGCGAACTGCCGCAATTTTTCCCTGAATTTAAAGATCATGCTTTGCATTGCCGCTTTAAAAGCTGTATGCACCGGGACGAACCGGACTGTGCAGTTAAGGCTGCTGTTGAGGAGAAGCAAATAGCTGTTAGCAGATATGAAAACTATTTGACCTTTTTAGATGAAATTCGGTCACAGGAGAGGAGCTATTAAGATGATAAAAATTGCACCGTCGCTGCTTTCAGCTGACTTTTCGTGCTTAGCTGATGAAGTTAAAAGAGTTGAGGCCGGAGGAGCCCAATGGCTGCATTTCGATATAATGGACGGGCACTTTGTGCCTAACATAACCATGGGTCCCCAGACAGTTAAATCTTTGCGTAATAAGTCCAAGCTCTTTTTCGATGTACATTTAATGATTGAGCGTCCTGAGCTTTACTTAGAAATGTTTGCTGCTGCCGGAGCTGATTTACTCACCGTATCTGTGGAAACATGCACACATCTTCATCGCGTGTTGCAGATGATAAAGGCTTTGGGTGTGAAGGCAGGGGTAGCTTTAAATCCGGCAACTTCACCGGAAGTAATTGAATATGTCTTGGATAATATAGATCTAGTTCTTGTGATGAGTGTAAACCCAGGTTTTGGAGGGCAAGAATTTATTCCTGCCGTATTGCCGAAGATCCGTCGTATTAAGGAAATGATTGGTAAACGACAGGTGGAAATTGAGGTTGACGGAGGCATAAACCATAAAACCGCAGTGCGAGTTAGGGAAGCGGGAGCTACTGTTTTGGTGGCAGGAACGGCTGTATTTGGCGAAGAAAATATTGTTCGGGCAATTAAGATGTTGCAGACAGAAAAAAAGTTGGTTTAAAACAATCTTTATGCTATAATAAAATCATTATATTCCTTCGGGGTCAGGTGAGAGGGTTTTCCCTTCAATTCCTAACCGGCGGTAAAGCCCGCGAGCCAACATTGGCTGATTCGGTGAAATTCCGGAGCCGACAGTATAGTCTGGATGAAAGAAGGAGTGCATGCTTTCTATGCCAAAAGCCCCGGGGTATCCCTGGGATTTTTTTGTTTATTCAAAAAATTGTGAGGTGTTGGAACGAATGGATGCGGACGAACGATATATGTGGCTGGCAATGGATCTGGCAGCAAAGGGCATTGGGGAAACAAGTCCGAACCCGGTTGTGGGTGCCGTTATTGTGAAAGACGGTGAGGTAGTCAGTACAGGATACCACCAGCGGGCTGGAGAACCTCATGCAGAGGTAATTGCCTTGGATTCAGCGGGAGAGGCTGCCCGTGGCGCCACATTATACGTAACGCTGGAGCCTTGTTCACACATCGGCAGAACACCGCCATGTGTTGATAAAATTATTGAGTCCGGAATCAGAAAAGTGGTGGCTGCCATGGGTGATCCTAACCCGCTGGTAAACGGACGTGGTTTTGAAAAGCTTCGCACGGCTGGCATTAAAGTTAAGACGGGTGTACTGGAGGAGAAAGCGGCCAGGTTAAATGAAGCATTCGTTAAATATATTATTACTAAAAAGCCTTTTGTAACAATGAAGGCAGCCATGACTCTTGATGGGAAAATTGCTACACGAACAAAAGCTTCACGTTGGATTTCCAGCGAAAAGTCACGCGAGTTCGGACACCGCCTGCGGCACCATACAGATGCTATTATGGTTGGAGTAGGTACGGTTCTTGCAGATAACCCCAGTTTAACTACCCGTTTGCCCGAAGGGGGTTATAACCCTTTGCGCATCGTAATAGACAGTAAGGCGGCTACTCCTTTAACTGCAAAAGTAATTGTGGAGATGCCGGAAAGTACTCTTTTGTTTGTTACGGACTCTGCTGCACAGGATAAAGTAGTATCATTACGAAATGCCGGAGTTGATGTTGTTGTTTTGCCTGCGGATGATAAAGGCAGAGTTCCTTTGGAGGAAGTAATGCTTGAACTGGGCCGCAGAGAAGTTACTTCCATTCTCGTTGAAGGGGGTAGCACTCTGAACTTTTCACTCTTGGCAGGAAGCCTTATTGATAAAGCTTATTTTTTCATTGCTCCTTTAATATTTGGCGGAGTGGACGCTCCCTCGCCGGTAGGAGGCGAAGGGGTAATGGGCGTAGCGGATGCCTGGAAAGTAAAAGATATTGAAATCAGTCGTTATGAAACTGATTTGTTGGTAACAGGATATATTGAATACGATAATGAAAAAGACAGAGCTTAGGGAGGCCTCTATGTTTACCGGAATTATTGAAGAACTGGGAACGGTTAAATCGCTGTCGGTTTACAGTGAAGCTGCCCAATTGACAATTAATGCAAAAAGAATTATGTCTGATGTAAGGCTGGGGGATAGCATAGCTGTAAACGGTATTTGTCTTACTGTTGTATCCTTTACCAAAGAAGAGTTTGTTGTAGATGTTATGCCAGAAACTCTGAGAAAGACAAATTTAAAAGATCTGAAAGTTGGGCATTCTGTAAATCTGGAAAGAGCTATGATGCTGGGTGGGCGCTTAGGCGGACATTTAGTCAGCGGACATGTAGATGGAGTGGGGCGGATTGAGAGCAAGCGCCAGGAAGGAAATGCAATTGTTTTCTATATTGCCGCACCGCCGGAGGCATTGAAGTTTATTGTGCCCAAGGGGAGTGTGGCAATTGACGGGATATCTTTGACTGTGGCCCATGTGGGCAGAGATTCCTTTTCAGTATCTGTTGTGCCCCACACAGCTACGCAAACTACTTTAGGAAGCAAATTGCCGGGTGATGCTGTAAACCTGGAAAATGATATGATTGGCAAGTATGTGGACAGGCTTCTTAACTCGTATCAGGATGTAGGTAAAACTAACATAAATATAGATTTTCTTAAGGCAAACGGTTTTCTTCAATAACAAGGAGTGAGAAAAGTGAAGTTTAACACAATAGAAGAAGCAATTGAAGATTTCAGGTTGGGTAAAATGGTTGTAGCGGTGGACGATGAAGACCGGGAGAATGAAGGGGACCTGATTATGGCCGCAGAAAAGGTAACCCCTGAAGCGATTAACTTTATGGCAAAATATGGCCGCGGGTTAATATGTACCCCCTTAACTGCGGAACGCATTGAAGAACTGGAGCTGCCGCAGATGGTTACGCATAACACGGATACCCACAGCACGGCTTTTACTGTGTCAGTAGATTCAATCCAGTCCACCACAGGGATATCAGCGGCGGAACGAGCCCATACGGTACGAGCTCTAATTGATCCATCCACCAAGCCTACCGACTTGCGCCGTCCAGGCCATATATTTCCGCTTAAAGCGATGGAAGGCGGTGTTCTGCGACGGGCAGGACATACGGAAGCGGTGATTGATTTGGCTGTAATGGCCGGTCTTTATCCGGCAGGAGTGATTTGCGAAATTATGGATGAAGACGGAACTATGGCTAGAGTGCCGCAACTTATAGAATTTTCCAAAGTGCATAATCTTAAAATAATTACAGTAGCAGCCTTGATTAAGTATCGGATGCAGAAGGAGAAGCTGGTATGGCGGGCTGCAGAAGCAGAGCTGCCTACACGTTTTGGCGACTTTAAAGTGATTGCTTATGAAAACAGCGTAGATTCTTTAGAACATTTGGCCATTGTCAAAGGTGAAATTAATGAAGAAGATCCTGTACTAGTCAGAGTTCACTCCGAATGTATGACCGGAGACGTTTTTGCTTCACGCCGTTGTGACTGCGGTTCTCAATTGGCTCATGCGCTGGAATTAATTGAAAAAGAAGGCAAGGGTGTTCTTATATACATGCGTCAAGAAGGCCGCGGCATTGGCCTAGCTAACAAGATAAGGGCATATGCACTTCAGGATAGCGGGAAGGATACTGTTGAGGCCAATGAAGAACTGGGCTTTGCTCCTGATTTGCGCGATTATGGGGTAGGGGCACAGATATTAGTTGATTTAGGTGTAAAGAAGATTCGTTTAATTACAAACAATCCCCGGAAAATAAGAGGTTTAGAGGGATATGGCTTAACTATTACTGAGCGGATTCCTGTGGAAATGTTACCTTGCGCAGCTAATGAGCACTACCTGGAGACAAAAAAAATGAAACTGGGGCATATGCTGACGAAGCAGTGCCTGTAAATTAAGGGAGGCAGATATTATGTCAAGACTTTTTGAAGGGCAATTAGTAGCTAGAGATTATAAGTTTGGAATTGTGGTAGGCCGTTTTAACGAGTTTATTTCCAGCAAGCTTTTGGGCGGGTGTTTAGATGCACTTAAGCGGCATGATGCGCTGGAAGATAATATCGATATTGCTTGGGTTCCCGGAGCTTTTGAAGTACCGCTGGTTGCGCAAAAAATGGCGGGCTCCGGCCGCTACGATGCTGTTATTTGTTTGGGGGCCGTTATTCGTGGCGCAACTCCCCACTTTGAATATGTGTCTGGTGAAGTGGCCAAGGGAGTTGCCAAGGTATCATTGGATACCGGAGTTCCTGCTATCTTCGGCATAATAACTACCGATACTTTAGAACAGGCTATAGAGCGTGCCGGCACAAAAGCCGGGAATAAGGGCTGGGATGCAGCCATGAGCGCTATTGAAATGGCAGACCTGCTGAAAAAAGTTGGTTAGATAAGAATAGAGAGTAGGTGGGCGCGTGCAGTTAGATGAAGCAAGCCTGGTTAATTGCTGCCGTGAAGGGGATTTGGCCGCGTATGACCAGTTAATGAAGCAGTATGAAAAAAAAGTATACTCTCTCTGTTTCCGTATGGCCGGTAACCATGATGATGCGGCCGATTTGGCCCAGGAAGCCTTTTTAAAGGCTTTCCGGGCTTTACCTTCGTTTAAGGGCCAATCATCCTTCTCAACCTGGCTTTACCGTATAGTTACAAACACCTGTCTTGATGAAAAAAGGCGTCTAGCTAAAAAACCTCCCGTAATTTCTTTGGATAAGCGGCTGGAAATGGATGACGGAGAACTTGCTCTCACACTTCCGGGAAACTCTCCTGATCCTTTGAAAGCCACTCTTGATGGCGAGCTGCAAAGGGAGATACAAGCACTGTTAGATAAGCTTACCGCAGAGCAGAGAATTGTGATAATAATGAGAGATATTGAGGGTTACAGTTACGAAGAAATGGCAATTACTTTGCAGTTGAGCATGGGAACGCTAAAATCTCGGATTAACAGAGCACGCTCCAAGCTTAGGGATCTTTATCTCCACCGACAGGAACATTTTCGACAAGAAGTACATCTAAAGAACAAAGGGGGGTGGAGTCATGACATGTGAGCGGTTACAGGAGAATATGGCTGAATACCTGGACGGCGTTTTGTCGGCGGAAGAACAAAACACCATAGAGACACATTTGTCAAGCTGTGAGCGTTGCCGGCAGGAAGTACAGGAAATAAAACAGTCTCTTGACTGGATTAAACAGACCGAGGATATTTCTCCTCCCCCAGCGCTGCGACATAATGTGCTTAAGCAGTTGGAGCGGGAAGCTAACAGGAAGCATTATTTTCAATTTCCCTCCTGGATGACTCATGCCGCGGTTGCCGCGTTGTTTATCATACTGCTGGCAGGCAATGCAATTATGCCGTTAACTATGCAGCTTGCGGCTGATGACTCTTCAGCCGATATACGCCTATTTCCCAGTACAAATGGTGCAGAAACATCTATACAGCAAGAGTATATTCAAATTATGCAAAGCGATGGTCTTCAATTCTCTATTGCTTCTGATGAAGAAGAAAAAGAAGAAAAAGAAGAAAAAGAAGAACTGATTATTACTCAAAATATCATAGCTATTCCTACCTCAGGCTCTGACGAAAGCATAGCACCGCAGCCAAAAATGGCGCTGTCTCGCAGAGTAATATTCAACCTGGTGTTTGTGCCGCCTTTTCTTCTGCTGGCTTGGCTTGCACTTAGGAAGAGAAGGGATGGATTATTAGGTGAATAAGAAAAACAAATTTATTATTATTGACGGCAGCAGCCTTGTATACCGCGCATTTTTTGCTTTGCCGCTTTTACAGACAAAACAGGGGCTTTATACTAACGCAGTCTACGGGTTTACAACAATGCTGCTGAGACTTCTTGACGAAGAAAAGCCTGACTATATTTCTGTAGCTTTTGATAAAGCGAAACAGACTTTCCGCCACTCCGAATACAGCGAATATAAAGCGAAGCGTGAAAAAACACCAGCAGAGCTCTCGGAACAAATTTCTTACGTCAAAGAGCTGCTTGCTGCGCTGAATATCCCTGTGGTGGAGCAGGACGGCTTTGAAGCAGATGATTTAATAGGTACCCTTGCCAGGTGTGCCAATGAAAATGGGATACAGCCGGTTATTGTCTCCGGTGACGCAGACGTTTTTCAATTGGTTGATTTGCCTGCGGAAGTGATATATACCCGGCGCGGCATTACTCAGGTTGAGCGGATAACTGAAAAGGAATTAATGGAACGCTACAGCCTATCGCCGCAGCAGTTTATTGATTATAAAGGATTGAGAGGTGACCCATCCGATAATATCCCTGGAGTTCCCGGCGTAGGCGAAAAAACTGCTATTAAACTTCTAACACAGTATGGTTCCATGGAAAATATCTATGAACATTTGGATGAAATTCCCGGAAGGCTGCACGATTTATTAAAAAATAACAAAGAGCAGGCTCAATTAAGCAAGCGTCTTGCCACTATAGTTACCAATGTGCCGGGGGAATTTCAAGCTGAAGATTATCTGCGGCGAACTCCAGATAATGAAAAACTACGCTTGCTTTTTACTCAGCTGGAGTTCAAAAGCCTGCTGGAAAAGCTTCCTGACGGAATGGAAGAAAAGAAACCTCTGGCTATGGAAACGGCTGTTACAGTCAGTGATGACGGCGATTGGCTTCGTTTAGCTGAAAAGATTAAAGATGCCGGACAAGCAGCTATTCTTACGCTGCCTGTGGGAGCATCCTGGCAGCATGAGCTGCAAGGGTTAACGGTGGCTCTTCCCGAAGAAACATTCCATATTGCCATTACAGACGAGGGCATAGAGTTAGCAAAAGCTGCAGCGTTATTTACGGACACAAAAGCTCTGGTTATTGTCTATGATGCAAAAAACTGGATAAACATCTTTTGGCGCATGTTTCGCCGAGAGCCTGCAGGCCCGGTGTTTGATGTATCTTTAGCTGCCTATCTTTTAAATCCGTTGGAAAACGGCTACCCACTGGAAAGCTTGGCCCAGTGTTATCTGGAGAGGACGTTGCCTGAGGAACCGGGGCGGAAAAAAGGCCAGCTTATTTACTGTGAACGGGATTTTTCCTGTGCCGCAGTTCGTGCTCTATTTGACTTATATCCCGTATTGCGCTCCAAACTAGCAGATATTTCCCTAGATAAGCTCTACGACGATTTGGAGCTGCCTCTGGCGCAAACATTGTCCAGAATGGAGAGGCGCGGTGTGGCCGTTGACTTGGAGACTCTATCTGCTTTGAAAGAGGAAATTACGGTGCGGATAGCAGTTCTTGAAGAAGAGGTATACAGCTTGGCCGGGGAAAAGTTTAATCTTAACTCTCCGAAGCAGCTGGGCTTAATTCTCTTTGACAAGCTTTCCTTGCCTGTTATCAAGAAAACAAAAACAGGCTATTCGACTGACGCTCAGGTTTTAGAGGAGCTTGCGCCCCACCATGACATCGTGGCAAAAATCTTACAATACAGAACCCTAAACAAGCTGCTGACCACTTATCTGGAGGGCCTTTCAAAGCTGGTAAATCCAGTCACCGGACGAATTCATACAACTTTTAATCAAACAGTTACGGCCACAGGCCGCCTGAGCAGCACTGAGCCTAATTTGCAAAACATCCCTATTCGCTTGGAAGAAGGCCGCCGAGTGCGCCGTGCTTTTGTGCCGGGGGAAAAGGGCAAGCTGCTTTTAGCTGCAGATTACTCACAGATTGAGCTGCGGATATTAGCGCATGTTTCTAATGATGATGTTTTAATTGAATCCTTTTGCCGGGAGGAAGATATTCACCGACGTACTGCGGCGGAAGTCTTTGGTGTGTCCCAGGAAGAGGTTACCCGGGAAATGCGGGATAGAGCCAAAGCGGTTAACTTTGGTATTATCTACGGCATCAGCGATTACGGATTGTCGCGACAGCTAGGAATTACACGGCAAGAAGCAAAAACTTATATAGAGCGATATTTGGAACGCTATCCCGGCGTGCGCGAGTTTATCCGCAGCATTGTGGCTGAGGCACATAAAACCGGCTTTGTTACCACAATCCTTAACCGCAGACGCTATCTTCCGGATATTAATTCCCGTAATTTTAATTTACGCAGTTTTGCGGAGCGAACAGCTATGAATACGCCGATTCAAGGCTCTGCCGCCGATATTATTAAGCTTGCCATGCTGCAGGTAGAAAAGAGTCTTGAACCATTCGGCGAAGCAGCACAAATGATTTTGCAGGTTCACGATGAATTAGTTATAGAGGTTGAACAAAGCTTGTTGGAGCAGATAGCCGCTAAAGTTAAGACAAAGATGCAGGATGCCGTCAAGCTTTCTGTACCCCTTACCGTTGACTTAAAAGCCGGTCCCAACTGGGCTGAAATGAATAAACTCAGCTAGAAACAGAGGTGATAAAGGATGCCCGAACTGCCTGAAGTAGAAACTATACGGCGCGGGTTGGCGGATGTTTTGCCGTCCCGTGTCATTAGCGATGTTACTGTAAATTACAGCGGCTCTATTAAAAATCCTGACCCGGCCATGCTTTGCTCCGGGCTCTGCGGTCGTATGGTGACTAATATTGGCCGGCGCGGCAAGTACCTGTTTATTCACTTAGATGATGGCAGCACAATTGTTTTTCATTTACGCATGACGGGTAAGCTGGTATTTTCAGAAAATCAACTTCCTGTGGACAAACACACTCACCTTATTATCCACTTTCAGGACGGAACCGCTCTTTATTTCAACGATGTTAGGAAATTCGGCACCATTTGGTGGCTCTCCGACAACAGATTATCTGAAATCTCCGGTCTTGCTTCATTGGGTCCTGAGCCCCTTTCTCCTGATTTTCATTTTCCATACCTTAACTGTGAGGTGGAGAAAAAAACGATAAGCATTAAGGCTCTCTTATTAAACCAGTCATTTCTGGCCGGACTGGGGAATATCTATGCAGATGAAATTCTTCACCGCGCCGGTATCCTTCCTCAGCGCCAATCAAGATCTCTCAGCAGAGAAGAGAGGCTTACCCTTTTTGGCGCAATCCGTGAGGTTCTAACTGAAGCTATTGAATGGCGAGGCACTACTTTAAATGATTACCGTGATGCCGCCGGACTAAGCGGCAGCTTCCAAAACAAGCTCCGTGTTTACCAGCGCCATAATGAAAAATGCCCTCGCTGCGGGAATATAATCTGCCGAAGTATAGTAGCAGGCAGAGGAACTCACTTCTGTACCGGCTGTCAGCGCTAGTATGCAACCTAAATAGAAAAACTGCTTGAAAAGGCCGCTCCAGAAGTCTTAGTGACTACCGGGCGGCCTTGCACCATTTTATGCTGCTTCCATACAATGTAGTAATTGTTGTAGAGGAGGTAGCAGGGTGCCGCTTATTTCCATTATCTTGTTGGGGCTGGCAGTATCTTTTGACGGACTTGGCGCCGGATTTGCTTACGGTTTGCGCAGAGTACATATACCGTTTTACTCGGTAATTATTATTTGTTTGTCTTCTTCATTGTCTGTATTTGTATCTATGGTGGTGGGAAGCAAGATAGCGGACCTGCTTAGTGTGCAGGTTAGCTCTGTTCTTGGCGGATTTATGCTGATGGGAGTAGGCTTGATTGTTGTGAGCCAGTCTTTGGGAAGAGACATTTTGTTTCGTCCTGTAAAAAACGAGGAGGTTGAGAGTAAAGGGCTTTCCGTAATTTCCGGAGTTTTGCGGCACCCCGAATTGGCCGACTTTGATTCCTCTGGAGTGATTACAGGAAAAGAAGCTATGATTCTTGGAGTTGCCCTGGCAATGGACGCATTTGGAGCAGGCTTTGGTGCAGCAATGATGGGCTTTCATCCAGTGTATACGGCGGTGGCCGTAGGCGTATCAAAGCTTTTTCTTCTCAATTCCGGAATTATGCTGGGCAGAAGGCTTGCACGAAATATTGCCGGTGAAAAGGCGGCTGTTTTTGCGGGGATTGTCCT
Source organism: Firmicutes bacterium UBA7523 (assembly GCA_002479415.1). Classification (GTDB taxonomy): domain Bacteria; phylum Bacillota; class Dethiobacteria; order Dethiobacterales; family Dethiobacteraceae; genus UBA7523. The sequence goes on from DLMZ01000031.1 coordinate 16,426, forward strand.
GATACTGCTGGGCATCGGCCATTTATTATTTTAGCTGGCTATGGTAGTAAAAAGCCTTTTGCTTACCAAATACTAAACTCTAAGGACTCCATCCGGAGTCCTTTTTCAGTGCGCCCGGCATGGGCGATAGCTTGGCGTGAAAAATATGAACTGCATATAAGGCTGAACAGGGCCGGACGAATTTACCACTCAAAACGAAGTCCAACACTGCGCGAAACACAAACAGTAGGGCGAGTAACATATTATGGGTAATTTCGTCCTCGATTTTGCTGCTTTCGTCCTTAATTTCACAAATTCCTCTTAACTTCTGCTATAATTAATTATGCAACTGAGAGGCTTAAGAGGTAATGAAATATACACAGTCTTTAATAATAATCATGATAATATCTGGTTGTAGCAGCAGAATTGAAAGCCCAACGAAATTGAAGTATTGACGTCAGAAGGTGAAATTGTTAAATCATCAGTAATAGAAGGCTATTTTGTTATTACGTATACTTATAATGGTGTGCATAAAAACCCCCATGAGCTAAGATTTATCGAAGATGGTAAACTATTGTATGTGATAACTGATGTATATAAATTGAACATCCCTTAACATGGTGAGGATGAGGTGGAATTTAGAACTGTAAACAAGTAAGCGGAATACTATTTGCACAGGTTTGGGAGGATGTATGAATTTCAAAAGGATTATCGCAATAGGGATTGCCATGTTTGTATTTGCAGTCGTTTCCTGGGGATGGTCCGTATGGGTTCGTATATATGAGCCCCTTCCGATTGAGAGCAAAGTTGGAGAAGATAACCCCACTCATAAAGAAAGCAAAACATATAGAAATACTATTAATATCTTGATGCTAGGAATTGATCAACTAGCGAATGAATCGGCGCGGGCTGACAGCATTATTGTGCTTAGTATTAACAAAGACACAGAAGAGGTTTCTCTAATATCTATTCCTCGGGACTCTAGGGTCGAAATTCCTGGCCGAGGTTTTGAGAAAATTAACCATGCGATGGCATATAGAGGTGGTATAAATTTGATGGTGAGCACCGTTGAGCAACTATTGGGCGCTCCACTTCATCATTATGTATATACTAATTTTGAAGGTTTTAAAAAGATAGTTGATATTTTCGGAGGTATTACAGTAGATGTACAGGAGCGCATGCTTTATGATGATATTTATAATCCTATCAACATTTACCCCGGTCGTCAGCTTTTGAATGGAGCGCAAGCTCTAGGGTATGTACGCTTCAGAGGAGGCAGGGGAGATGACTTTGGAAGAATGAAGCGTCAACAAGAATTCATGAAAATAGTAGTTGCGGAAGTGTCTGATTTAAAGAATATACTAGCATTGCCTCAATTGCTGGAGCAGGCAGCGCGGCATATACGTACTGATATAAGTATCGCGCAGCTTCTTGGATTTAGCCATATTGTACGCAACATTAATCCTGATTAAATAATTACCGTAGTCTTACAGGGGAATAATGAAATAATTGAGGGGCTAGACTATGTTGTTCTTGATGAAGATTTCTTGCAAGAAACAGTTCGGCGATATATTTATTGGGATGATACCAATCTTGCGGTATTTTGAGAGCGCGCCTAGTCGTTTACAGTGCTCCATATTTTTGTTATAATGTAGATTATCTTTATGATACCGAGGAGGACAAAATGTATAAAATTACGCTATTGCCGGGGGACGGGATAGGTCCTGATATTACTGCAGCAACAAAAAAAATATTGGCGGCTACCGGGGTGCCTATTGAATGGGATGAACATTTAGCCGGGGAAGGTGCTATTGCGGAGTTTGGCACTCCGTTGCCGGAACAGGTATTGGCGTCCATTAGAGAAAATAAAATTGCTCTGAAGGGGCCCTTGACTACTCCGATAGGGACAGGTTTCCGCAGTGTTAATGTGGCTTTGCGCAAGGAGCTGGATTTATTTGCTAATCTTCGTCCGGCTCGTACATACGAGGGGATTCGTTCCCGTTATGACAACATTGATTTAGTAATTGTCCGGGAAAACACAGAGGATTTATATGCAGGTGTGGAGCATATGGTTGGCGAGGATGCTGCCGAAACAATTAAAATTATCACCCGGAAGGGTTCGGAAAGAATTTGCAGATTTGCTTTTGAATACGCTAAAAAGAATAACCGCCGCAAGGTTACGGCGGTACACAAAGCAAATATTATGAAATGCACAGACGGTTTGTTTTTGTCTGTAGCTCAGTATGTGGCTAAAGAATACCCGGAAATCGAGTTTGAAGATCGTATTGTAGATAATATGTGCATGCAGCTTGTGCAAAAGCCGGAGCTTTACGATGTAATGGTAATGCCAAACCTTTACGGGGATATTGTATCCGACCTTTGTGCGGGATTAGTGGGAGGATTGGGCTTAGCTCCCGGTGCAAACATCGGCAAGGAAATTGCTGTTTTTGAGCCGGTTCACGGCAGTGCGCCAAAATATGCAGGCATGGATAAGGTAAATCCCACGGCCATGATTCTTTCTGCTGTTTTGATGCTGCGCCATATGGGGGAAATAAAGGCTGCCGACCAGGTGGAAAACGCTTTAGCTGAAGTTATCCGTGAAGGCAAAACAGTGACGTATGATCTTGGCGGTACTGCTAAAGGGATGGAAATGGCTGAGGCTATTATTGCTAAAATGATTTAATTGGTTCATTATTGCACAACCCCGACATCCTCGACATATATTAATATGTCTTGATGTCGGGGTTGTTTGTTTATTACTTGGTATTTTTCATCATATCCTTTTGTGCCATTTCAATCATTTTTTTGACCATATTTCCGCCGATGGAGCCGCCCATACGACCGCCTACCGCTCCGCACATTCCGGAGGATATATCTTTCCAGCCGTTATTTTTAATCTGTGCGTCAATGCCGAGCTCGCCAGCAATTTCATGCTTATATTTTTCCAGCGAGGACTCAAGGGCTGCACCGTTTGTGATACCTAGTTCGTTGGCTATTTCCATTTTGAATATTTCCAGAGCTTGTTCTGCGCCGGGAACTAAATATTTATTATTTTTCCTCTTAGGCATCTTTCAGTCACCTCATTATATTCTTATCTTTAGTTTTGCCCGCCACATAAAAGCCGTATACGAGAAAAAATACCTACATATGTGAAAAGATGTGTGGCATAGACGAAATTAAAAATGGGAAAATAAAAGAGGGAGTGATAAAATGTCAGAAATAATATTTGCTTACTTCGAACAGTTGGAAGATGCTCAAGAGGCAATGCATATATTAAGAAACAACGGATATATGGCAACTTTGGATAAAATAGACCGTGGCGTTCCAAATCCTGATTTTAGTGTGTCTGCACTTATGGTAGGTTCCTTGCCAAGAATTTCCCACGGCATTTTCGGTACTGGGAGCGTTGAAGGCGAAAAGGACGGAGCTTATCTTCTTATCCCGTTGGAAGAAGCTCAGGAAAAGGACAGCGCTGTTGATATAATTAAACAGTATGACGGAATAGAAATTACGGGCAGTTGAAAATATTTTTAGTATGTTCGCAGCGTTTTTCCGTCTAGCGCGGATTGATTAATATTGTTTGAGTTATGCTCCGGAACAGTGATAATATCTGGATCTCCATCGCTGACATAGCGTTGGTCGGGATTCTTTTCAAAATAATCCAGCCAACGGGACAGCTCTGTTTCGTCTGCCCGAACTCTGGGCAAGCGGAAGGGGTCGAAGCGAGTATCAAAGGGAGATAATGCCGGATTGGCACCTACAAGCAGAATGGCACGATTCTCATATTTAATGGTTTCCCATTCGCCTTTTATTAAGTAGCTGTCATCTTTAGGGCGTGCACCGTAGGGTAATGCCAGGGTATTTACCTGGTAACCTTGTAGAATTGCATTTGTGGCATTAACATGACGAGCCAGAGACCTTATGGCTTCAGCGGGAGAGACTTTGCCCAAATTTTCGTGGCCGTAAGTATGGTTGCCAATTTCAAAGCCCCAATCAACTAATAATTTTAGTTTTTCTTCAATATGGTTTTTTTGGCGAAAGGGCAGCGGATAGAAGATATAAAAAGTGCCTGCAGGCTTAAAGTCGGAATATTTTTCGCTCATTGCCAGCAAAATACCGACGGCGCAGTTCGGGTCGATAGTCATGCTGCCTTCTTCTTCAATAAAGCGAAACTGACCTGCAGTTCCGTCGTCAAACGTTAGGATAAAGGGAGTGGTTCCTGCAGGGATGTTAATATTGCCGTCAAGAAAATCGTTTAAATTCACTGGCCTATAGTTCATAGCATAAAGAGTTTCCATGTCTTTACGGAAGTTGTCTGCAGTGCGAGCCCACGTGTCTTCTTTTTGCCCAACTTCGTGATACATTAAAACCATTACTTTGCCCAGTTCATTAGGTCGGATTATTTCCAAATCTATCTCCGGGATTTCAGGCTCCGATGGTTCCTCAGGTACGGGAGAGACCTCTACCTTTTGCGAAGGCGGAGAATCCGGTATTTTTTTTTCTGTTTTATCATATGTACCGCAACCTGTGAGCGTTGTTGCCAGAAGAGTAATGCAGGAAATAATAATCAGTAATTTTCGCATTATGTTCACCTCTTATCTTGACTTTACTCTGTTTTCTGACGTGAGTCAACGACAAAAATATTACAGCTTGCTTGCCGCATGGCAAATTTTTGAACAATTTTATTAAGTGTGTTATACTGTTAATATTAAAAAATTAGTACAGTTTTAGATAGCTCCGCTTGTTTAACTGTGTTTTGGGAAGGAGGATTTAATGCCGGACAAAATAGCTTTGAAGGAAAAGAGAGAAATTGCAAAGCAGAGAGCTGAAGAATTAAAGGGTCGAATTGAGCCTTATCTTCAAGCAAAGGAAGAAATTCCCGACGGAATGAAAGAGTGGGATATAATTTTTGAGCGTCAGGAAAAAATAAAGAAGCATTTCGGTGTGGATGATAGTGAATGGAATGACTGGCGGTGGCAGGTAACTCGTCGCATATATCGTGTGGAAACACTAGTAAAACTATTGGGCTTGGCACAGGAAGAAGCGGAGAACATTAAAAAAGTGGGAGAATCATATCGTTGGGCTGTATCTCCATATTATTTAAGCCTAATTGATCCTAATAATTCCCGATGCCCTATAAGGATGCAAGCTATTCCTTCTTTCGAGGAATTGATGGATAACGGTGGCAAGGATGATCCTATGGGGGAAGAGTTTACTTCCCCTGCTCCAGGAATTACTCGTCGCTATCCGGATCGATTAATTATTAATGTGACTAATCAGTGCGCTATGTATTGCAGACATTGTCAGCGCCGCAGAAATATAGGTGAAGTTGACCGCGGTACTCCGCGTGAACAGCTGCAAGCCGCTTTAAATTATGTCAGGCAAAATGAGGAAATTCGTGATGTGCTGCTAACCGGCGGTGATGCGCTTATGCTAAACAACGATTTGATTGATTGGCTTTTGACGGAGTTGGATAATATTCCCCATGTGGAGATTAAGAGGCTTGGCACACGTGCTTTGGTAACAATGCCTATGCGAGTTACTGACGAGCTTTGCAAAATTTTAGAGAGACATGCGCCAATTTATATTAATGCTCAATTTAATCATCCCATGGAAGTTACTCCTGCAGTAGCTGAAGCGTGTATGAAGCTTACTCGAGCCGGTGTGGCATTGGGAAACCAGGCTGTGCTTCTTGCGGGAATTAATGACACTGCTCATATAATGAAAAAATTGAATCATAATTTGTTAAAGATATTGGTTCGCCCATACTATATCTTTCATGCTAAAGCAGTTAAGGGGACTGCCCATTTCAGGACTCGTGTTGATGCGGGTATTGCGATTATGGAAGAGTTGCGAGGTTTCACTTCAGGGTTGGCCATTCCTACATTTATTGTGAACGCACCTGACGGATACGGAAAAACCCCAATGCTCCCGGAATATCTTGTCTCAATGGCTAGAGACAGCATTTCTATCCGTACTTGGGAGAACCGTATTATGAAATATGAAAACAAGGATTAACTTATTTTGCAGCTTGGGGACGGCCTCAAGTTGCAATTTTGTAATTTAAAATTTTACATATTATGCAACTTGAGGCCGTCCCCAGGTTGCACGGGGGTGAGGAAGTTGGCGGATGCTCTTTTTTGGGTAGCGTTAAGCCGTGTAACGGAGTTAGGTGCAAAAAGAATTCGTATGCTGGTAGATTATTTCGGTACGGCAGAAAATGCGTTCTTGGCATCTGAGAAGAGTCTGTTTGCCTCAGGGCTGCCGTCAAGATCTGTAAACGCGCTTTTGCATGAAAGAAAAGCGATTGTGCCGGAACGGGAATGGGAGCTATTGGATTCTTTAAATATCCGGGTGATAACCCTGGCTGACCAGGGCTATCCGCCTTTGCTTTCACAGATATATGATCCGCCGGCGCTGCTGTTTTATTGTGGTGATTTTAGTATTGCCATGGAGCCGGGATTGGCTTTGGTAGGTTCTAGAAAAGCAACTGAATACGGAAAAACAACTGCAAGAAAGCTGGCGTCAGATTTAGCTGCAGCAGGAGTGTCTGTAATCAGCGGTATGGCGCGGGGCATAGATACATATGCCCACTTAGGAGCTCTACAAGCCCGGGGAAAAACAGCAGCTGTGCTCGGGTGCGGGCTGGACGTTTGTTATCCTCCGGAAAACCGCAAGCTTCGTGATGATATTGTTGGTACAGGGTTACTGCTTAGTGAATTCCCGCCGAGGACAGCCCCGAAACCTTACCACTTTCCTATGCGTAATCGTATTATTAGCGGCTTGTCAGTGGCAACAATCGTGGTTGAAGCAACTGAAAAAAGCGGCGCATTGATTACGGCTGATTGTGCGTTGGAGCAGGGACGGGATGTATTTGCTGTTCCCGGGAGCATAAATAGCCCCAACAGCCGTGGTTGTCATAAGTTAATTAAAGATGGGGCCGCCATGATAGAGCATGCGTCAGATATTTTATCTGAGCTTGGGTTTTTGAACATACAATCCGGTGAACGGATGGATACAGAGCTTACGGCTGTTCAAAAGAAGGTGCTTCAGGCTGTTGAGTATGAACCCGTGCAATTTGATGATTTGGTGTTACGGAGTGGGTTGGAAGCGCCCTTATTAGCTGCGGTGCTGGTGGAGCTTGAATTAGCCTCATTTTTGAAAAAATTGCCAGGAAATTATTTTTTTCGCGTATAGAGCAGGAAAAACTGTGTATAAGTAGTAGAGAATAGAGAAGTTGCTATTAGTACTGGAGGTTTTTTATGTCTGATTATCTGGTTATTGTTGAGTCTCCAACCAAAGCAAAAACCATAAAAAAGTATCTCGGACGGCGTTATAAAGTCAATGCGTCCATGGGACATGTAATAGATTTGCCGAAAAGTCAAATAGGAATTGATACGGAAAACAACTTTTCTCCCAAATATATTACAATCCGCGGTAAAGGCGAAAAGTTAAAAGAGCTGAAGAGTGCTGCTAAAGATGTAAAAAAGATTTATCTCGCGGCTGACCCTGACAGAGAAGGGGAAGCTATTTGCTGGCATTTGTCCCGGGCGCTGGGCATTAGTGATAGCGAGCTTTGCCGGGTGGAGTTTAATGAAATAACGGAGTTGGCGATAAAAGAGGCATTTAAAAAGCCGCGCTTGATTGATCATAACCGGGTAAACGCTCAACAGGCCCGGCGAGTACTTGACCGTCTTGTAGGATATAAAATTTCTCCGTTATTATGGAAAAAGGTAAGAAAAGGCTTGTCGGCAGGCCGGGTACAATCTGTGGCTCTTCGTTTAATTGTGGAGCGGGAAAATGAAATTGAGAGCTTTACGCCGGAAGAGTATTGGACATTGGAAGCCAGATTAAAGGCGGAAAAGGCTGAATTTACCGCTCGTTATCACGGAAAGCAGGGCAAAAAACATGTTCCCTCCCAACGGAGTGAACTTGATGATGTCTTGGCCGGTATAGAGGGTCAGGACTTCATTGTTAGCTCTGTGAAGAAGAAAGAGCGGAAACGGAATCCGTCACCGCCGTTTACTACCAGCAGCTTGCAGCAGGAGGCGTCACGAAAGCTTGGCTTTGCCGCTCGTAAAACAATGATGATTGCACAGCAGCTTTACGAAGGTTTGCAGTTAGGTAAAGAAGGTGTTGTTGGCTTAATTACCTATATTCGTACAGATGCGCTGCGTGTGTCACAGCAAGCTCAGGAAGAAACTCGTTCATTTATTAGTAATGAGTACGGCAAAAATTATCTTCCTCAAAAGCCTGCTGTTTATCGTTCTAAAAAAGGGGCGCAGGAAGCGCACGAAGCCATTAGGCCCACATCGGTTTTGCGCACTCCCGAGCAGGTAAAGGAATTTCTGTCTCGTGACCAGAACCGCCTATACAAATTAATTTGGAACCGCTTTACTGCCAGTCAAATGGCCCATGCTGTTTTTGATACTGTTTCAGTTGATATTACTGCAGGCTCTTACTTATTTCGTGCCGCAGGCTCGCAAATCAAATTTGACGGTTTTATGAAGCTATATATTGAAGGCAGTGACGAAGAAGAAAAAAAAGAAGGCGGCTTGCTGCCGGAGCTATCCGAAGGAGAAAAACTTTTGTTGCTGGAATTGATGCCCGAACAGCATTTCACACAACCGCCTCCCCGTTTTAGCGAAGCCATGTTAGTTAAGACGTTGGAGGAAAAAGGTATTGGCAGGCCCAGTACATATGCTCCCATTATCGATACACTGCAAACACGGGGCTATGTTGTTAGGGAAGCAAAAGTTTTTTATGCCACAGAAATGGGCAGGCTGGTTCTTGATTTGTTGTTGGAGTTTTTCCCCGCTGTACTCGATGTTGATTTTACGGCACAGATGGAGGAAAGATTGGATAAAATTGCTGAGGGTGAGCTGGACTGGGTTGAGGTTATTCGCAGCTTTTACGAGAGCTTTGCAGTAAGCTTGAAAATAGCCGAAGAACATATGGAGAAAATTGTAATAGAGCCGGAAGTTAGCGATGAAGCTTGTCCCAACTGTGGAAGGAATCTGGTTTATAAAATGGGCAAATACGGTAAGTTTTTGGCTTGTCCCGGTTTCCCGGAATGCCGTTATGCCAAGCCTATTATTAAGCAAATGGATGTTGATTGCCCCTTGTGCGGCAAGCCGTTGGTGGAACGTAAGACGAAGCGGCGGCGTAAGTTTTTTGGATGTTCTGGATATCCGGAGTGTGAATTTACTACGTGGGATACACCGAAAAAGGAAAAGTGTCCTCAGTGCGGGTATCTTACGGTGTTAAAAGGAAAAGCGCTGCAGTGTGCCAATAAAGAATGTGCGCAGTTTCTTTCGATAAGTAAAAAGGATGCTACAGGTGATGCAAAGGCTGCTACAAAAAGATCCGGCAGCAGGAGCGCCGGGAGGTCTAATAAATGAGGGAAGTGACTATTATCGGCGGCGGATTAGCCGGCGCAGAGGCTGCTTGGCAGGCTGCAAAAGCAGGAGTTCCTGTACGCTTGCTTGAAATGAGGCCCGGGAAAAAAACGCCTGCACATCATAGCGGTTATTTGGCTGAATTAGTCTGCAGCAACTCTCTCCGTGCCGCAGGATTGCAAAACGCTGTAGGTTTACTTAAAGAGGAGATGCGGTCTTTTGATTCGCTGATTATGGCTCAGGCTGACAAGCATGCTGTTCCGGCAGGAGGAGCCCTTGCTGTGGACAGGGAAGGGTTTGCGCGGGGAGTTACAGAAGCTATTGATGCCTTGCCTTTAGTAACAAGGGAAGAAACGGAAGTCACCGATGTTCCGACCGTTGATTCCGGTCCTGTTATTATTGCCACAGGGCCTCTTACCGCAGAAGCCTTGGCAGAAGATATTGGGATGTTGACCGGACAAGCATCATTACATTTTTTTGATGCTGCGGCGCCTATTGTAACTGCGGAATCAGTAAATAATGAAATAGTGTTCCGAGCTTCACGGTATGGTAAAGGAACAGCAGATTACCTAAACTGTCCGATGAATGAGCAGGAGTACAGGAGATTCTTTGAGGCATTGACAACGGCCGAAATATTTACCGGTCATTGTGATATTGATGAAGCCAAGTATTTTGAGGGGTGTATGCCTGTAGAGGTTATGGCTTCCCGGGGATTTGAGACATTACTGTTTGGTCCTTTAAAGCCTGTGGGTCTCACAGACCCCCGGACTGGGCAAAGACCATATGCCGTAGTACAGCTGCGGCAGGACGATGCGGCAGCTACGCTGTTTAATATGGTGGGATTTCAAACTCGTTTGCGGTGGCCGGAACAAGAAAGAGTGTTTAGGATGATACCAGGGATGGAAAAAGCTGAATTTGTTCGCTTAGGCGTTATGCATCGCAATACATATATTAATTCGCCCAGTGTTCTTCTTCCTACACTTCAGTTAAAAGAAAACACTAATATACTGTTTGCGGGTCAAATTACAGGTGTTGAGGGATATGTGGAGTCTGCCGCCATGGGGTTGGTAGCGGGAGTTAATGCTTCACGTTTGGTTCGGGGACTGGATCCGCTGGTATGGCCTGTTGAGACTGCTCATGGTTCCTTGACACGCTATATTACCGAGGCAAACCCTGAGAACTTTCAGCCTATGAATGTGAATTTCGGCATATTTCCACCTCTTGCGGGAAGAATTCCCAAGAAAGAACGGAAAACAGCTTATTCGGCCAGAGCGCTGAATACGCTGGCAGACTGGCACCAAGAATGGCAAAATTAACTTGCATTGAGATATTTGATATGTTAAGATTTTGAAAAAGGAGAATGCCTGTAATGGTCGATTATTTAGGCTGCTTTATTACGTACCTGCAGGTGGAAAGAAACGCTTCTTCTCACACTGTGAGAAACTATGCGGAGGATCTCGGACGGTTTCTTGCTTTTGTGGAGAGTGAAGGGGCATCCATTCCGGATGAGCTGGACTACCTAGCTATCCGGCATTATCTTGCACATTTGCATGAAAAAGCTTATGAGCGGCGGACGATCGCGCGTAAGCTGTCTGCCATACGTTCCTTTTTGAGGTTTTTGACTCGAGAAGGGTACTTATCAGATACTTCTTGGGCTGCGGTTTCAACTCCGCGCATTGGGAAAAAGCTTCCAAAGTTTCTTTATACTGACGAAATCTTTCGTCTATTATCTGCTCCTGACGTGAGGGATCCGGCAGGTCTCCGTGACGCCGCAATACTTGAGATGTTATATTCATCAGGAATCAGAGTGGGCGAATTAGTAAGCCTTAATATAGAAGACATTGATGTTGACCAGGGTCAATTTATAGTTTTAGGAAAAGGAGCACGGGAGAGAATGGTACCTATGGGCAGTTTTTCGCGGCGTTCCTTTGTTGAATATATGAAAAGCGGACGCCCGGTCTTATTGCGGAAAAACAGGGCGGCGGAAAAGGAAAGAGCCCTTTGGCTTAATAAATACGGTACTCGCCTATCTGATAGAGGAGTACGGCGTGTGGTAGAGAAATATGTACGACAAGTTAGTTTGGCCAAAGGAATTAGCCCACACAGTATTCGTCACAGTTTTGCTACCCATATGCTTAATGCTGGTGCCGATTTAAGAGTTGTTCAAGAACTTTTAGGACATATGAGTATTTCTACAACTCAAATATATACACACATAACGCGGGAACAGCTCAAGGAAGTTTATAACGAAGCTCACCCCCGCTCGTGAGGAGAGAGGCAATGTTCCATGCGACCACAATTGTGGCGGTGTT
>DLMZ01000031.1:28260-29082 GCA_002479415.1 Firmicutes bacterium UBA7523
CAATTGTGGCGGTGTTAAAAGGCAATCATTGTTCTTTGGCAGGAGACGGTCAAGTTACTTTTGGCGGGAATACTGTGATGAAACACGAGGCAAAAAAAGTAAGGCGTATTTACCATGGCAAGGTTTTAGCCGGTTTTGCCGGTTCGGTAGCGGATGCCTTTACACTTTTTGAGAAGTATGAAGAACAGCTGGAAAAGTATCAGGGGAATTTGCGCCGGGCTGCTGTGGAATTGGCAAGAGAGTGGCGCACAGATAGAATTTTGCGTAAATTGGAAGCTTTGCTCATTGTGTGTAATGAGGAGAGCCTGCTGATGATTTCAGGTAATGGTGAGGTTATTGAGCCTGATGACGGAGTTGCCGCCATAGGTTCAGGAGGACCTTATGCTTTGGCCGCAGCCAGAGCACTTGCTCGTAATACGGAGCTCACCACCGGAGAAATTGCCAGAAAGGCTCTTTTGATTGCAGCGGAGATTTGTGTATACACTAATGATCGAATTGTATTGGAGGAGCTTTAATGCAATTGAGGGGAGGAAGCATGAGCCGAGAGGAACTGATACCCAGAGAGGTCGTCGCCGAGTTAGATAAGTTTATTGTCGGCCAAAACGATGCTAAAAAATGTGTGGCTGTGGCATTGCGAAACCGATATCGGCGCAAGAAGCTTCCTGAGGATTTCCGTGATGAAGTATATCCTAAAAACATCATTATGATTGGGCCCACAGGAGTAGGCAAGACGGAAATTGCCAGAAGGATGGCTAAATTGGTTAATGCTCCCTTTGTTAAGGTTGAAGCAACTAAATTTACTGAGGTTGGCTATGTAGGGCG
>DLMZ01000031.1:29187-38763 GCA_002479415.1 Firmicutes bacterium UBA7523
GTAGAGGCAACTAAGTTCACTGAGGTTGGCTATGTAGGGCGTGATGTGGAAACCATGGTCAGAGATTTGGTTGAAACATCAATCCGTATAATTCAAGCAGAAAAAATGTCTGTTGTGCAAGAAAAAGCTAATGTTATGGCTGAGAACAGGCTCGTTGATATACTGGCTCCTTTGCCGCAAAAAGAAAAAAGCGGTACTAACCCATTGAGTATGTTTTTTTCGTCAACTGCGCACCAAAACGAGCCTGATGATGACAGTGAATATAATAAACGAATGCAAGAACAGCAAGCTGCCAGAGTACGTTTGAGGGAGGAACTGGCTGCGGGCATTTTGGAAGATAAAATCGTCGAGATGGAAGTTGACGACCGTACCCCTGTTCTCGATATGTTTTCCGGATCAGGGATGGAAGACATGGGAGTTAGTTTGCAAGATTTAATGGGGAATATTTTCCCCAAGAAAAAGAAGCAGCGTCGCCTTCCGGTTAGTAAGGCAAGAAAGATACTTCAGCAGGAAGAAGCTCAAAAACTTATTGATATGGATGAGGTTATTTCTGAAGCTATTAGCCGGGCAGAGCAATCCGGGATTATATTCCTTGATGAGATAGATAAAGTTGCTGGCAAAGATTATCGCGGCGGGCCGGACATTTCACGGGAAGGAGTACAGCGGGATATATTGCCTATTGTTGAAGGCTCTACCATTATGACAAAGTACGGACCTGTTAAAACAGATTATATACTTTTTATCGCCGCCGGCGCCTTTCATGTGGCAAAGCCGTCAGATTTAATTCCTGAACTTCAGGGACGCTTCCCCATTAGAGTGGAGCTGCAAAGCCTTACAGAAGATGATTTTAAGCAAATATTAACTGAACCGGCCAACGCCTTGATTAAGCAGTATACAGCATTGCTGAAAACGGAAGGAATTAGTGTTATATTTAGCGATGATGCTATCTCTGAAATCGCAGCAATGTCATGTGCACTAAATGAAGAGATGGAAAATATAGGCGCCAGAAGGCTGCATACTATATTGGAGAAGATATTGGAAGACCTTTCTTTTAGCGCTCCAGAGCTAGGAGAACAGCAGGTTACCATTACAGCTCAATATGTGCAGGATAGATTAAATAAAATTGTTAAAAATAGAGATTTAAGCAGGTATATTCTATAATCTAATAAAAGGGAGGCTGTTTGCCTTGGTAATGACTCCATTGCTTGATAGAACACGGCGGATTAATAAGATTCTGCAGAAAACTGCCGGACAGCATGTTGATTTTAAAGAGGTATCTGAAGTATTAAAAAGCGTGATACAAGCTAACGTTTATATAGTTGACCGCAGTGGTAAAGTCTTGGGTTTTTCCCTTGGGGATGAGTTTGAGTGCGAGATGATGATTAAAGAAGTATTGAAAGACGGTATTTTCCCCGTCGATTATAATGAAATGCTTCTAAGTTTTGCTGAACCGAGAGTTAATCTGCATCAAAAGCATAGCAAGTGTGTTTTTGTTCATAATTCAGACTGTTTATTTACAAATAAGATTACAACAATAATACCCATTGTTGGTGGCGGGAAACGTCTAGGTACATTGCTATTAGCTCGCTTTGACGAAGAGTTTGTAGCTGAGGACTTGATTTTAGGTGAATACGGCGCTACTGTAGTCGGCATGGAAATCTTGCGTTCCAAGGCTGAAAAGATTGAGGAAGAAGCAAGAAACAAGGCTGTGGTACAATTAGCTCTAGGCACATTATCCTACTCGGAGATGGAGGCTGTAGAGCATATATTTGAAGAATTAGATGGAGATGAAGGATTGCTCGTAGCCAGTAAAATTGCGGACCAACTGGGTATTACTCGGTCGGTTATTGTTAATGCGCTGCGCAAATTTGAAAGTGCCGGCGTTATCGAGTCCCGTTCTCTGGGAATGAAGGGTACTTACATTAAAGTTAAGAACCCATACCTCCTGGAACAACTGGCCAAACGCAAAGGTATGTGGACTTAAAAGGAGGCAGCCGCATTATGATGGCATTAAAAATTGAACTATTAATGTCCAGAAAAAAAAGCTTCAACGAGGATGAGTTTAAGGCGGAGTTCATAGCTAAACTGAGTTCTCTGGGATATGATATGAAAAGTTATGATTGTTATGCAGACGATGGCAGTCTTGATAAAATCATTTGTAATGTTGCTGTAAATGATAAAAGTCAAGCCGGTTTAGCGGCGAACAGTATATGGCATTATCGTATTATTGTGGAGAACATTCATTCTTTAAAAAAGGAATATGACCATTTTGACGTTTTCTCGGCAAATGTTTGCCAGCTTTTTTAAGCTGTTTTTTCCTTCCCTTCCCTGATAGAGTCATAAAAGTAAGCAGATTTGTTATAATATAGTTATATGGTCAAATTTGCTTGGGGGAAGGTTGCCGTGAGGAGTTTTTTTCAAAGTATAGACCGACTTTCATTTGTTATGGGTTTTATTTTTGCCAGTTTGCTTTTTTTTTCTGTTTTGTCGCTGTCGGCAGGGTATTTGGCAACCCAGGGTGTTACTGTTTACCTGGACAGTGATGAAGTTGCACGTATGGTTCGTGAACAGATTATTGTCCAAGCAGAATTGGACTTACCTAAATTAATTGCCAACGCTAAAGCAGAAATACCTGAAATTGTTGAGAAAGAGATGGAGGGGCAACTAACATCTGATAGAATGGAAATTGCCGGATTCGTTTTTCGTGTGCCGGATGAATTAATGGAACAGTTAAAAAGCAATATTCAATTAAACGTAGAGAGCGCCGCAGGCCAAATTCTGGATGGAATTGATACACAAGTTGTGGCGGAGCAGTTTGGTGATGATGTTTACTTGATGGTTAAGGAGACTATGCACGATGAACTTGACGGGCGAAGCTTTCAGATTAGAGTTTTTGGAAGCATTCCTGTCCGTATCTGGACACAAGTGATGTAGTAAAGTATCTTATTTTAATGCTAAAAAACATCGCATCATAACGTTGCCAACTATGGCAATCTGTGTTATACTCTATCGTGGTGTAAAAAACACACGCCTTCCTGATTTTCCAGGGTGTGCCGAAGCGTCGGTTTCTGGGAAATATGAAGGAGGCGGAGGTAAAACAGAAAGGAGGTGCAGGAAAATGCCAGCTGTCTCTATGAAACAACTGCTTGAAGCCGGCGTCCATTTTGGACACCAAACACGCCGCTGGAATCCTAAGATGAAGCCATATATTTTTACTGAAAGAAATGGCATCTATATCATTGATTTACAGAAAACTGTAAAGATGATTGATGACTGTTACAACTATGTAAAAGATGTGGCGGCTAACGGCGGAAAGATAATGTTTGTCGGCACAAAAAAGCAAGCACAAGAATCCGTTCAGTCAGAGGCGGAAAGATGCGGTATGTATTATGTCAACCAGCGTTGGTTAGGCGGTATGTTAACTAACTTTCAGACTATCCGCAACCGTGTAAACCGTTTGATTGAGCTGGAGAAGATGGAAGAGGACGGTGTATTTGAAGTCCTGCCCAAAAAAGAGGTGCTTCGGCTTCGTCATGAATATGAGAAGCTGAACAAGTTTCTCTCCGGTGTCAGAAATATGAAATCTCTTCCGGATGCATTGTTTATTGTGGATCCTCGCAAGGAAAAGATTGCTGTTGCTGAAGCTCGTAAGCTTGGTATCCCCATTGTAGCCATTGTAGATACCAACTGTGATCCGGATGAAATTGATTACATTATTCCAGGAAACGATGATGCAATCCGTGCAGTGAAGCTGATTTCGGCACGTTTAGCCGATGCTGTTATTGAAGGCATGGAAGGCCGTCAGGATCATATCGTTATTGATGATACGGAACAGGCCGAAGATGTTGTCGCTGAAGAGGAGTAAACAGAGGAATGTATGTTACGGCCGGGCTTACGCCCGGCCTTTTCCCCAATAATAAGCACTGGAGGTTTTAGCATGATTTCAGCAGCCGTAGTCAAAGAGCTTCGTGAAAAAACCGGCGCGGGTATGATGGACTGCAAAAAGGCTTTGTCAGAAACCGGCGGTGATATGGAAAAAGCCGCTGAGCTGTTACGTGAAAAGGGTCTGGCCGCAGCTGCAAAAAAAGCCGGACGTATCGCGGCTGAAGGTGTGGTAGAGTCATACATACACATGGGAGGCCGTATCGGTGTCTTGGTTGAAGTAAACTGTGAGACTGATTTTGTGGCCAGAACAGATGAGTTCCGTGCATTCGTTCGTGATGTTGCTATGCAAATTGCTGCAACTAACCCGCAATTTTTGTCAAGGGATGAGGTTTCTGCCGATGTTATTGCCAAAGAAAAAGAAATTCTTAAAAACCAGGCACTAAATGAAGGTAAACCCGAAAAGGTTGTGGAAAAAATCGTTGAGGGCCGTATCGAGAAGTATTATGCGGAGAACTGCTTGCTTGAACAGGCATTTATCCGTGATACGGACATTACCATAGACGGTTTGCTGCAGGATAAAATTTCAAAAACAGGTGAGAATATTCATATTCGCCGATTTGCCCGCTTTGAGATGGGTGAAGGTTTAGAGAAGAAAGAATGTAATCTGGCAGAAGAAGTTGCCCAAATGACCAAGTCCGAATAAGGATAGGGAATTGATAAAAAAGAGCACTCAGGTGTTCTTTTTTTACAGGAAAATTAAAACATTTGTAGAATAATTAAGACTGGGGGTTTGGACCGGTATGGGCAAAGCAGTATTTAAGCGTGTCATCCTGAAACTCAGTGGTGAAGCGTTAGCGGGAGCTAAAGGATTTGGCATTGACGCCGATGTATTGAGAAGTATTGCGGCACAGGTGGAAGAAGTACAAAAGCTTGGTGTTGAGGTGGCTATCGTTGTAGGCGGCGGAAATATCTGGCGCGGTGCTCCGGCTGGAGAACGGGGAATGGATCGGGCAACTGCCGATTACATGGGAATGTTGGCTACTGTACTCAATGCCATGGCTTTGCAGGACGCATTAGAGCAACGCAATGTGGATACAAGGGTGCAAACCGCCATAGAGATGTCACAGGTGGCAGAGCCATACATTCGCAGACGGGCAATTCGCCATTTGGAAAAAGGCAGAATAGTTATTTTTGCCGCTGGAACAGGGAATCCTTATTTTTCAACAGATACTACTGCGGCACTGCGTGCTGCTGAGATTGAAGCTGAAGTAATATTGCTAGCTAAAGCTAAGGTAGATGCGGTTTATGATTGCGATCCTATTACAAATCCCGAGGCCAAGAAGTTTACGGAATTAACGTATATTGATTTGATAAATAAGGGGCTGGGCGTAATGGACTCAACAGCTGCATCCCTTTGCATGGATAATAAAATTCCGCTTATTGTTTTTGGATTAACCACATCAGGAAATATTAAAAGAGTCGTTCTTGGAGAAAAAATAGGAACTTTTGTGAAAGGGGAATAAAAATGGTTCAAGAAGTGTTTGACGGCGCTCAAGAAAGAATGGATAAAGCGATAGCAGCTTTGAAACGTGAATTTGCGTCCTTGCGTGCAGGCCGCGCCACCCCCGCTTTGTTGGACAGGATTGCTGTGGATTACTATGGTGTTAGCACACCTATCAATCAGTTGGCTAACATTTCTGTGCCTGAACCCCGTCTTCTCCTGATCCAGCCTTGGGATAAAAAAGCAGTGTCTGAGATTGAAAGAGCTATTATGAAGTCTGATCTGGGGCTTACACCGACTAGTGACGGTTCTGTAATTCGCCTGGCTATTCCCCAGCTTACGGAGGAAAGGCGCAAAGAACTGGTTAAAATGAGTAAGAAGAAGGCAGAAGAAGGACGTGTGGCAATTAGAAATGTGAGAAGAGATGCCAACGAAGAATTAAAGAAAGCTGAAAAGAATGGTGATATTACGGAGGATGAGCTTCGTAAAACCCAGGAAGATATACAGAAATTAACCGATAAGTATATTGAAGAGATAGAAAAAGTACTTGAGGTTAAAGAAGCGGAGATTATGGAGGTTTAATATGGATGGAGGGAGAGAAGTCCCTAATCTCCTTGCATATGAATATCATGAAGCAAAAAAGCTGCTTGATAAAAGTCAACTGCTTGTATACGTGATCCATACGGCAGCACGCGAAAAGCTTGGCAGCGGTATCCAACGGGTGGTCAGACAACGTTTGGCAGCTGACGGTTCTGGTTTGGAGCTAACTGTTTCTATGGAGGATTGGGGGAAGGGGGTGTAATTATGGCTTATAAGATTACTGATGAGTGTCTTGCTTGTGGAAGCTGTCTTGACTCTTGCCCCAGTGAGGCGATAATTGAGGGTGATGTATACAGCATTTCTGATGCATGTGCAGAGTGTGGCCTCTGTGTGGATGACTGTCCAACAGGAGCAATCATCGAAGAGTAGTCCTGCAGCCCCCTCTTTTGAGGGGGCTTGTTATTAAAGTTACTAGAGGAGTGAGCTGGTTGCGCCTGCCGCTGCAAAAATTTTTTCGAAAAAAAGCTATAAACGAAAATATAATAACTTCGGAGCAGTTACCTCGGCATATAGCTATTGTCATGGACGGTAATGGCAGGTGGGCAAAGCATAGGGGGTTGCCTCGTACTGCGGGCCATCATGCAGGGATGGTAGCGTTAAGGCGTACAATTCGTCATGCTAATAAACTAGGCATTCAGGTGCTTACGGTTTATGCGTTTTCTACCGAAAACTGGAAAAGGCCTAGCCTTGAAGTTGATTTTCTCATGCGTCTCCCCGAGGAGTTTCTGAACACGGATCTCAGGGAGCTAAAAGAAAACAATGTTAGAGTTATGGTTATTGGTGACAGGGATGGATTGCCCCGTCATACTAGGGATGCGGTACAGAAAGCGGAGCAAGAGACGGCTGAAAATACGGGTATGGTTTTAAATTTTGCTCTTAATTATGGGAGCAGAACTGAGCTAGTCCATGCCATTCGCCATATTGCGGAGAAGGCGGCCGGAGGTTTGCTGGATATAAATGATATTGATGAAAAAACAGTTTCTAGTCATCTATTCACCGCAGAGCTTCCTGATCCTGATTTGCTTATACGGCCCAGCGGAGAAATCCGTTTAAGTAATTTTCTGCTTTGGCAGCTTGCTTATGCGGAGCTTTGGTTTTCGGACGTTTACTGGCCGGATTTTGACAGAGAACACCTCTTGGAGGCTATTGAAGCCTACCAGCGGCGGGATCGTCGCTACGGAGGTATTAAGTTGTAGTAGGAGGCTGTATGCTTAAACAGCGAACGATGAGCGCTATTGTCGGTATTCCCCTGGTATTGGCTCTAACCTGGTTTGGCGGTCTGCCTTTTTTTGCGGCGATTGCGTTTGTTGGACATTTGGCATTATTAGAATATTTTCGTCTTGCGTCTGTAAATGATAAAGTTTTTCAGGTAGTTGCTATTGCCGGTCATTATATTTTACTGTATATACTTTGGTCTTGGGGTGTACAGTCACTTTCTTTTGCTTTTATTTTCTTTTTTTTAGTTATAAATGTATTCTGGATCATTACTTATCCTAAGGATTTTAGAGTTTTGGCGGCAGTTATGTGGGGTCTAACATATGTGTCGCTTCTGCTGTGCTTCTTTCTTCTGCTTCGTAATCAGCCTCAGGGATTCACTTTTGTGGTTGCAGTACTTATAGCCGTTTGGGCTTCAGATATCGGTGCATACTTTACCGGAACATCATTTGGGCGTAGACGGCTTGCCCCGTTGGTTAGTCCAAAAAAATCCTTTGAAGGAGCTTTAGGAGGAATGCTTTTTTCCTTGCTTCTTTTTAGTATTTTGGCGCCGCAGCTTAGTATGTCCAGGGGCTTTGCAGCTCTATTTGCCGCATCGTTATCTTTGGCGGGAATAGTCGGCGATTTGTCTGAATCGGCTCTTAAGCGATGGTCAAACACAAAAGATTCCGGTACATTTCTCCCGGGACACGGTGGTGTGCTTGACAGACTGGACAGCTTGCTGTTTGCCGCTCCCACAGCATATATTCTCATACATTTTCTGTTAAGGTAAGGTGTGTTTATGAAAGCAATTTCTTTATTGGGCTCTACCGGTTCTATTGGCACACAGGCTTTAGAAGTGGCTGCACTATATCCCCAGCTTTTTAAGGTTAACGCTATTTCCGCCTTTCGTAATGTAAAGCTTCTGGGAGAACAGGCGCGGCGCTTTAAGCCGAATAAGGTTGCTATTGCAGACGCTTCATTATACAATGATTTAAAAATAGAGCTGTCCGGGGTAGATGTTGAAATTGTGGCCGGTGAGGAGAGCCTTTTAGAATTGGCATCCTTAGATAATACCGATATTGTTTTAAATGCTTTGGTGGGCTTTGCCGGGTTAGGTCCGACCTTGTCAGCACTACGCTTCGGTAAGCGCTTAGCTTTAGCAAATAAAGAATCACTTGTTGCTGGCGGACATCTTGTTATGCCTTTGGCAAAACGCACTAATGCGGAAATTATCCCTGTAGACAGTGAGCACTCAGCTATTTTTCAGTGTTTACAGGGCCAGGATAATAATTCAATGGCACAAATAATTTTAACTGCTTCAGGCGGGCCTTTTTTCGGCAAGAGTGCCGAGGAAATGCTAGCTGTTTCCCCTGAAGATGCGCTTAAGCATCCAAATTGGCAAATGGGTGCAAAAATCACTATTGACTCCGCAACAATGATGAATAAAGGATTAGAGGTTATCGAAGCCTACTGGTTGTTTGGTCTGTCTTATGATAAAATTAAAGTTGTCATTCACAGGGAAAGCATTATACACTCCCTCGTAGAATATACGGACGGAGCAGTACTTGCTCAGTTAGGTGCTCCTGATATGTGCGTTCCTATTCAATATGCACTGACTTATCCTGAGCGGTTACCGGGTAAAGCTTCTCGAATTAACTGGGAACAGCTAAACGAATTGCGCTTTAATCGCCCGGACTTGGATGCTTTCCCCTGTCTAGCATTAGCTTATGAGGCTGGTCGTATAGGCGGCAGTATGCCTGCAGTGATGAATGCGGCTAATGAAGTGGCTGTTGAATTGTTTTTGTCTGGAGTAATAGGCTTTTTGGATATCCCTCGTATAATAGATAGGATGATGAATAAACATAAAGTAGTTGAAGACCCGGAGTTGGAAGAGTTGGTAGCTATTGATGAGTCTACCCGGGAAATGACGCGAAGATGTGCGGTGAGGAAAGGGTGAAATCATGCAAACATTTGTAGCTTCGGTGGTAATTTTCGGCTTGCTAATATTTTTTCACGAACTGGGCCATTTTGTTGTGGCAAAGCGACTCGGAATCGGTGTAATTGAGTTTGCCATAGGTTTTGGGGCGAAGGTATTTAGCAAGCAAATTGGTGAGACGGTATACTCTTTACGGGTTTTCCCCTTGGGTGGTTTTGTGCGGCTTGTGGGCGAAGACCCTGAAGAAGCTGAAAATGAAGGCAGCTTTCAAAAGCAACCTGTTTGGCGCCGCTTCGCTGTAATTGCCGCCGGTCCGATTATGAACTTTGTGTTATCTATTCTACTGTTCTTTCTAATATATTTTGCCTTTATCGGCGTACCTTTTTATCAATCAACGGCAATAGGCGATTTATTGCCCGATGGCCCTGCTGAACAAGCGGGACTAGTGGCCGGAGAG
>DLMZ01000031.1:38868-44001 GCA_002479415.1 Firmicutes bacterium UBA7523
GACTAGTGGCCGGAGACCGTATCGTTTCTGTGGCAGGTGAGCAGGTCGGCAAATGGCATGATTTGGTTGCCATAATTAATGCTCACCCGGATAAGGAGATAACTATTGAGTTCGAACGAGGAAACCGCCTGCAGGCGTTAACTGTAACGCCCCAACGTGATCCCCAGACCGGAATCGGGTTAATCGGCATTTGGCCACAAACTAAGATGTTTGCGTTATTCCCGTCTCTTCGTTTGGGCATTACTCATGCAGTTTCTTTCTTGCAATTTATTGCGGCCAGTATAATGCAGATGCTCACCGGCAAGGCAGCGCCCGACGTGGTAGGGCCTGTTGGTATCATTCGGATTGTGGGAGAAGTTGCAAAAACTGGCGTGGTTAACTTGTTGTCTCTGGCGGCAATTATTAGCTTGAACTTGGGCTTTTTGAATTTGCTTCCCTTTCCTGCTCTGGACGGCAGCCGACTAATGTTTCTTATTCTTGAGGGTGTTCGCGGTAGACCGGTAGATCCGCAAAAAGAGTCTTTTGTGCATTTTGTTGGCTTTACCATACTGATTTTTTCAATGATTATCATAGCATATAGGGACTTGATGAGGCTTAATATATTCTTCTAGGGGTGCGTTGATGTATACAAGAGACGTTACCAGGCCTGTTAGTGTAGGTTCGCTGGTTATCGGCGGCGGAGCTCCCGTTGTTATTCAATCGATGACTACTACAGATACTGGCGATGAAAAAGCTACTTTAAGTCAGATTAATGATCTGGCTGCCGCAGGGTGTGAGTTAGTCAGAGTTGCCGTTCCTAATAAGCTGGCTGCAGCGGCATTGCCGAGGTTAGTAAAAAAATCGCCGCTGCCGTTAGTTGCCGACATACATTTTGATTATCGTTTAGCTTTGCTGGCATTAGATGCAGGGGTAGCTAAATTGCGCATAAACCCAGGGAATATAGGTGGAGAAGAACGCTTTGCTCAGGTTGTGGAGTTGGCTAAAAAAAAGAAAGCTGTTATTCGTATTGGCGTAAATGCCGGGTCGCTTGAAAAAAGATTGCTGGAAAAGCATGGCAGAGCTTCTGCTGAAGCTTTAGTTGAGTCAGCTCTTGATTATATTGGCGTAGTTGAAAAGATGGGTTATTACGATTTGGTAATATCCTTAAAGGCTTCGTCTGTTCCTTTAACTGTTAATGCATATAGGCTTTTGGCGCAAAAAGTTAACTACCCCTTGCATGTCGGTATTACAGAAGCGGGATCATATTTTACCGGTACAGTTTATTCTGCTGTGGGTATTGGTGCGCTTCTATTAGATGGGCTGGGAGACACATTGCGGGTTTCGCTTACTGCTCCTCCGGAAGAAGAAATTAGTGTTGCAAAAGCAATTCTTGCAGCTGCAGAACTGCGCAGATTTGGCCCGCGTGTGATATCCTGTCCCACATGTGGACGCTGTCAAATTAATCTTTTGGAATTAGCAACGGAAGTGGAGCGCAGGATAAAAGATATAACGGAGCCACTGACATTGGCAGTAATGGGCTGTGCTGTGAACGGGCCTGGGGAGGCTCGGGAAGCGGACTTGGGTATTGCCGGCGGAAAAAATCAAGGCTTAATTTTTTGCGCCGGTGAAATTGTTAATACTGTTTCTTCGGACAAGCTTGTTGATGAATTTATTTTATGTATACATAACCACTTAAAGAAAAAGTGAGAGGGCAAGGTGTTTTTTTATGAGGATTATTGCCATCATACCTGCTTTTAATGAGGCAAAAACTCTGGGGGGAGTTTTGTCTGTTCTTGTTAGTGTCCCCGCTATTGACGAAATTATAGTAGTCAATGACGGTTCTACCGATGCTACTGCAGAAGTAGCCAACCAATACAATGTAAAGTTGGTTAGCCTGGCAGAAAATCGGGGCAAAGGAGGGGCTATTAAAGCGGGGCTGGATGGAAGCAGGGCAGATGTGATACTTTTCTTGGATGCTGATTTAATTGGCTTGAGCCCCGAACATGTGGACGAGCTTTTAAATCCAGTGATTGAAGGCAGTGCGGTTATGACCGTAGGTCTTTTTGAAAATGGACGCGTGGCTACGGATTTTGCTCAAATGGTAGCTCCTTACTTATCCGGCCAGCGTGCAGTAAGACGTGAAGTATTAGAAATGGTTGATGATATGGACATTTCCCGTTTTGGTGTTGAAGTAGCCATTACAAAAATTGTTGAGGCAAAAAAGCTAGCTGTTCAGGAAGTGCCTCTTCGCTGTTTAACTCATGTAACAAAAGAAGAAAAGCTAGGGGTGTTTAAGGGTTTTGCTGCTAGAATGAAAATGTACTGGGAAATTGTCAGGTACTATGCAAAGATTGACAATTCCAAGTGATGGTTTGCTTGCAGTGCTTTTCCAGATGTGATAAAATACTCTTGATATCTTGAATGTATACTTTACAGTAAGAGTGGGCCCGCCCACTCTTACGTTTTGTCGGATGAAAACTACTGAAAATAAATATGTGCGGAGGTAAAAGTGTCTAAAGCAGCTGAAAGAGTTTTGCTCCTTGCTGAACCACTAGCGGAATCACTGGGGCTTGAACTGGTAGATGTGGAGTATGTAAAAGAGGGTGGAAGCTATATATTACGCATTCTTGTGGACAAGGAAGGCGGAGTTACTCATAAAGATTGCGAAGCACTAAGTGGTATACTGGGTGATGAATTGGACAGAGTTGATCCTATAGAAGAAAGTTATCTTATGGAAGTATCTTCACCGGGAATAGAGCGACCTCTTAAAAAAGAAGGTGATTTTATCCGATTTGCAGGTAATCGGGTGCAAATTAAGCTTTTTAGCCCTTTTGACGGGAAGAAAAGTATTATCGGTACACTGCAGGGGTTGGAGGAAAAGTTAATTCTTATTGAAGACGAGAAAAGCTGTTTGCTGAGAATCCCGTTTGCTCAAGTGGCAAAAGCGAATCTCTCATATTTTGATTAAATATTTGTGGAAGGAAGGAGGTTTTTTCTGTGAACGAAGAATTTTTAGCAGCTATTGCAGCTATTGAGAAGGAAAAAGGTGTAAACAGTGATGTTCTATTCGAAGCAATTGAGGCTGCTTTAGTTTCTGCGTATAAAAGAAACTTTAATTCCGCAGCCAATGTTCGAGTTGTTTTAGATAGAGAATCCGGCGGAATTAAAGTTTTTGCTAGGCTTGCAGTTGTTGAAGAAAATCCTAAGGCGCAGTTGGAAATTTCTTTAAACGAGGCTAGGGAGATAGACGGTGGTTACCAGGTTGACGATGTGGTGGAAAAAGAAGTTACTCCGAAAAATTTTGGCAGAATAGCTGCACAGACAGCAAAACAGGTTGTTATTCAGCGCATTCGTGAGGCAGAGCGGGAACTGGTGTTTGATGAGTATATAGATCGCGAAGATGACATTATAACCGGTGTTATTCAGCGGATAGAACAGAAAAATTTAATTATTGACCTGGGTAAAACAGAAGCTGTCCTCATGCCAACGGAGCAGATGCCTAACGACGATTATGCTCAAGGACAAAGAGTAAAGGCTTACATTACAGAAGTTCGACGAACAACAAAAGGCCCGCAGATTTTTGTGTCCCGAACACACCCCGGCTTGCTCAAGCGTTTGTTTGAGCTGGAAGTGCCTGAAATTTTTGATGGTACTGTGGAAATAAAATCAGTGGCCAGGGAAGCAGGCTATAGGTCTAAGCTTGCTGTTTACTCTAAAAATAAGGATGTGGATCCTGTCGGCGCATGTGTTGGACCAAAGGGAGCACGTGTTCAGTCTATAGTTTTGGAGTTGCGTGGTGAGAAGATTGACATAGTAAAGTGGGATGAAAACCCAGCTGTTTTTGTAGCCAATGCCCTTTCTCCGTCAAAGGTTTTAAATGTCAGCTTAATTGAAGGACAGAAGGTGGCCAGTGTAATTGTCCCTGATTATCAGTTGTCTCTCGCCATTGGTAAGGAAGGACAAAACGCTAGGCTTGCAGCAAAGCTGACAGGATGGAAAATTGATATAACCAGTGAAACTCAGGCATCTGAACGGGGGATCATTCTGACAGGCGATGCTGAAGCATTGTTTGTCGGTGATCATATGGACTACGAAAAAAATATGCCGGAACCCGCCGGTGAAACTGAAGAAGTAATTGAAAATAGCTACAGTTTCGAAGGAAGTGACGGGAAAAATGAAAATTCGTAAGGTTCCGTTACGTATTTGCATAGGATGCCAGGAGCAAAAGAGCAAAAAAGAACTGGTAAGAATAGTACGTACTCCAGAAGGCAACATAGAGATGGATCTAACTGGCAAAAAAGCCGGGAGAGGCACATATATTTGTCCTAGACTTCAGTGTTTAGATTTTGCTATAAAAGGAAAAAGGATTGAAAGAAACTTAAAGCAGGCTGTTTCTCCCACAGTTGTTGCGGAATTGTCAGAACAGCTCTCTAAGAAAGAAAACAATGCTTGACCAGGTATATTCCTTGCTTGGCATGGCCCGGAGAGCCGGAAAGATTACCTGGCATGAAGCCGCAAACTTGGCTGCTATTCGTTCGGGTAAAGCTAAGCTTCTTGTATTGGCCATTGATACAGGTAAGTCCACTGAGAAAAAATATTTGGATAAGTGCTCGTCTTTTTGCATTCCTCTGGTGCGTTTTGCTACCCGGAATATGCTAGGAGAATCACTTGGAAGCTCTCCAAGGGCAGCTGTGACAGTGCTCGATGAGGGATTTGCCGCTAAGATAGTTACATTGCTAGAATCAGAGGGAAATACAGAGAAATAAATAGAAAAAGAGATTAGTCTGGAAGAATAATAAATTTGTTTAGAAGAAAAACAGAAATTTGACCATCTTATTTATTTAATTAAGGAGGCCAAACTAATGGAGGTGTAGTTAATGAGTAAAGTTCGTGTATACGAGCTGGCAAAGGAATTAGATGTGCCAAGTAAACGTATTATTGATTTGTTAGCTGATATTGGGTTTGAAGTAAAGAACCATATGAGCATGGTTGAGGATGAAGCCGCAAAAAGGATAACCTATCAGATGACAGGAAAGGGAGGGCCTCCCCAGCCTTTGTCAAAGGAAAAGGATAAAGAAAAGACCGGTAGAGCTGCAGCCGAGCAAAAGCCTGCTCAAGGGCAAAAGCCTGTTCAGGGACAAAGGCCTGTTCAAG
>DLMZ01000031.1:44204-52160 GCA_002479415.1 Firmicutes bacterium UBA7523
AAGGGCAAAAGCCTGCTCAGGGATCTGCTCAGGGACAAAAGAAGGCGATTCCAGGACAACGCTTTCAGCAGGGCGATAAGAAAAAAAGCCGGGTTGATCGCCGTGAACGCAAGGCAAGACGCGAAGCCCGTATTCTTGATGAACAGCAAAAAAGGGAATCAACCATTTATCTTGAAGGACGGGTTACCGTCGGCGAGCTGGCCGACAAGCTGGGGGCTTCGGCCGGTGAGATTATCGGCAAGCTGATATCATTAGGTGTGATGGCTACCATTAATCAAGCGGTGGAGTTTGATGTTGCCCAAATGATTGTAGAGGATTACGGTCTTCAGATTGAAACGAAAATTGACCCCATGGAAGCGGATTTGGCTGAAACTGTTCCAGATCGTGAGGAGGATTTACAGATCAGACCTCCGGTTGTAACAATCCTGGGGCACGTTGACCATGGGAAAACTTCTATCCTTGATGCTATTCGTGAAGCTAATGTTACTTCACAAGAAGCCGGGGGGATTACTCAACATATTGGTGCCTATCAGGCTGAGTTTGCAGGGAAAAAAGTTGTATTCCTTGACACGCCCGGTCATGAAGCGTTTACTGCTATGCGTGCTCGTGGTGCTCAAGTGACTGATATAGCAATAATTGTGGTAGCAGCAGACGATGGGGTGATGCCGCAGACGGTTGAGGCGATAAATCACGTTAAAGCCGCAGGTGTGCCTATTATTGTTGCTGTTAATAAGATAGATAAAGAAAATGCTAACCCGGACAGGGTTAAACAGCAATTGACTGAATACGGTCTTGTTCCTGAAGATTGGGGCGGTGACACAATATTTGTCCACGTCTCTGCTCTGAAAAGAGAAGGATTGGATACAATGCTGGAAATGATTCTTCTTGTTGCAGAGTTAGCTGAGTTGAAGGCTAATCCTAACAAGCCTGCCACCGGTACTGTTGTTGAAGCGAAGCTTGATAAGGGCAGAGGACCGGTAGCCACTGTTTTAGTTCAGGACGGTGCGCTTCATGTAGGTGATCCTATTATCTGCGGGACAATATATGGAAAAGTCAGAGCTATGGTGGACGATAAGGGGAAACGCATTAATAAGGCAGGCCCTTCCACACCTGTGGAAGTTCTGGGATTAACCGAAGTGCCTGAAGCGGGAGATGTGCTGCAGGTAGCGTCAGATGAGCGGGCCGCACGTCAACTTTCGGAGAAGAGAACGGTAAAGCGTCGTGAAGTAGAATTAAAGAAGGGTGTAAAAGTATCTCTGGAAGATCTTTTTTCACAGATTCAGGAAGGCGAAATAAAAGATTTAAATATTATTATTAAAGCTGATGTTCAGGGCTCGGTCGAAGCGTTGCGCGAGTCACTAAATAAGCTGGAGAACAATGAGGTTCGTGTGCAGGTTATCCACGGAGGTGTGGGTGCAGTTAATGAATCTGATGTAATGCTGGCTTCGGCTTCCAATGCTATTATCATTGGTTTTAATGTGAGACCAGAGCCTAATGCTCGCAAAATGGCGGAAAGAGAGAACGTAGAAATTCGTCAGTACCGGGTAATCTATGAAGCTATTGAGCATGTTAAAGCTGCTATGACAGGTATGCTTGAGCCTGAATTCAAAGAAGTTATATTAGGGCAGGCAGAGGTTCGCAATTTGTTTAAAGTTTCCCGACTTGGTACAATTGCCGGCTGTCATGTTATGGAAGGGAAAATCACTAGAAATGCGGACATTCGGATTATTCGTGACGGTATTGTAATTCATGAAGGCAAGATGGAAACATTAAAGCGGTTTAAAGATGATGTGCGTGAAGTGGTTACCGGTTATGACTGTGGTATATTAATGGAGAAGTTTAATGATTATAAAGAAGGCGATATCATAGAGGCATACACAATGAAGCAAATTCAGCCCTCTTAAATCAAATGTTCTCAGGAGGTAAATCATGAGCGAGCAACGTGCGCATCGAGTTGCAGAAGAAATAAAACGCGAAGTAAGCGATATTCTCCGCAGTGAAATAAAAGACCCTAGAGTTGCTGGGCTAATTAGTATAACTGATGTTACAGTTACCCGTGATTTAAGACATTCAAAAATTTACATCAGTGTTTTCGGCAGTGATGAGGAAAAACAACAGACTATACAGGCTCTAAGCAAGGCGGGTGGTTTTATACGTTCGGAAATAGGCCGCAGGATACGCTTAAGGCACACTCCGGAAATCAGCTTTCAGCTTGATCAATCCATTGCCTACGGCGCACATATTAATAAGCTTTTGCGAGACTTAAACCCTGGGGATTATACTGGTGAATAGTCTACGTGAAATTGCTGCCGAGCTAAAAAAAAACAAAAGAGTTCTCCTTACCAGTCATATCTTACCCGACGGCGATAGTATAGGGTCTTTGCTAGGGCTCGGTCTAACACTTCTAAACAATGGCTGGGATGTGACAATGTATTCTGTTGACGGGGTGCCGGATCGGTATAAGTTTTTGACTGGTACTGAAAATATCTTAACTGGGAAATTACCAGAACAAAGCTTTGAAAAAGTAGTTGTGCTGGACAGCAGTGACTGTTTACGCATTAAGCCTATTTGTGAACAGTTAAGAGATTCTTTCATTATTAATATAGATCATCACCCTACTAATAGTTTTTACGGCAAGATGAACTATGTTGATGCTAAAGCGGCGGCTACAGGTGAAATTGTCTATGCTTTGCTGGAAGAAATGAACCTTAAATTGGATTTAAGTGCTGCTTCTGCTTTGTATGTAGCTATCAGTACAGATACTGGTTCGTTTAAGTTCGAGAACACTACGGCAATCACCCACCAAGTTGCTGCACGGCTTTTAGCTGCAGGGGTAAATCCAAAAGATATTACTCCCCTCGTTTTTGACCTTCGCCCCAAGCAAGCCGTCTATATTCTCAGAGAAGCTTTAATGTCCTTAAAATTTACTCCTGACGAAAAGATTGCTTGGATGACGTTGACGGAGAAAGAGATGATGAATACGACTGCTAGAGATGAGGATTTAGACGGAATTGTAAATTATGCGAAGAACATTGAGGGTGTGGAAGTAGGTTTACTATTAAGAGAAAAGCCGGATGGAACAGTTAAGGTTGCTTTTCGCTCCCATAATGTAGATGTAGGCAGTATTGCCAAAACTCTTGGTGGAGGCGGTCATGCACGGGCTGCGGGGTGTTCAATGGAATGCAGTCTGGAAAATTGCCTGCAAAAAGTTCTTACAGCCGTGGGTAAGGAAGTGCAGTGATAATGGACGGTATACTAAACGTTCTTAAGCCTCCGGGAATGACATCACATGATGTTGTATACCGAATTCGCAAGTTGACTAATATTAAGCGTACTGGTCACACAGGTACTTTAGACCCCGGCGCGGCCGGGGTGCTTCCGGTTTGTGTGGGGAAAGCAACCAGAGTGGCAGAATATGTGCTGGAGACAGATAAAACTTATCGAGCGGAATTGACTTTGGGGACATCTACTGATACGGAAGATGTTGCTGGAGAAATTGTGAAGCAATCTGTTGTTCCGGTTATTACCGAAAAAGATGTTAGCCGAGTATTAACAGAGCTTTTGGGCCCCGGGCATCAAATACCTCCCATGTATTCCGCTGTGAAAAAAAACGGAATAAAGCTGTATGAGCTTGCAAGGAGAGGGGAAACGGCAGAGCGTGAACCTCGTCCCGTAAACATATACAATATCGAGCTGGTACGGTTACAAGCGGAAAAAATAATATTTGATGTTAAGTGTTCGAGAGGAACCTATATCCGTACGCTTTGTGTGGATATTGCAGCGAAGCTTGGCAGCTGCGGTCATATGTCTTTTTTATTACGTACCGCAGTGGGTCCTTTTGCCCTTGACAAGTCGTATACATTGGAAGAGCTGGAGGAGCTGGATGCCGCAGGTGAGTTGAAAAGTGCACTATTGCAGCCCGATGCAGCACTTGCACATATAGAGGCAATCTATCTTTCGGCTGAAGATGCGCAAAAGGTTTCCCATGGAGTTTCTGTTTCTGTTTCAGAAGCAAAAGAAAGTCTTGTTCGTGTCTATGACCCGGGAAATACTTTTATGGCTTTGGCTAAAATTAATTCGGGTATACTTAAACCTATAAAAGTTTTTTTACCATGAGTGGGTGATTGAGTGCAGCTAATAAAAGGCATTGAAAAATTCAAAGATGAATATGACGGGAAGCTTGTTCTGGCATTGGGCAATTTTGACGGTGTTCATCTTGGGCATCGTGAGATTATCCGTACAACAGTTAACATAGCTAAAGATAATTCTGCTGCAAGCGCAGTTTTGCTCTTATCGCCCCATCCGCTTTCTGTCTTGTTTCCTCAAAGTCCTCCGCTTTTAATAATAACAATGGAAGACAGGATCAAGAAGCTTGGAGAGCTGGGAATTGACTATATCATTCTCCACCCTTTTGATTTAGAGTTTGCTGCCATTAGGCAGGAGGAGTTCGCCGGAAATATTTTGCGTGAAAAAATTGGTGCGGACTTTATAGTTATCGGATTCGATTATTCATTCGGATATACCGGTTCCGGATCCCCATCAGACCTCACTGAATATGGTAAGCATTTTGGTTATTGTGTGAAGACTATGCAGCCGATTCGTTTAGGTGAGAGGGTTGTAGCCAGCTCATATATACGTTGCTTACTTCAATCAGGACAGGTGGAAGAAGCAGCAGCTATGCTAGGATACCCCTTCTACATCCGTGGTTTAGTCGTACATGGTGACGGACGGGGACGATTGCTTGGCTTTCCTACTGCCAATGTACTGACTCCTTACGGCGTTATATTGCCGGGTCACGGTGTATATTTGACTAAGGTTAATGGTGAGGGTATAGATGCCTGGGCATTAACCAATGTGGGCAAGCGCCCCACATTTTGTCAGGGTGAAGCCAACATAGAAGTTCATCTTCTAGATATAGAAAAAAATTTGTACGGTAAGGAATTAACTGTGCATTTTATGCAAAAAATTAGAGAAGAAAGAGCTTTTTCCGGTGCGGGTGATTTGACGGAACAAATAAAATTGGATGTTGCTTACGCCCGTCAATTAATTAGCAGGGGAAAAAATAGATAACGATAAAATAAGCGTTTTTCTTGCCTTCCTTTTTTCGTTATGGTACAATGAAGCTTGTTAACCCTGAGCTCGGGCAAACGATTCTCCGACGTTGACCTTGGCACAGAGGTGTTTTATTAAAAAAGGAGGTGAAACATATGGCCATGGACACAGAACGCAAGCAGGGTTTGATTTCTCAATTTAAGCTGCATGATAATGATACCGGTTCTCCAGAGGTCCAAATAGCTCTTCTAACCGAACGGATTAACTATCTAACGGAGCATTTGAAAGAGCACAAAAAAGACCACCATTCCCGTCGCGGTTTATTGAAGATGGTTGGTCAGCGCAGAGCCATGCTCAACTATCTCAAGAAAGTTGATGCAGAGCGCTATCGTGACATTCTTGTTAAGCTTAAACTTCGCAAGTAGTTATAGACTGAACATTATAAAAAAAGCGGGGGGAACCCCGCTTTTTTATAAGTAAAAATGAGAGGAGGCATGTAATGAAAATATTCAAAATGGAACTTGCAGGCAGAGAGTTAACTATGGAAACCGGCAGAATTGCCAAGCAAGCTGGCGGGTCTGTTCTTCTTCGGTATGGGGATACGGTAACTCTAGTTACTGCCACGGCTTCCCCAGAGCCGCGTGAGGGGATTGACTTTTTCCCAATGACTGTGGATTATGAGGAAAGGCTATATGCTGTAGGGAAAATACCGGGAGGATTCATAAAGCGGGAGGGGCGTCCCACAGAGAAAGCTATCTTAGCTGCCCGTCTGACAGACCGTCCTATCCGTCCGTTATTTCCCAAAGGTTTTCGCAATGCGGTACATATTGTCAGTACTGTTCTTTCTGTAGATCAGGACAATCCGCCGGAAATTCTATCTATTATCGGCGCATCGGCAGCTTTGTCTATTTCCAACATTCCGTTCGCCGGGCCTGTTGCCGCTGTAGTTGTGGGCTGGATAGACGGAAAGCCGGTGATTAACCCAAACCAGGAGCAGGCCAAAGAATCACGGCTTCATCTGGTAGTGGCCAGTACGCGTGATGCTGTAATGATGGTGGAAGCAGGAGCTGCTGAATTGACTGAGGAAGAGATACTCGAGGCAATTTGGGCCGGACATGAAGCAAATGTGGAAATTATCGCTGTACAAGATCAGATGGCGGCTGATATCGGTGTGGAGAAGATGGATGTTATCACCTTTTCACCTGATTCTGAAGTAGAAGCTCAGGTAAAAGAATACTGCCGTGACTCTATTTCTGCCGCAGTGAGGACTATAGAAAAACAAGCCAGGGAATCAGCAATAAATGCGGCTAAGAAGGAAACGCTGGACCATTTCGCGGAAATATTCCCCGAGAATGAGAAAGACATTCGCTTTGTTTTTGAAAACTATGTCAAAGAAACAATGAGGGCAATGATTCTTTCTGAGAATCTTCGTCCTGACGGCCGAAAAACTGATGAAATCCGTCCAATTACTTGCGAGGTAGGCGTTTTGCCAAGGACTCACGGCTCTGGGCTGTTTACCAGAGGGCAAACGCAGGTGCTTAATGTTTGTACTTTAGGCGCTCCTGGGGAAGGTCAGCGTTTGGATGGCCTTGGTTTGGATGAAACAAAGCGCTATATGCATCACTACAATTTCCCGCCATATAGTGTGGGTGAGGTTGGTTTTATGCGTGGCGCCAGCAGACGGGATATCGGTCATGGTGCTTTAGCGGAAAGAGCTTTAGTTAACATGATTCCGTCGGAGGAGGACTTCCCTTATACAATTCGTCTTGTGTCGGAAGTTGTGGAATCTAACGGCTCCACATCTATGGGAAGTGTTTGCGGTTCAACATTGTCGCTGATGGATGCCGGGGTGCCGATTAAAAAGCCTGTTTCCGGTGTAGCCATGGGCTTGATTAAAGAAAATGACGATGTTGCCATCCTTTCGGATATCCAGGGAATGGAAGACTTCCTTGGCGATATGGACTTTAAAGTGGCAGGAACTCGTGATGGCATTACTGCATTGCAAATGGATATTAAAATCAAAGGCTTGTCCCGTGATATTTTATCCCGTGCTTTAATGCAGGCTAAAGTTGGCTATATGCACATCATGGACAAGATGTTGGCAACTATTGCTGAGCCTCGTGAAGAAATGTCACCATATGCACCGAGAATTATCACCATTCATATTCACCCAGATAAAATTCGTGAAGTTATAGGACCTGGCGGTAAGATGATTAATAAAATTGTGGCCGAAACCGACTGTGATATTAACATCGAGCCGGACGGAACTATTTATATTGCAGCTGTAAACCCGGAGATGGGTAAAAAAGCGCAATATATGATTGAAACCTTGGTCAAAGATGTGGAAGCAGGAGAAATTTACACCGGAAAGGTTACAAGAGTGGAAAAATACGGCGCTTTTGTGGAAATACTTCCGGGTAAAGAAGGCTTAGTTCACATCTCTCGTTTAGCTCACGAACGGGTTGATAAAACAGAAGATGTGGTCAATGTAGGCGATGAAACCCTTGTTAAAGTTATCGGTACCGATGACCGCGGTCGTATAGATCTTTCGCGGAGAGCTGCCATTCCAAACGCCGAAGGCGAAATGATTGAAGAGGAAGCAGTTCCAAAACGTGAAGAGCGTCCCCGCAGACCTTTTAACGACAGGGACAGACGTCCACCGAGAAGAACATAAACATAAGTTTATGTTCTTTTTTTATGGAATTAAAAATATGCAGTTTGCGTGGTATAATATTAAAACAAGCTTCAGCGTAAGCTGCTATGCGACGGAGGTATGAGATGGGCGGAAAATTTACTATGGCCGTCTGCCAGATGACAGTATCGGCGAACAAAAAAGAAAACATAGCGAAGGCGCTTGCCTTTGTCAATCAGGCAGCGGAAAGCGGAGCGGAAGCTGTTGTGTTG
>DLMZ01000031.1:52259-58976 GCA_002479415.1 Firmicutes bacterium UBA7523
GGAGCGGAAGCTGTTGTGTTGCCGGAAATGTTTAATTGTCCGTATGAGAACAATCTTTTCAGCCAGTACGCTGAAACTGAAGAGCAAGGCGAAACTATAGAAGCTGTGGCAAACGCCGCCGCGAAGCACGGCATCTATATTTTTGGCGGTTCTATACCGGAATTGGATGATAATAATATTTTTAACACATGCTTTGTTTTTGACAGAGAAGGCAAGATTATAGGGAAACACAGAAAGGTGCATTTGTTTGACATAAACGTGCCGGATAAAATCACATTTAAAGAATCTGAGACATTGTCTGCTGGTAATCAGGTAACAGTCGTTCAAACGGACTTAAGCCGCATTGGTGTTGCCATCTGCTATGATATGAGATTTCCAGAATTGTTCAGATTGATGCTTGACCAGCGGGCTCAAGTCATTGTAATTCCCGCCGCATTTAACATGGTCACCGGTCCTGCGCACTGGGAGCTGCTAATACGTAGCCGTGCTTTGGATAATCAGGTCTATTTGGCTGCTGCCGCACCTGCCAGGAATGAGACAGCTTCATATGTTGCATACGGAAATTCAATGATAGTTGGCCCATGGGGCGATATTATCGCCAGAGCCGACGAAAAGGAAGGAATAATCTTTGCGCAGATTGATTTGGAGCGTAAGCTGCAGATCAATAATGAATTGCCGGTTTTAAAGCATCGACGCACCGATTTGTATGAAACTATCAATAAAACAGACACGACCGAGGGGAAGTAGGGCGTAGCTTCTTTAATGCATTGCAGTCAATGGTGGAATGAGTTCAGAAAGAGGATTGTAATTATGCTGTTGAATTTTACGAATAATATGGATATAATAATAACAGCGAAGAAAGGAGCTGTTATCTGTGCCAAACATTAAGCCAATATCAGATTTAAGAAATTATAATGAAGTTCTGCGCGATATTGCCATAGGTGAACCGGTGTTTTTAACTAAAAATGGCAGGGGGAAATTTGCCATTATTGATATCAACGAATATGAGAAATTAAAAGCATCGCTAAAGTTGATGTCAAAGCTTGCCCAGGGAGATCAGGAGGGAAAGGAAAGCGGCTGGATGACTTTGGAGGAAGTGGAAGCAGAACTGGGGATTTAGGATGTATAAGATAAAAATTTCTCCCAAGGTTAGAGATGATTTAGCAGAAATTAAAGACTACATTTCCCGGGAACTATGTAACACTCAGGCGGCAGAAAAGTTGGTTTCTAAGATATTGAAAAAAATACACGGGCTATCGGAGTTCCCTGGAACGGGCACGCTGTTATCTACAGTCGTGGATGTTCAAACAGATTACCGTTTTCTTGTTAGTGGCAACTACCTGATATTTTATAGATACGAAGATAATGTTGTCTTCATATCAAGAATTTTATACGGAAGACGGGAGTATATGCGTATTCTGTTCGGTGATTTGTCAGAGGCTGAGAAGTAGTAGTTTGCAGGCTTTTTGTGTGAATGAAGATTGTTCAGCTTTGACAAATGCAACTGACTACCTGGCACATTGCTGGTTAACGAAGTTAAATTTATGGGGATGCAATTTATGGTGGTCAGATGGCATAGAACAGCTTTTTTATGAGTTATGATAAACGAATCTAATTTCAGAATCATGCAATCTTTTATATAGTCTATATTCTTCTACCAATTCTTTTCTTTTGATAAAAAAGTTGGTAAAAAACTCCCAAAGAAAAACCCACCCACCTATAAAGATTCCTTCATGGAGTACCTTCAAAAACACACTTGGTCCAGCCCCACCTAAAAAGTAACCAACACTCAAAAACAAGGAGGAAAGCAACAAGTAGGATATAATTCTTCTATGTAAGCCGGATATTGCCTTGCAAAGTCTTGCAGTCGCATACTCATAATAGTTTTTGTATGCAGAGATCAGCACTTTTTCTTTTCTTTCATCCTTTTTTAATTCGGGGATATGCAGAACAATGCTAATTCCAAAACTCAATGGTATATCCTCAGAAGAATTGTATATAAAGTCATTAAACTCATCCTCGATATCTCTGCGCTTAAAAGGTGATGGATCCCAATCATCGTATATATCATTATAGTCGTGAAGCGATACTGTAATTAAATATTTATTGTTCTCTAATTCATAAAGATTCTGAAAGTATTTTTTTTTACGCATGAAATCACTCCAGCAATTGACTCGTCACCCATACTTCAATCTAACGTACAGCATTTCCATTTTTGCGATTTTTCAATCAAGGCAGCTTATACAAAAAGGCTATATTTAGTTTGTGCAGAATATATCAATAGTAAGCGGGTGAAAGCTTTCAAAGTATGTTAATTGCCTGATATAAAAGCTGAAATCACACCATGATAAATATGCCCTTTATTTTAGTGTAAAAAGATTGCAAAAAGGTGAATGAATGCTAATGGATATACCAAAAAGAAAATTCATTGTAATGTCGATGGCCATTTTCGCATTAATTATACTTATTGTTGTTAGTAGTGCCGCCTGTATTCCATTTAAGCCGGACTCACATGAAAATCCAAGGCTTCAGTGGCAGGTGTTTGAGCGCATTGGGCGGGAAGGGATTATGAAAAAGGTTACTCTTGATCAGTTGCAAGGTGATTATACAGGAAACATACGCTTTAGAAATTTGGCCTCGGAAGAAAGGCTGATAGCAAGCCAATTGCTGAGTACTGAATTAGAATGTCTGGGAAAAGTTGCAGGCAATTTATTGATTATAACTCTAACGTTGCCAGATGGTGAGATTATGGAACTCCATGACCTGCCGCTTTTTGAATTAGATGATGGCATTATCACTGCCCCGGTTGCTTCGCAGGAATCTACGGATGAAAGTGATTTTGAGATGGTTTGTGTGGTTAAGCGATACCCCCAGGGATTGATGATTGATGGAGAACTCACTAAAGAATCCTGGGTGAATGGCATTCATGGACAAGCTGTGACAATGAATTTTCAACTGATAAAGTAGTGAATTATAGTGTACAGTGGATTTTGTGCAAAAAGCCCGCCGCAGCTGTCAGCTGCGCGCGGGCTTTAGAGTTTTAAGGCTTATTTGCTGCGAGTATAGTATAACTGGGGTCACAGGTTTGCACCGTTTTAATTTTAAACGGTTAATTTTACCGCCGAATGAAGAAGAAAGTGTTATAATAAATTATGCCTTTCATTTATTTAAGGCATAACAATTGTGAGAGGTGCGGTTTTTTTGATCTTATTATCTGCAGAAAAAATCACTAAAAACTATGGTGAGAAAAAATTACTCGAAGATATTACTTTATATTTAAGTGAAGGCGATAAAGTAGGGGTGATTGGAATTAATGGCACCGGCAAATCTACCCTTTTAAAGATCATTGCAGAGCTTGAGCTATCTGATAGTGGAAAGATTAGCAAGGCTGCCGGGGTAAAAATAGGCTATTTACCACAGAACCCTATTTATGGTGAAAAAATGACCATTTTGGAGCAGGTATTTAAGGGAACTTCCACTGACACCATGGAGCTGAAGGAGTATGAGGCGAAATCGATTTTAACCAAACTGGGTTTTACGGATATTTCTACAGATGTAAGCCGCTTATCCGGGGGAGAGAAAAAAAAGGTAGCAATAGCGAGTGCCCTGATTAATCCATGCGAAATCCTCATACTCGATGAGCCGACCAACCACTTGGATAACGATATGGTCTTATGGCTTGAGAATTATCTCCGAAAGTATTCGGGTGCCATTTTAATGGTTACCCACGATCGCTATTTCCTGGATAGAGTAACCAATCGAATAGTGGAAATCAGCAAGGGATGTCTCTATAATTATCAAGCAAACTACACAGAATATCTGGAGCTGAAGGCCCAACGGGAGGAAAGGGAAATCAGCACAGAGCGGAAGAATATGAGTCTGTATAGAAAAGAATTAGAATGGATTAAGCGAGGGGCGAGAGCACGGGGGACGAAAAGTAAAGAACGAATAGAGCGGTTTGAAAAGCTAAGTGCAAGGGAAAAGCCTACGGCAGTGGAGAAACTGAAGCTTAGCTCAGTAACAACTCGTCTTGGAAAAAAGACTGTAGAGATTAATAATATATCTAAAAGCTTTGGTGAGAAGCAACTGATTAACGACTTTAACTATATCATCCTGCGCGATGCAAGAATAGGGGTTATTGGTAGAAATGGGTGTGGCAAATCGACATTATTGAAGATGATTACGGGGGAGATTACCCCTGACTGTGGTACGGTTGTCAAAGGAGATACTGTCAAGATTGGATATTTTTCGCAAGAAAGTGAAGAGATGGACACAACCCTTCGGGTGATTGACTATATCCGGGCTATTGCCGAAAGTATTGAAAGCGTGGATGGCACTTTAACTGCTTCACAGATGTTGGAGAAGTTTCTATTCCCTGCGGATCTACAGTGGAATTGCATTGGTAAGCTTTCCGGGGGGGAGAGGAGAAGGCTATTATTATTGAGGGTGCTCATGGATGCTCCTAATATATTGCTGATGGATGAACCATCTAATGATTTGGATATTGAAACTTTGGTGATTCTGGAAGATTATTTGGAAAGCTTCAATGGAGCTGTGGTAGTCGTATCCCATGATCGTTATTTCTTAGATAAGGTGGTAGACAGAATTTTTGAGTTTCAATGTGACGGAACCCTGAAACAATATGTGGGAGGTTATACCGACTACTTAGAGAGCTCTACGGTACAAGTTAGGCAGGAGAAACAGGAAGCAGAAAAAAAACAACGCATGACTCACGGAAAAAATATCTCAACCCATCCAACTGAAGATATTTCAAAACAGAGAAAGCATAAATTCACCTATAAAGAAAAACTGGAATATGAAGAAATAGACAGTATTATTGCTGATATTGAAGAACAGCTCAAGGTGTTAGACAAAAGAATTCAAAGCGAAGCTAGCAACTATTCCATTCTGGGGGAATTATTGACACAAAAGGATGAATTGGAAAAAGCTTTAGCTTTAAAAATAGATCGTTGGATATATCTTAACGATTTGGCTGAAAAAATTGCAGATTCTAAAGAGCGCTAAATAAATTAAAGAGGGTGTAAATTAGAAAAGCCTGTTCGTTATGGATGAACGAACAGGCTTCTTTTTTATGCCTTGCTTTTGTATTCTGCGTCAACGTTGTAGCGACGTAAACGCAGAGAGTTCCAGACAACGTTGACGGAGCTCATACTCATGGCAGCCATGCCTATCATGGGATGTAATAAACCCATGGATGCGATAGGAATTGCAAGAGCATTATAAAACCAGGCCCAGAAATAATTTTGTTTAATTTTTTTGAATGTGGCTCGTGAAAGCTTGATAGCTGTAATCAGTCCGGCCAAATCACCGCGAATGAGCGTAATGTCTGCTGCTTCAATGGCAATGTCGGTGCCGGTGCCAATAGCAATACCTACATTGGACTGTTTTAGCGCAGGCGCATCATTAATTCCGTCCCCTACCATTGCTACCATACCTAATGTTTCTTGCAATCGTTTTATTTCTTTTACTTTTCCGTCAGGCATAACTTCGGACACTACACGGTCAATACCAAGCTGCTTGCCGATTGCTGCTGCTGTTCGCTTGTTGTCTCCTGTAATCATCACCGTTTCAAGTCCTAAGGATTTTAATTCGGATACGGCAGATAACGCTTCTTCCTTTAGTGTGTCGGCGATGGCAATAATGCCGGCAAGTTTCTGATCAACTGCCACAATAATAACCGTTTTGCCTTGTTCTTCAAGTCTTTCCATCTGCTCACCCAGCGTGCCGGCTTCAATTCCATTATCCTGCATTAAGCGGCGGCTACCTACGAGTACCCGGTGACCATCAACCTCTCCGCCTACTCCTTTGCCGGTATAGGATGTAAATTCCAGGACTTCTTTATGCTTTACGCCTTGTGCTTTAATAGCTTCCACCACGGCATGAGCTAATGGATGTTCCGAAGCGAATTCAACGCTGGCCGCGTAGCTTAGCAATTGTTCCTCTGTCAGCTCGCCAGTGACTTCTACTTCTGTTACAGCAGGCTTGCCTTTGGTGAGAGTGCCGGTCTTATCAAAAGCGATGACCTTAATATCCTTCATTGTTTGAATTGCTTCACCACGACGAATTAGGACGCCTTTTCCCGCACCAATCCCACTGCCAACCATCAACGCAGTTGGTGTAGCAAGCCCTAACGCACAGGGGCAGGATATGACAAGCACCGCAGCCGCAGCCAGATAAGCTAGTGTAAAACGGCCCACAGTCGGGTTTATCCAGGGCAGATAAGGGGAGAGGGCAAAAAGCAAGCTGCGCATTGAGTCACCAAAGATGGCCCATGCTGTAAACGTGATGATGGATAACAGGATGATAACAGGTACAAAGTAACTAGTGATTCTGTCAGCAAACTCCTGAATAGGAACCTTTGTGCCCTGCGCTTCTTCCACCATTTTAATTACCTGGGAGAGGAAAGTGTCTTTGCCTACCTTAGATGCCTCGACGTGAATGAGGCCTTGCTTATTAATTGTGGCGCCGATAACTTCGCTGCCAATCTTTTTTTCCACCGGCAGGGATTCACCGGTTGCCATTGATTCATCCACAGCGCTGTGCCCTTTAACAACTATTCCGTCAGTAGGTATTTTCTCCCCTGGGCGAATGACCATAACATCGCCAGGGTAAAGCGCTTCGATGGGAATTTTCACTTCTTCACCATTTCGCAAAACCTGGGCGGTTTTTGCTCCCATCTGTAATAGCTTTTTAATT
>DLMZ01000031.1:59060-66014 GCA_002479415.1 Firmicutes bacterium UBA7523
GGAGCTTTTTAATTGCCTGAGAAGCTTGTCCCTTGGCTCGTGCTTCCAAATAACGTCCAATCAAATGGAAAAACATTATGTTGGCACCCATTTCAATAAATGTGGTTACAGGGATGATAAATGATGCTAACCCGATAAAAAACGGTGGAATCGAACCCAGCGTAACTAATACGTCCATATTCGCACTTCGGTGTCTGACAGCATTAAAGCTGGATTTATGAGTCTTTGCTCCGGCCACAAAGATAACCGGAAATGCTAAGACAGCTACTACAGTTGTGTAGAGACTAAATTCAATCATGTACACAAACATGTTAATAATCATCAAAGTAATGATAACAAGCGCGGGTACCCCTGCTATTATCATTCGGCGGCGAGCTTCTTTAACTTCTTTTTCTTCATCTTTTTCTGATGTAGCGGCAGAAGTATCCGCATTTAAATCCATTTTATAGCCGGCTGCATCAACTAGTTGGCGTAATGCATCCAAATCTACTTTACCTGGATCATAGGTTAGGACCAGCTTATTTATAGCAAAATTAACATTTGCAGAAACAACGCCTTCCACATCATTAAGGATTTTTTCGACCGACTGAGCACAGCTGGAACATGACATTCCAGAGACACGATAAATCTCTGTTATTGTCTCCCCAGCACTGTCACTGCGCTGCTTTGCTTCAGGCGCAGCTCCTTCTGCTTCAATTACTGTAGCACTAAAGCCGGCACTTTTTACCGCTCGTAAAAATGCCTCAGTGCCGGTTACTCCGTCATTAAAGGTTACATACGCTTTCTGAGCAGGAAAGTTAACGTTGGCATCACTTACTCCTTCGATATTTTGCAGCGTTTTTTCCAACGAACGTGCACAAGCAGTGCAGGTCATGCCTTCAACTTTTAGAACAGCCTTACTCATGGTATCACCTTCTCCAAATTTATTATGAAGATTACCCCCCCAGGGTAGTATATAAGTTATGATATCATACTTATGCTATTAATATAAGTAGTTTTTTTTCTTAGTAACGACGTATTAAAAAGTAACATAAAAGGAAAGTTATGGGCAGGGAAAAGGCTAAGTATGTCTAATAGCTTAAATACTACTAACAATAAGTCATTATGGCAATAAGCACTGTAATGTCACCTTACTAGGAGGAAGACATGATATCTAATGCTGAGCTTGCAAAAAATGCGGATGAAACGCATGCCGGAGTAGTTATTGCAGTGCGCGGGAGTGTAGTTGATGCACATTTCCCTACAAGCATGCCTTCCATACACAGTATGCTTAAGGCTGACTCTGCAGCTGACATAATTATAGAGGTCGTGGCACATCCTAGCCCGGGCGTAGTACGGGGAATTGCTTTTTCTCCTACAAGTGGTTTATCTAGAGGGACTCGGGTCGTCGACCACCGCGTCAGCATTCAGGTTCCCGTAGGGAAAAGTACCCTTGGGCGGATGTTCAATGTTTTTGGGGAAACAATTGACGGTGGAGAGCCGCTGGAAGCAGGTGAAAGGCGTAGTATCTACAATGAACCTGTGCCCATTTCTCGGCGAGCTACTACCTCGGAGATTTTTGAGACAGGGATTAAGGCTCTTGACTTAATGGCACCATTAGAAAGAGGCGGCAAGGCCGGACTTTTCGGCGGTGCTGGGGTGGGCAAGACTGTGCTGATTACAGAGCTTATTAATAACACTGTAGGTAAGCATGAAGGAGTAAGCATTTTCTGCGGTATAGGTGAGCGCTCCAGAGAAGCAGAGGAACTGTATCGGGATATTAAAGCTGCAGGAGTTTTAGATAATACTGTAATGATTTTTGGACAAATGAATGAACCGCCCGGTGCACGTTTTCGGGTGGGACATGCGGCATTGACTATGGCAGAATATTTTCGTGATGACGCAAAACAGGATGTGCTCTTACTCATCGATAATATCTTCCGTTTTGTACAGGCAGGGTCTGAGGTGTCTGGGTTGCTTGGCAATATGCCTTCACGAGTGGGTTATCAGCCTACTTTAGCTACGGAGATGTCCGGATTACAGGAAAGAATTTCAAATACAGTAAATGGTGCAATTACATCTATCCAGGCTGTCTATGTGCCTGCCGATGATTTTACTGATCCCTCCGCTACCCATACATTTGCTCATTTTTCGGCTTCGATTATTCTCTCCCGAAAACGGGCAGCCGAAGGACTTTATCCGGCGGTAGATCTTCTCAGGTCTTCGTCGAAGATGTTAAGCGCTGCCATTGTAGGGGAACGGCACTACCTGGTTGCCCAAGAGGTTAGGCGCGTATTAGCCGAGTTTGAAGATCTTAAAGATATTATTGCCATGCTGGGGTTAGAAGAACTCTCGCAGAATGACCGTCAGGTAGTGCAGCGGGCACGTCGGTTGGAGCGGTTTTTAACCCAGCCTTTTGTCACCACGGAACAGTTCACAGGCCTTGCCGGCAAGGTGGTAGGGCTTGAGGATACTATAAGTGGCTGTGAGCGGATATTAAATGATGAATTCGCAGATATTCCGGAGTCGGATCTGTATATGATAGGCAGGATTAGCGAAGCCGGTACTCGTAACGCGAATAAGTAAAGGTGGTGAACTGGATGTGAAGCTTAAAATCCTATTACCCACACAAGTGCTGCTTGAGCAGACTGTGATAAAAGTTACGGCAGAGGCTGTTAACGGTTTTTTTACTTTACTCCCTCGGCATATTGATTTTGTAACATCACTTGTCCCCAGTATATTATATTTTTATACCGAAAGTGGTGAGGAGAGATATGTGGCTGTGGATGGAGGCGTTTTGGTCAAAAGAGGGGATGAGGTTTTTTTGTCTGC
Organism: Firmicutes bacterium UBA7523; assembly: GCA_002479415.1. Lineage (GTDB taxonomy): Bacteria > Bacillota > Dethiobacteria > Dethiobacterales > Dethiobacteraceae > UBA7523. The sequence continues at coordinate 61,872 of DLMZ01000031.1, forward strand.
GGCCAGGGCGGTGCAGGGCTCTGATATTGAGCAGTTAACTGAGCTGGTTGAGAGAGAGCTTAAAGTGTTGGGAGAAAGTGAAAAAAAGGCACGTTCAGTGATGGCCAGACTGGAGTCAGATACTCTCAGGCGTTTCATGCAGTTAGGGGAGTGAGCGGTAAGTGACTAAACATATTACAGACGGAAACCCTAATAAAACGTTCTCAGATACAGTAGGGAAAAAGGTGAATCGGCGCCGGAAGGCTCGCCGATCCCGTAATCGCGGAGTTTGGTTTGGTATGGGCATGTTTGGCTTAGTTGGGTGGACAGTGGCTATTTATACAGTTTTGGGGGTCGCTCTCGGTACTTGGATTGACCGCCGCTGGCCCAGCGGTTACTCTTGGACACTAGGCTTGCTGCTGATAGGCTTAGCCGTTGGCGTGTTAAATGCTTGGCATTGGGTGAAAAAAGAAATTGAAATGGCAGAGGATGAGGAAGAAAGCGTCTGAGCTTTGAAAGGTGGTGTACTCTTTGCAGTGGATTTATTTTCTTTCTCTTACTGCGGGAATACTGCTGGGTGCGTTTTTTTTCGGAGGCTTGTGGTGGACTGTTAATAAGCTGTCAAATGTTCGTAGCCCGTCATCGTTATTTATAGTGAGTTTTCTTGTGCGAAGCGCAGTTGTTATGGCATGCTTTTACGTAGTTCTCTTACAAGGGTTGCCTAATTTATTCATAGCGCTTGGTGGGTATCTGGCTGCGAGAATGTGGTGTATTCACACGTTTAAGCCACAGGAGTCATAGCGGTAAGGCAAGCTAACAAAGTCAAGTGGTAGCTTAAGTCTAACGAGTTTAGTTGAGATGCCAGTTTGAGGAGGCTCACGCATGAATATTAGTCCTGACGAAATTACTGTTTTACAATTTAGTTGGTTTCATATAAACGCTACTATTTTTGTTACATGGATTATTATGGTGCTATTGGTTGTGGGGTCTTGGCTGGTTACGCGCAAATTAACGAGTGAGGGGCCGCTTTCACGTGAACAGAATCTGCTGGAGGTATTGGTAAGTGCCATTGATAATCAAATAAAAGAAGTGGGCGGACATACTTCCGAACCCTATTTGCCGTTCATCGGTACGCTTTTTATTTTTATAGCTGTTGCAAATATCTTATCAGTGGTGCCGGGGTATATTCCTCCAACCAGTTCTCTTTCAACCACAACGGCACTGGCGATAAGTGTATTTATTGCTGTTCCGGTTTTTGGTATAGCCAAACACGGTATAAAGCTTTATGCAAAGCAATATCTGGAGCCTACCTTCTTCATGCTGCCGTTCAATATTATCGGGGAGATTAGCCGTACGCTGGCGTTGGCAGTGCGTCTTTACGGCAATATTATGAGCGGTTCAATTATTGTGGCAATTTTGCTGACGATAACACCGCTCTTTTTTCCCGTTATTCTGCAGGTCCTAGGCCTGCTTACTGGTTTAATCCAAGCGTATATCTTTGCTATTCTTGCCATGGTCTATATAGCATCGGCAAGCAAGACTCATCAAAATACGGAAGACAAAGGAGAATAGTTAAATGGAAGGGTTAACCTTGATTGCTATTGTTTCGATTGCTACGGCAGGACTTACTATCGCTATTGGCTCTGTCGGGCCGGCGTTAGGACAAGGACGGGCTGTATCTCAAGCGCTTAGCTCAATTGCACAGCAGCCGGATGAAGCCAATACTATCACACGTACGCTTTTTGTCGGGCTGGCTATGATTGAATCAACTGCTATTTATTGCTTCGTTGTGACCATGATTCTTATCTTCGCTAATCCATTCTGGGGGTTCTTTTTGGCGCAGCTTGGGGGGAGGTAGGTAACGCTTATGATTATTGACTGGTACACAGTTATGTTTCAGATTATTAATTTTCTGGTATTAGTTTTTTTGTTGCGCCGTTTTCTTTATGGCCCCATTATTGAAATGATGGAGGCACGAGAAATAAAAATTGCTCAGCGTGAGGAAGCTGCGGCAACTAAAGCAAGTGAAGCAGAGCAGAAAGCGCATGATTATCAGGAAAAGGTTGCATCGTTACAGAATCGTGATGAGGAACTTTTAGCAGAAGCTAAGCGGAAGGCGGAAAATGAACGCCGGATGCTGCTGGAAGCCACTCGCAGTGAAGTGGATGAAATCCGTGAGCGATGGCGTCAAGAAGTGTACCGAGAACAGGAATCTTTTATTAATGAAATGCGAGGGCAGGTAGGTCGGCAGGCTTGCTTAATTGCGAGACACTGCCTGCAGGATTTGGCTGATATAAAGCTGGAGTCGATGATATGGGAGGTTTTTTTACAGAAACTTGAGCTGCTGTTGCAAGAAGAAGAAACGCTTCTGCTCAAAGCGTTTTTACAAGGGAAACGTCTTGTTATAACTAGTTCATTTGAGCCTACAGAAGAGAGGCTGGAGAGTATTTCAAAGCTTTTAGCTGAACGCTTTAAGCAAAGTGTGCAGCTGGCGCAGCAAACGAATACTAAATTAATATGTGGCGTGGAACTGGAGATTGGTGGTTACCGTGTCGCATGGAACGTTGATGAATACTTGGAGGGTGTTGAAAAAGATATTTTGGGCTATCTTTATCAGTCGCAAAAGGAGGGTTTGCCGGATGCTGAAGCAGAGCTATAAAGAAGCAAACCCCTCTTCACTGAAGGACTCCATTGTGTCAACAAGCTCCGCAATAGATGCTGCTCTTCAAAATCGCACATCCAGGATAAATATTGAGGAAATAGGGAAGGTAGTTTCCATAGGCGGGGGTATTGCCAGGATTACAGGATTAGCTGATGTGCAAGCCGACGAGTTGGTGGAATTCTCCGGCGGGGCTCTGGGCATTGCTTTTAATTTGGATTTGCACGAGATTGGTGTAGTTATGCTTGGTTCTTCGGAAAGCATTCCTGCCGGTTCACGTGTACGTCGTACCGGCAGAGTAGTTGATGTCCCAGTAGGAGATGGACTTTTAGGCCGAGTCATTGACGCAACTGCTCTACCCCTTGATAATCTTGGCTCTGTCACTGCAGTGGAACGCCGTCCAATAGAACGCACAGCGCCGCCGGTTATGGCCCGTGCTCCCGTTACGGAGCCTTTGCAGACTGGCCTTAAGGTGGTTGATGCCCTTATTCCCATTGGAAGAGGTCAAAGGGAGTTAATATTAGGTGATCGACAGGTTGGTAAAACAGCCATAGCATTAGACACAATAATTAACCAAGCAGAAACAGGAGTAATTTGTATTTACTGCGCCATCGGGCAGCAGGGCTCGGCAGTTGCCAAGCTCGTGGCGCAGCTGCGGGAGTTTAAAGCAATGGAATATACGACCGTTGTGGTAGCCGCCGGGGAGGATCCTCCTGGTATGCGCTATATTGCACCATATGCTGCTACCAGCATTGCTGAGTACTTTATGGAGAAAGGCAGGGACGTTTTAATTGTTTACGATGATTTAACGTCTCACGCTCGGGCTTACCGGGAACTATCTTTGCTTCTGGAGCGTCCGCCGGGGAGGGAGGCTTATCCTGGGGATATTTTCTATATCCACTCACGCTTGCTGGAGCGTTCCACTCATCTGCGTCTTGAGCATGGGGGCGGGTCGCTTACTTCTTTACCTATTATAGAGACTCAGGCTCAAAATATTTCAGCATATATTGCCACAAATCTTATCTCTATTACTGATGGTCAAGTTTATCTCTCCCCGGAGCTGCATCAAAAAAACCAGCTGCCGGCCGTGGATATAGGGAAGTCTGTCTCTCGTGTAGGCGGAAAAACGCAGTTGCCTGCTTACCGCGCGGTGACAGGGGACTTGCGTCTTTCATACGCACAATTCGAAGAATTAGAGATGTTTGCCCGTTTCGGCACTCGTCTTGATGAGAAAACACGTGCAACAATTGAGCGGGGTCGGCGTGTGCGGAGAGTTTTGACTCAGCCGCAGTATCAGCCTGTTGCTGTCGCTGAGCAGGTTGCAGTTTTATTGGCTGTAACAGCCGGTGTTCTTGACGGGGTTGATGTAGATGACATCTCAGCAGCTGAACAAAAAATTCGTACAGCAGTAACTGTTAAGCTTCCTCAAATTTGTGAGAAAATTGTTAGAGGAGAGGTTCTGCTGGATGAAGACCGGGATGCCATGGTTGCGGCAGCACAATTGG
>DLMZ01000031.1:66125-71232 GCA_002479415.1 Firmicutes bacterium UBA7523
AGGTTGCGGCAGCACAATTGGCACTGCAGCCGGAGAGGGAGGCAAATAATTGAGCAGTTCGTTAGAAGCTTTACAAAAACAAATCAAGAGCGGACATGATTTATCTTCTATTGTAAGAACGATGAAAGCTTTAGCGGCTTCCAGTGTACTTCAGTATGAAAAAGCGGTGGAATCTTTGAATGACTATTATAGTACTGTTGAAATGGGTCTTTCCGTAGTGCTTGCATCGAGGCAAGAGCAAATAACATTGCCTTCATCAGCTAATGACGGATCTGTCTTGCTTGTGATATTCGGCTCTGACCATGGGCTCGCCGGTCGCTTCAACGAGCAAATAGTTCATTTTGCTTTGGAGGAATATTGGTCGAATGGAGAGGATACAGGATTTCCGCAGAAAAGTATGATTGCTTGTGTAGGAGAACAGGCTTACAGTCGGGTGCGGAGCGGCGGCTACCAAGTTGAAGAGAATTTTCATGTGCCTGCTTCTATACACGCAATTACAGCAGCGGTCCAGTCACTATTGGAAAGAATTGAGACGTGGCGAGAACAAGATGGAGTGCAGCGGGTGTTGCTGTTATATAATAGGCCGTTATCCGGCGCGTCATATGAATCCCATGCCGAAACACTTTTGCCTGTGGACTTGTCTTCTGTGCTGCAACGGCGCATGGAGTGGCAATCACGTTCCTTACCTACATATACTATGCCTGCTCCTCAGTTGCTTTCCGCACTCCTGCGACAGTATTTTTTTGTTTCTCTTTATCGGGCCTTTGCATTTTCTTTAGCCGCTGAAAACGCCAGCCGTCTTGCCGCGATGCAGGCTGCGGAAAAAAACATTAATGAGCGGCTGGATGAGCTGATATCACATTATCAGCAAGCGCGTCAAACGGCTATAACAGAGGAACTCCTCGATATCATTTCCGGCTTTAAGGCACTCAGAAAATGAGAAGGATAGTTGAGATTAACAGAGGGCAGCCTATTACTTTGGCAGCCCTCTGTTTTATTATTAGTGACGAATTTTTAAGCGGCTTACGGCATAATTATGAAGAAAGCAGAAACCCGGAGAAAGGATGGTTGCTTTGTCCAGGGAAGCGCGAATGCGGGAGCGTCGAAAGCGTATATATATCTCTCTGATTGCAGCCCTTATTCTTTTAGCAGCGTTAGCTCACAGACAGGTATTGCAGGATGTGTTTTCCCCAACGGTAAAAGGAGCTTATTATTATGTTGTTACCGAAGAGAAAGCAGCAGCTCTAACCTTTGATGTAGTTTGGGAGCCGGGAGAAACAGGCAGAATTTTAGATGAGCTTGACCGCTACAATGTAAGGGCCACTTTTTTTGTAACTGGTACATGGGTACGTAAAAACCCGGATTTAGCAAGGGAGATATTAATACGCGGCCATGAAATTGCGCAGCATAGCTATTCTCACAAGCATCTGGTTGATTTAGACGATGAAAAACTTGCGGCGGAATTTGACTTGATGGAAGAAGCTTTGAGGGAAGAGTTAAATATGGTGGTATCTCTTTTCCGCCCTCCATACGGAGAGCTTGACCAAAGAGTGTTTGATGAAGCAAGCAGGCGTGGCTATGTTACAGTGTTGTGGAGTATTGATCCCCATGATTGGCTTAATCCCGGAGTAGACAAAATTGTGGGTCGTGTAGTGCAAAAGCTGCATAACGGAGCCATCATCATTTTACATACCAGTTCGTCTCAGTCGGCAGATGCGTTGCCTTTGATTATACAGAGCTTAAAAATGAATGGATATGAAATACTTACTGTAACGGAACTGCTGGAGCTTGAGGAATAGTTTAGGGCAGGAGTGAAAGGTATGCGCTTTCGTTGTTTCAGCGTGCTAAGCGGGAAAAAACTTATTGCTGTGTTTATTGTTGTTTTATTGGCCATGTTATTGAGCAGCTGTGGAAAATATGTGAGGCAAAGAGCGGGGCAAATTAATAAAGATGTTAATTTTCAGGGCAGCAACCTTGGAGGGCTGCAGCGGGAAGAAGCAAAGGTTATTATTTCCCGTATAGCCGCAGGCCTGAAAAAAGATCCTGTGAATGCTGCAAAAGACAGTGTTACAGGAGGAGTAATCCCAGATATTAATGGTTTAGAAGTAGATTTGGAGCAGACAATAGCTGCTGTACTAGCAGCAAAAAAAGGGGATATTGTTAGACCAGTATATTGTGAAACAAGCGCAGATATAACTTTAGCTGATTTTCCTGAACTTCCAATATATCAAGGGAACCCGGCTAAACAGCAAGTTGTTTTCCTCATAAATGTAGCTTGGGGAAATGAATATTTGCCGTCAATGCTTGATACTCTTCAAGAAACAAATGTCGGCGCCACATTTTTCTTAGTAGGCCGCTGGGTACGTCAGAACCCTGAGCTTGCTCAGGCTATAGCCGAGGCTGGTTTTGAATTGGCAAACCATGGAGATTCCGACGGGGTAAGTATGGGTAAAGCGAGTCTAAATGAAGCTGTGGAACAGATAAGAAAATGCGCAGATACCATTGAACGTACCTGCGGTGTGCGACCGGTATATTTCAGTCCCCATAGAGGAGAGTTGAGTGAAAATGTAATGAAGGCGGCAGCTTTAGAGAACAGCCGTGTCATTATGTGGACTGTTGATACTGTAGACTGGAAGCTGCCCGGGGCAGATGTGATGGCAGAAAAAATCATTAGTAATGCCACGGGAGGAAGCTTAATTCTAATGCATCCAACAGAGCAAACTAATGAATTTCTAAGGCATGTTATTCCTGCACTGAGACAAAAAGGCCTTGAACCTGTTGAACTCTCAACTCTGTTAAGCCCCCATTACTTAAAGGAAGTGAATGCTCGTTGAGGATGAATACTTCCGGAGGGAAAAAAACTATTCTAAAAGCGGCAACTGTGATTTTGCTATTAACCGTTAGTACTGCTCTGTTTATTACATATAACGTCGGTATGCGTATTCAGCGACACTTTTATGGTGTAAAGGCAGGGGTGACTCTTGAAAATATACAGATGGAAAAGCTTTTGGAAAGGGAAGTTCGTTCAAAAGTAGAAAAAATGGCACACTTGATGGATCGCGCTCCATCAAATGCGCGCTATGACCGAAAAAGAGACATGATCATTTTGGAATTGCCCGGGATGAAAGTCGATGTGAATGATACTGTAAATTCAGTTATGATCGCCGCTCAGGGAGAAAACGTCAGTGTATCTGTCATTCGTTTGGACCCTGAGATTACAGCGGATATTTTTCGCTCTATACAAACAAGGATATCTTCATTTAGTACCAGCGGCGGAGGGAGCGCAGGCAGGAGTGATAATCTTTATGTCTCAGCTAAATATATGAACGGTTATATTCTAGCCCCGGGAGATGTTTTTTCTTTTAATCAGGCAACGGGTCCACGGACGCTTGAGCGCGGGTACAGCATGGCACCTGTTGTGGGAGGAGTAGGAATTGGCGGAGGCGTTTGCCAAGTTGCTACTACCCTTTACAATGCTGCCCGTCTTGCCGGGCTGGAAATTGTGGAAAGGCACCCACACAGTATTCAGGTAGGGTATGTGCCTCCCGGCAGGGATGCTACGGTAACAGATTATATTGACATGAAATTCCGTAATTCCACCGATAAATTTATTCAAATACGTTCCGGTGCCGGCGGCGGACATGTATGGGTGCAGCTTTGGAGCCAATGAGTCTTGACAAGATAATGATGAGCAGTTAATCTGGGGAAGAAAACGCATAAAAAGGAGTGCAGATAATGGAGAATACACAATTATCTATCCGCAAACTTCCCCATGCGGAAGGGTTAGAATTGCCGCGTTATATGACTGAAGATGCGGCGGGCATGGATGTCCTTGCTGCTGTTACAGAGTCGGTCAACATTTTACCAGGAGCCAGAGCACTTATTCCTACGGGATTGCAGCTTGCAGTTGCTCGAGGTTTTGAGGTTCAGGTTCGTCCACGGAGCGGTTTGGCATTAAAGTACGGTATTACTGTTTTGAATAGTCCAGGCACAATTGATGCTGACTACCGCGGAGAAGTATGTGTGATTCTGGTTAATTTAGGCAGTGAGCCATTCGTAGTATCACGGGGCGAACGTGTCGCTCAATTTGTCGTTGCTCCAGTTATTCGTGCCGTCCCTATTCAATGTGATGTTTTGCCTGAAACAGATCGTGGGGAGGGTGGGTTTGGACACACCGGTTTATAAGGGGGCTGAAGATGAAAAGCCATCTAATTGTTCTGCTGTTATTAGCCGTTATTTTATCTTTAGTGCAGCGTGTTTTTGAAAAAAAAAGATCAGAAAAGCATGAATTGCCCGAGCACGTAAAAAAGTCGCCTGTTTCCGAGGCCCTGCAGGAATTGATTGCCACTGCCGGAGGAATCTATCTTTCTTTAGTGTTGCTTGTTTCATTTCTGCAAATTGACTTGGCGGAAGAATGGTTTGTTTTCGATGTTGGCATGGATCCCCCCGCATTTATTTCTTTGTTAATTAGTATTGTCCAGCCATTTTTTGTAAAGCTGGCACGCTTAGTTAAAGGTGGTGTGTGACTTGGAGTTATCCAGACTGTCACGCAAGGAAATTATAAATTTGCACGACGGAGCGCGACTAGGTTATGTCGGAGATTCGGATTTAGTTATCGATGGTGACAGCGGGAGCATTCAGTCAATAATCATAATGCCAAAAGGTCTAGGGCTGCAATTTGGCAGACCGGCCAGGGAATTAATTATTCCCTGGCAGTCGGTAAAAAAAATCGGCGACGAGGTTCTAATCGTGGATATAGCGCATGATAGACATGTCAGAAAATACGGCTGTAATGAATAATCTTACTTCTTTTGTTGATACTATGAAATGAAATTGGTATTAAACAAAGGAGGATTTAGATGTCGCAATCAGTTGTTGGATTGTTCCGCTCAAAAGAGCAGGCCGAAGAAGCAATCCGTGAATTAAAAAACCGCAACTTTGACGATCAAGAAATATCATTAATTGCCAGAGATGATAAGAGTGGGGGAGGCAGCGGCAGAACAAGCTTTGAGAATCAGAACCTTGCCGACGGAACAGCTACCGGCGGTGCGTTAGGCGGGGTAGCCGGTTTATTGGCGGGAGCAGGAGCGTTGCTTATTCCCGGGAT
>DLMZ01000031.1:71321-81190 GCA_002479415.1 Firmicutes bacterium UBA7523
GCGTTGCTTATTCCCGGGATAGGACCAATAATTGCAGCTGGTCCATTAGCAGGCGCTTTAACGGGGATTGTCACAGGCGGTATTGCCGGAGGGCTTATTGACTACGGCATCCCTGAAGAAGAAGGAGAACGGCTTGAACAGGAAGTGCAGAAGGGGCGTATTCTAGTTGCCGTTGAAGCAGACGACCAAGAAATGGCCGAAGAGTGTGCTTCGATATTTCGTGAAAACGGTTCCGATGAAGTTAAAATTCACAGATAAATAAACGGATATAAATATAGTTGTAGATTTTTCATCAGGCTGAACGAGCCGGCAAATGCCGGTTCGTTCAGCCTGATTATTTTTCATATCAATGAAACGCTTTATTTATTGTCACGCTTTTTATCACTTAAAACATATATTGAATTACTAGTGCAGAGGAGGCTAGCTGTGGAAAAATATAGTCTAAAAGGATGGAGAGTTGTTATAGCCGGCGGAGACGCCCGCGAGGTGTTTCTTGCTGCTGAGTTTATTAATATGGGTGCTGATGTTTGGATGCTGGGTTATGAAAAATACCTGTATTCCACACTGCCGCCATTGCTTCACAGAGGTCTTCCCGATTATTGTGATGCAATAATTTGCCCCTTAGCTGGAGTTGATAGTGAAGGAAAGATTTTTGCACCATACTCTGCCAGAGAAGTACATATTGCTGACTTAGAGGCATTTTTAAAGCCCGGTGTTATTATGCTTTGTGGAAGTATTCCTCAGAACTTAAAGTTTAAATTGGAAAGCACAGGCATGATAGTCGTTCTTACTGCCGATAATGACGAGATATCAATCTATAACGCAATCCCAACTGCAGAAGGCGCTGTGGCGCTTGCTATGCAGGAGAGTACAGGTACAATACACGGCAGTAAATCTATGGTCATTGGTTTTGGGCGCTGCGGTCTTCCACTTGCCAAGACGTTACAGGGTTTGGGTGCGTTTGTTACTGTTGGGGCGCGGCGAGAAGAAGTGCGGGCCATGGCGTATGCTCTTGGTTTCCAGACGGCATGTATTAATGATTTGGAGAGCTCTGTGGCTGGATTTAATTTCATTTTCAATACTGTTCCCGCTTTGGTTGTTACTGAAGTCGTTCTTAAAAAACTTGCCAAAGATGCGGTAGTAATTGACATCGCTTCTTTTCCCGGAGGTACGGACTTCGAAGCTGCAGAACGATTGGGGATAAAAGGCTTTTTACCTCGAGGTCTTCCCGGAAAAATTGCCCCTTCAGCTGCCGGTGCAATTTTAGCAAGGGTATATCCGCGGTTAATACGATTATATAAGAAAGGAGATGTGCCAAATGAGGCTTGATGGGATAAGAATAGGATTAGCTATGACCGGATCACACTGTACTTTAAAAAAAATATTTCCGGAAATCGAAAAGATATTGGCAGAGGGAGCCATAGTTTTTCCTTTGGTTTCTCCCTCCGTGGGGATAACAGATACCTTTTTCGGTGACGCATCCGAGTGGAAGAAGCAGCTTGTAGAGCTTACCGGACAAGATATTATTGACAGTATTGCCGGCGCTGAAAGACTGGGGCCTGCAGAAAAGCTGGATGCATATATAATTGCACCATGTACCGGTAATACCCTGGCGAAGCTGGCAAACGGCATTACAGATACTGCGGTATTAATGGGAGCAAAGGCCCAATTGCGTAATCAGAAGCCTGTAATAATAGCTATTTCAACCAATGACGGCTTAGGATTAAACGCAAAAAATTTAGGGGTTCTACTCGCCACACGTAATGTTTTTATGGTCCCCTTTGGTCAAGACAGCCCTTTTGATAAACCTAATTCTCTAGTGGCCAATACAAAAATGATTTTGCCCACTGTTATTCAGGCATTGGGGGGACGCCAAATACAGCCTGTGTTAATAAATTTATCAGTGGAAGAGCTTGAGTTTCCTCATATATACAATGATTAAATTATCGGTTTGAAAAAAGCCTCGCCGTTTGTTATAATGTGTTAAGAGTTATATTGGGTTATTCTGGAGGTGCAATGATTGTCTGGATATTTTGGAAGCTTACTTACGGCTATGATCACACCCTTCACTGCGGATGGTGAGGTGAATTACGAAAAAGCAGCAGAGCTTGCTGTATACTTGGCGGATAATGGCGCAGACGGAGTTGTGGTTGCAGGCACCACAGGGGAAGCATCCACCCTTACTGATGAAGAAAAAATTAAACTTTTTTCTGCCGTTTCTTCAGCGCTTAAAGGTAAAGCAAAGGTTTTAGCAGGCACGGGCACAAACAGTACTGCTGATACTGTATATTTAACAAAGGCTGCGGAAGAATGCGGTGTGGACGGAATAATGGTTGTTGCTCCCTACTATAATAAGCCTTCGCAAGAAGGGTTGTATCAGCACTTCGCTACGGTAGCTGCGGTGACTAAGCTTCCTGTTATGCTTTATAATGTTCCAAGCAGGACTGTGGTAAATATGACAGCGGAAACAACGTTGCGTTTAGCTCAAATCTCAAATATTGTGGCGATAAAAGAAGCTAGCGGTAACTTAGAGCAAATTTCCGGCATTTGTGCCGAGTCTCCATCCGGCTTTGATTTGTACAGTGGTGATGACTGTGCTACCTTGCCTATTCTTTCTCTAGGAGGCTGCGGTGTGGTTTCTGTTGCGTCTCACCTGAAAGGTAAAGAAATAAAAAAGATGATGGATGTCTTTAATTCTGGAGATGTTGCGTTGGCGGCACGCATGCACCATAGCCTTTTGCCGTTATTTAAAGCGATTTTTGTTGCCACCAATCCAGTGCCTATAAAAACAGCCATGAATATTTTAGGCCATGATGCGGGACCTGTTCGTTTGCCTCTGGTGGAATTAACTGATGAACAACGGGAAGAACTAATAAAGGCTTTGCCCCAGTAATAGTCATTTTCTTTTGAAGAATTAAGGGCCGCGCAGTTATTATCTGCCGGCCTGTTTTATTTGATTTGCTTTATAGGGCGTTGGCTTGCAACCAAGGACCTATTTAAGTATAATGGTATCTAGTGATATGGGCGAAATTGAAATAAAGGAGGTGAATACAATAATATGTCAACTAATCAAAACAGAAGAAGAGGTAAGGGAAAGCCTGTTTCTAAAGAGAAATTGCAGATAATTCCTCTTGGCGGAATCGGCGAGATTGGCAAAAATATGTTTGTCATTCGTTATAAAGATGAGATCATTGTTATTGATTCCGGCTTAGCGTTTCCCAGTGATGAAATGTTGGGGATTGATGTGGTAATCCCAGATATTACTTATCTGGTTGAAAATAAGGATAAAATTCTGGCAATTGTTCTTACCCATGGACACGAAGATCACATTGGTGCTCTGCCGTATGTTTTGCAGGAAATAAATGTGCCGGTATACGGTACGAAGCTGACATTAGGTCTTGTCCAGGGAAAGTTACGGGAACATCATATGCTGGCAAACTGTGAGTTAAACATGCTTAATCCGGATGAGAAGCTGGAGCTCGGCATCTTTAAGTTGGAATTTTTTCGAACAAATCACAGTATTCCAGATTCTATTGGAATTGCAATTAAAACTCCGGTTGGGACAGTTGTTCATACGGGTGATTTTAAGTTTGATCAAACACCGGTTATCGCCGATCCTACCGATTATCACAAATTGGCTCAATTCGGACAAAAAGGTGTATTGGTTGCTTTGTCTGACAGCACTAATGCGGAACGTCCCGGATACACATTGTCAGAAAAAGAAGTGGGCGCATCCATTTTAGAGATATTCCGTACAGCTAAACAAAGAATCATTCTCGCCACATTTGCTTCCAATGTTCATCGTATACAACAAGTAATCGATGCGGCTTGCCACTATGATCGCAAGGTTGCAGTTGTGGGCAGAAGTATGGTTAACGTTGTTGCCATTGCGCAGGAACTGGGCTATTTAAACATGGCTGAGGGTACCATTGTGGATGTGGACGAGTTAAATACAATGCCTCCGGAGAAAACATGCATTATTACAACGGGCAGCCAAGGTGAACCAATGTCAGCCCTAACCCGTATTTCTATGGCAGAACATAGAAAAGTAGAAATTATGGATGGTGACACGGTAATCATAGCCGCAACTCCCATTCCAGGCAACGAAAAATTGGTCTCTAAAACAATTGACAACCTTTTCAAAAGAGGTGCAAACGTTATTTATGAGCGGGTTTCGGGCATACATGTTTCCGGACATGCCTCCCAGGAGGAATTAAAGCTGATGCTGAACCTGCTAAAGCCGAAATACTTTATTCCTGTTCACGGAGAGTATAGGCATTTAATTCATCACAAAAAGGTAGCTGCTAAGGTTGGTATTCCTGAAAACAATGTTTTTGTCTCTGAAAACGGTCAGATTTTAGAGTTTTCGCATAATTCAGGAAGAGTAGCAGGAACAGTTACTGCCGGCAGGGTTTTAGTAGATGGGCTTGGAGTAGGCGATGTTGGCAGCATTGTCCTTCGCGACCGCAAATTACTATCTCAGGACGGAATCCTTATCGTTGTTCTGGGTATTAGCAGAGCCACCGGAGAAATTGTTTCCGGGCCTGAGATTTATTCCAGAGGATTTGTTTATGTGCGAGAATCTGAGAATTTATTGGAAGAAGCACGTGTGCATGTGACCCGTTCCCTGGAAAAATGTAGTAATGGAAAAAAACAGGAATGGTCAGTTCTTAAAAATGCTGTTCGCGATTCCCTTTCACGCTATGTATGGGAAAAAATGCATCGTCGTCCAATGATTTTGCCGATTATTATGGATATTAATTAAGTATAACATGACGCACTGAATGGGAGAATAGAGTATAGAGTTTACGTTAGGAAGTGATGCTTTGACTCTATCTCCCCGACAAAGACGGTCGTCTTCTGCCCGCAGGGTTAGGACAACTCCACATCCCGCTCTTCAGGAGCAGCCAAAAACACATACTCAGGAGAAAGAAAAAGGGCAGGATGTATTGCAAAACATTCAGCAGTTAGGTCAGACAAATATCCCGCAACAGTTGTCGGAAAACGGCATTCACACTATCACAATAATCGGTCAGATAGAGGGGCATATTACGTTGCCTCCGCAAAACAAAACAACAAAATATGAGCATATTATACCTCAGCTTGTGGCCATAGAACAAAACCCCAAAATACAAGGTTTGCTTGTAATCCTTAATACCGTTGGTGGTGATGTGGAAGCAGGTCTGGCTATCGCTGAAATGATTGATACTCTTACTAAGCCTAGCGTCACACTGGTGCTTGGTGGAGGACACAGTATCGGTGTGCCCATAGCTGTAAGCTCGGATTATTCGTTCATAACGGAAACGGCGACCATGACTATTCATCCCATTCGCTTAACAGGGTTAGTAATAGGCGTACCTCAGACCTATGAGTATTTGGATAAGATGCAGGACAGGGTGATAAAATTCGTTACATCCCACTCCCGCATTACCAAGGAAAAATTTCGCCAGGTAATGTTCTGTACCAATCAATTGGCTCGGGACATCGGAACGGTGATGGTAGGCAAGGACGCCGTGGATGACGGCTTAATAGACGAAGTCGGCGGATTGGGGCAGGCTATAGCAAAGCTTCAGTCGCTGATAAAAGCCCGAGAATCAAAGGGGGGATCTACCGATGCTTTGGACAGTGATGCCCCTTGAAGCAGTGCTGGACGGCAGCGATAGCTATGAACCCGAGTATTTTGATGTGCCCTGGAATGACGGGGGCAGGCTGATTGTGGAGAAGCTAAATATGGATAGCGCCAGAGTAGTCAGGCTTATATCGGGTAACGCCAATGATTATTTGGACGCAAGCATCCAGCCCGGTACCATAATTCAATATGCGCCAAAGAACCAGGCTAGTAAACAATAGCCTGGTTCTTTACTGCGAAAATTTTATCATCCAGGGACAGCGGTTGCATAAGTATTAATTGGGTGATGCTATGAGTGCGGTGTTGATGCTGATGGCAGGTTTGTTTTTCTTTTTAGGCGGGCTGAGGTTAATGACTGCGGGGTTAGCAAAAATGGGCGGTACGGCGTTAGCAGAAAATATTCGTCGGTTTACTGCTAACAGAGTATCGGCATTTATTTGCGGTGTGATCTTTACAGCGCTGACTCAAAGCAGTTCGCTAACTACCGTTGTAGTTGTAGGTATGGTAGAAGCTGGGCTTATCCCGCTAGCGCCGGCCATCGCAGTAATAATTGGGGCAAATGTAGGTACTACAGTTACCGGTCAGCTATTATCCTTTCAACTTCAAAATTACGCTTTGCCTTTGGCAGTTGCAGGAATATTAATGCTTGCCCTATTGCCGCGTGGCAGGGGCAGGGACTTAGGCAGGATGCTTACGGGACTTGGTGTTTTACTCTTGGGACTTAAGGTTATGGCGACGTCGTTGGCTCCGCTGTCTGAAACAGAGCTGTTTGCTGCGATGCTGCAAAGCGCTTCATTATATCCTCTTTCGGGTATAGTTGCCGGTGCTGTGGCTACTGCATTACTGCAAAGCTCCAGTGCCGTAGTAGGAATGACATTGCTGCTTGCGCAAAGCGGCAAGCTAACGCTTGCGGCCGGTATCAGCTTAATAATTGGAGCTGATGTGGGTACTTGTATTACATCATTGTTGGCAGGGTTGGGTACGGGAATTTGCGCCAGGCGGGCAGCGCTAGCTCATTTGCTGTTTAATGTGTTTAGTGTGCTATTAATATTGCCTGTCTTTGATATGTTTGTTAATGCGGCAGCTTCTATGTCTTCTGTGTTACCGCGCCAGTTAGCCAATGCGCACACAACATACAATGGCTGCGGCGCAATACTAATGCTTTTGCTATTAAGTCCGTTTCAACGTCTGGTGGAATGGTTGACTGTGCCTAAATCTCAAGAAAAAAAAAGGATATGGACAATGATTAGCGAAACTATTACGGATTGGTTTTGAATCAATGTCAGGAGGTTTACATGGGTATTTTTGAAGGAATCTTTTTAGGAATTTTGCAAGGCTTAACAGAGTTTTTGCCAGTGTCTAGTTCAGGTCACCTGGTAATTGCCCAGGATTTTCTCGGAGTTAAGGAGCCGGGAATTACCTTTGAAGTAATGGTTCACTTTGGCACATTGCTGTCAGTTATCTGGGTTTTTGGCTCGGATTTGATAAGAATTATTACCCGCTTCGCCAAGGAAAAGGCGGAACGTCACTTTGCATTTATGCTTGTTTTGGGGACAATTCCCACAGGGTTTATGGGGTTATTTTTTGCCGATGTTTTTAAGCGCTTTTATGAGTCTACCATAATGGTAGGGTTTATGCTTTTAGTTACAGGCGGCATTGTATATTTGATGAACACCATAGTTCCGGGCACCAAAAAAGAGGGTAGTGTTACGCCGGCAGATTCTCTAATTGTTAGTTTCGCACAGGGCATGGCCATTATTCCCGGCATATCACGATCTGGGTCCACCATTACAGCGGCACTTTGGCGCGGTATGGATAGAGAAACGGCAGTTAAATTTTCTTTTTTGGTTTCCATCCCTGTAATTTTTGGAGCTGCTGTAATGGAAATGCGGCATTTGAGCTCATCACAATTTGTAGGATTGACATCTGGAGTGATTTTTGGAACTATTGCCGCATTTGTTTCCGGTATATTGGCAATAAAAGTATTTATTCATTTGCTAAAAACCGGCCGCTTTAAGTATTTTGCTTATTATTGCTGGATTGCAGGTTCGCTTACGATTATTTTAAAGGTTTCAGGTTTATAGACTTATAAGAACCGGGGTGCCAAATGGCTGGCCAACAACAGATAAGGGATGAAATTAAACAGCAGATTAAGGCAGTTGTTTTATTGGCAATGGCTGCGCTGTGTTTTGCCGCATTAAATTTTACAAAACAAACCGGAGAAGTGGGTATATTTCTTAATAATGTTCTGCGTACACTGACAGGTGAAGCTGCTATTCTGGTTCCTCCGGTTGTAGTAATGATTGCGCTTTCTTGGAAACTGCCCAATAGAAGTCAGCGAAGATTTGGTTTTCTTCTCCTGGCGGTTATTGTTTTAGTTTGGGCCCACATGAGGATGCTTGTGGAGTATGTGTCTTTAGTAATGGACTTGGGAATTTACAAGGCCAGCTTTCAGTTGGGATACCAACAGCAGGGCGGGGGCATTATCGGGGCACTTTTCTCTGTTGTCTTTTACTTTTTATTTCGTGATATCGGCAGCCGCATAGTGCTAACAGCTTTGGCTGTAATTTCTTTTCTTCTTATTACTAACCAGTCTTTAGTTCAGTTGTTTTACACGCTTGTTAAGTGTATTCGTTTGTTAGGCAAAGCTATTTTTCGTGCTTGCAAGTCTGTGGGTTCAGTTTTTTCGTTTCTTTTTTCTTCCTATCCGGATGAGGGTGAAGATGTGTCGGAAGTAAGTCAAATGCCTGCGTCAAAAAAACAAAAAAAGAAGTCAAATGTACTGGATGTTTTGGCCGAAAACGAGGTGGACATGCTTTCGGCACGTCTTACGGAGCCTGATACGAATGAGCTTGACGAGAAGCCTGTTAGACACTCGGCTCCAGTTGATATTGTTCAGGAAAAGATCATATCAAATGGTGATAATCCGCTGGTTGTTGAAGTTGATGATAGTCTGCCTGCTATATCCTTTACTGCACCGCTGGGTGACTATGAGCTGCCGCCTCTTACGCTGTTAACTAAAGTTCCTCGTATTAAAGATAGTCAGCAGCAGAAAACTATAACTGAAAGAGCTCGAATACTGGAGCAGACACTGGAAAGCTTTGGTGTTAAAGTTAAAGTAAATGATGTGCAAACAGGTCCTACAGTCACTCGCTTTGAGCTTCAGCCGGAGAGCGGTGTGAAAGTCAGCAAAATTGTGGCTCTTTCCGATGACCTCGCGCTTAATCTGGCCGCCTCCGATGTTCGTATTGAAGCGCCTATTCCAGGCAAGGCTGCAGTGGGTATTGAGGTGCCAAATAAGGTTATTGCCCCTGTTTATCTGCGGGAGGTACTGGATGATGCGCAGTTTAAACAAGCCGCGTCACCGCTTACTATTGGATTGGGAAAAGATATTACAGGCAATCCAATTTTGGCGGATTTAATGAAAATGCCTCATTTTCTAATTGCCGGTTCCACAGGCTCTGGAAAAAGTGTGTGTATTAATTCTCTAATTGCTAGCATTCTATTTAAAGCTCGTCCTGAAGAAGTTAAGTTTGTGATGATAGACCCCAAAGTGGTAGAGCTAAGCACATTTAACGGCATTCCCCACTTATTGATGCCTGTGGTAACAGAACCTAGAAAGGCTTCCCTTGCTTTAAAGAATATGCTGAAAGAAATGGGACGCCGTTATGAACTATTTGCGCGAGAATCAGTACGCGATATTCGCGGCTTTAACGATAGAAAAAGGCAATTAAACGAGGAAACGGAACTATTACCGTATATAGTCGTTATTATTGATGAATTAGCCGACTTAATGATGGTGGCTGCCGCTGATGTGGAGGATTCTATAGCGCGATTGGCCCAAATGTCAAGGGCGGCTGGTATCCATTTAGTCATTGCTACCCAGCGTCCTTCTGTTGATGTCATCACCGGTGTAATCAAAGCTAACATTACATCCCGAATAGCGTTTGCCGTTTCATCACAGGCCGACTCTCGCACAATCCTGGATATGGGTGGTGCGGAAAAGCTGCTGGGGCGGGGAGATGCTCTTTTCCATCCAATCGGCGTATCCAAGCCTTACCGTGTTCAGGGGGCTTTTATAAATGAGAGAGAGCTCACAGAATTACTGGAGTTTATTAAATCTCAAGGGGAGCCGCACTACCAGGAGCAGTTGCTGCCTGAAGAAGAGGAAGAGAACAGCTGGTATGAAGAGGATGACCTTTTCTCCGAAGCTGTTATGCTGGTGGCGCAAGCAGAGAAA
>DLMZ01000031.1:81361-105821 GCA_002479415.1 Firmicutes bacterium UBA7523
AGCAGAGACGGCATCTATCTCTTTGCTGCAACGGCGTCTGCGAATCGGCTATACGCGAGCTGCGCGCTTAATTGATGACATGGAAAAACGCGGCTTTGTGGGCCGGTTCGAAGGAAGCAAAGCGAGAGAAGTTTTAATTACTCCAGAACAGGTATCCAGTTTGTTAACGGACGGGACTTCGGATAAACCTATTATGTAAGAAATGGGAGTGGTAATATGCAAGATCTTGGCGGCGAGTTGCGTCAGGCTCGGGAGAAATCGGGTGTATCATTAGAGGAAATATCAAAACGCACATTAATTTCAAAGAAGTATCTGCTGGCTTTAGAGGAAGGGACGCACACTGTTTTCCCGGGGGAAGTCTACTTAAAAGGGGCATTGCGAAAATATGCTGCAGAAGTAGGCCTTAGTCCGGAGTTGTTATTAGCCCGGTATGATGAAATGACCAATAAAGAAAAACCACAAATTGAACCTGTCCCGGAAAAGACTGTGACAATACCTGAGATTTCTCCAACGCTCAAAAAAAACATAGGCCGATATGCAACAATAACGGTTGTTTTGTTGTTTGCAGTTTTTGCTGTACGCGCCGCTTATATTGGCTTGATGAAATCAATTGATTCTCCCGGAGAGCCCCCCAGCCATAATAACTTCGTGCCTGACGAAGAGGCTCCGGCTGATGATCTTCCTTTAACTCCGGAGGAACCAGAGATTCCCGAGCCTGAGCAAATGCGAATTGAAAGAGACAGCAGAGAGGACAGAGTGCTTTTTAATGTCTTTAACACGGATTCCCTGGATGTAGAACTTGTATTTACTGGTCGCTGCTGGATTCGCGTGGAAGCGGATAATGCGCATCTTTTTGAAAAGAATTTTTCTGCCGGTGATACAGAGTTTATATCCGCTGATAATGCAATGCGTATTTCTATCGGCAATCCGTTGGGCATCAATGTTGTAGTGGGCGGAGAAAAGCTTGAGCTTCCCGAGACAAATGTAGCTTATAGTCTGTTTATTGCTATCGCTGAGGAATAAGAGCTGAATTATTGATATCATCCTCAATAATTAATATTTGTAATAATAGCCTAGTCCCGTCTGTACAATGACGGCTGATTAGGCTATATTAATGAGTGTGGTTCTATCGAAGTTAAATCGGGGAGGACATATGCGAGATATAAATGTTGCACTAGTCTCTTTAGGCTGTGCGAAAAATTTGGTTGACAGTGAGACAATGCTTGCTTTCTTAAAAGAAAAAGGTTTTTCTCTTACTAATAATACAGATGATGCCCAAGTAATAATTGTTAATACTTGTGGCTTTATTGAGTCGGCTAAAGAAGAATCTATACAAAAAATTCTGGAGATGTCTGCTCTAAAAAAAGGCTCTTGCCGGTTACTGCTGGCTGCCGGCTGCATGGCGCAGCGTTACGGAAAGGAATTGCTGGCGGAGATGCCGGAGCTGGATGGAATTTTCGGCACAAATGATATATACGGTGTATTAGATGTGATTAACCGTGGCTTTGCAGGCGAGAAAACAGCTTTGACGAACGGGAAATTTGCTGCTCCTGAAGGGGCCCCGCGGCTTCTTAGCACTCCTGAACATACTGCGTACTTAAAAATTGCTGAAGGCTGCGATAACCGCTGTACTTATTGTGCCATTCCATTAATTCGCGGTCCATATCGCAGCCGCAGGAAAGCTTCTGTAGTGGCTGAAGCTGCTGCGTTGGCTGCCGGGGGTGTGAAGGAGCTTAATCTAATTGCCCAAGATACTACTTTGTTTGGGTCAGACACCACAGGTAAAAAGAAGCTTCCCTTATTATTGCGTGAGCTCGCCGCGCTGGAAGGTTTGCATTGGATACGCTTGCTGTATGCTTATCCTGAAAGACTGGACGATGAAATAATCGAAGCTGTGGCAACTGAGCCGAAGGTATGCAATTATCTTGATTTGCCGCTTCAGCACGGTTCGGATATAATCCTGCGCAGAATGGGCAGGAGAATGAAAGCAGAACAGCTTTTAGCTCTTATTGAGAAATTAAGAAAGCAGATTCCGGGCATAGTGCTGCGGTCTTCTTTTATCGTTGGATTTCCGGGAGAAGGGGAAGAAGAATTTAACCAATTGCTTGCTTTTTTACAGGAAGCTCAGCTTGACCGTGTTGGTTTTTTTGCTTATTCACGCGAGGAAGGAACTACTGCAGCTTGGTTTCATCGACAGGTTTCAGAGGAGCTTAAACAGGAGAGGGTTAACCGAGCTATTGCGCTGCAAAGTGCCATAATTATGGAAAAAAACAAAGCTTTGGTAGGCAGCGTTCAAAGAGTGATGATTGATGGACGCTCAGCTCAGGACCCGTCATTGGCGCTTGCCAGAACATATGGCCAAGCTCCTGATGTGGACGGATATGTACGGCTGAAGGATACGGAAAAGAAAAACGGAGAGATGGTATCTGTACGCATTACAGCCTTCGATGGATATGATTTTTTGGGGAGTATCGTCGGTGCTTCTGAGTGCCGTTAATATGTGGTCTTACCTTCCAGTTGGCTTAGCTATTACGATATGTTATAATACTTATGTAAACTAGCAAGCGCTGGAAAGGGAGATTTTATGAACAATTTTAAATGGGCTGTAGCAGCTTTAGCGTTTGTGCTTACACTGATATTTGCAGTGGGAGTTGTCCATTTTCGTCAGAATCAGCTGATTAACGAGCCTTTGTTTAAGCGAATCAGTGAAATGGAAAGCGTAGAAACCGTTAATCTGCAGCAGGAGGGAAGCACTCAGGTT
This sequence comes from Firmicutes bacterium UBA7523, assembly GCA_002479415.1. Classification (GTDB taxonomy): domain Bacteria; phylum Bacillota; class Dethiobacteria; order Dethiobacterales; family Dethiobacteraceae; genus UBA7523. Next base: position 84,123 of record DLMZ01000031.1, read on the forward strand.
ATTACGGTAAAGCTGGCAAATGTAAAGGATTTTCCTGGTGTTTACCGGAAATTAAACGAAGAAATTAGCAAGCTTTTAGGACAAAAAAGTTACCGTCTTATGTTATTGGACGAACGTGACCATGTTCTGGAAGCAGCTTTTTTTGCTGCGCACCTTGCTCTCTATGAAGGAGAACGATGGGGAAATTTTGTTGAAATGGGTGACCGCGTCAACCAAGCAATGAGCACTTTCGGGATTGAAAGCTATTCGCTGTTTGTAGATTCGCAGTATATATATATTAAGGCAGAAAACGGCGAAGCTTATTTATATGAAACGGTTAAGAGATATGATTACCGGGAAGCAGGTGAGCGTGTATGATTCGTGAGACTGTTTTAGGCGCGGGGCTGGCCCTCTTAATCGTGTTAGCGTGGCAGGGCATTAATGTTGCGCCTGTGGTTTTTTTTGGCGCCATGTTTTTTCTTCTTTTTCACTTTGTAGGCTTTAAGGGAGAAAGTAAGAGCTTTTCGGTTGTTGATTCAGGAAAAAGCAGTAAGGGGCTCGTTAAATTTGAGCAAATTGGAGGCCAGCAGACGGCCAAAAAAGAGCTGTTGGAAGCTCTCGACTTTGTTCGTTTCCCTGAGCGTATTGCTAAAATGGGGATTCGTCCGCTTAAAGGAATTTTGTTGGCTGGTCCGCCGGGTACGGGAAAGACGCTTCTTGCTAAAGCTGCAGCACAGTACACCGAGTCTGTTTTTCTTGCTTCATCCGGTAGTGAGTTTATTGAAATGTATGCCGGAGTAGGCGCGCAGAGGGTGCGGCAAATTTTCTCGAAAGCAAGAAGCTTAGCTATAAAGGAAAAAAAGAAAAGCGCCATTGTTTTTATAGACGAGATTGAAATACTCGGCGGCAAAAGAGGATCCCACAGCTCCCACCATGAGTATGATCAAACATTAAACCAGTTGCTGGTTGAAATGGACGGAATGTCAATTAATGAGAAGGTTCGCGTCTTGCTCATCGGCGCAACCAATCGTTCCGATATGCTGGACAGCGCTCTAGTTCGTCCGGGACGCTTTGACAGAATTGTTCAGGTGGATTTGCCTGATGTGGATGCCAGATTTGAGATACTCAAGCTTCATTTGGAAAACAAGCCGCTGGAAGATGATGTGGATTTACATCGAGTGGCTCGGGAAACTTTTGGTTTTTCAGGCGCTCATTTGGAAAGTGTGGCAAATGAAGCTGCTATTTTGGCAATGCGGGAAAAGAAAGAAAAAATCAGTGAAAAAGATTTGCATGAAGCTATAGATAAAGTAATAATGGGTGAAAAGCTGGATCGAAAGCCTGACAGGGAGGAACTGTGGCGAGTAGCAGTACACGAGATTGGTCATGCAATTATCAGTGAAATAAATCGGCCGGGTTCGGTATCCACAATTACAACTACTTCTCGTGGAAGAGCCTTGGGTTATATGCGCCAGAGCCCAGAGAAGGATAGCTATCTGTACACCAAGGAATATTTGGAGGGACAGATTGCCATTCTTGTCGGCGGATCGGCAGCAGAGGAAGTTGTGCTTGGCAATCGTTCTACCGGCGCTGCCAATGATTTTCAGCAGGCTGTGGAGGCCGCGAAACGGATAATTGCTGCAGGGATGTCTTCGTTGGGGGTTGTTTCTCCAGAAGATTTACCTAAGAGTATTTCGCACCGGGTTATGCAGAAAATTATTGCAGACCAGGAGCAATATGTTCGGGGCATTCTTTGTAATTATCAAGAACAAATTCATGAATTGGCCGAAGTTCTAATAGAAGAGGAAAAGTTAAGCGGTGAAATGTTAAGGAGTCACCTTAACTTTACTAAGCAATATGCAGTTTCTTAGGTTATTAAGATAAGTTTATTAAGGAATAAGAGGTGTCGGGAAAAATTCCGGTACCTTTTTACTTTTTAGTCTAAAAAGCCTGTGCCACGGCAGGAATTACCCGATGAAGCATCGAATATATGTTTGTGTAGCATTAAGAAACGGGGGAGACGGATGCGTATTATTGGCATTGATCCGGGGCTGGCAACCACCGGCTATGGGATTGTGGATAGTGATGGCTACAGCAGCAGCTTGGTTAGTTTCGGATGTATCCGTACTGATGCTCAGCTGGAAGGGCCGGAGAGGTTAAAGATTATATATAATGATCTGCATTCGCTTCTTGCCGAGTATCAGCCGACCATTATGGCAGTAGAAAAATTGTTCTTCAGCCGGAATATATCCAGTGCCATGCAGGTTGGAGAAGCTCGGGGAGTAGCGGTGCTGGCAGGGTGCAATGCAGGGCTGCCTGTCTGTGAGTATACGCCTCTTCAGGTTAAGCAGGCTGTGGTGGGTTACGGACGCGCAGAAAAACAGCAAGTTCAGCATATGGTTCGTTTTCTGTTAGCTCTAAATGCAATTCCCCGCCCTGATGATGCTGCAGACGCACTGGCTGTGGCAATTTGCCATGCTCATAGCGGCAGCAGCTTTGGCCGGAGGAATAAAAAATATGTTTAATTATATTCGCGGTATTCTTGTTCAGAAAACTAATAATGCAGTGGTTATTGAAAACCAGGGAATCGGGTATTTGCTAACAGTTCCGGCTACTACCGGCAATCGTTTGCTAAACGTTGGCGGAGAGGTTAAACTATTTACATATTTAGCTGTTCGTGAAGACGATTTATCTTTGTACGGGTTTTTTACGGCTGAAGAGCTGGCTATGTTTGAGCTTTTGCTTTCCGTTTCCGGTGTCGGCCCTAAGGCGGCGCTGGCTGTACTTTCAACGTTGAGCACAAACGACTTTTATACCGCAATTATGCAAGAAAATGTACGCACATTGACCAGGGTTCCCGGGGTTGGCCCTAAGTCGGCCAAGCGATTGATTATGGAGCTAAAGGATAAAATAGCCGCAACCGGTGGGGAAGAGTCTATTGCCGGCTCTTCTTTATCCGTTCAAAATCATGATGCTTACAATGATGCTATGGAAGCTCTTTTAGCTTTAGGCTACAATGGAAATGAAGCACAGGGCGCGCTACAGGCAGTGCTTAAGGATAGTGATGATGATACCGGGCAGGCATTGTTACACAGAGCTTTATGCCAACTGGGAATGAAGTGAGGATATAGGAATGGAAGAACGGATTATTTCAGCTCGTACACGAACTGAAGACGACTGCCAGGATGTAACGCTGCGGCCGAGGACGCTGGATGAGTACATCGGTCAGGATAAACTAAAGGATAACCTGCAGGTGTTTATTTCTGCGGCCAAGGAACGGGGAGATTCCTTGGATCATGTGCTGCTGTACGGCCCCCCTGGTTTGGGAAAAACTACACTGGCCGCAATTATTGCTGCGGAACTGGGTGTTAACTTGCGTGCCACATCCGGGCCAGCCATAGAGCGTCCAGGTGATTTAGCGGCTATTTTAACTAATCTGGCACCTTATGATGTGCTTTTCATTGATGAAATTCATCGTTTGCACCGAACGGTGGAGGAAGTACTTTACCCGGCTATGGAAGATTTTGCGTTGGATATTATTATCGGCAAAGGCCCAAGTGCTCGTTCACTGCGCTTGGACTTGCCGCCTTTTACTATGATTGGCGCTACAACCAGAGCAGGCGCTTTGTCTTCACCTTTGCGTGACCGTTTTGGAGTGGTTTCCCGATTGGAGTTTTACCGGGAGGATGAACTGCAGGAAATTGTTCGCCGCGCCGCCCGCATTTTACAGGTCCCCATTGATGATGACGGCTCGCTTCGGATAGCTTCCGCTGCTCGTGGTACACCGCGAATTGCTAACCGCTTGCTAAAGCGTGTGCGTGATTTCGCTCAAGTAAAAGCAGACAACGAAATTACAGGGAAAGTTGCTCAACAGGCATTGCAGATGCTGGAAGTGGACTTTCTTGGCTTGGATGAAGTTGACCGTTTTTTGCTACGTACAATGGTGGAAAAATTCGGAGGAGGACCGGTGGGGCTAGATACTTTGGCGGCTGCCATTTCGGAAGAAAGAGAGACAATTGAAGATGTTTTTGAGCCTTATCTAATGCAGATAGGTTTTTTACAACGGACTCCGCGAGGGAGAATTGTTACTCAGTTGGCATGTAGTCATCTTGGCATGGCATTTCCTGAATCTGCGCAAGAAAATTCTTTTTGGTAGGTGGGATAGTGAAGCTTTTATTGCATATGTGCTGTGCGCCGTGCAGTACATATAGTACCGAGCATTTTCGCCGTCTTGGATATAAAATTCAAGGGTATTTTTATAATCCTAATATTCATCCTTATAAGGAGTTTCAGCGGCGGCGGGATACTTTAAAAGACTATTGTAATAATGAGGGGATACAGCTTGAGGTCTGCGATTCATACGACCTGGAAGACTATTTGCATATTGTGATGAAGGACATGACAAGCCGCTGCAGATCTTGTTATCGTATCCGTCTTGAGGGTGCAGCGAGGCAGGCGGCAAAAATGGACATTCCCTGCTTTTCGACTACCTTAGCTATCAGTCCTTATCAGAATCATGAGCTTTTGTGCCTGGAAGGGGAAGAAGCGGGGAAAAAATACGGTGTATCATTCATTTATGAGGATTTACGTGCGGGATATCGGCAGAGCGTAGATATATCTCGTAAATTAGAGCTTTACCGTCAGCCTTACTGCGGATGTATTTTCAGCGAAAAGGAACGCTATAAAAAATAGGAGGCAGTGATTTATGGAAAATTTCGGCCGAATTTTTATCTATTTTGGCTGTTTTCTTATTCTCTTTGGTTTAGTCCTTACACTGGGCGGCCGTATAAATCTCGGTAAGTTGCCCGGTGATATAATTATAAGGCGGGAGAACTTTGTTTTTTATTTTCCCATCATGACAGGAATTGTGATTAGTATTGTTTTATCAGCATTAATGTATATATTCCGCCGATAGCGTTAAACAACAGTGAAGAATAAACTCCGGCAGGAAATATCGGGGCAATGTCGAAATCAAGGGAGAGCAAACAACGGGGGTGGATTATGAAAAAAATTGTACTTTTTACCTTGCTTGTTTTCTTTTCACAGATATATTCGGGGATCGCTGCTGCTCAGGAGACTGCTCGGGTAGGCTTATTTTACAGCAGCGAATTACGCACAAATGCCGTTCTACTATGGGCTGAATTTATTAATCAGCAGGGAATGGATGCTTATTTAAGGAATGCCGATATTCCTGTAAGCTATACACAAGCCGGTTTTAGACCTCTAAATCAATCCCTCTCTCTGGTGCAAGTAGGTGCCGGGTCAACAGCGTCGGAGACACTGCAATCGGCCAGGAATGCTAAGGGATTAGGCTATAAAGCTTATTTGGTTTACAGAGAAGACGGGACGTCCTTCCCCTATAAGGTTTGGGTCGAAGGAATTGAAGCCGCAGTTAAGGCTGCACACTATCCATCTGCCTTTGCGGTTCACACTCAGAGCAATATGCTGCTTCTAAATGATGACACTAATGCTGATGTAGGCTTATTAACAGATGGACGTGTTCCTTTGTTGCTGACGCCGCGCGGAGGGGTAACAAAAGTAACTGTATCCGAACGGTCAGCGCGCAACTTTGAAGGAGCTTTTGAACTCACTGTAAGCGGCGGAAAAATAGCCGTAGTGAACTTGCCTGGCATAGAGCAGTATGTTTTTGGTGTTGTACCTTATGAAATGAGTGATTATTGGCCTTTGGAGGCACTGAAAGCACAGGCGGTCGCCGCCCGCTCCTACGCTTATGTTAATCAAAATAAGCATAGAGCCTTGGGTTTTGGCGTATGCGATTCTCCGGCTTGCTGCCAGAAGTACGATGGGTACAATGCTGGGTTTATTAACAGCAAGCGCGCTGTGGAAGAAACTGTAGGTAAATTGGCTCGTCATAACGGCAATGTAGCGCAGCTGTACTATCATTCAAACAGTGGGGGTTATACGGAGAATTCGGAGGATGTATGGTCGGCTTCGTTGCCGTATACTCGTGCTACTCCCGACCCGTACTCTGTCAATGAATCTCTTCTTATTCATCTTGCTTCTCGGTCAAGCACCGGTTCTCAATTTCCAGCCAAATGGGTATATTCGTTCTCCCGGCAGGAGGTTGAGGACTTGCTTAGCAATGCCGGTGTTAATATAGGGACATTACTGGAAATACGCTCAACAAATCAATCTGCGGGCGGCCGTCACCTGGAAATCTTGTTTCGCGGTACCGCAGGTGAGCATACAATTAGCCGCGCGCAAACACGAACCTTCTTTGGCCTCCCCAGCAGCTTGTACAATATAATTTCAGCGCAGCAGCGTGTTCATGTTTTGGGAGCTAACGGCCCTATTAAGGAGGCTTTTATCGGGGAAGTCTATGCGGCTGTCCCTGGCGGTGCTGTGAAAGCAGCAACCTCCTCTGACAATGTGGTGTTAAGCAACGGCAGCAGAAGCAGAACGGTTTCAAAGGCTTCCAGCGGCTTTGCTTTTGACGGGCGAGGCTGGGGGCATGGAGTGGGCATGTCCCAGTGGGGCGCTTATGAAATGGCTAAGCAAGGGCATACTTACGAAGAAATATTAAAATATTATTTTAGTGGTATTTCAATTGACTAATTGTAAACAAGGTGGTTCTATTGCAGCTTAATGATTTTGATTTTTGCCTTCCCGATGATTTGATTGCTCAGGAGCCGCTGCCAGAGAGAGAGTCTTCCCGCCTTCTTGTGCTTAATCGGAAGACAGGGGAAGTTCTCCATCGCAGCTTCCCGGATATATTCTCATATTTGCATGCAGGAGATGCCCTTGTGTTAAATGACACAAGGGTTATTCCTGCCCGTCTGCTTGGACAAAAAAAAGGAAGCGGCGGTTTAGCTGAAATATTATTGCTGCACCGCCGCAGTGCCACATCCTGGGAGGCATTGGTCCGCCCCGGCAGGAGATTGCGTGTTGGAGCTGAGATAATTTTCGGCAACGGAGAGCTAAAAGCAGTGGTAATGCAGGAACTTGCCGAAGGACGGCGACTTGTGGAATTTAGCTTCGATGGTATTTTTGAAGAAATTCTGGATCGGTTGGGTGAGATGCCTTTACCGCCTTATATAAAGAAAAGGCTGGTTGACCGTGAACGGTATCAAACAGTTTATGCCCGAGAAGAGGGTTCGGCCGCCGCACCTACTGCAGGACTGCACTTTACTTCTGAACTGCTGGAGGAAGCAAAAAGAAAAGGGGTTAGTATAGTATTTCTAACTCTTCATGTCGGCCTGGGAACCTTCCGCCCTGTACAGGTAAATGATATTCACCAGCACCGTATGCATAGTGAATATTACCAGCTGTCTCCAGAAGCTGCAGACGAACTAAACAGCTGCAGGCAAAAGGGCGGCAGGCTATTTGCCGTTGGCACCACGTCATGCCGTGTTTTAGAATCTCTAGCCGATTCCTCTGGCGTGGTACATGCCGGCTCCGGCTGGACTGATATATTTATCTATCCCGGCTACCGATTTAAGGCTGTAGATGTTCTATTAACCAATTTTCACTTGCCTAAATCTACATTGCTAATGCTAGTCTCAGCTTTTGCCGGCCAGGAAAATGTTTTAAATGCTTATGATGAGGCTGTAGGTGAGAGATATCGTTTTTTTAGCTTTGGAGACGCAATGCTGATTATTTAGTTAAATATAACTGGAAAGCATAGTTAGACTATGCCATGGAGAGGTGCTTATGTCCATTCAATATACTTTACAAAAAGAATGTTCTCGAACAGGTGCCAGAGCGGGAATTTTGCACACTCCCCACGGGGACGTGCCTACCCCGGTGTTTATGCCCGTGGGGACACAGGCTACAGTAAAAACAATGAGCCCAGAAGAGCTCAAAGATATCGGTGCAAATATTATTCTCAGCAATACATACCATCTCTATTTGCGGCCAGGCCATGAATTGGTTCGTGAAGCAGGCGGACTCCATAAGTTTATGAACTGGGATCGGTCAATTCTCACAGACAGCGGCGGATTTCAAGTATTTAGCCTGGGGCCGCTGCGTAAGATAAAAGAAGATGGGGTTACTTTTCGTTCTCATCTGGACGGCTCGGAACATTTCCTTGGTCCGGAAAAGGCAATGGAGATACAGGAGGCGTTGGGAGCCGATGTTATTATGGCTTTTGATGAATGCGCTCCTTACCCGGCCGATCGTCATTATATTAAGGATTCCTTGGAACGCACATCCCGCTGGGCGGAACGCTGCTTAAAAGCGCAAACTCGTAAAGACCAGGCACTATTTGCCATTATTCAAGGAGGCATGTATCCCGATTTGCGTCGTGAGAGTGCCAGTCAATTAGTCCCAATGGATTTTCCCGGTTATGCGGTTGGTGGCCTTAGCGTGGGAGAGCCTGCTGAATTAATGTACGAAATGTTGGATGCCACTATCCCCTTGCTTCCCGTAAATAAGCCGCGTTATTTGATGGGAGTGGGAACCGCCGATTACCTTATTGAAGGCGTGTATCGCGGAGCAGATATGTTTGACTGTGTTTTGCCTACCCGCATTGCCCGTAACGGAACGGTCTTAACTAGTGACGGATATTTGACTGTACGGAACAAGCCGTATGCCGACGATTTTAGACCTCTTGAAGAAGGGTGTAACTGCTATGCCTGCAGAAACTACTCCCGAGCTTATATCAGGCATTTAATAAAAGCCAATGAAATTTTCGGTTATCGCTTAACTACCTATCACAATCTTTATATGCTTGTCCGTTTTATGTCACAGATAAGGGAAAGTATCTTAAACGATACCTTTCCCGAGCTATATCAAGAATTTGTCGCCCGATTCGGGCAAAAAAAGTAAAAGGTGCAAAAGTTGCTGGTGATTATTCCTGGTATTTTTTTGATGATGTATTAACCGAAAGATGATAAAAAGCTTTGCTATGGTTGAATTCTTGACATTTAAAATAAAATATGGTATTAAAAAAGTGAGGTTAGCACTCGTGGGGCGAGAGTGCTAATATCTGAATAATTGCATAAATAAAAAGAGACGCACAGGGTTGCCGCCCCGCCCTTGTGCGTTCAATTTACTTGCAGGAAGGGAGATAACGCTTTGGCTAAGAAACAATTTAAAGCAGAATCAAAACGGTTGTTGGACTTGATGATTAACTCGGTTTATACGCATAAGGAGATATTTTTACGGGAACTTATATCAAACGCCAGTGACGCCATAGATAAAATTTATTATAGGGCGTTGACAGATAATACCTTGAGCTTTGACAAAAGCCGTTATTACATCAAAGTTGTCGCCGATAAAGAAAAGAGAACATTAACAATTTCTGACACCGGTATCGGGATGAATAAAGAAGAGTTAGAGACCAACCTGGGGATTATAGCAAAAAGCGGCTCCCTGTCTTATAAGCAAGAGCACGAAGCCCAGGACGGCCATGAAATAATCGGGCAATTCGGTGTCGGCTTTTATTCCGCTTTTATGGTTGCCGATGAGGTTACGGTCATCAGCAGAGCTCTTGGTAGCAGTGACGCTTATAAATGGGAGTCTAAAGGTGCCGACGGTTATTCAATTGAACCGTGGGAGAAAGATACGGTTGGGACAGATATAAAACTAAGAGTTAAAGAAAATACCGAAGACGAAAACTATGATGAATTCTTGGATGAGTATAATCTTAAGTCTATAATTAAAAAATACTCTAATTTTATCAGATATCCCATTAAAATGGACATAACCGGCAGAAGGCTGAAAGAGGGCAGTGAAGAAGAATATGAGGATTATACAGAAGAGCAGATAACTAACAGCATGGTGCCTATCTGGAAGAAGAATAAAAGCGAATTGAAGCCGGAAGACTACGAAAACTTTTACCAAGAAAAGCATTATGGTTTTGACAAGCCGTTAAAACACGTCCATATTAATGCCGAAGGCGCAGTCAACTACAACGCTATATTATTTATACCTGAAAATATACCTTATGACTTTTATGCCAGAGAATATGAAAAAGGGCTTGAGTTGTATTCTAGCGGCGTATTAATTATGAATAACTGTGCGGATTTGTTGCCTGACTATTTCAGCTTTGTAAAAGGAATGGTTGATTCAGAAGACCTATCCTTAAATATTTCCAGAGAAATGCTACAGCATGACAGGCAGCTGAAGCTTATTGCCAAGAACATTAAAGCCAAAATAAAAAATGAACTTGAAAATATGCTGAAGAATGAAAGGGAAAAATACGAATCATTTTTTAAGTCCTTTGGCAAGCAGTTGAAATTCGGCGTATACAGTGACTTTGGTCGTAATAAAGATTTTCTCCAAGAATTACTTATGTTTCACTCTTCTAAAGAGAAGAAACTTGCCACCCTTGATGAGTACATTTCCAGGATGCCGGAAGAACAAAAATATATTTATTATGCGGCCGGGAAATCCATCGAAAGAATCGAAAAGCTGCCGCACGCTGAAGCGGTAGCGGACAAGGGGTATGAAATATTCTATCTTACAGAAGATATTGACGAATTTGCCATCAAAATGATGATGAAGTACAAAGAAAAGGAATTTCGTTCGGTATCAGGCGGCGATTTAGGCTTGGAAAATGAAGACAGCCCAGATGAACAGCTTGAGGATACCTCGGAGTTGTTTGAACAGATGAAGCAGCACCTGTCCGGCAAGGTTAAAGATGTCCGAGCTTCCAAACGGTTAAAAAGTCATCCTGTATGCCTTTCAACCGAAGGTGATATTACCATCGAAATGGAGAAAACGCTTAGCTCAATGCCTAACCAGCAGGGAATCAAAGCAGAAAAAGTATTGGAAGTTAACGTTAACCACAATGTATACAAAGCACTGCAAGAAGCCTACAATAACGACAAGGACAAATTCAAACTCTTCACCGACTTATTGTATAACCAGTCGCTACTGATAGAAGGTCTGCCTGTCCAAGACCCTGTAGAGTTTACAAATAACATCTGCAGGGTGATGCTAGGCTAACAAGCTTATCTTATCCCGTTCTCTGCGGCAATAGAGTACGGGATTTTTTTATTTAAATAAATTCTAATTCGTATATATCTAGAGCTGCGATAATATCTAGGATATGCCATGACTATATTAGCTAGAATTTATCAGGGCACAGATGGGCATAATTTATATTAAGTACATATAAGGAGATGGTGCTGTGCGAAGGTACGCTACATATCTGTTGGTATTGCTTTTAATACTGTCTGCCGGCTGTATAAGAAGAGCTGCTCCGGATCCAGAGCAGCAAGGGACAATAAGGGAAAACATTTTTCTTTACTATGGCAGTGAAGGCAATGAAAAACTAATCGGTGAAGAAAGGGAGATTGCTTACCGTGAGGGAGAAGATAAATATGAGGCAGCCCTCATAGAGCTTATTAATGGGCCTAATAATCAAGCTCTTAAAGCGAATATCCCCGAAAATACCGAAGTGTATGGAACAATCAAGCAAAATGAGAACATAATAGTAAATTTAAGTAATAGCTTTCATAATTTTGGAGGAAGTATCGCAGAGATAGTTGCTGTAGGTTCTATTGTAAACACGCTGACACAGTTTACGGAAATACAAAGAGTAAAGATATTGGTTGAGGGTGAGGAATATATTGGCCCGTCTGGGGAACCTCGCGGATTCATGGAAGCCTTCGATCAGGCTACGGAAGATACTGATACGGAGGTAATCCTTTACTTTGCAGGTGCCGACGCTTTATACGTGGTGCCGGAAAAGAGAGCTATCAGTATTCCGCCAGGCGCAACCATGGAAGATACTTTAATGCTGGTGCTTGAAGAATTGATAAAGGGCCCTGAAACTTCGAATTTAAGCAGGACAATTCCCTCGGAGGTAAAAGTCCAATCAATATCCATTGATGAAAACACAGCAAATGTTGATTTCTCTCAGGAAATGCATACTAACCACTGGGGAGGGGCATCAGGGGAATCAATGACTATAAACTCCGTAGTTAATACTCTAACAGAGTTTGAAGGTATCAAACAAGTGAAAATGACTGTGGCAAGCCAGCCCATGAATATTGAACACGCAGTCTTAGAAGAACCTGTCCCACGTAATGAAGACATTATTCAGCATGAAGCATAGTTTTTTTGGAATTAAGGAGCTGCTCTGCAGCTCCTTTTGGAGGTAAAAAAATGAATTCAAATAGTTTAAAAGACATTGGTTTTGAAACGCCGCCTCGACCTTACTGGATGTCGTCTACTCCTCCCTCAAATTACCCTGCTTTGGACAAAGACATTAAAGCAGATGCTGTAATTATTGGCGGAGGTATTGTCGGTATTACACTAGGGTATTTATTGAAAAAGGAAGGGCTGAGAGTAGCGATTATCGAGGCCGGCCACATAGTCCAGGGGGCGACCGGACATACAACTGCCAAGATTACTTCTCAGCATGACCTTGTATATGACAAGTTAATAAAGCAGCATGGGAAAGAAAAAGCTCAGCAGTATGCTGAAGCAAATGAATATGCCATTAAATTTATCGAAGAATTAGTTGGTGATAAAAAGATTGATTGTGATTTTTCCAAAGAATCAGCCTTTGTATATACGCAATCCGATGAATATATTCAAAAAATCAAAAATGAGGTTGATGCAGCGGCAAGCCTTGGTAATAAAGCATCTTTTGCGGAAAAGCTGCCTTTGCCTTTTGATATTAAGGCAGCCGTGCGTTTCGACAATCAAGCTCAGTTTCATCCACGCAAGTATTTACTGGAACTTGCAAAAGATATCCCAGGGGATAACAGCTTTATTTTCGAGCAATCCCGTGCTGTGAAATTTCATGAAGGAAATTCGGCAACTGTAATTACGGAGAATGGACATAGGGTTACTGCCGAAAATATGATAATAGCCTCACATTTTCCCGCATATGGCGGCAACGGATATTACTTTGCCAGGATGTACCCTGAAAGATCTTATGCCATAGGCCTGAAGGTAAAAGAAAAATTCCCAGGAGGCATGTATATAACGGCAGAGCAACCTGCCAGATCACTGCGATATACCCCTTACCAAGATGGAGAGTTAATAATTGTAGGAGGGGAGCATCATAAAACGGGGCAAGGGCCTAATACAAATATCCACTATGAAAACCTGATAAGCTTCGCTTCCGATATTTATGAAGTTATTGACATACCCTTTAGATGGTCTACTCAGGATTACACAACCTTGGACGATGTGCCATATGTAGGCAATATCACCGCAAATAGCTCCAACATATATATAGCCACAGGCTTCAAAAAATGGGGAATGTCAAACGGGACTGCCTCTGCAATCCTTATAAAAGACTTAATTGTAAAAGGAGAAAGCCCCTGGGTTCCCGTTTATGAACCCTCAAGATTTAAAGCAGACCCTATGATAAAAAACTTTGCCACAACTAATGTTGATGTAGCAAAGCATTTAATAGGAGATAAACTGAAGCCCCTCCCCAAAGATATTGATATAGCTCTCGGGGAAGCAAAGGTTGTTGCGCATGACGGTAAAAAGGTTGGTCTTTATAAAGACAAAAACGGGAAAATCCATGTGGTTGAGCCTGTTTGCACTCATATGGGCTGTGACCTTTCCTGGAATGCAGCGGAGCTGTCCTGGGATTGTCCATGCCACGGCTCAAGGTTTACTTACGAAGGCGATATAATAGAAGGCCCTGCCCTTAAATCCCTGAGAACGGATGATCTTAGATTCAATCCTTAAATAGATTTAGGAGCTGCAAATGCAGCTCCTTTCCTTTATACTATACGTAACTTTTATCATATTAAAGGTAATTTACTATATTTGTAGAATCAAGCAACATTAACACAAGGGGTGATAAATATGCCAAAAGTAATTGGCAAGATTATACTTATTGCTGCCGCACTGGCCATTATTATTCCCGTGGTTTTCTTGGCGTATTTAACAGTTATGAACACCAGACACAAAATGATAGAGGATGTTTACATTGAACATAACCGTGAGATTATAGCGCCGGCAAGCAATGATTTCTCCGTTACTATCTTTAATATTGGCTATGCCGGTCTTGATCAAGGCCAGGATTTTTTTGCCGACGGCGGCAAGTCATCCCGTGCGGAGAGCTTTGAAAAAACCATGGAAAACCTTAGCCAGATCTCAGCTTTTATCATGGAAAATGATGCCGATTTCTTGATGATACAAGAACTGGATATTAAATCTAGGCGGAGTTATGATGTAAACCAATTTGCATATTTAAAAGAAAAGCTTCCAAATCACAGCAGTTCTTTTGCATACAATTACAATGCCATATGGGTACCCGTTCCTCTCTTTAATCCAATGGGATACGCCAACTCCGGCTTGGCCACATTTTCTAAGTATAATACAGCATCAGCTCAACGCTACCAACTTGAAGGACAAGAGTCATGGCCGGTTATTCTTGCCGAATTGGATCGCTGCTTCCTCCAGACAACAGTTCCTCTTGATAACGGCCGAAGCCTTGTATTAATTAATCTTCACCTTTCTGCTTACGATAAGGGCGGAAAGCTTAGAAGTAAACAAGTAGAGCATGTAATTACCCACATGGAAGAGCTTTTCGCTGCCGGACATTATGTTGTTATAGGCGGTGACTGGAACCAACTGCTTAGCAGTGAATTAGAAAATAATCCCGACTTTATGGCAAAATGGCCCGAATGGCTCCACAGAATCCCCGATTCGCTTACAGCTACAGGCTTTAAGTGGGGCATAGATAAAAGCGTAATGACTGTGCGGGACCTTGACGCACCTTACGTGGAAAATGATACGTTCGAAGCTATAATAGATGGCTTTCTTGTTTCCCCCAATGTTGAAATTATCTCAGTTACAGGCCATGACCATGGATTTAAATATTCTGACCATAATCCGGTAACCTTGAAGTTTTCGTTAATTCCATATCAATGGCAATAATCATTTATCCCGAAGCTCCTCAATAATATCATTAGTCCGCTTTTTATTATTAGAAAGATAACCTAAATATTTCGTAAACGAAGAGGGGATAGCGTCATTTCTAACAATGTGCCTGTATGGGCTCTTAACAATTTCCACTTTATCAACGGGTTGTAGCCCGAGGGATCCCGTACTTCCATAGGCAAGGTTATCTGTCCTTTAGATGTGATTTTAGTAGTCTTCATAGTAATACCTCCTTGGTAAGAAAAATATTTCCTACGCTAAGTATAGCAATATACTGAGCAGTATACAATTTGCCGAAAGAAAGTCCTAAGCTTTGAGGTCAAGCTAGTATAAGGATATTCTTTAGTCGATGAAGCTGAGGGTATTAAAAAAAATTATCAACTTTCGAAGATTAAGTTTTGGCACATATGAAAATGGTGGTGGCTTGAGTGAGGGATGCTGATAAGCCGAAGGAGACAGTAAGAGAAATTAGACTTGATGAACTTGACAAATTGCTTGAACTTTATAAGCATCTAAACGCAGATGATCCAGAACTTACAATAGATGAAGGCTTGAAAAAGATATGGCATGAAATAATGGAAGATCCTAATCATTATTGTTTAATATCAGAGGATAAAGGGGTTGTCATTTCTTCATGTATATTGGTAATCATAAAAAATTTGACAAGAAATGCACGACCATATGCGTTAATTGAAAATGTGGTGACTCATGAAAGATATAGAAGAAAGGGATATGGAGCGGCGATATTAAAGAGAGCGATTGAAATAGCCAAAGAAAAGGATTGTTATAAGATAATGCTTATGACAAGCAGAAAAGAAGAAAACACATTAAGATTTTATGAAAGGGCAGGTTTTCATAGAGGAGAAAAAACGGCATTTATAATAAGGATGTAGGTTTAAGCGAAGACCTGTCCCTTACTTGTTTCGGGCTCCAGTAAACCGAGCCTTCTAATGCAATTAATGCTTCCAATACGAGGAGTTTTAAGCATATTAACCTGCTTGGGCACATACATTGCAAGTAAGAACTTGTGGAGGTGACGCCCATGCCGAGAAAGAGCGGTGCTGCCACTCAGATTAAGCCGACGGCGCCTGCATTAATTATTGCTAAAGGAGTGCTTCTAGCTTACTTTATTTCCCTTTGTGTTTTTCTTGTATTCAGTACGCTTATCCAATTTACGGGTTTGACGGAAGCAGTGCTTCCCTATGTTGCATATGCTACTTCTCTAACTACAATTTTTGCAGGAGCTGCATATGTATCAGGCAGGCTGGAAAGTAGAGGTTGGTTAAACGGCGGTATTACAGGATTAATTTATTTGGCCGGACTTTTCATTTTAGCATTATTATTACTGCCTGATTTCAGCATTAATGCAGGCTACGTTTCAAAAGTTATTTTGGCCTTTGTTACAGGAGCTGCCGGCGGAATTTTTGGGGTTAATTCTTAACCATAATTTCATCACGATTATAGGCAGTTGAAAAAAGCGCATTGCTTTGTTGCAGCTCAACCCCGACATCCACAAGGCATACTTAGTATGCCTGCGGGGTGTCGGGGTTGTTTGCGTTGCGCACTACTTTTTTTGAAAGTCCTTTTAAAATTTACCCAGCAGCAAAAGTATGCCTATGCCGATAAACGCTATTCCCGCCCCGTTTTGCAGGACATTGGGCGGGAATATTTTTATTAGCCAGCTTCCGGCAATTACGCCGATGAAAGAAGACAGCACAAGTGCAGATGCCGCTCCGAAAAATACTGCTTTGGCAGATTCTCCCTGTGAAACTAAGAGCATAGTGGCAAGCTGGGTTTTATCGCCCAGCTCTGCCAAAAATATAAGCGTAAAAGTTGTTAGAAAGGCTTTGAACATCATGGAATCATCTCCTTATCTAATTATATTCTCTTTTAGTACACTCTATGAACTGTAGATTCGGTGGCATTAGGTGTTATTTGTTGGCATAGACTAAAAATGTAGGCTGAGCCATAAGATTTGGAGGGGGAAGAGCCTTGCTTACAGAAAGTATGGAAGACTATCTGGAAATGATTTACCGCTTAGTTGAAGAGAAAGGGTACGTCCGTGCTGTTGACTTGT
Organism: Firmicutes bacterium UBA7523; assembly: GCA_002479415.1. GTDB lineage: Bacteria > Bacillota > Dethiobacteria > Dethiobacterales > Dethiobacteraceae > UBA7523. Next base: position 100,999 of record DLMZ01000031.1, read on the forward strand.
CTGAAGCGCTGCATTTTCAGGCATCAAGCATTACAAAGATGATTCAAAAGCTGGATGAGGCAGAGTTTATTAAGTATGAGAAATATCGTAATATTTCTTTGACTGCTAAGGGTGAGCATTACGGCAAGTTTTTAGTATGGCGTGATTTTACTTTGAAAAAGTTTCTGCTCTTGTTGAATTCTCAATCCGGAATCGAGGAGCAGGTAGAAGGAATGGAGCATTACATTACACCTAAGACTATGCTTCTTATTAACAATCTTATTACTTTTTTTGAAGCAAATCCTGGAGCGCTGCAATCTTTTCATGCTTTACAAAAAGGCCATGGCGACGAAAATGATGATGAAGGACTTAATCAGCTCAGGGCTTGGGAATTTCGCCACAACATGGAAGATAGATAGATTGACCCGACTATTTGTCGGGTCTTTTCTTTTCACATATTTTAATCTTACGGCATAGTCTGGTATCACAAGATTTCCGAGGGGAAATTATTTTGGCGCAGCCATTTATTTGATATTTTGCAGAAGAGGTGACAATGTGGAAAAGCAATGTGAGGATTTTACGCTCAGAGAGCTAAGCGTTGGTCAACGTGGTGTGGTTATGTCTTTGAGCTCTTTGGGAATTATGCGGCGGCGAATGCTCGATTTAGGTTTAGTTCCAGGAACAGTGGTGGAATCGGTCCGTCGAAGCCCCGCAGGAGATCCAACTGCATACAACATCAGGGGGGCAGTTATAGCTTTACGTGAGGAAGAGAGCAGTAAAGTGTATGTGAAGCCACTTTAAATAATGTAAGGGAGGAGAATAGCTGTGGGATTAACGTATCAATCATCGGGCAAGGGAGCGCTGCGTGAAGATATCCTTAACTATGAGACTAGAGGTGATTATGTTGTGGCATTGGCCGGTAATCCGAACACGGGAAAAAGTACAATATTTAATGCTTTAACAGGGTTGAAACAGCATACAGGTAACTGGCCTGGCAAGACAGTTTCTCAGGCTCTTGGCAACTATAAGCATGGGCAAAAGCTTTTTACTCTAGTTGATTTGCCGGGTACCTACTCACTGCTGGCTAATTCTCCTGAAGAGCAGGTGGCCAGGGATTTTATTTGTTTTGCTGAACCTGACGCAACAGTTGTGGTTGTAGACTCTACTTGCTTGGAGCGCAACCTTAATTTGGTTCTGCAGGTGCTGGAAATAACTCCAAAAACAGTATTGTGCCTTAATCTCATTGACGAGGCAAGAAGAAAGAAGCTGCTTATTGATGTGGAGTCGCTGGCATTAAGGCTAGGAGTGCCAGTTATTCCTACTGCAGCACGAAGCAAAGAAGGCTTAAGTTTTCTCAAGGAGACAATTAATCGGGTAGCGGCAGGTACTATACAGCCGGAGCCGCTTTGTCTGAAATATGAGGACAATATGGAGAGAGCAATTTCCGAGCTTTCCGATGAACTGGAGCAGTTGTTGCCGACACGAATCAATAAGCGTTGGGTTGCGCTGCGCCTGCTTGATGGTGATCTTACGGTGATAAACGGAATAAAAGAATTCTTGTCAAAAAATATGGCATTAGAGGGGTTTGCATCTTGAAACATGAAGGAGAATTGGCAGGCCTTAACGAGGTAGTTAGGAAGGCAGCGGAATATCGGAATAAGCAGGACGAAAGTGTTAGAGATCAAATTGTTGCCAATATTTACAATGAAGCAGAAATATTGGCATCCGCAGTTACATCCCGTCGGGGAAAGAGTATAGATTGGGACCGTAAAATAGACGATATTGTTACTTCAAGGGTTTTAGGTTATCCTTTGATGCTGGTGCTCCTTGGCGTAATTTTTTGGGTGACATTAAGCGGTTCCAATGTTCCGTCCAATATGCTTGCTGATTTTTTCTTTGGCTTAGAAGAAAATTTGAGTGCTTTGGTTTTTCAGACCGGCGCTCCTGATTGGCTTCACGGACTGTTAGTTCTGGGTATCTATCGGTCATTGGCCTGGGTTGTTTCGGTAATGCTGCCGCCCATGGCAATATTTTTCCCAATCTTCACTTTGCTTGAAGACCTGGGATATTTGCCAAGGGTAGCTTTTAACCTTGACCGTGCATTTAAGCGAGTTGGGGCCCACGGTAAGCAGGCACTGACCATGTCTATGGGTTTTGGCTGTAATGCAGCCGGTGTTATCGCGGCTCGCATTATTGATTCACCAAGAGAACGGCTGATTGCTATACTTACAAATAATTTTGTGCCGTGCAACGGCCGTTTTCCGGCTATTATTGCCATATCTATGATATTTTTGGCCGGTGGGGTAGTTTCGATGCGCGGCACAATGCTAGCTGCTGGTATGGTTGTTTTACTTGTTTTGCTCGGTATTAGCATTACACTCTTCATATCTTGGTTACTGTCTAAAACGCTATTAAGGGGTGAGCCGTCATCATTTACCCTGGAATTGCCCCCGTATCGAAAGCCTCAGATTATTTCGGTTATTGTCCGTTCCCTTATTGACCGCACACTATTTGTATTAGCACGAGCAATTATTGTGGCGGCCCCGGCCGGCGCTCTCACATGGATATTTGCTAATGTTTATATTGGCGACCTTTCAATACTGGGACACGTGGCTGGCTGGCTTGATCCCTTTGGTCGAGTTATTGGTCTGGATGGAATTATTGTTCTGGCATTCATTTTGGGATTGCCGGCTAACGAAATTGTTGTGCCGATTATGGTAATGAGCTATTTGGCTGCCGGTTCAATGCTGGAGTTTGACAGCTTGCTTGCATTTCGTCAATTGTTGCTTTCCCATAACTGGACGATGTTGACCGCTCTTAATTTTATGATCTTCTCTTTATTGCATTTTCCCTGCGGAACAACGCTATTAACTATTCGCAAAGAAACAGGCAGCCTCAAATGGACAGTGCTGGCTGCAGTTATTCCCACAGTTGTTGCGATTATTGTTTGCTTTATTATTGCTCAAACAGCTCGTTTTGCCGGACTTGTGTAGAAAGCTATAAAGTCTTTGTTCTATTTAAGTTTCAGGTAACAATATATAAGTTTTAGGGCAATATAAAGAAAACAGTTTGCAGGGGGTTATTATGAGTGAGCTGACTTTTGATTACAGCATGGCCGAGGAATTTATAAGTCGGCATGAATTGGAGTATATGCAGCCAAAAGTGGATTTGGCTCATGAACTGTTAGAAAGCGTTCAGGGTCCCGGCAGTGAATATGCAGGTTGGTTGAATTGGCCGGAAACATATGATATTTCCGAATTCGCCAGAGTAAAAAATGCAGCAGCTAAAATCCGGGAGAAAGCAGAAGTTTTTGTAGTGATAGGCGTAGGAGGCTCCTACTTAGGTGCTCGCTCTGCGCTCTCTTTACTCACACACACCTTTTATAATCAGCTTTCCCGTGAAGTAAGAGGTGGTCCGGAGATTTATTTTGCCGGCCATAATGTGAGTCCCGCTTATCTAGCTCAACTGCTGGATATGGTAGGTGACAAGGAGCTGTATATAAATGTGGTTTCTAAATCAGGCACTACGCTGGAGCCAGCTTTAGCCTTTCGAATTTTTCGTCGCTTGCTGGAAGAACGTTATGGGAGAGAAGCTGCGAGAAACAGAATTATTGCAACAACTGATCGGGAAAAGGGAGCCTTAAAGAAACTGGCCGATGAAGAAGGCTATGAGAAGTTTGTGGTGCCGGATGAAGTTGGGGGCAGATACTCCGTTCTCACTCCTGTAGGTCTGTTGCCTATAGCTGTGGGAGGAGTTGATATAGATGAAATTATGGTCGGGGCTTTAGATGCTCAAAAGCTTTACAAGTCAAAGGATTTGCACAATAATCCGGCATATTGCTATGCGGCGGTTCGCAGATTACTATACAATAAGGGGAAAACTGTGGAGCTTCTTGCTGCTTATGATCCTGCTTTTCATTATTTTACTGAGTGGTGGAAACAGCTCTTTGGAGAAAGTGAAGGCAAGGACAATAAAGGGATATTTCCTGCGGGAGTTAGCTTTACAACTGATTTGCATTCCTTAGGACAATATGTGCAAGATGGCTGCCGACATCTCTTTGCAACTACATTGTGGGTCGACAAGCCATTAGCTGACATGGAAATTGTAGCAGTGGAAGGCAATTCTGACGGTTTGAATTTTATAGAGGGAAAGAGCTTGCATGAGGTTAACAATAGGGCGCGTGAAGGTACGATGTCGGCCCATACTGAGGGAGCTGTGCCTAATTTATTGATTAATGTGCCGGAATTGAATCCTTACTGGTATGGCAAGATGGTATATTTTTTTGAAAAGGCTTGCGGAATCAGCGGGTATCTTTTGGGTGTTAACCCGTTTGATCAACCGGGAGTTGAAGCATATAAAAAGAATATGTTTCGTTTGTTGGGGAAGGGATAGTTTCGGCTTAAACGTTTAACCCCGTCATTTATGGCAATAATAAATGACGGGGTTAAAATATGGCTTTTATTGTTTGGATTTTAAGTGCTGCTGATGTTTTATTAACATACCTTGGCTTAACGATGGGTGTTATCAGTGAGGGTAACCCGCTAATGGCATATATGTTTGATTTTTCTGAGCCGGCGGCAGTCTTATTTGCTCTTGTTATGCCGGGGATGGGATTGTATTTTCTTCATAGCAAAGCAGAAGAGTGCAGCCTCGCATTTAAGGCGCTGCGAGGACTGCTATTAGTAAAAATTGCGGTGTTTTTACTCCACTTAAATTGGCTTGTAAGAGTTTTCTAAAAGACACACTTGATGTGTCTTTTATGTTTTTTAAAAAGGAATTGTGCACATTGGAGCGAAATATTGTAATTCAAAAATGTAGCTAAAGGAGAGTTTTTTGCTTTTTTT
>DLMZ01000031.1:105917-119281 GCA_002479415.1 Firmicutes bacterium UBA7523
AGTACTAACAATCTGAGTCTTCCTTCAAAAGTTGCTTTGAAAAGTATTCAATTATTTCCCTACGACGGATTATGCCTATGAAGACGCCGTCGTCATCAACAACGGGAACAAAGTTTTGCGTAATTGCTAAGCAAAGCAAACTGTTAATACGAGCATTAATACTCACAGGTTCATTTTCAATCCTAAGCGGAATATCAGTTATTGGGATTTTTTCCGTGTTTTCAAAGGATAAGCCAGGAGTGTTTTTCATCTTCCAAAGCAAGTCCCCTTCAGTTATTGTTCCGGCGTACTTTCCATCTTGGTTAATTAGGGGGACTGAAGTATATCTGTGATATTCCATACGCTCTATCGCTTGTCGCATTGTACAGGTGTTAGGCAAACAGACTACTTCTTTTTTTGGTAAAAGAAAAAAAGCGATATTAATTAAAATTACCCCTTTCGCAAATTATGGACAAAACATCTATATTAAGAATTTCGCAAAAATATTTCGTTTCCCTGCCACATTCATAGTAAAAATTTTGGAGTGATAAAAATGCCGCTTTCTGTTACAGATTTGTATATGCTGTACGATTTATACAGCAGGGAGTACTTCCAAAACAGTTTGCCTTCCAGTACAGATGTGACAATTGAGTATTCCAGCAGGTTAAATGCTTCTGCAGGGGTCTGTTATCCTCAGAAACGCTTGATTAGATTATCAACCCACTACCATAGTAAATATCCTAAGGAGGTTCCCATAACTCTGCTGCATGAAATGATCCATTTGCTTGTTCCTAACCATGGTTCTCAGTTTAAGGTGTGGATAGAAAGAATTAAACAAATGGGCGGCAATGTCGAACTACGGTCGAAGGAGCGGGCGACACAGGCTGCTTATCGCTGGAAATATACGTGCAAGAGCTGCAACCGGATATATTTGAAAAAGAGAAGGCTGGCAAGTAATAGTTTCTTGTATCGTTGCGGAATTTGTTCTGGCAACCTTGAAGAACTAAGGCTCGTCTGAAGTCGAAAATTTAATGTCGAAAGAAGGGAAAGCGAATAATGAGTTGAAGTAATATAAGGTAAATTTATGCTGAGGGGACGATTAATCTGTCGAAAAAAACAAGTTTTATATTACTTCTAATGCTGTCCATTGTAGTTCTCACAGTCTCATGTGTTCCCAGAGGGGCTAGACAACCAAAAGATGTTTTAGTCTGGGCTTTGCCAATTGATGTTGAAACCTTAAATCCTGTTCTTTCTGAGTCATCTTATGAAGGAGATGTGTTAAACGGTGTGTTTTCAACTTTGGTTAAAGTGACTGATGAATTGACGCTTGTTCCTGATTTACTAGTAGAATTGCCGGAAATTAGTTCGGACGGTCTAACTTATACGTTTAAGCTTAGGGAAGGCGTTACATTTCACGATGGTGTGGAATTAACGTCTGAGGACGTTAAATTCACATTTGAAATGAAACTGGCGGAAGGCAACAATGTTCCATTTCGTGTAATATACAAAAACATTGAAACCTTTACAATAAAGGGTCCTTATGATTTTCAGGTCAAACTAAAGGAATTAGATGTAACTTGGCTTCAGTATTTAGCATATGCATATGCCGGCATTGTGCCTAAGCATATTGTAGAGCCGGAATTTGTTGCGGAAGGAAACTCATTGTCCAAGGGCGGGAACTTTTCCCGTAATCCTATTGGCTCAGGTCCGTATAAGCTTGCTGAGTGGCAGCCAACAGAATCCATTAAGCTGGAGGCTTATGACGGCTATTTTCTCGGAAAACCAAAAATTAGACAGATTGTTTTTAAGATAATTCCTGATCCTAATACAAGGTTCGTACAATTTAGTAACGGTGAAATTGATGTGCTCGACAGAGTACCAGATAATCAATACTTAGAGCTCTTGGCAATAAAAGAACAAGGAAAGCCTATCCAAGTTTATAAATACCCCGGCTTTTCTTTTATGCATGCCAGCTTTAATATGCGCTTGCCTGTTTTTCAGTATATGGCTGTGCGCCAGGCGCTCAACTATGCATTTCCAAAGGATCGGTATATTGAAAATGTGCTGAATAATGTGGGAACAGCAGCTCATGCTAACACACATCCCATGAGTTGGGCCTACAATCCCGATGCAAGGCAATATGAGTATAATCCTGCTAAGGCTGAGGACCTTTTGGAGCAAGCCGGCTGGGAACGTGGACCGGATGGTGTGCGCGCAAAAGATGGTGTTAGGTTGGAATTTTCTATGACTACAATTTCGGGGTTTAAAGCTCGGGAAGATTTTCAGGAGATTGCAAAGCAGGAGTGGGAAGCAATTGGTGCGGCAGTGTCCATAAAAAATTTAGAAGGCCCTTCTTTTGGTAGCGCAATCGAGAACATTGATTTTGATATCATTATTTTTGCCTGGACCGGCGGCTTTGACCCCGACAGTAAGGCCCTATGGCATTCATCACAGATTCCCGACGAAACTGGCGAAGGGCAAAACATTGTTGGGTATAAGAATGAACGTGTCGACGAATTGCTAGTTGCTGGGGTAAGGGAAGTGGATATGGCCAAAAGGAAAGAAATGTATATGGAAGTGCAGCAAATTCTTTCTGAGGAAGTTCCCTGTATATTTATTTATTTTCAAAATATAGTTACTGCTGTGCCCGCATCTCTGCAAAACTTTAAACCAAATCCGACACAAGCAAATAACACCTGGAATATGTATGAGTGGAAAATCCAGTGAACAAAAACGGAGATAGCATTTAAAGGGGGAAAACTATGCGCACAATTATAATTAGGCAAGTATCTGTTGCGCTTATCTCTTTACTTGTTATCTCCGCCTTGTCTTTTCTTTTAATGGAACTTGCGCCTGGGGACGCTATGTCCCGTTATGCTGAAAATCCAAGAATTACACGGGCTGACAGGGATGTAATCGCCGCTAATCTTGGTTTGGACAGGCCGGCCCATGTTCGTTATTTCTTGTGGTTAACTTTTTTTGTGCGGGGGGATATGGGTATTTCCTTTATGACGGGCAGGCCTGTTCTTGAGGAAATACTATCAAGAATGCCGGCTACGATGAAGCTAATGGGGCTATCACTCTTTATTTCGATATTTGCTTCTGTTTCCTTGGGAGTCTACTCTGCAACTCATAAAAATTCTTTTGCGGATAATTTTATTTCTTTTTGTTCCTTCATCGGGATATCTGCGCCTTCATTTTGGCTTGGATTGCTTATGATCTATGTTTTTGCGTATCGCTTAAATTTTCTGCCTGCTGGTGGTTATTCAACGCCTTGGTTTGATTATAGTGCATACTCAACGTTTGCAAGAACTTATTTAGCGTTGGGGGAGCAGATTCGCTATATTCTAATGCCCGCAACTGTACTCTGCATATCAAATGTAGCCATTTGGAGCAGATACGTTCGTTCGGCAGTTTGGGAGGAGCTGCAGAAGAGTTATATTACAACTGCCCGAGCCAAAGGGCTTTCAGAAAAGCAGATTATTTACAGTCATGCTTTACGTAATGCGTTGACACCGATGATAACAATGATTGGCTTGGAATTGCCTAGAATTTTTGCCGGTTCCATAGTGACTGAGCATATTTTTGCTTGGCCTGGAATGGGACGCTTGTTTATTACAGCATCACATAATAGAGATTACCAGGTATTAATGGGGATTATTATGGTTACGGCTGTCCTTGTTATACTAGGTAATCTTTTTGCTAATATATTGTACATAAGACTGAATCCCAGAGTCAGGCATGATGGGTAATGGGAGTGAATTAACACAAGTGCCGGAGAGAATAATTGTTTCAAAGGAAGTATTCCTGAGGGTGTTTGGGCGCAGTCGTTTGAGAGCAGCATTTGCTTGTATACTACTAATAATAATTGCTATGGCTATTTTCGCACCTATTCTTTCAACCCACGACCCGTCCCGAATCAATTTGTCCCGTGATTCAATTAAACAAAGCCCTTCTGCCGCCCACTTTATGGGTACAGACCATTTGGGAAGAGATTTATGGAGCCGAATGATTTACGGCGCCAGGACATCGTTAATGGTGGGTTTTATTGCTATGATTATTGCAGTTATTTTTGGCACAGCTTACGGGGCTGCTTCCGGATATTTCGGAGGTTGGATAGACCTGATAATGATGACGCTGCTCAATATATTTTTGTCTATTCCTATGATATTTCCGCTTATTGTTCTTGCTGTTTTTATTAAGCCCAGTAGTGCGGGAATTGCGATGATTATCGGACTAACCAGTTGGATGCAAGTTGCTCGTTTGGTTAGAGGGGAATTCCTTAAAATAAAAGAACTTGAATTCATTGAGGCATCAAGGGCATTAGGCTTTTCTCATAGCCGTATAATTTTATTTCATATTTTGCCAAACATAATCCCCTTAATTATTGTGAGTGCTACACTTACTTTTTCTTCAGCAATTTTATCAGAATCCGTCCTTGGCTTTTTGGGTTTAGGAATCCAGCCTCCGCAGTACAGTTGGGGGAGCATGCTTAGCAGTGCTCAAGATCTGATATTAATAAAGGAAGCTCCATGGTTGATATTTTTTCCGGGGATTGCCATATTTTTAACGGCTTTAAGCTTAAATTATATCGGTGAAGGGCTGCGCGATGCTTGTAATGTAAAATGAAAAAGGATTAGCAGAACGGAAGCGCGGTGAATTAGTAGTGTCAACAGCTTTGCTGGATATTAAGAACTTAAAAGTTGCTTTTCATTTGTTTGACGGGACAATTAGAGCTGTGGACGGCATAGATTTAACGCTGAATCGCGGTGAGATTGTGGCGGTAGTTGGTGAGTCGGGCTGCGGGAAGACCACTTTGGGGTTAAGCATTATGGGTTTGGTGCCTTCACCTCCAGGCATAGTTAGTGCCGAATATATTAGCTTTGAAGATAGGGATTTATTGTGCGTGTCTGCAGAAGAGATGAGGAAAATCAGGGGCAATGATATATCAATGATATTTCAGGACGCTCTGGCTGCATTTAATCCAGCATACACTGTGGGGCGGCAGATTACGGAGCCGCTGCGGATACACTATAAGTTGGATTTTATAAAAGCTCGTCAAAAATGTATTGAGCTGTTATCGCTGCTTTCCATGCAGGATATTATCGAGAGCTTTGACCACTTTCCTCATCAGTTGAGCGGGGGAATGCGTCAAAAAGCTTTAATTGCCATGGCTTTGTCTTGCAACCCTTCTCTAGTGATAGCAGATGAGCCAACTAGTGCAATTGATGCGATAACTCAAGCAAAAACACTTGATACTCTGCGTAATCGTTGCCGGGATTTAAGTATGTCCATGCTTTTTATAACCCATGATTTTAATATTGTGGCGCAAATAGCCGACCGGACTGTTGTAATGTATGCTGGTAAGGTTGTAGAAAGCACTAATAATATAAGCGGTTTATTGACTAAACCTATACATCCTTACACTCAGGGACTAATTTCTTCCTTACTTCATGATGGTACTACAAGAGGTGCAAAAGTAAATGCTTTAAGCGGAGATATGCCAAATCCGTTATGTTTGCCGACCGGATGCCGTTTCCGCATTCGTTGTGTTTACTGTATGCCCATTTGTCGGGAGCAGGAACCGCCGCTAATAAATGAAGGGCGTGGAGCGGTGCGCTGCTGGCTGTATTATAATGAGGTGGAAAATGGATAATTTTCTAAAGGTTCAGAATGTTAATAAAAACTTTGGGGCATTTCGTGCACTGGATGGCATAAGTTTTAGTGTGAAACAGGGAGAAACGCTAGGACTGATTGGAGAGAGCGGCTGCGGGAAATCCACACTGGCTCGAGTAATTCTGAGGCTAGTACCGATGACATCCGGTCAAATATTTTTAGCCGGACAAAATATCAGTGCTTTAACAGAAAGGCAGCTGCTTCCATATAGGAAGAAGATGCAAATCATATTTCAAGACCCATATGAATCTCTTAATCCGCGAAAGAGTGTGGGGAGCACTTTAGCTGAGCCTATTGATGTGCACAGTTTAACCAGAACAAAACAAGGAACCATTAAGCGCGTTGAGGAATTGTTGGAATTAGTAGGGCTTAGCAACAGGTACATGGAAAGGTATCCGCATGAACTGAGCGGAGGTCAGTGCCAACGAGTGGTTATTGCTCGTGCTTTAGCTCTTAAGCCATCCCTTATAGTGTGTGACGAGCCGTTTTCTGCGCTTGATCTTTCTATACAAGCACAAATTCTGAATTTATTATTAGACTTGAAAGATACTATGAATCTTACGTATATTTTTATTTCACATGATCTCAGTGTGGTAAGACACATGAGCGATCGCATTGCCGTTATGTACAAGGGTAAAATTGTGGAAATTGCTGAATATGATGTGTTGAGTCAATCACCTCAACATCTTTATACGCAGACACTGCTGTCGGCAGCTTCTGTTCTTGAGCCTGCTATAAAAGGGAAGATTAATAATGACTTTTCAGATAGCTGATTTTTTGGTAAAATAACTACATAAGAGTAACTGATAGTAATATGTTTTGTTTCTGAATGACGGTATGCCGTCGATATTTTTATTTGAGGAGAGTTTGTGAATGTCAGAGAAAAACAGTGTTTCCCAGAAAAGTAGAGTTATTATTAGTGTGTTGGGTCCGGACACAGTGGGTATTATTGCCGGAGTAGCTAACATACTGTCAGACAATAAGATTAATATCCTTGACATTAGTCAGACAATAATTCAAGAGTTTTTGGCCATGGTACTTATAGCTGACATGGAAAAGAGTACTATTGATTTGTATAGGCTGAAGGAACTGCTCGCACAAAAGGGTGAGGAGTTGGGTATCAGGATTGATGTGCAACATGAAGATGCATTTAGTTTTATGCATCGTATTTAGAACAGAGGGAGTTGCCGTATGCTAACAATACAAGAAATATTAGAAACAATTAAAATGGTTCAAGAAGAACATTTAGATATCCGGACTATAACTATGGGTATTAGTTTGCGTGACTGTTGTGATAGCGATGTAAAAAGGTCTTGCGCTAAAATTTATGATAAAATTACCAGATTAGCTGTAAATTTGGTTGACGTTGGTGAGGATTTGTCAAGGGAGTTTGGCATCCCTATTGTCAATAAAAGGATTTCCGTAACGCCAATTGCGCTAATAGCAGAAAGCAACAGTTCCGGCAACTGTGTTGAGTATGCGAGAACCCTGGATCGTGCAGCTTCAGAGGTAGGTGTTAACTTTATAGGCGGATACTCTGCTCTTGTGCATAAGGGCTTTACTATTGGTGATAAAAGGTTAATTGCTTCAATCCCTGAAGCTTTGGCAGAAACGGAGCGTGTCTGTGCATCTGTTAATGTGGCCACAACAAAATCCGGAATAAATATGGATGCTGTCTATCAAATGGGCAGTGTGGTTAAAAAGGCTGCTGAGCTAACGGCGGATAGAGATGGGTTAGGCTGTGCAAAGCTGGTGGTATTTGCTAATGTGCCTGAAGATAACCCCTTTATGGCCGGTGCCTTCCATGGCGTCGGCGAGGCTGAGTGTGTGATAAATATGGGTGTTAGTGGCCCAGGTGTTGTTAAAAGCGCTGTGGAGCGTGTAAAGGATGCCGATTTTGGCACGCTTTCAGAAACAATAAAGAAGACTGCCTTTAAGGTTACGCGTATGGGCGAACTAGTGGGCCGCGCTGCTGCTGAAAGGCTGGGCGTTCCGTTTGGCATTGTGGATCTCTCACTTGCTCCTACTCCTGCTGTGGGTGATAGTGTAGCTGAAATAATAGAAGCTATGGGGTTGGAACGTTGCGGCACACATGGAACAACGGCTGCGTTGGCTCTGCTAAATGATGCTGTAAAAAAGGGTGGAGCCATGGCTTCATCTTATGTGGGTGGCCTTTCCGGTGCATTTATTCCTGTTAGTGAAGATGCAGGCATGATTCGGGCTGTGGAAGACGGAGCTCTTAGCCTGGATAAGCTGGAGGCAATGACATGTGTCTGTTCTGTGGGCTTGGACATGATTGCTGTTCCAGGGGACACAACGGCTGAAACTATTGCTGCTATTATTGCAGATGAAATGGCTATTGGAGTTATTAATCAAAAAACTACGGCTGTCAGGATTATTCCCGCACCTGGCAAAGTCGTTGGCGATTATGTTGAATTTGGCGGCTTATTGGGACGAGCACCGGTGATGGCACTTAATGGGTTTTCCTCTTGCGAATTTGTGGCTAGGGGAGGCCGAATTCCCGCTCCCATTCACAGTTTAAGAAATTAAAAATAAAAATGTACGATTTTTTTATCAGGGATGTGAGCAGGGTGAGCAAGCTCGGAAGTTCATTTGTCGTAAGACTAACACTATCTTATATATTTTTTGCCGGGCTGTGGGTAGTTTTTTCTGACCGTTTTCTTGGATTGATAGCTTCTGACGTTGATGTGCTGACCAGATTTCAGACTATTAAAGGCGCGCTATTTATCGTTGTTACAGGTTCAATTCTTTTTGCTGTCTTACATAGGGCTTTTCGGTCACGTATACGGACGGAACATCAGCTCCTGGAAGCCAATGAGAAGCTAAATGCATTAATTCAGGCTACACCCCTTGCCATTATTACATTGGATTTGCATGAACGCGTTATGAGTTGGAACGATGCGGCAGAAAAAATGTTTGGCTGGCAGGAGAGTGAGGTTCTAGGGCGTATAAATCCCACTATCCCTGAGAGTGAACGCTTAGCAGCATGTAAGCTCCACAGCCAAGCTTTTGCGGGTAAAACAATATACGGAGCTGAAGTTATAAGGCAGAATAAAAAAGGTGAAACTCTCGAAGTAAGTCTGTCAATTGCTGTTATCCGTAATGTGCAGGGTGACGTCAAGGGTATAGTAGCTGTACTTGCGGATATTTCGGAACAGAAGCTAAGAGAAGAGCAGCTAAGGTACTTAAGCTTGCATGATTCGCTCACCGGCATTTATAATCGTGCTTACTTTGAACAAGAAATGCGCCGTATAGAAACCGGTCGCCACTCTTCCGTTGGAATGATTGTCTGTGATGTTGATGGGTTGAAGCTTTATAATGATAATTATGGTCATAGTGTTGGTGATGCGCTGCTTAAAGCGGCAGCCCAAGTTATTAAAAGTTGTTTTCGGGACGGTGACGTGGTCGCCAGGATAGGCGGAGATGAATTTGCCGTTTTACTGCCTGACTCGGACAGCATTGCGGTTGAACAAGCATACTCAAGAATCCGTGAAGCAACAAACAAGTTTAATGAGGAAAGCGGCGGACTTTATCTGAGCATGTCTATAGGTTATGCTGTTAGTGAGGGTTCTGCGAAAATGCTTGATTTGTTTAAAATAGCTGATGACAACATGTACAAGGAAAAAAATCTGTATTATAAAAATTCGGGTAATGATAAGCTTATAAGCATTTTGGCTTCACGAAATTTCTCAGCGAAACTAAAAGATGATAAATAAGGCGCTCTCATGAGTGCCTTATTTATTTATGCTAATTGAAGAAAATCATAGTAATACGATAAACGAAAGTGCAAAACGATGAAAAACGAAGGTAGTCAGTTCAAACAAAAATAAATTTCCGAAAAACATTGACTTTTTGCGCTAATTTGTTACAATTTAACTTGATGTCCGGCTTGGACAGAAATATATGATAAAGGAGGCTTCAGAAATTGAGCGCATTGGGTCGTCACGTTCTTGCTGAATTTTATGGATGCCCCACAGAAATCTTAAATGATATACAAAAGATAGAGCGAACGATGGTTGACGCTGCCTTGGAAGCCGGCGCCGAAATCAGGGAGGTGGCATTTCATAAGTTTAGTCCGCAGGGAGTGAGCGGAGTTGTGGTAATCTCCGAATCACACCTTGCCATTCATACTTGGCCGGAACTAGGTTATGCCGCTGTGGATGTGTTTACTTGCGGAGATACGGTGGATCCATGGGTTTCCTGTAACTATCTTAAGGAGCATTTTTCCGCGGAGAAATTATCAGCTCATGAAATAAAGCGAGGAATTTTTGAAGCTGAAGTCTCTAACAAGGTGGCAAACTTCTAATACAAAGGGGGGTTACGCTTGAGTGCACCAACCTGGAAGTGGTTTATTGAATATACTCATCCTACCCAGGCGCATATGCATGGTGTGGAGCGGTTTATATTTAGCAGCAAGACCAAATACCAGATGGTAGAGATTGTAGATACGGAGTTTTACGGCAGATGTCTAGTATTAGACGGGAAGATTCAGTCCTCAGAGTATGATGAATATATTTATCATGAGACTTTAATCCAGCCGGCAATGACTTTGCATCCGGAACCTAAAAGCGTAATGATTGTGGGCGGCGGTGAGGGAGCTGTTTTGCGGGAGATTCTTCGTCACCCCAGTGTAGAGCAGGTAATAATGGTTGACATTGACAGGGAAGTGGTAGAGCTTTGTAAAGAGTATCTTCCCTCCTGGAGCGACGGAGCATTCAATGACCCCAGAGTAAAAGTTCTCTATATGGATGCACGTAAATACTTGCAAAAAACAGACAGTGTTTTCGATGTTATCTATATGGACCTTACCGAACCCATTGATGACGGACCGTCATATCTCTTGTTTACCAAAGAATTTTACAGACTGGTTTCGGACAGACTGGCAGAAGATGGTATTATTGCTTTGCAGGCAGGCTCTTTTAACCCGAGATTACTGGAATGTCATGCTGCAATCTGCAATACCCTGGCAACAAGTTTTCCGATAGTTCGCTCCTACCATTCATTTATTCCTTCTTATGATGCGGCTTGGGGCTTCGCCTTGGCCTCGAAGGCCCACGACCCACTGGAATTAAGTGTTTCGGAAGTGGACGAGCGTATAGAAGCTAGGGGAATTGAAGAGCTTAAGTACTATGACGGCGAGACGCACAGGTCAATGTTTGCTATTCCAAAGGATGTCAGGTCGTCTAAGGAAAAAGAGAAGCGAATTATCGCTGACGATCGTCCGCTAATTACTTACTAAAAAGGAGTGCAGAATAATTATGGAAAAAACTTATATTATGGTTAAGCCTGACGGAGTGCAGCGCAATTTGGTCGGTGAAATTGTTGGGCGTTTTGAGAAGAAAGGTCTCCGCCTGGCTGGAATGAAGCTGATGCAAATATCTCCGGAGCTAGCTTCACGTCACTACGCCGAACACGAAGGCAAGCCGTTCTTTGGAGAGCTAATCGACTTTATTACATCAGGGCCTGTTGTGGCCATGGTCTGGGAAGGTTTAAACGCCGTAAGTGTTGCCCGTACTATGATGGGCAAGACAAACCCTGCCGAGGCGGCTCCAGGGACAATTCGTGGTGACCTGGCTCTATTTATGGGGAATAATGTGGTGCACGGATCGGATTCTGCGGAGAGCGCTGAAAGGGAAATTAGCCTTTTCTTTTCCCCTGAGGAATTGATTGAATATATAAAAGCGAATGATTTTTGGGTAAACGGTAAGTAATCAGCCTGCTTTAGATTGTAGGCAAAGTTAATATCTTCCAGGCCGTTCAAAAAAGATGCAGTGCGCGAAGCAAACAACCCCGACACCGCAGGCGTATATTATATACGTTGAGGATGTCGGGGTAGTGCAGCGACAAAGTAATGCGCTTTTTTCAGCGGCCTGAAGCAGGCTGTTAATCAGCCTGCTTTTTTATTGCAACTCCGCGTTGTTCTGTTAGTTGATGAACCCGCTCTAGATAAACACGTACATCTTTTGGTGCAGTAATATTTAACAGTGAATAGTCTTGATTAATAAATTTACTGGTGGCGCCCCCGCCCAAACCAAGAATATTGTGACGTTCTTCAATCATTAGAATATTATACAGGCACTGACTGCCGGGAAGTGTATAGCCGATGTTTTCCAGGTCGCCGAGAATGTCGCGTTGACGGTATAAATAGTAAGGCTGGTAGCTTTCAATAAGTAAATCAGTGACTTTTTCGTGCATTTTTACTGCTGCATCGGCATTAGGCAGCAAATAGTCTTTCTGCCGAGTGCTAAAGAGAGAAGCTCTCTTCCGGGAAAAGACATGCATTGTAATGTTTTCCGGATGGAGTTTAAGTATTTGGTTCAGTGTTTCCTCGACCATTTTTACATTTTCTCCTGGCAAGCCGATTATTATATCCATATTAATAATCGCAATTTCGTATTCCCTTGCTTTTTGCACAGCAGAGACTATATCATCAGGGTTGTGCTTTCTCCCGATAAGCGCCAGTGTAGAGCTGTGCATAGTTTGAGGATTTATACTGATACGGCTTACACCATTTTGTTTTAAAACCCGAAAGTGCTGATCTGTCAGCGTTTCCGGGCGTCCTGCTTCAACGGTGAATTCCTTCCATGTTCCGGGGAAGGATTTCCGCAGTGATGTTAAAACCAGGTTCAGTTCCTCAGGCTCAAGAGCAGTAGGAGTGCCGCCTCCCACATAGACTGCATATGGCCTCATGCCGGCTGCTGCCGTTTGTTCTCCTGTTGCAGTGATTTCATTAACTAAGGCATCAACAAAGTTTGCCCGGTATCTGTGCAGATCTGTAAGGGAGTGGGATGGGAATGAACAATAAAGACAACGAGATGGGCAAAAGGGAATACCTATATAAACACTGAACAAATCCGTGGATTTGCTTTCTGCAAGTAGTGGCCTTGTAATACTTGCCACCTGCCATAATAACTGGAACTTTTCTTTGCTTATTCCGTATCGCATTTGCATTTCTTCCAGTGCAGTTTCGTAATTAAGTCCCCTGTCAAGCAAGGAATTAAGTATTTTTGCCGGACGTATTCCCTTCAAACTGCCCCAAGGTTTTGTCATCATAAAAACCTCCTCGCATAATATTATAAACAGTAACTTAAGTTATTGCACAAGCTGTGAAGATAAAGGAAATTTCAATAATATGAAGAAAATATATAATATGAGTCCAAAGGAAAGGAGTGGGGGAAAATGAGAATTTTGGTCTGTACGGACGGGTCTAAGCAAAGCCTCAGAGCAGTGGAAGTGGCAGCAAAAATAGCTAATGGCTGCAAAGCAGACGAAGTAGCTGTCATTTATGTGCAAGAAGGCAGTTCCTCTTTATATTTTCCTGTGGGTGATGGATATGCACCAACAAGCGAGGACTATAAAATGTTTCAGGAAAGAGAAGAAAGATTCAAAGAAGAAAAGAAGAAATGTCTTATTCAAGCGAAAAACTACCTTGAAAGTCAGAATATAAAAGTAAGAACGATTTTTGCCGAAGGACATCCTGCGGAAACTATTTCCAGGGTTGCCTCGGAGGAGGGTTTTGATTTTCTGGTTATGGGCAGCAGGGGATTAGGTGGTTTAAAAAAACTGCTGCTCGGCAGCGTAAGCAATGCTGTTGCCCAGCAGGTAGCTGCAAATGTATTGTTAGTAAAATAGAAGACAGCAATTCACCGGGCTTGCGCCCGGTTATTTTTGGTGCGCCCGGCATGGGC
>DLMZ01000023.1 GCA_002479415.1 Firmicutes bacterium UBA7523
ATTAACGGTACTTTGGGACTATCTATTATGGTGATTAAGGGAGGGAATGATATGACTGTTGGCGTTACAGGATTATCAGGTTTCATTGTTCTCGTAATTACTATTATCGGGTTATTTGTTTATGATCGTGCTTATGCCAGAGAGTCAATTATGTAATCTATTTATTGGTTTTCATTCTTTACAATGCAAATTATTATTATATGCCTCTGTGTTGTTGAACGGAGGTCTAGTAGATATCTCATTTGATGAAGGTATGAGGAGGGATTAAGATTGAAACATTTACTGGGAAACGGTAGGGTGATTATTCGCTTTATTAGTCTATATGTTCTAGGTTTGATATTATTTTTTATAAGCTGGACGATAGCATATTATTTAATGCCTGAGGGTATTTTACGAGGATTTGGAGCACTTGGCAAGTTAGCTGGAGATAAAGCAGCAGATACCATGGTGCGTGAATTCATACAAATTCTTGGCTTAAATCTCATTGGGGTATCATTTATTGTTATTGGAAACTATATTTTGCGTGTAAAATACTTTTCTTTTGGATATTTGGTGCCGTTAGCGTGGATGATTATGTATGGTGCGACATTAGGAACAAACTCATTTTCCATTCAACTAGAAGAAGCAATGGCTCCTACGTTAGCTGTATTTAGTCGTAGTGGACTATATGAAATAATGGCAGGGGTCCTCTTAGCTGTAGCTACTAATTCTATATCAGCTAATTACTCGGAAAGTATTTCTTCAAAATCTAAGCCAATTCCTAAGGATGAACGAGTTCATTTAAAGAAAGAACAATGGATTGCAATCGGCATTGCTATTTTTATACTTGCTGGAGCAGCTTTGCGTGAAGCCTATATGATTTTTAATCTCTAATGTGAAAATACCCTTACACCAAAAAGAGAAGATATTAATTCGCATCCCGAGGAGAAAATTTTAGTTGCAAAGTATTTTCTTGTGCATGCAGCCTCGTTTCTGTCCGGATGTTTCGGGAATGAGTGCACGGATGCGGCTTTGATAGCTTTTCGCCTTCTGATCATTGCCAACATGTTATTTGGCGGTAAAGGGTTATATTCAACTAGAATGTAAATTATTTTAAGAGATATGCTCAAAATTAGCTCGAAGTGTGGCTGATAAAGTGGAATTTTTGGTCTTTAAAGGAGAGGAGTCGTTTGTTGTTCTTATCAGTCTTTGTCAAGGGAGTTTCTACAGTAGTGATAACCTTGGTAATGTATGCAATATTCCTTGGTTCCGACTCACCATACGAACTATTGTATCTTTTTAATGGTATAATTTTTGTTGCTTTTTTACTATTTCTAATTAATTGCTGGATAATATCAATGAATTTTACTAAGGAAAGATATCTATGGTGGTTGTTTTTTTCCATAGCTCCGGGATTGTTGGGTATATATCACTTGTCTCAATACCCTTTTTACTCAATATGGGCTCGGATGTTTGATTTAACAATCCCATTATATATCGTGATCACACAATCATTTTATTTAGTGTATTTTTTAATTCAATTGTATTGGTTATCAGTGCGTGGATTATTTAAGGATGTTTGAGTTTATGCTCGATACTCAAAAGTTGTGACCAAATAGGTTAATGAACAATAAATATTGGATATTTAGTGGTTAGTGATAATTGTCAACCCTTGATTTTCAGGGCTTTTTGAGGCATAATACTCTATGGGAGTAGATGTCTGCCTGGTGTGGGCCCCGGACTTCAAATCCGGTGGCGGGCGTTGATCCGTCCGTGGTGGGTTCGATTCCCACCTACTCCCGCCAACAAGAAGCAGTCGCGTGAGTCATGACATGGCTCACGCTTTTTTATTGCTGTAGGTTGATAGCCAATAATTTGCTATGGTATAATTTTCTTGATAGAAAAACTGGGAGGTTCCGAGATGTTGGAATTATTGAAAACACGCAGGAGCATTCGGCAATATGAAAGTAAAGAAGTTGAAAAAGAAAAAGTGGACGCAATTATAAAAGGTGCGCTGATGGCTCCTTCATCAAGGGGGCGCAGGCCGTGGGAGTTTATCGTTGTTACAGATAAAGCTTTATTGGGAAAGCTTGCAGAGTGCCGCTCTCATAGTTCTCAGTTTTTAAAAGGAGCTCCCCTTGGGATTGTGGTTATTGCAGATCCTGAGGTGTGTGATGTTTGGATTGAGGATGCATCGATTGCTGCTATTATCATGCAACTAACTGCACATTCACTAGGGTTAGGCTCCTGTTGGATACAAGTGAGAGGACGAAATCATGCGGAGGATGTCAGCGTGGAGCAGTATATTAAAGAGTTGCTCCACATACCTGAGCAGTATCATGTGGAATGCATTATTGCCGCAGGCTATCCGGCAGAAACTAAAGCATTGGCCAATGAGGAAACGTTATATTATAGCAAAGTGCATACGAATAAATATATGATTAAAGAATCCAAAATTTAGGGTTCTTTTTTTTTGCTTCAAAAAAGGATATGGCAACCTCAGGAAGAATACATAATGTGTTAACAAATATTAATAAATGGTGAGGGTATATAATGAAAAAGAGAATTGTTATTTCTTTGTTAATTGTGTTATTACTCTCCATTTGTTCTGTCTCTTCAGGTTCAGAGAGCGATATTAAGGTATTTATTGATGGGCAGGAACAAGTTTTAAGTCATGCGCCACTAATAGATGGGGGGATAACTCTGGTTCCCATGCGTACTTTTTTTGAGGCATTGGGTGCTAGAGTTGACTGGGATGCGCCAACCCAAACAGCGATTGGCTTTCGTGATGGTGTGGAGATAAGGCTTCAAATTAATAATAAAATTGCCTCCATTAACGGTACGGAAACGCTGCTCAGCATCCCGGCGAAAGTAATTAATGATGCGACTTATATACCACTGCGTTTTGTGGGTGAAGCACTGGGGAATCAAGTGTGCTGGGATGGACAAAAGCGGGAAATCAATGTAGCTAGCGGCTTAGAGTCTATTGGGTCTATAAAGGAACTGCAGGTGGCTTTTTCTCAAACCGGCATTGCATCATGGTATGGCAATGAGTTTGCCGGTCGTTCAACAGCTAACGGCGAAAGATTTGATCCAGCCGGCTTAACTGCCGCGCATCGCACATTGCCTTTTGGCACTTATGTGCGTGTTACCTTTTTAAAAACTAATGAGAGTACGGTTGTGCGTATTAATGACCGGGGACCTTTTCGTTCAGGAAGAATAATTGACTTATCCAGGGCTGCAGCTGAGGCTATTGGACTTAGACCGCATGGAATCGGTGAAATATTGCTAGAGGTTTTGGAATAAAATATTGGAACAGTATAATGGTCGGCCAAGTCCGGCCATTATATATGAACTGGGGGGATGCTTAATGTTAATAACGACAACTCCGGGGGTTGAGGGAAAGAGGATTGTTGAGTATAAGGAAATTGTATTTGGCGAAGTTATTGCCGGAGTAGATTTTATTAAGGACTTTTCCGCGGGGTTAAGAAATTTTTTTGGCGGACGAACAGGTGCGTATGAAGGGGAGCTTGTTCAAGCCAGAAAACAGGCGTTGCAAGAGATGAGTGAAAGAGCGGTGAAGATTGGCGCTAATGCAATTGTGGGCGTTGATATAGACTATGAAGTGTTAGGGCAGGGAGGCAATATGCTAATGGTTACAGCCTCTGGAACAGCCGTTGTTGTTGAGTGATGCTTATATATAGCCCGCCTTGTTTAGTTTTTCAGGGCGGGCTTTTTTATTTACTTTTTTAGGAGTTTTAGATATTCATTGAGAATTTTGTCCAGCTCTTCACTTTTCTTAATTACTTCCTCAGCCAGTAAGTCTTTTTTCTCAGCGGCTAGTTCATTCATTTCTTTTCTTAACTTTTCAATTGTTTTTAATATATCATCAGATTTTGTTATCTGTCTCACCTCCTCCCGATTAGTATTTCACTGGGGATGAGGTGTAAATACATAAAATTCACTAACGGAAAATTTAGCCTCCATAATATCTTCACAATTTCTCCATCAGTTCTGCAAATTTATTGGTTATGATAAAGCTGTACTTAAATTGCAGGAGGTGAGAACATGAAGAAAGGCTTGCTGATTGCCATAGTAGTTGCGCTTGTTTTGGCGCTGGCTGTTCCCGCGGCATTTGCGTTGACTGACAGCCAAAAAGCGGAACTTGAATCTCTTTACCAGCAGCGTGAGCAGTTGATGAAGCAGATTTTTGAGAAGCAGGTTGAAGCCGGCATTATCGACGCCGAAGATGCCGAACTTATCAGGGAGCGAATGGAAGAGCGTATGGAGCGGCATCAAGAGCGCATGGCTGAGGGAGATTACTCTTTTGGATTTGGTAAAAAAGTAAAACGCGGCGGCATGATGGGTCGTGGCTTTGGCGGCCGTGGAGTGGGTTGCGGCAACTGTCCGGTAACCGAGACGGGGTCGACTCTCTAAGCTGGCTTTAAAGGTGTATGTAAAGGCCGGAGCTAAATTGCTCCGGCTTTTCTTTTTATATTTGCTGATTTATAATGAGTAAAAGGGGGAATGTCCCTTGGAAAAGATTTTGCTGGTTGATGACGAAAAAAAGATTACCCGTGTGGTTCGGGCGTATCTTGAGAAAGAAAATTTTCAGGTGGAAGAAGTTCATGATGGGTTAAAAGCTTTGGAGTTGGCTCGAGGAGGCAGCTTTGATTTAATGATTCTTGATTTAATGCTTCCGGGGCTTTCCGGAGAAGAGGTCTGTAAACGGCTGCGCAGGGAAGGGAATGCGCTGCCAATAATTATGCTTACGGCTAAAGGCTCAGAGGATGAAAAGATTCAGGGGTTAGGCTTTGGTGCTGATGATTATTTGGTGAAGCCTTTTAGTCCTGGTGAGCTGGTAGCTCGTGTTCATGCTGTGCTGCGCCGTTACCGGCCGGCGAAGGCTGCTTTATTGGCAGACGTGATGGAATTTGGTCAAGGGGAATTAATTGTGGATACACTCCGCCATCAAGTTAGCGTAGTGGGGAATAAGCTGGAACTGACAGCGACAGAGTACAAGCTTTTAGCAACAATGGCAAGAAATCCCGGCCGTGTTTACACGCGGGGAGAATTGCTGGATATAGTCCAGGGGGGATTATCTACCGGCTTTGACCGCACTATTGACAGCCATATTAAAAATTTGCGTCAAAAGCTGGAGCCGAAGCCGGATAAGCCTAGGTTTATCAAAACTGTTTACGGTATAGGCTATAAATTTGAGGATGGAAAATAATGAAGAGCAGACTGTCTCATAAATTTACTTTAACTATGGTTACGCTAGCCGTAGGTGGGATTATCCTAACGGGATTATTGACTAATTTAATTTTTGGCTGGAATTTCCAGCGTTATTTGCGTGCTTCTCAAGAGGCTCAGAACCAGAGGATAGTAGAAACATTGGAGTCCCTTTATGGTGAAGCGACATCCTGGATAGCAGTGCGCCATTCTACCCACTATGTGGGTTCTACAACAGGCACCCAGATTCGGGTTTTTGATCCAGACGGCAACTTAATTGTCGATTCTTTACCCGGTATGGTACAGGGAATGCATGGCAGACGTTGGGAAAGAGCTCAGGAAGAGCGTGGTAATACCTATTCGTATCCTATAAATATTAATAACAACCCTGTGGGGACTGTTGAAATTACTCATCTGGGGCAACAGGGGCTTTGGAGCGGGGATGCATTGTTATTTCGCCGGACGTTGAATCAAACAGCTTTGTTAGCCAGTATGTTGGTGATAGTGGCTGCTATTTTCGGAGGCGGTATGCTCTCGCGTTATTTGACAAAACGTATAGAGGCGTTGACTGCGGCGGCCGAAACGCTTGGACAGGGTGAGTTTACTGCTCGGGTACCTGTGGAAGGAGATGACGAGCTGGCCGCATTAGGGGATACTATGAATCGTATGGCATCCCGGCTGGAGGAGCAAAGTTTTCTGCGTAAAAAGTTAACTGGAGATATTTACCACGAGCTGCGTACCCCGCTTACTACGGTACAAAGTTATTTAGAAGCTTTTATGGATAACGTTTTGGAAGCTAATCCAGAAAATTTGCAGACTGTTTTGGATGAGACTCATCGGCTGGGTCAGCTCGTTAATGACCTTCAGGAGTTGACCACAGCGGAGTGCATGGACAAGAAAGTAGTGCTGACAGAATTGGACTTATCTGTATTGATACAAAAAGAAGCACGGCGGGCTTTGCCCCTTTTTAAACAAAAAAAGTTGGATTTGCTTGTGGAAGAAGGGGAAAGTGAGAAGGTTGCTCTTGGCGACGAGAGTTTGCTTTCACGGGTATTGGCTAACCTGATTATGAATGCGTACAAATATACTCCTGAGGGGGGAAGGGTACTCGTCTCTACTTACAGCAGCGATGATGGCGTTGGATTTTTTGTGGCAGATAACGGCGTCGGCATTTCTCAGGAGCACCTTCCTTATATTTTTGAGCGATTCTATCGCGCCGATCCTTCTCGTACCAGAGCTACCGGCGGTTCCGGAATAGGGCTGGCTATTGTCTGGGAGCTTGTACGCGCAATGGGAGGAAGAGTCTTTGTGGAAAGTGGGCCAGGTACAGGCAGCACTTTCCGTGTTATGCTGCAAAAACCGTAGTCTTGCTTTAAGCAGACATAATAACATATAATATTGACACGTAAGAAAATAATGGCAGTAGGTGAAATAGATGGCCGAATATTGGCGGCAGCAATACTTGAGGACATTGCCTGCGGTGGATGCAGCAGTAAATATTTACAAAAGGGGAAACCCTGATTCCGGCTATTCCCACGCACTAATGGTTAAAACCGTACAGGAAATTGTTGATAGCTTGCGTCAACAAATATTTGCTGCGGTCCGGGAGGAAGATTTAGCAGGGTTGGCCATGACTCCGGAAGAAGTGGCACTTCAGATAGAACTTAGACTGAAGCGGCTGGACGGGCCTTCCCTTCGTCGAGTCATCAATGCCACAGGCACTGTGCTTCATACAAATATGGGCAGAGCTCCTTTGGCGGAGGAGGCAAAACGGGCGGTAACGGAGAGTGCCGGCTTTTGCGGTCTGGAGGTCGACCTTGAAGAAGGGCGCCGCGGTTCACGCCACGACCATGTGGAAAATCTGCTTATGAGCCTGACAGGGGCTGAGGCTGCGTGTGTCGTCAATAATTGTGCTGCAGCAGTAATGTTGTGCTTAAATACACTGGCTGTCGGCAAAAAAGTAATTGTTTCTCGAGGTGAATTGGTGGAAATAGGGGGCAGCTTTCGCATCCCTGATGTGATGAGCGCCAGCGGCGCACGTCTTACAGAAGTGGGGACTACTAATAAGACACATTTAGCCGACTATAAAAAAGCCATTGATGAGGAAACGGCACTTTTGCTAAAGGTTCACAGCAGTAATTATAAAGTTGTGGGCTTTACTTCTTCTGTTGATGTGGAGGAATTGGCTGCTTTGGGTTTGGAACACGGACTGCCTGTAATGGAAGATTTGGGCAGCGGATTATTAATAGATATGACTGCTTTTGGTTTAGAAAAAGAACCTTTGGTGGCTGAGAGAATTGCTGCCGGAGTAGATATTTTAACTCTAAGCGGCGATAAGCTGCTGGGTGGTCCTCAGGCCGGATTAATTTTGGGCAGGCGGCAGTTAGTGCAGCAGATAAAGAAGAACCAGCTTATGCGGGCGTTGAGGCCGGACAAATTGACTTTGGCCGCTTTAGAGGCAACGTTGCGTATTTATCTTACCGGAGATCCGTTAAAGGAAATCCCCGTTCTTTCCATGCTTTCCACGTCGGCAGATGAGTTGAAAAGCCGTGCTGTCCTTTTTGCCGACTTATTGCGTCGGCGTTCGGCCGGGTTGCTTTCGATAAGCGTGCTGGAGGACTTTTCTTTTGTTGGCGGTGGCGCTATGCCCCTGACTAAGCTTCCCACCAGTGTGGTGGCTATACGACCCACAGGCGGTTCATTTTCGGTGTGGGTTCGTAATCTGCGTTTGGGGAAGCCTGCACTAGTCGGCAGAGTGCAGGAGAACCAGCTTCTTCTTGACATGCGTTCAATAGCGAAGGAAGAGGAGGAAGAGGTGATTAGGTGTCTCACATAATTATCGGTACTGCCGGCCATGTGGATCATGGGAAGACGGCTTTAATTAAAGTTCTGACCGGTGAAGATACTGATCGTCTGCAGGAGGAGAAGGAGCGAGGGATTTCTATTGAATTGGGCTTTGCCCCATTTAAGCTGCCCGGCGGCAGGCTTGCCGGGGTTATTGATGTTCCCGGACATGAGCGCTTTATCCATAACATGCTGGCCGGAATCGGCGGTATTGATCTTGTGTTGCTAGTTGTGGACGTAACCGAAGGGGTGATGCCGCAAACCAGAGAGCATGTGGATATTATGGAGCTTTTGCAGATTAAGCGGGGCATTGTTGTGCTAACTAAGGCAGACATGGCTGAGGATTCGGATTGGTTGGATTTGGTGGAAGAAGAAGTACGGGAGGCGCTGGCCGGTACTTTTTTGTCAGAAGCGCCTTACCACCGTGTTTCGGCAGTTACCAGGGAAGGGCTGGACGAGCTTTTAGCATCAATTGACAGCATGACTGGAGAGTTTTCTTCCCGAGACGCGGCTGCACCGTTAAGGTTGCCGGTTGACCGTGTATTTAGTGTAACAGGCTTTGGCACAATTGTAACCGGAACGCTTTTGGCAGGAAAAATCGCCAGCGGCATGAATGTGGAAGTGATGCCGCTTGGGGAAAAGGTTCGAGTTCGCCAGATTCAGGTCCATGGTTCTCTTGTTACTGAGGCTGAGGCCGGACAGCGTGTAGCAGTTAATTTGCCTGGGATAGACAAGGAAGCTTTGCCGCGGGGCAGCGTTTTGGCCGCTCCCGGTTCTCTTGCTTCTACATATATGATGGATGTTCGCTTGCAGATATTGGCCGATGCGCCACGCACCATCAAGAACATGGCACGTGTTCATGTTTATCTTAGTACCGGCCGTTCCATAGGCAGAATATTTATGCTGGACAGTGAGGAATTGCTGCCCGGTGAAAGTGGTTTGGTTCAGCTTCGATTGGAAAAACAGTTAGTTGCCCAAGGCGGTGATCGACTTATTATTCGTTCTTATTCTCCCATGACAACAATTGGCGGCGGTGTAGTGTTAGACGCTAATCCGGTCAAGCATAAGCGCTTCAAAACAGAAATATTGAATCGTCTTAAGGAATTGGAAAAAGGGGATCCCGCCGCACCGCTGCTGCAACGGATTCGCCGGGAATCTGCCGTGTCCTCAGATGTGTTGGAAAAGCAGTCAGGCTTGGCGCCCGAAGTGTTGTTTGCGCTTTTACAGCGTTTGATAGAGGAAGATAAAGCGGTAAAAGTGGGCAATCTATATGTTGATGCTGTCGCTTTGGCGCAGTGGAGCAGTAGTATTATTGAAGCTCTTCAAAGCTACCATGTTGTTCATCCATTAAATGTGGGGATGTCCAAGGCTTTACTGAGAAGCTCACTGCCAAAGGAAGTGCCGCAAAGAATTTATGATTATCTGCTGAACTCTTTGGATCAACAGCAGGAAATAGCGGAGCGTGACGGCTTGGTAGCGCTACGGAATCACATGCCTGAGCCGGGACCGAAAGAAGCAGTCCTAATTGAACAAATCTCCCTTCTTTACCAGGAAGGCAAGTTTGCTCCTCCTTCACTTCGTGAAGTTACAGAGAAGGTTAACTTATCTGCCGAGCAAGCTGAGGCGCTGGCCGCATATCTAGCCTGGAAAGGCGTTATTGTTCGGCTGGATGAACAGCTGGCTTTTCATCAGGAGCATTTTAATAGAGCAAAAGAAATGCTGTGCTATCATTTTCAGAAGGAAAAATCTTTATCTCCCGCAGCTTTTCGTGACATGATGGGGACAACAAGAAAATTTGTTATGCCCCTTTTGGAGACCTTTGATCGTTTGAAATGGACCAGACGAATGGGTGATGAGCGAGTTCCTTGGCGCCTGGATTTAAATAACTGCGGGGAGGTGGATAACTGTGAAAAATAAAGATATTTGCCTGACAAAACTAACGTCCAGCGGCGGCTGAGCAGCGAAAATGCCCCCCGGGGTACTTGCACAGGTTCTGTGCAAAATACCGCAAATGAAACATGAAAGCTTGCTTGTTGGCTGTGATTCTTTTGCCGACGCCGGTGTTTATAAGCTGAGAGATGATCTTGCTATAGTTCAGACACTGGATTTCTTTACACCTGTTGTAGACGACCCTTATATGTTTGGTCAAATTGCTGCCGCCAATGCTTTATCCGATGTGTATGCTATGGGAGCAGCTCCTCTAACTGCTATGAATATTGTTTGTTTTCCGTCTAAAACTCTGTCTGAGGATGTCCTGGGAGAAATATTGCGGGGCGGAGCTGAAAGAGTGCTGGAAGCAGGGGCATTGATTATTGGTGGCCACAGCGTTGAGGATAAGGAGCCGAAATACGGCTTGGCGGTGACCGGTGTTGTTCATCCTGACAAACTCATTACCAATGCCGGTGCTCAGCCGGGAGACAGCCTGGTGTTGACAAAGCCGCTGGGGTCTGGGCTGGTGCTAACCGCAGTAAAAGCGGATATGGCTACGGCTGATGAATTAGCTGCGGTAGTTAACTCTATGAAGTCATTAAACAAAGATACGGCCGAGGCTATGTCAACGGCCGGAGTTCATGCTGCCACCGACATTTCTGGTTTCGGCTTTTTAGGTCATGCCCGGGAGCTGGCTTTAGCCAGCGGTGTTGCTTTGGAGATTTCCTTTAGTGCTATTCCTCTTTTCAGCGGAGCGCTTCAAGCTGCCTCCATGGGCCTTGTTCCAGCTGGTGCATACGCTAACAGTAATTACGTTTCTCCTGGTTTGAAGATTACTAATGAAAAAAAAGTTGGTGAGCGGGAGCTTGATATACTTTGTGATCCGCAGACATCAGGAGGCTTATTAATTAGTGTGGCAGCAGAGCGGGCGGCAATACTCATAAATGAACTATTGCGCCGTAATGTAATTGCTGCCGTGGTAGGGAAAGTACAGGCGGGTAATCCCGGAGATTTATTTGTCACTCCGTAGATGTGCCTTAACCGTCGGCTTACTCAGCGCTTAGGAAAAACTATTTTCAGGCCGTTTACGGCCTTTTTTTAATTTGCCGAAAAAAACCTCTAATATGTTCCCCTTCTGACGGGCATCTTCATAACATAGGTTAGAAGGTTTTTAAAAAGCCTAGTAATGGAAAGGGGCATTTTATGTGCGGGTTTTTTGGTGTTTGGGATAAAGCTGGACGTAAGCCTGATGTTAACATGCATGAGATAACGGGGTCCTTTTCGCACCGTGGCCCTGACGACAGCTCGCTGGCGGAGCTGGGTCATGTATCTTTTGGTTTTCGCCGCCTGAAAATTATCGATTTAACAGGCGGCCGCCAGCCGATGTTTAACGAGGATAAATCACTTTGCTTAGTGTTTAACGGGGAAATTTACAATTACAAAATGTTGCGGGATGAATTAATGCAGAAAGGGCATCAGTTTAGCAGTGAAAGCGATAGCGAGGTTGTTATCCATCTCTACGAAGAAGAAGGGGAGGAGTGTGTTAAGCGGCTTCGCGGCATGTTTGCATTTTTAATTTATGATAAAAATGCAAACCATCTCTTTGGAGCGCGCGACCGCTTTGGTATTAAGCCGTTATACTATCTGGAAACATCCGGTATGTTTGCGGCAGCTTCCGAAGCAAAGGCTTTTCTTAAGCTGTCAGATTATTCGGCGCAGGTAAATGAAGCAGCGCTTCCTCACTACTTAACTTTTCAATATGTGCCGGAACCAGCTACAATGTTTGCCGGAGTTTATAAAATACCGCCTGCGCATTCTTTTGTCTGGCAAAATCAAAGGCTGACGCTAAAGCGTTACTGGCAGGCAGAGTTTATGCCGCAGAACAGGCCTTTTGAAGAGTTTGTGGACGGCACTGGCAAAGTTTTGCGTGAAGCGATAAAGCTACATACTCAAGCAGATGTACCCTGGGGAGCATTTCTCTCCGGCGGTATTGATTCCACCATAATTGTTAGCTTACTGAGGGAGCTGGGTCAGGTGTCTACTTTTAGCGTAGGCTATAAGGATGAAAACTACAGCGAACTGAAGGAAGCTGCGGAAACGGCTCGTTATCTGGAGACCGACCACGAGGAGTATATTATTGGGCCGGAAGAATTTTGGGAGCATTTACCCAAGCTTATTTGGCATTTTGATGACCCGGTAGCTGACCCTGCAGCCATTTCTCTTTATTTTGTTGCTAGAATTGCCGGAAAAAAGATTACTGTAACGCTTTCCGGGGAAGGAGCAGATGAAGTATTCGGCGGCTACGGAATTTACAGGGAGCCAGGATCCTTGCGGGCATTGTCCCGGTTGCCTAGGCCAGTATTAAATGCAGCAGCGTCAGCAACCGCCATGCTGCCTGGTATACCGGGAAAGAATTATATCCGGAGAGCTTCCACCCCCATTGAACAGCGGTACTTTGGCAATGCTTATATTTTTAACGAAGAAGAGAAAAAAAGCTGTTAAAAAAGAAAGATTTTCCCCCTGCAACAACAGTAACTGCTCCTTATTTTCAGCAGGCAGCCTCTTATGACGATGTGCAAAAAATGCAGTATATTGATTTGCATACTTGGATGGTGGGAGATATTCTTGTTAAAGCAGATAAAATGACTATGGCTAATTCTCTGGAGCTGCGAGTGCCATATTTAGACCATCATGTATTTGAATTTGCAGCTACCATTCCTACAAAGTATAAGATTCACGGTGGCTTAACTAAGTACGTATTGAGACAGGCATTTGCAGATATAGTTCCGCCGTCCGCTGTTTCCAGACCAAAGCGAGGCTTTCCTGTGCCTACACGTGTTTGGCTTCTTGGGCGTATGGGCCGTCAAGTGGAAGAAGTGCTTTCTGATCCGTCATTGGGAAAGTATTTCTCGCGTCTTTATCTTAAAGAGCTTCTAAATAACCATCGTGAGGGCAAAGCAGACAACAGCAGAAAAATATGGGCTATAATAGTTTTTGCTTTTTGGCTTCGTCAGTTTGCGGCAAACTAAAAAGGAAAATACATAAAAAGCAGCGAATTTTAGAGATAATATGTCAAACTTCCGGAGGCGTATGTGAAAAATACTCAATTATATCAAAAGCTGCAGGCGGTACGTCGCAAATTGCATCAAATTCCGGAAACAGGATTTGAATTGCCGCAGACACAGGAATTTCTCTGTTCTATCTTGCGCGAAGCAGGATTGCAGCCCCGGCATTTGGCAGGAGGCTTAGTGGCTGAAGTAGGCCAAGGCTCTCCCCGTGTTTTGCTCAGAGCGGATATGGACGCTTTGCCAATAGAGGACACCAAGTCTTCTGACTATTCATCCAAAGTCTCGGGAAAATGTCATGCCTGCGGCCATGATGGCCATATGGCCATGCTTTATGGTGCAGCACTGCTTTTGCAGGAGAGGGAAGATGAATTAAACGGAGCTGTACGTATTGTCTTTCAGCCATCGGAAGAAACTCCACCGGGAGGCGCGTTGGGAATGATTAACGGAGGAGTATTAGAGGGGATAGAAACAGTGTTTGCGCTCCATTTAACTCCCTTTCTGCCACACGGCAAAATAGGGCTAAACCCCGGAGTTATGATGGCAGCTACAGACTCTCTAAATCTGGAGGTTGTCGGCTGCAAGGGACATGGCGCTTTTCCCCATGATTCTGTAGATGCCATTGTTGTAGCTTCACACTTGGTTTTGGCTTTGCAAAACATAGCAAGCCGCACAGTAGATCCGTTGCAGCCTTTTGTTTTAACTTTGGGTACTATCTGTGGAGGAGATGCCGCTAATGTGGTGGCAGGAAGCGTTAGGCTGGCTGGAACAGTTCGCGTGCTGGATGAGGAGCTGAGAAAGGCTGTTCCCGCGAAGATTGAAGCTATTGCCCGTGGGATATGTGATTCTTATGGAGCGAAGCTGCAAATGGATTACCAGAAAGGGTATCCCGTATTGGTCAATAACAGTGAAGTTGTTCAGACTGTTATTGAGTACTTGAATGGAGCAGGACTGAACGATTCCACAGTTATATTAGATAAACCAATAATGGGCGGAGAAGATTTTTCATATTTCTTAGGGAAAAAACCTGGTTGTTTTATTTTCCTAGGCACACGAACTGATGATTTATCCTTTCCATTGCATCACCCTAGCTTTGACTTCAAGGAGGAAATTTTGCCACATGGTGCTAATTTGCTAGCGAGCCTAGCTCTAAGGTTTTTGTAGAAGAAGGCTCTTTATACTATTAAATCACATGGACGCACTTGGAAAAGATTCCTTAGTCAGATATAATGGCTGTGTAGGAGATACTGAATAATGTTGGAGGTGAATATATGGATAAGGTCGGAAAGGTTGTAGAGGTAAATGGAAATATAGCCAGAGTGATGGTGAAACGGCATGATACATGCGGAAAATGCGGCGGCTGTGGTGTAGCTGTGAGCGGCGCTGGAGATAACTACGTAGATGCCTATAATATTGTTAACGCTGTGGTGGGTCAAACGGTGAAAGTCACCGGTGATACATCCCATGTATTAAAATCATCTTTTGTAGTGTATATGGTGCCTATGCTGGCATTGCTTGCAGGCATATATGCAGGGCAGGAGCTTAGTGCCTTTCTGGGCTTATTTGTGCGGCTGGATATAGTTATAGGAATTGCTTTCTTTCTTGCGTCCTTTTTATTTATTCGCAGTTACGATAAAAAGATCGCCGGGGAGGAGGCAAAGGCTGCTGTAACAGCTATCATAAATGGTGGGGGGGGGTCAGAATGTTAGTTTTAGGGTTTGCGGGGAGCCCCAGGCGCGGAGGAAATTCAGAAGCTCTGTTGGATGAAACTTTGGCTGGAGCAAGCGAAGCTGGTGCTGTCACAGAGAAGGTGTTTTTATCTAATAAGAGTATTCTCCCGTGTATATCATGTGGTAAGTGTGAACAGCTAGGTATTTGTGTGATTAACGATGACATGCAGGATATTTATAAGAAAATTATCGATTGTGATGTAATGGTATTTGCTTCACCGATATATTTTTACTCGGTGTCTGCTTTTGCGAAAGCAGTTATTGACCGCTCCCAGGCTTTGTGGTCACGCAGATATATATTAAAAGACCCACTTATCTCTTCAGCGGGCAAAAAAGGGGTTTTTATCGGTGTGGGTGCGACTAAAGGGAGCAAACTTTTCGAAGGAACGCTACTGACAATGAAATATTTTTTTGATGCGTGCGGGTTTTATCCGGCAGATGAATTGTTGGTAAGGGGTGTAGATCAAAAGGGAGAGATAGAAAACCACCCTGAAATATTGGCCGCTGCAAGACAGTTGGGCTCGGTGCTGATTAAGGAGAACGGCGCAAAAAGTGATTAACGCTACTTGGCCGTTTTTTTGCAGGAAATAGATAATTAATGTCAAAATGAATAAAGGGAGGATGCGCGAATGATTACTACACAAAAGTCAAATTTGCATCTTTTCTTGTTCATTTTATTTTTCTGTGTATTTGCGTTCTTTACAGTGCAGCTAGTCGGCTTAATTGAAGTCTCTGGAGCGCCAAAGGACGAATGGGCGTATGTACGCGGGCTCGTTGATGACGATGATATATGGGTGCGGGAGCTTGGTCATTTGCCGGTTATGCGCTACGATGCGGCATTGCTTTTTTTTGCGGTTGAACAGAGAAAAGAAGGCTTTGATGACTATTTAAATATTCTAGTGTCTCAGGGAATCTTTGCAAATGACAATATATGGGAAGAACTGCTCCGTGAAGAATTGTATCGTCTCATGGAGCGAATTGAGGCACCCAGTGCAAATTCTTTAAGGGAAACATATTTCCTAGATGCTAAAAATGAAGATTTCCCCGTTGATTTTTATGCTCGTTTAGGTATTATTGATGTACCCTTTGATCGGCACTACCGTCCGAACGATGCGGTGACGCGATATGAAACGGTGGTTGTTGCGGCGAGAGCGGCACAGCCTGTTTTACGGCAGAACAATGCACCTGTTATTGTGCAGCCGAAACAGAGATATACGTTCGAAATGATGCAGAAGGATTTGCATCGTCTAGCCTCAGCGTATCCAAATCTGTTGACTTTGCAGATAATCGGTGAGTCGGTGGAAGGTCGACCGATTTATGCTATGAGGCTGGGAAAAGGGGAGACAAGTATTATTCTGGAAGGCTCCATTCATGCCAGTGAATGGCTGACTACTCCCCTTTTAATGAGGATGCTGGAAGAATATGCTCGTCATGCCCAATACGGACAAGCTTTCGGCGAGTATGATGTAACTGCGCTTCTAGAAGAGGTTGCTTTTTGGTACATTCCCATGGTGAACCCCGATGGGGTTACGTTAGTGCTGGAAGGATCCGGCGCGGTGGAGCACGGGGCATTTGTCCGTCAAGTGGCAGAGCAAAAGGGAATAAATGATTTCAGCGGTTGGAAGGCCAATATCCGTGGGGTTGACTTGAACAGACAGTTTCCCACAGGCTGGCACAGGATGGTAAATATTGAGAAAGTGGCGTCTCCCAGCCATTATAAGGGCACGGCTCCTCTTACTGAACCGGAGGCAAAAGCTTTATTTGATTTCACTTTAGCTGTGAACCCGGCTATGGTTCTTTCTTATCACCAGCGGGGCGAGATAATATTTTGGTACTACCGCCAAGAAGGTGAACAGTTAGCTCGGGATCGCAGAATTGTGCGTGAGATGGCCAAACTTACCGGGTATAATTGGGAGTTTTATTTGACTAACGGAGGGAAATACCGCGATTGGGTTATTACCGAGTTAGGTGTGCCGGCACTAATTATGGAAGTAGGACAAACAACAGGTGACCTTAATGAATGGGATCGCATCTGGGGACAAAATAGATATGGCGGATTAAAAGCAGCGGAGTTAACTTTAAAAGAGTTAAAAGTAGAATAGCAAGCAGGATGAAAAACAAGAAATTCCGGCATCACAGGCGTATTCATTATACGTCGAGGATGCCGGAATTTCAGTAATACAACGCTTTTCAAAAAAACAGGCTGTTCAAAAGCAAGCATAGCGAAGCGCACAGCTTAACGGACCCGCAGGCGTATTTTACATACGTCGAGGATGCCGTCAAGCTGAGCAACGAAGCTAGGCGCCGCTTTTCAACAGCCTGAATATATGCTTATATAGATGCCCTTTCCCCTTCCACGTCAAAAAATCAGCTAAATCGGGGAAGGCTTGTTCCACCGTTAGACCTTGAATATCTAGCTCTTTTTTTAGTCGGCGGAAGCTGGCTAGAGTGGGATTGATGCAAAAGCAATCCATGGCGTTATTATTGGCATTAAATAGTGTCGGCAACTTGTCCACCTACTTTGTTCTTTTCTGTGGATTAATTCGACGCCATTTTATAAAATTCCTTTTAAAATAAGATTTTTCTCCATCCTTCCCAGATATATGTCAATAACCTGTGGCTTTGTTACCTAGTTAATTATATAGTGACATTATCATAAGTTAAGTGTACTGTACGCAAAAATGGGTTGGCAAGGCCTTTGCTTTATGGTATAATCCAAAATATTAATAGCAGGGGATAAAGGGATATATTTATTCTCATTATTCAAATTGTTCAAAATATTTAGAATATTCTGAAATTAAATTGATTTCCCTGCGTGTATTATGCTAAAATACATCTGACTGTGGCAAAATTTAAAATGAGGTGAAAAGGAATGAATACTAACCGAAAATCATTTCCCCCGGGGTATAGATTTAGGCTGGAAGGCAACCCCTCGGCGGATGTTATCGATTTTGGCATTCCCTCGATGGTGGTTATTCCTCTTAAGCAGGGCTTCGATGAGGAAGTTAATGCGGTAGTGGAGCCCGGCGATAAGGTCAGAGCCGGCCAGGTGATTGGCAGGGGGGACCAGTCTAGTGCCAGCAGCGTACATGCCAGCGTAAGCGGAGTAGTGGAAAGCGTTGCTAAGATTAAATACGCCGGGGCAGATGTGAATGCTGTAGTAATTAAGTCGGACGGAACAGCCACATGGGAGTCTCTGGAAGCGTCAAGCAATAATTGGGAATCTTTGTCTGTTTCTCAGGTAGAAGAGTTGCTGTATGCATCTGGGGTAGCGTCGTTGGATAGGTATGGGTTGCTGTCAAGGGACAGTGAAGCTGGCGATGACGGTAGGCACTTGATTATTAAAGGTGTTGAAGCAAATCCTTATAATATTTCTTTGACGGCCCTAGTGGCAGAGCAAGGGTTAAGTCGGTTTGTAGAAGGGTTAAAGATTTTGCAGAGAATAATGCCGGGGGCAAAAATACACTTGGCTTTTGGCGAAAGTGAGAGAGAACTCATTAAAGAGTTAAGTGAAGTTAAGGGTGACTTGGAATCACTAACAATTTATACTTTACCTTCCAAGTATCCACTGGATAACGAGGAAGTATTAGTTTCTGCTATTCTGGGCAGCAATGCCACAAAAGGTTGGGCTGATAAAGTGGTTGTCCTCAGCGCTCAAACAGTTTTTCATGCCAGGGATGCAGTAGTAGATGGGAAACCGTTAATTGAAAGAATTGTGGCCCTCTCGGGACCGGGCTGGGAAAACAATTTTCACCTTAGGGTGCGGATAGGGACGCCGTTAGAGTTTATTGTAGGTGAATACCTTAAAAAGACAGGGCGTCAGAGGCTTGTCCCCAACAACTTGTTGACGAACCTAGCGTTTACTGATTATGCGCTGCCAGTCGACTGTACTATTGATAATTTAAATGCGATACCAGAAAATGATAGTCCCACGTTGTTCTCTTTTCTGCATCCGGGAGCCAAAGCAAACTCGAACTCTAAGACATTTCTTTCTGCCTTGCGCCCAAACACGGAAAGATCTTGCGATACAAGTGTGCGCGGCGAATCGGGTATGTGCATTTCTTGCGGTTATTGCGAAGATGTCTGTCCGGCGGGAATTATCCCGCACTATCTTGATAAGCATGTGCAGCAAAACATCATTGATTTGCAGTTAATCAGATACGGCGTGTTTAACTGTGTTGAATGCAATTTGTGCAGTTTTGTCTGCCCGTCCAGGATTCACTTGGGTTGGAACATCAAGGAAGCAAAGCGGAAGCTGGCTGAGGACTTTAACGAGATTGCTTCAGATGCAGTTATCAGAAAATTCTCACACTTCCATTTTGGAGGATGATTAGTCTTCAGAAGGTAGAAGCGGAAAGTTAGAAAAAAGACAGGAGGATATAAAATTGTATGAGCCAAGCATAACTAGTGTTTTCAAGACTGCTGTTAAGGCTACGAAATCTTTCGTTTTGGGCCCGGGGCATGTTACCGCTTCCACACCTCATATCGTAGATGAATTAGATACCAGACGGTATATGACAATGGTTGTTCTGGCCCTGTTGCCAATAAGCCTTGGAGCGGTTTATCATTTTGGCTGGCGGTTTTTGGCCGCTGTCTTTGTTGCTTATTTTTTTGGTGGAGTCACAGAAATCATTTTTGCTGTTGTAAGACAGAAAGAGTTCCGCCTAGAAGCACTTCTTATTACAGGGCTTCTGTTCCCCTTGATTTTACCCCCGACAGTTCCTCTTTGGATAGTAGCGGTGGGCACTGTTTTCGGTATCGTTTTTGGTAAAGAGGCATTTGGGGGAACAGGGCGCAATATTTTTAATCCGGCTATAGTAGGTCGAGTTTTCGTCACTGCTGCTTTCCCGCTTTTTATGACAGGGCCATGGCAAGTACCTTTTACGGAAGGACTGGGAGGATTTCTGAGTTATAACCGGATTGCCGATGCCGTTACTGCGGCGACACCCCTAATGAGACCGGAGTTGTATTCTTATGCCGACCTCCTGCTTGGCAGAGCTCCCGGCTCCATGGGTGAAACGTTTCGTTTGCTGATTATTCTTTCAGGAATCTTTTTGATGGTTGTTAAGGTTAGCAACTGGAGGATTCCGGTAGCATATCTGGGCTCCGTTGCTTTGTTTTCACTTGCAGGAAACATGTTTTTTGAGCAATTTGCGCCTCCGCTTATTCAGTTGTTATCCGGGGGACTGTTGTTAGGAGCCTTTTTCATGGCTACAGACCCGGTTACATCTCCGTTTACGCGGCCGGGCAAGCTAATTTACGGCGTTTCTCTGGGTTTGTTAACAGTGCTAATCCGAGGTCTTACAGAAAATCCGGAAGGCGTAATGTTTAGCATATTGATAATGAATGCCTTTGCCCCTTTGATTGACAGCGCTATTTTAAAGCATAGATTTAAACCCATTAAGCATAACGGGGTGGTTTGCAATGAGTAGCAGTGTAGTTCTCGAGAAGAGAAAGAAGATTAACTTAAAAGCTTTACTGATAGATAAGCTGAAGATGCTGATATTTATCCTCATCATGGGTTCACTTGCATCGGCTTTGCTGACTACGCTGGATGATTACACAAAAGTCTTAGAGGAGAGGAACGTCGAACTTTTTTTCCACGGGAAAGTTTTAAGCGCCTTAAACCTAGATGATGGCAGCAGAGATGTGGCAGAAGCATTTCAGGCAAACATCACTATTGAGCAAATAGATGGTCGAAC
The DNA here is from genome assembly GCA_002479415.1 of Firmicutes bacterium UBA7523. Lineage (GTDB taxonomy): Bacteria > Bacillota > Dethiobacteria > Dethiobacterales > Dethiobacteraceae > UBA7523. The sequence goes on from DLMZ01000023.1 coordinate 20,482, forward strand.
ACTGTATAGGGATAGCAGCGGAGCCATTGCTTTCAAATTCTCCGGTGGAGGTCTTTGGGGGCCGATTTCCGGAATTGTGGCTTTAAATCCGGACCTCACTATTATTGAGGGTTTGGCAATTTTGGAGCAGCAAGAGACCCCCGGGTTGGGCGGGCGTATTGCAGAGGATGAATTCCTGCAAAGGTTTAGAGGTGTGTCAGTAGACCCGGAGTTAGTGATATTGCCGGCGCGAAGATCAGCAGTTAATCCCAATGAAGTTGATGGAATTACCGGAGCAAGTATGACTGGCGACTTTTTGTCCGATATGATAAATAAAGCTATCAAAGAAGTGCGTGACCAACTGGGGGTGAGTTAGTGACTAAATTTATTTACAGACTGATTTATACTAAACCGTTTGCACTGTTAAAAGACGGCCTGTGGAAAAACAATCCAATTATAACTACTGTTTTGGGGATATGTTCTGCTTTGGCGGTGACTAATAAGGTTGAAAACGGAATTGCCATGGGATTGGCAGTAACTTTTGTGGTCATGGCTTCGTCTGCTATAACCGCGGCTATTCGAAACCTGATACCACAGCGAATCAGGATGGTTACCTACATGCTAATTATTTCAACTTTTGTTATTTCTGTTGACTTATTTATGAAGGGGTACGTCCCAGATATTAGCCGGGCACTGGGTCCATACGTGGCCCTAATTATTACAAATTGCATCGTTATGGGGAGAGCGGAGGCCTTTGCCTCAAAAAGCTCTGTAAAATTCTCTATACTGGATGCAATGTCGCATGGCTTGGGGTACACTTTTGTTCTGCTTGCTATTTCTTCTATCAGAGAATTTCTTGCTTTTGGAACTATTATGAACATAAATATTGCCGGTAATTCATGGACTAACTGGGTGGTTATGTCTTCAGCGCCGGGTGGCTTCTTCGTATTGGCACCGATAGTCTGGGCAGTACGTAGTCTGCAGCAAGACGTTGATGTGGAGATAGAACAGCATCTCCCGGCACCTATTAAACCGGCTACCACCATAGCTGCAACCAAACCCGGAGCGTCCTTGTAGCTATTAAGTTGCCTATGGACTTAATAATAATATCTGGAAAGGGGAATAAGCATGCCAAGTACGTTAAACATTTTTTTGGCCACGATTCTCACCCACAATATAGCGCTTACGTATATCCTGGGCATGTGCCCGATTATTGGTGTTTCAAAAAACATCAGTACTGCGGTAGGAATGGGCGTTTCAGTGGTCTTTGTCATAACGGTCACTTCGCTGATTAACTGGCCCATTTATCACCTAATTTTAGTGCCGACGGGAAGTGAAGTTCTAGCTCTCCTGGTGTTTATTCTGACCATTGCCGCCAGCGTACAGTTGTTAGAAATGCTGCTGGAAAAATTTCTTCCCACGCTATATATGGCTTTCGGCATTTTTCTGCCGTTGATTACGGTAAACTGTACTGTTTTGGCTGTTTCATTATTTATGGTGTTACGGGAATATAACCTTACGCAAACAGCGGTGTTTTCCCTAGGTTCTTCCCTGGGTTGGTTGTTGGCGATATTATTAGTCTCTGGGATCAGGGAGAAGCTTAATTTGGTTGGGGATGTTCCCAGGGGACTCCAGGGAGCAGGAATTGTTATGATTATTCTGGGTACTCTAGCCTTGGGCTTCATGGGCTTTTCGGGGATGGTGGATCTATAAATGAACCTGATGCCAATTATCGTTATGGGCGCGGTGTTGTCTGCTTTAACCTTGATACTGGCAGTTGCTGATATTTTTCTCGGCAGCCACGGGGAAAAAGTTATCGATATCAATAATACGAAAAAAATTAATATTACTGGTGAAGATACTCTTTTAAATTGCTTATCCGCCAACAAGATCTTCATCCCATCGGCCTGCGGCGGCAAGTCAACTTGCGGGCATTGCAAGGTCGTTGTCAAATGCGGTGGTGGGGAAATCCTTGCTACGGAAAAAGGTTTTCTGACCAACAAGGAAGTGAAGGAAGGGGTGAGGCTTGCCTGCCAAGTAAAGGTAAAGGATAATATCAAGATTAGCCTCCCGGACGAACTTCTGGAGGTACAGGAATACACAGCTACGGTAGCGGCACTGGATGACTTAACTAGTGATATAAAGCTGCTCAGGCTGGATTTAATAACCCCGAAAGCTATCCGATTTAAACCGGGCCAATATGTTCAGATTTTTGTGCCGGGCTATGAAGTGTTTCGTGCATACTCCGTGGCTTCGCCACCGAGCATGACTAATTCCATAGAGTTTACTATCCGCTATATACCAAAAGGCATGTGTACAACCTTTATCCATAAAGCCTTGAAGGTTGGGGATAAAGTTAAGTTTACCGGGCCCTACGGACACTTTTATTTAGATGAAAATTCTGAAAGGCCGATAATATGTATAGCCGGTGGTGCAGGGATGGCACCAATTAGGTCAATTGTTTACCACCTTAAGGAGCAGAATATGCCCCGCAAAATAAGCTATTATTTTGGCGCCAGAACAAAAAAAGACCTGTTTTTTGTGGATGAGCTAAAGCAAATTGAAGCAGACTTTCCTAATTTTAAGTATAGGGCGGCTCTCTCTGAACCGACACCGCAGGATTGCTGGGAGGGAGATACTGGGTTTGTCACCGATGCTGTGAAAAAATATGAGGGTGATTTGACAGAGCACGAAGCGTATCTCTGTGGGCCTCCGCCCATGTTGGATGCGGCAGTAAAGGTGTTGACGGCAAAAGGGCTTAATGAAAAACGGGTGTTGTTTGACAAGTTTTAAATGATTGTCCTCTCCACTTATGGGGGGAAAAATGAAGGAGGTTTAATTAATGAAAAAGATTAAGAACTGGAAGGTTGTATTGTTGTTAGGGTCTATGGTGTTGGTGCTAGCCACTGTCGGGTGCAGTCCAAAAAACAATGCTAGTGGTGTTGGCTACAAAGATGGTGTTTTTACAGGCGAAGCGGAGGGTGAGCGTTGGGTGGGGAGCAGTACGGTAACTCTAACTATTAAGGATGGTAAGGTTGCCGATGTTGAGATTCTGGAAACTAATAATGCAGGGGACGAAAAAAAACCTGAGGAGCACCTCGTTTGCTTTGACGGAGGTAAAGTGCCCTTGCTAAGTGATGCTTATCCCGATTTAATCAGTCAGGTCACAGCAAAGAATGATTGGGACATCGACGGCTTTACCGGGGCAACCGAAAGCGCCACAGCCTTTAAAGAAGCAGTGAAAGCAGCCTTGGCAAAGGCAATATAAGTAAGTATAGTAGAGCGTAGCCAGGCTTTAATTCTTAATATCTATTGCCCGCCTGCATAAACTTTTGCAGGCGGGCATGTTTAAATATTTTTTTAATTGATAATCAGTAACGGGAGTGTTGATGTAGATATGGATATAGTTGTTCTTGGTATCAACCACAAAACGGCACCGGTGCAGCTGCGCGAAAAGCTTGCTTTTTCTGAGCGACAGATAGAGCAAGCGTTGCAGTTCACGGTTGAAAAGGGCAAGGTATCGGAATGCATTATACTGTCTACTTGTAACCGTACTGAGGTTTATGTGACGGCAAGGGATGAAATGGAAGGAAGAGAGGAAATTTTTTCTCTGCTTGCGGAGCAGAAAAATCCGATAACAGTTTTTCCAAAAGAGAGTATATACATCTACAGTGGTCGGGATGCAGCACAGCACCTGTTCCGTGTCGCTTCAGGACTTGATTCAATGATTCCGGGCGAAACCCAGATTCTTGGACAGGTTAGGCAAGCCTATGAAGTGGCTGTAAAGCATGGCAGTGTGGGGAAGGTTCTGCATGCCCTTTTTCGCCAGGCTTTGTCCTGCGGCAAGCGTGTTCATTCGGAAACAAAAATCGGCGAAAATGCCGCTTCAGTCAGTTACGCTGCAGTTAAGCTGGCCGAAAAAACTTTTGAGCGCTTTGACCGTTGCAGTATCCTTGTTGTTGGCGCTGGGGAGATGAGCGAGTTAACTCTAAAGCATCTTCATGCTCGTGGAGCCGGGGAGATTATGATAATAAACCGAACCCGGGAGAGGGCTGAAGCGCTGGCGCGCACTTATGCAGGAAATGTCTGTAGTTATGAGCGTTTGGAAAAGTGCCTTGAAAAGGCCGATATTGTTATCAGCTCCACCGGCGCACCCCATTTTATCATCCAAAAAACTATGCTTGCTCCGATTATGCGCTTGCGCAAAAACTGCCCATTGTTTTTGATTGATGCGGCTGTTCCCCGGGATATAGAACCCAGTGTCCATGAAATTGAGAATGTCTACCTTTACAACATTGACGACCTTAATGAAGTGGTTGCCTCTAATTTGAATAAGCGAGAGAAGGGCGCCGCCCAGGCTGAAAAGATTGTCTGTGAAGAAGCTGCTACGTTTATGAGCTGGTTCAAGACTCTTGACGTGGTTCCTGTAATCACTGCCCTGAGGCGCAGGGGTGAGAGCATACGCGAGGAAGAGCTGCAGAAAATGCTTGAGAGCAGGCTGGAGAAATTGGCTCCCAAGGAACAGAAAGCAGTGGAGAAATTAACTCGGGTGATTGTAAACCGGATCCTGCGCGAGCCGGTGCTGCGGATTAAAGAGATTGCTATGGAAGATAAAGGGGACATTTGTCTTGCTACTCTTTACAGTCTATTCAATCTCGAACAGGGGCTGATTTGTGAAAGCGGCAGTAAGACAGAGGAAAAAGTAATAGGCTGACCAAGAACATCGGAGGCGGATGATTTAAGGGGGTAGACGAGATGGAAAACCTTTATCCGATATTTTTGAATCTACGGGAGAAGAGATGTGTCGTCGTAGGCGGCGGAGCAGTTGCCTCGCATAAAGTAGAAAAACTACTTAGTTGCGGTGCGCACATTACCGTAATTAGCCCAAACCTAACTTCTGCATTGGAAAGCGCGGCTGCCAGAGGTGAACTGGAACACATTCGGGACGAGTATGAGTCGCATTATCTGGGAAAAGCGTTCATGGTTTTCGTTGCTTGCGGGGATGAAGCAACAAATCTTCGTATAGCTGCAGACTGTGCTGCTCGCGATATTATGATTAATGTTGTTGATGTCCCTGAGCTGTGCGGGTTCTTTGTCCCTGCTGTAGTTAGCCGCGGACCGTTGAGTATTGCTGTTTCCACAGCCGGCGCCAGCCCTGCATTTGCACGCTTTTTGCGGGAGGAGCTGGAGAGCTGTTACGGTGAGGATTACGGAAAGTTTGTGGCGTTTTTGGGCGAGCTGCGGCCTAAAATCCGCACTGCCATTGCGGATCCGGTAAAAAGAAGAGAGCTTTACCTGGAATTGGCGCGGACTAATTTCTTTGAGCTGTTCCAAAGCCTTTCGCCTGAGGCTCTTGAGCGGGAAGTTGCTTCCATGATTGTTCGTTATGGGGGAGAAGATAAGCGTATACAGGAGGCGCACAGATGAGGAAAATTATTGTGGGCAGCAGGGATAGCCGCCTTGCTCTGTCACAGTCGAATTGGGTTATTGAGGAACTAAAGCAAGTTGCGGCAGAGCATTCTTTTGAAATAAAATTAATAAAAACAAAAGGTGACAAGATCCTTGATACCGACCTGACAAAGCTTGGTGACAAGGGAGTTTTTGTTAAGGAAATTGAAGATGCGTTGTTATGTGGTGAAATAGACTTGGCTGTACACAGTATGAAGGATGTTCCGACCGTTCTTCCGGCGGGGCTGGAAATTGGGGCTGTGACTGGTAAGGAAGACCCCCGGGATGCTCTGGTTAGCTTACAGGCGGCTGCGTTTGCGGATTTGCCGGATGGTGCCTTGATAGGTACCAGCAGCTTGCGCCGCATTGCCCAGCTCTCCCGCTCCTATCCCCGGCTTACGTTTCGACCGGTACGCGGTAATCTGGAGACAAGATTACGCAAGCTCACCGAAGGAGAATTTGACGCTCTGGTTCTTGCTTATGCTGGGCTTAAGCGTCTAGGGTGGCTAGACTTGGTGACAGAGATAATACCACCGGAAATATGCCTCCCAGCTGTAGGGCAGGGGAGACTGGCGGTGGAAATTCGTGATGACGACAAGGCAATGAAGGAACTTTTAAGGCATTTGGATCGGCCGGAAGAACGTACGGCGGTGTCCGCCGAACGGGCATTCCTGCGACGCCTTGAAGGGGGGTGCCAGATTCCTGCAGGCGCTCTATGTGAAATATCAGATGGGAAACTACGCCTTCAGGGGCTGGTTGCCTCCCTGGACGGTTCAACTATTTTGAGGGATGAGGCTACCGGGCCACTGGATATGGCTTTAGATATTGGAGAAAAATTGGCGGAAAAGCTGCTAAGCTATGGTGCGGCGGCAATCCTGAAAAAGGCGAGGCTTGATTGTAATGCAAGATAGCAGGGTTGATAGTGCAAACGGGAAGGTTTATCTGGTGGGAGCGGGCCCCGGTGACCCCGGGCTGATTACTGTCAAAGGATTAAAATGCATTGCCGCAGCCGATGTCTTGGTGTACGATCGCCTGGTTGGCGACCGGCTTGTTAGAGATGCCCGTAATGATGCGGAGCTTATATATGTGGGGAAGCTGCCTCAGAGCCACACTATGTCACAAACAGAGATTAACCAGCTGTTACTGCGGAAGGCGCGCCAGGGGCTGGTTGTTACCAGGCTCAAGGGTGGCGATCCGTTTCTTTTCGGACGCGGCGGGGAGGAAGCCGAATTCCTAGCCAAGCATGGAGTTCCTTTTGAGGTTGTCCCAGGAGTTACTTCTGCCATCGCTGTCCCTGCCTATGCCGGAATCCCGGTTACACATCGTGATTTTACCGCTGGCTTTGCCGTAATCACCGGCCATGAGGATCCCAATAAGAATAAAAGCAACATTGCCTGGGAGAAGGTCGCCACCGGAACTGGTACGCTGGCCTTTCTAATGGGGTTGGGAAACCTGCCTTTAATCGTACAAAAGCTGATTGAAAACGGTCGTGACCCGAATACTCCGGTTGCGGTGATTTGCCGGGGTACACGTCCCGAACAGCAGACGCTCACCGGAACGCTTGCAGACATTGTCGAGAAAGTGCAAAAGGCAGCTATTAGTTCACCTGCTGTGACTATTGTCGGAGAGGTTGTGGAGATGCGGGATAAGCTCCAATGGTTTGAAAACAAACCCCTTTTTGGGAAAAGGATTGTTGTCACCCGCTCTCGGGCGCAGTCCAGTGTTCTTTCAGAGAAAATTGAAGTTTTAGGAGGAGAACCGTTTGAATTTCCGGTAATTAAAGTTGTTCCTCCACAAGATTTCGGACCGCTGGATCGTGCCATTACCTCTCTGGAAAGCTATCGCTGGGTTATCTTCACTAGTGTAAACGGTGTTAAGCATTTTTTTGCACGGTTGCGCCACCATGGTCGGGATGTGCGTGACCTAGGAGCAAGAATTTGCGCTATTGGCCCTCATACCAAGGAAGCACTGGAGGAAAAGGGCTTGCGCGTGGATTATGTTCCGGACGAATACAGAGCTGAGGCATTGGCTGATTGCTTGCAGGGCTTGATTTCTCCTGGAGATAGGGTGTTATTGCCCAGGGCCGATATTGCTCGTCCGGAACTGATTGCGATGCTTTCGGCAATGGGAGGGATAGTGGAAAATGTTGAGGCCTACTGTACATTGCTGCCAGACAGTGCAGGTGCCGGCTCGCTTCACGAGATGTTGCGAAACGGAATGGTACACGTTGTTACCTTTACCAGTTCATCTACGGTACGCAATTTCGTGAAGCTGTTGGAAACCGACAATCCGGCAAAGCTTTTGGAGGGTATTATCTTGGCTAGCATTGGTCCGGTTACCTCGCAAACAGCCCGGGAACTAGGCTTGAATATTAATGTCGAGGCAAAGAAGTATACCATTGACGGTTTAATTGAAGCGTTGTTGGAGTATTTGGCATCAAATAAAGGGGGTACACCCGTTGATTAGTGTCACTAAGCTGCTGTTGGAATCAGACTATTACGGGGACAACCTCCGCTACAATAATGGTGTCCGCGAGACTGTGCATGGTACGGCGGCAGGATCTGGACCTGTGGTGGTTTGGAACAGTACCCGCAGCTGTAACCTGCGATGCATTCACTGCTATATGGATTCCGAGCCTGGTAATTATGCAGGCGAACTTACCACTTCAGAGGCGAAGAGCTTTATTGACGGTTTAGCAGCGTTTAAAGTTCCTGTGTTGCTCATTTCCGGCGGTGAGCCGTTAGTGCGCAAGGATTTGTTTGAACTAGTGGATTATGCCAAAAGTCGAAATATGCGGGTCACCGTTTCCACAAACGGTACGCTCATTGACGCAGGCATGGCCCGGAGGCTAAAGAAAGCCGGTGTGGGCTATGTGGGGATAAGTCTGGACGGAATCGGGGCCAACAATGACCGCTTTCGCCGCAAGGAAGGCGCATTCGAGGATGCTCTGCGCGGTATACGCAACTGCTTAGAGGTTGGTCAGCGCGTGGGTTTGCGCTTTACAATCAACCGCCATAATTACGCTGAAATTGACAGTATCTTTGACCTTGCTGAGGCGGAAAACGTACCCCGGATATGTTTTTATCATCTGGTTTACAGTGGGCGTGGTTCTAATATGATTAGTGAAGATATTACGCACGAGGAGTCCCGGCAGGCTATGCGGCTCATAATAGAGCGTACGCTTGACTTTGGTTTGCGAGGCAAGGAAAAAGAAGTGCTGATGGTTGATAACCATGCGGACGGTCCCTTTATTTATGAATATATGAAAGAACGGGATCCGGAGCGGGCTGCACGCATTCTGGAGCTACTAAGAGCCAATGGCGGCAATCGCACCGGCATTGCTATCGGAGCAGTGGACAGCCTGGGATACGTTTACGCCGACCAGTTTACCCGGAACCATGCCTTTGGTAACGTACGTGAGCGCCCGTTTGGCGAAATTTGGACTAACATGTCTCAACCCATTTTGTCCGGGCTTAAGAACCGTAAACCATTGCTAAAGGGTCGGTGTTCTTCCTGCCGCTGGCTTGATATCTGCAACGGTAACTTTCGCGCCCGGGCCGAGGCGGCTACGGGAGACTTTTGGGAATCAGACCCTGCCTGCTACCTTACTGATGAAGAGATTAGATGTACAAGTGGGAATTAGGTGAAAAATTTAGGGAGGGATGATTTCATGGTGTTTCCTGTTAGCCGTCCGCGACGACTGCGCCGCACAGAGACGATACGGCGCATGGTCCGTGAAACGGAACTTTCGGTTAGCAATCTTGTTTGTCCTCTTTTTGTCACTGAAGGAAAGGGGATAAAACAACCGATTGGCGCTATGCCCGGCGTCTTCCGGTATTCCGTGGACAACGTCCTCAAGGAAGTATGCGAGCTTCGCTCACTGGGTATCCCGGCGGTAATCTTGTTTGGTATACCCGCAGTTAAGGACCCCTTAGGCAGTATGGCATACGATTCCGATGCGGCAGTGCAGACTGCTGTGCGTGCCATTAAGGATCTTTATCCTGAGATAGTAGTAATTACAGATGTTTGTCTGTGCGAGTATACTGACCATGGTCACTGCGGCGTTGTCTCCGGCAGCGAAATTCTGAACGACCCTACACTGGAAATACTAGCTAAAGTAGCCGTTTCTCATGCCACAGCCGGGGCAGATATTGTTGCTCCCTCGGATATGATGGATGGTCGGGTGGGCACTCTGCGCAGCGCTCTTGACAGGGAGGGGTTTGAACAGGTAGGCATTCTTTCCTATGCCGCTAAATATGCTTCGTCCTTCTACGGACCTTTTCGGGAAGCCGCAGGTTCCACTCCCTCATTTGGCGACCGCCGTTCATATCAGATGGATCCGGCTAATCGGCGGGAGGCGTTGAAAGAGGTCGCGCAGGATTTGGCCGAAGGGGCTGACATGATTATGGTAAAACCAGCTATGACTTACCTTGACGTTATCAGCAAGGTCAAAGAAGTTAGCTGCTGCCCCGTAGCTGCTTACAATGTTAGTGGTGAATATGCCATGATAAAGGCTGCCGCCGCCAATGGCTGGTTAGACGAGAGGCAGGCGGTACTGGAGACACTATTGTCGATTAAGCGTGCCGGTGCCGACCTGATTTTGACCTACCACGCCAGAGATGCAGCGCGATGGCTGGCGGGAGACAGGGAGGAGCAGATATGATTATTTCTTGGAATACTACTTGGGCCTGTCACTTGAAATGCAAGCATTGCTACCGTGATGCCGGGGACAAACGTGCCGGTGAGCTTTCAACGGCGGAAGGAAAGAAGCTGCTGGAAGAGATCGCCCGGGCTGGGTTTAAAATTGTTATCTTAAGCGGCGGCGAACCCCTATTGCGCGAAGATATCTTTGAGTTAACAGCTTATGTCTCAAGCTTGGGGATGCGCCCTGTCTTTGGCACCACCGGTACCACAATCACAGATGAAGTGGCCCAGCGGCTAAAGCAAGCAGGTGCGGCCTGTATCGGTATTAGCCTAGACAGTGCCTCCGCCCCGTTGCACGACGATTTCCGGCAGGTTACCGGTGCTTTTGAGGATGCCCTGCGAGGGATGGAGGCTTGTCTTCGTGCAGGCTTGCCTTTTCAAGTTCATACTACTGTCAGAGAACATAATTTCCATGAATTTGAAGGCATTTCTGATTTGGCGGTACGGATGGGCGCCATTGCACATCATATATTTTTCCTTGTTCCTACCGGCCGCGGCAAGGACATCGAAGAAGAGGCGTTGCGCGAAAAGCGGTACGAACAGCTGCTTCACCGTATTATGAAGAAGCAAAAGGAAGTGGACATTGAGCTTAAGCCGACTTGTGCCCCCCAGTTTATGCGTATCGCTCAACAGATGGGGTTAAAAATGCGTTTCACGCGTGGGTGCTTGGCAGGGACGGCTTATTGTTGTATTTTGCCAAACGGAGTGGTTCACCCCTGCCCGTACCTGCCGCTAACGGTAGGCGATGTCCGGGAAACTCCTTTCGACCGTATCTGGAAGGAAGCTGAGGTTTTCCAGGAATTAAGACGTGATGATTTGGGCGGCAAGTGCGGTGTCTGCAAGTATAAGCAGGTTTGTGGCGGCTGCAGGGCAAGAGCCTTTTATTACGCTGACGAAGACTATATGGCCGAAGATCCGTGGTGTCTCTACAGACGAGGGGTGAACGCTGTCCATGGCAGTTGAGCGAGAATATGAGCTTAGTCCCCTGGACAGGATAATTCTCAATCTGATTCAGAAGGAGTTTCCCCTGCATCACCGCCCGTTTCAGGCGTTGGCAGAGTTGGCCGGCTGCACGGAGGAGGAAGCGCTGGAGTCGGTAAAGGCTCTTCGTGAAAAGGGAATTATCCGCCGCGTGGGGGCGGTATTTGATTCGCAGAAGCTGGGTTTTGTCAGCACCTTGGTTGCACTTCAGGCAGTGCCGGAAAAGCTGGAGGAGATTGCTGTACGGGTAAGTGCCTTGGCAGGAGTTACCCACAACTATCAGCGCGACCATGCGTTTAACCTCTGGTTTACACTGACCTGTCAAACGCAGGAAGAATTGTTTCGCACGCTGGCTGAGATGGAAACCTTGCCGGGTGTTGTGAAGTTACGCAGCCTTCCCGCATTACGTTTATTTAAAATAGGTGTCTATTTTAAGCTATAGAAAAAGTGTTTAAAGGAAGGGAAAAAATGATTAGCGACCTGGATAAAAAAATTGTCTCTTATTTTCAGGGAGATATACCATTGACATTGACTCCTTATGAAGACTTGGCCCGGGAAATAGGGATTACCGAAGAGGAATTGCTGGACCGATTAGCCGCGCTAGAGACGAAAGGGGTGCTGCGCCGCGTCGGAGCCCTTCTTGCCCACTACCGTGCCGGTTATTCCTCCAACGGTATGTGCGCCTGGCGGGTTCCCCTGGACAGAGTAGAGGAAGCAGGCAGGATTATGGCTTCTTTCCCCCAGGCCAGCCACGTTTACCAAAGACCGGTATACTCTGATTGGCCCTTTAACTTGTTTTCTATGCTGCACGGCACAAACCGGGAAGAAGTGGAAGGTGTTGCCCGGGAAATGTCCAAGCGTACCGGTATTTCGGACTATACCATTCTTTACAGTACCAGGGAATTTAAAAAAGCCGGCATGCGTTACTATTAGTATTTCGCGCAGGGTATTGGCTGAAACAAAAAAGCTTGGCGAATGAGCGGGGGTTGCATATGAATAAGAGGTCAAGAGAACTATTCGATGAAGCGAAAAAATACATTCCCGGCGGGGTGAACAGCCCGGTTCGCGCCTTTAATGCTGTGGGTGGAGAGCCGCTCTTTATCAGCCATGGTTCGGGAAGCAAAATTTTCGACGCCGACGGTAACGAGTATATAGATTATGTTGGATCCTGGGGTCCGCTTATCCTCGGACATGCTCATCCGCGCATCGTTGAAGCGATTAGAAATACAGCAGCACACGGTACTAGCTTTGGCGCGCCCACTGCTCTTGAAACCGAGTTGGCCCGGCTGGTTGTTGATGCTGTGCCGTCCATGGAGATGGTGCGCATGGTCAACTCTGGGACCGAAGCGGTGCTTAGCGCCTTGCGTCTGGCACGGGGCTACACCGGGCGGCAGAAGATTGTGAAGTTCATCGGCTGCTACCACGGGCATGTAGACAGCCTATTGATTAAAGCCGGTTCCGGCGCCGCGACCCTTGGGCTCCCCGACAGCCCCGGCGTCACTGTCGGTACCGCCGGCGACACTATCATTGCACCATATAATGACCTTTGCTCTGTGCGGGAAATATTTGAACGTGAAGGAGAGCAAATTGCCGCTGTAATCATTGAACCGGTGGCAGGCAACATGGGGCTAGTATTGCCGCAGCCTGGATTCCTTGAGGGACTTCGCGAAATTACGGAATGCTTTGGCGCCTTGCTGATTTTCGATGAGGTCATGACCGGTTTCCGCGTCGCTTTCGGCGGTGCCCAGGAGTACTTTGGCCTGGACCCTGACCTTACGGTGCTGGGCAAGGTAATAGGAGGAGGGCTCCCCGTTGGCGCTTACGGCGGCAAGAGAAGAATCATGGAATATGTTGCGCCTTCAGGGCCCGTTTACCAGGCAGGGACATTGTCCGGCAATCCCTTGGCCATGGCAGTAGGTGCGGAGATGCTGAAAGTATTGCGTGAGCCGGGTACCTACGAGGCATTAGAAGAGAAAACTTCCATTTTGACAGGAGGTATCAGGGACGCCGCCCAGAGTCTGGGAGTAACCGTTTGCATCAGGCAGATAGGCTCCATGTTCAGTATTTTCTTTAACTGTGAAGAAGTGCTTGATTATGCTTCCGCTTCTCGTTCCGACAAAGAGAGCTTTTGCGTTTATTTTCAAACTTTGCTGGCCAATGGCGTCTATATTGCTCCTTCCCAGTTTGAAGCTGGGTTTGTTTCCCTTGCGCACAGCTGCGAAGATTTGGCAAAAACCGCCGCCGCCGCGGGGCAGGCACTGCTTGCGGTTAAAAAGATACGGGAGAAATCCTCTTAAACTGCCTGTGGAAAGATTTGCTGGCGCTAAAGTATGAATCTTTTCTGAGGAGATATTCCATGCATAAAGAACAAGAAACAGTAAAAAAAATGATTGAGCTATACTGCCGGGGTAATCATGCTTCCGGGCAGGAATTGTGCGCCGAGTGCGGCGAACTGCTCGCATACGCAAGGAAGCGCCTGGAAATGTGTAAATACGGCAAGGAAAAGCCTGCTTGCTCAAAGTGTCCCGTACACTGCTATAAGCCCTTAATGCGGGAAAAAATAATTCTTGTCATGCGGTATGCCGGCCCTCGGATGATTTTTGCGCACCCGGCTGAAGCAGTGAGGCATCTGCTAAAAGAGAAAGGACTCCGCTAAATATAATCGTTAGCTTCTGGTAACATCTTTAAGT
>DLMZ01000011.1:0-4211 GCA_002479415.1 Firmicutes bacterium UBA7523
AAAAAGTTCTTGCAAAAAACAAAGACTTCTTTTGCATCTTTTGCAATAGGTAAAAAATCAGATAGTATTCTGCTAGTGGTCACAGGTGATATTATGGTTCATGACACACAACTGAAGTCTACTTACCGCCCTGATAAAGATGAATATGATTTTACAGAATGGTTTGCCGAAATTGAGCCGTATTTGCATGAAGCTGATCTGGTCGTTGGCAACCTTGAAATGACTTTAGCAGGCGAAGAGATGGAATATTCAGGGTTTCCCGTATTCAATTCTCCGGAAGCTCTGGCGTATAATCTCAAACAAGCCGGTTTTGATGTAGTTTCAACTGCTAACAATCACTGTCTTGACAGAGGCGAAAAAGGTGTGCTGAGAACAATACAACACTTGGAGAAAGCCGGAATGAAATATTTCGGGACAGCACAATCGAAGGAAGAAAGGGACAGCTTCCTCACTATAACTAAAAACGGCATTACCATAGTATTTCTTGCTTATACATACGGAACAAACGGGATACCCATACCTGAAGGTAAAGGATATCTTGTAAATATAATGGACAAAGAATTAATTAAAAACGACATCCAGAAAGCAAGGAATAACGCCGATCTGGTAGTTGTTTCTCTGCATTGGGGGCATGAATACAACAGGAACCCTCACCAGCAGCAGCAAAAGCTGGCGGAAAATATAATTTCTTGGGGGGCAGATGTTATTGTCGGAAGTCATCCACATGTCTTGCAGCCTGTCGAGTTTATTCGCACTGATTCGGGAAGAAGGGGATTAGTTATATATTCATTGGGTAACCTTATCGCTGATCAAATCATGCCGCATACCAACAGCGGGATACTTGTACGACTTGAATATGTCCGAAAAAAAGACGGTATTGCATTGGCTGAGATAACAAGCGTACCTACCTGGATTCATCGTTATTATAAAGAAGGCCGGATAGCATTTAGAGTACTGCCCGTAGCAGACGCGATGGATGCCTATAAGAAGGGTGACGACCCATATTTAAACATACATGACTATAAGAATTTGCAGAATGTATGGAGAGAAACAAAGAGTCATGTTTGGCTTACACCTTACAGCAATAGAATTGAGCATCTTAAAGCTGCAACCACATTGATAAATTGGTTTCTGTGGATGCATTAAAGCTTAAAGGCAGATTATTGACTATTTTTCTGGGAAGTGAAGGTGTAACGCAATGCTTTGTAATTTTTATACTTTTTCTAACTCAAGGCGTTTTAGATAGATAAGATAGGTAATCCAAAAAATAAAGTATAGCGGGAAAAACCACATCCAGCCACTAAACCATTCACTATAAGGCCGTATCCCTATAGAGTGAAAAGTTGCATCAATAAATGTCCCTGCAAGGGCAAAAGATCCAATGTAAACATAGTGAGTCCAACGGGGCAGTTTTTCCGGCAGCCCCCATAGAAATAATGCAAGAGAAGCCCCCCAAGCTATTAAAATAAAGATAGGTATGCCGAAAACAGCAAATGGGTCATCTCCTACATACTCCCATGCGTCAAGAATGTTAATAACAATATATAGCAATCCAGCATGGAATAAAGTGGCGATAAAAATAACAGGAAGATATGCCCTATAACTGTCACGGGGTATAAGAACTAAGGATAGAATAACTAGTATGGATGCAAATATCGGATAAACTAATGATATGTCTACCATGATATACTCCTTATAATTTACTCTTGAAGAATGTATTCAATGTTCTTTTATTATTTCATAAACTTCTTATTATTATTTACACCGATACATTGAGTGGTTTGCGTTGGTTACAATGGATAAAATCAACGATATAAGACCCCTGCGAGGCGGCAGGGCAAAGGCAGATTTGTTAAATTTCACTGGAAGCCAAAGCTTAAAGAGGCGAGACAATTGCCACATAGGCTTGCCTCGCCTTGTTACCGCCATAAGCTCTTCCGGCAAAGTTTTCGTTGGGTCAAGATCTTTGATTTTTCTGCTACAGCATTCAGAGTTGTTTTAAATGGAAGAGCATGATATTAACTTAATTTGCACATCTGGGAGGTACGCATAATACATCACATGGATATAATACATTTGGATTAGAAATATGAGGGTTAGCATTAATTAAACTTTGAAGGCTAACTCCACAACGTTGAGCAACATAGTACATGGTGTCTCCGGGCCTTACAGTATACCTGCCTTCAAAGCCTGTGGGACAGTTGATTGGAACTCGGCATGTTGTACCTACAGTTGGAAGACTAATAAGGTGGTTAGGGAGAAAAAAGTGAAAGTGAAAGACGTGACTATGGTTTTTAATAATTTCTCCAAAAAGACCTCCTATAGGAGCAGATCCTTGTTGAGAATTATCTTCACTTTTTTTTTGATGACAATGCTCTTCATGTTTGCAACGCTCTTCATGTTTTGTATCCATTTCAGCAATCCTTTCTTTTGGGTATTTATAATAGGCAGTATGTTGAGCCTCTTATGTATGATTAGTATATTCAACATGCAAAAGAATGCGATTAATTTACAAAGACATGAATTAGGGGCAATAGCAATAAAAAACGTGAACTCAAGGCTACTGAAAAATTCTTCAAGCAATTCAAATAGGTCGTAATTTCGGCTTATTACCATGATGACTGTAAAACCCTGGCAGCCACCCGGGCTCACTATTTGACACCACCGCTAGGTTACGGGTGGTGGGAATACCAAGCGCATACATTGCTTCTGTCCGTCACCCTGGCGGGAATAAGGAGTTCTCCCAGACCCTTTTAGTTGGATTTCAAAACGCTTACCGTCAGGGGTTATCTGTTCTCCCAACAGATGGGCGCGGCCGTCATCC
Source organism: Firmicutes bacterium UBA7523 (assembly GCA_002479415.1). Classification (GTDB taxonomy): domain Bacteria; phylum Bacillota; class Dethiobacteria; order Dethiobacterales; family Dethiobacteraceae; genus UBA7523. Next base: position 2,825 of record DLMZ01000011.1, read on the forward strand.
AGCATAGTAAAATTGCCGAACTGGTTACTAAAGTACCCAAAGAACAAAAAAATATATTAGTTAGCAAAAACCACTCTATGATGAGTGGTTTTGCTAACTAATATATTTTACTTGTCCATTTCTGAAAAAAGTTTGTAGGCACCTTGGAAAATGTCATTAAATCTCTTAGTATATTCTTCAGTAGCTGTTACCTTCATAGCGGCTTGAGCCCATTCAGAACTTTCGTTTCCCTTAAGTACACATAAACCGGTCGGGAAGTTTATGTACTTATCATCTTGTAATAGATAAGAAAATGCATCAATCCCTGCACTTCTCATAACGCTTGAGAATGATATAGTTGTGGTCAAATACAACGCTCAATTCTTTGGATATTCCTTTTTCATTCATTCTTTCTAGTATTAATTTTTTATCCCCATTGCGCTCTAGTGGGTTCACAGTGTTTTTAATCCCATCAACTACCTGAGAAAACAGGTGATAAGGCATACCTATTGCCATTTCTTCCTTTGTACACCTAGCAAGCAATCTAGTTCCAGCCAATTAGCTGAACTAAATTTACCATAATGAATAATGCGGCCACGGCCATATATAATACAATGTTGTTAAAGCTTTGATAGCCATATGTAAGAGAAATAGCTCCTAACCCTCCGCCACCTACTGCTCCCGCAATGGTGGTGGCTGCGATGTACGTAACAGTTGTAATCGTTAAGATTGAAATAATTGCGGGGACAGATTCTTTAATAATAATCCTAAAAATAATCTGCATATCTGAAGCACCAAATGAGCGAGCAGCTTCTATCAATTGTTTATCAACCTTTATAAAGGCACTCTCGAGCAATCGAGAGATAAAAGCTGTAGCTGCAATAGATAATGGCAGAACTACTGCTTTTTCTCCAATTGTAGTGCCAACTATCAAGCGTGTAAGAGGAGAGATGGCAACTATAAGAATTAATATTGGAAATGAGCGAATAATGTTTACCGGCAAGCTTATAAATTTATAAAAAATTTTATTGTATTTCAATCCATTAGGACCATACATTGTAAGTAGAATAGCAATAATAAAGCCACAAATAGTGCTTATAATCATTGTTGCGAATACCATCCGAATAGTAGCGACAATCGATGGAAGTACCAGTTTATTTCCATAAAAGAGACACTGTTCAAAAAAAGTGCGTTCCACTAAACCTCCTCCCTTTGAGGCATGCTGTTAATTAGTCGCCATAGCACTTGATTTTTATCTAAATAGTTCGTCACACTAGTTATGTCCTTTTCATAAACAGATAACATGATAGAATTTAGTGAATTTTCTCTAAAAAATTCAAGATTTCCACCAATAATAGAAAAATCTATACTTAGCTCCCGTGCTAAGCGTGTAATAATAGGATCATGC
>DLMZ01000011.1:4331-5572 GCA_002479415.1 Firmicutes bacterium UBA7523
TGTAATAATAGGATCATGCATATTATCTCTTGAGAATAGAATTTCAAGAGCTTTGCATGCTTTAGGCACTTTAATTTCCTTATCACCAAGTAGATTAGTTAGATTGGATGGACATGGTCGAACATTCTCCAATGAATTTACATAAACTGTTGAAAAGGAGAGGCATGTAATGTGTAATAACAATCTCAAAAAAGCTGTCAACATTCCTAACCCCTTGTTTCAATCTTTGAAAGGGGAATATTTTGTTGGACAAACTGAAATCATTCGTTTAAGAAAAGGTAAAAATGCATGGGGAGGTTTAATTAATCCCGTAAAATCTGATGTTCATTTATATGTAAACGCATTTACTGTAACAAATTTTTCTGACCAACCTTTTATCGCTGAGATTTGGTTTAATTCTAGTACTTCTAGGAACCCTATGATTTCAAATCATGTTACACCTGCAAATACTAGCTTTTTTCCGCTCCCGCAGCCGAAAGTAAAAATAGCATTTGCAGAGCTTGTGGAAGGTTTTCCGAAGAAAGGAATTAATCCATTTAAGCGAATTGTACCACCGAATAGCACGTTGGCGAGCGATGAAGATGGAAAATTCATTTTTTCGCCAGGCGGCTCCTTTGTTGTTTTTTTAGTCTCACCAAGCAAAAAAAACATTAATGCTCAAGTTGCATTTGGTTGGTTCGAGAATAATAATAACTGTCAAAAGCATCGTAATAATTGTATCAAGTGATTATCTTTGATCCAAACTAGAAAAGCCACTCTTGGAAGAGTGGCTTTTCTATAGGCCCCTTGGAAGATGTCATTATAACATTTAGTATATTGGGGGTAGCCACGAGAGCCGAGCAAAGCGGAATCAGGCAGAGGCTGGTATTATAAGCATTGTTTTGTGTTTATGTAATTGAATGTCAGTTACGATAGTGGTAAAATACATTGACAGGCGTATTACTATTCTTACTACTAATATTGGAGGAGCTGTTGAAGTGAAAAAAAGAAATTATAGCTTATTGATATCGACATTTTTAGCAATAATACTGTTATTATCTCCAACGACGGTTATAGCTGAAAATTCTAAATCCGAGCATGTTATCAATTTTCCTGATAAAGCGTTGGAGGCAGCAGTTAGAAAAGCAATCAATAAACCAACAGGGGATATTTTAAAAAATGACGTACTCAATATTACGTATTTCCAAAATGACTATGATCTATATATAGAAAGCTTGGAACCTGCATTCCCGGAAAGTATA
>DLMZ01000054.1:0-10514 GCA_002479415.1 Firmicutes bacterium UBA7523
GGAAAAAGTTCTTGCAAAAAACATATATTCGTATCAATTGGTATAAGTAAGTCTATTTTAATGTTATTTTGAAGGGAAGATGGGAAAAACATAGAAACAAAATATTAGAAAATTGAATGGGGGGATAGCGTGACAGATCCGCTGAAATACTTAAGACCGAAGTCATTAAAAGATCTAACAAGACATTTACATAGTCTTACTAGAACAAGGTTATGGATAAAGATACTTATGGCTATGTTTCTTGGGGTTGCTACCGGGTGGGGTCTAGGCCCTTCGGCTGGGTTGGTTAATAGGGATACGGCTATGGTTATCGGCAGTTGGTTGGCGCTTCCCGGTCAAATATTTTTAGGTATGATACAGATGATTGTGGTGCCTTTGGTATTTGCCTCTATAGTTACAGGGCTTGCTGCTAGTGAGGATATGGAGCAGTTGAAAAGGATGGGAATTCGCCTTGCGCTTTACTTCGTTGTAACCACAATAATTGCTATTGTTGTCGGGCTGGCGTTTGCTTTAATTGTTCAGCCCGGACAGTATATTGACGGCTCTTTGCTGGGAAATGTTGATGCTGCTCAAGCTGCTGTAACGGCTGATGTTATTGAGGCTCCCTCACTAATTGGCGTTCCTGATCTGATTGCCCGTGTTCTTCCCCAAAACCCGTTGGGTTCCATGGTAGAAAGGGAAATGTTTCAGATTGTTTTGATTGCTATTATCTTCGGGGTAGCTTTGATTTCTACCGCTTCGAATTATTCGCGGCCTCTGCTTGAATTGTTGAGCGCTATTCAGGAAGTTTGCATGACTGTTGTTCGTTGGGCGATGTTTTTAGCTCCGCTTGCCGTTTTTGGCATGCTTGCTCAGACCGTGATAAGTACGGGAATTGAAGCTCTTTTGGGTATGGGCGTTTATGTGTGTACAGTTTTGGGCGGGCTTTTTACTTTACTTTTTATTTATTTGCTGATAGTGATTATTGCAGGAAGAAATCCGGTTACATTTTTGCAGGCTATTCGTGAGGTTCAGCTATTGGCATTTTCCACTTCCAGTTCAGCCGCGGTTATGCCTCTTTCTATCCAGGTAGCAGAAGAAAAGCTTAATGTTAGGCCGTCAATATCACAGTTTCTTATTCCTTTAGGGGCAACTATCAATATGAATGGCACGGCTTTGTACCAGGGTGTTGCCACAGTGTTTTTGGCCCAGGTGTTTGGTGTGCAGCTGACTGTAGCATCATTGCTGTTGATAATTGTGATGACTACGGGAGCTTCTATAGGTTCATCGGCTACCCCCGGTGTGGGCATGGTAATTTTAGCAATGGTTTTGACCAGCGTTGGCATTCCGGCTAGTGGTATTGCGTTAATTATTGGGGTAGACCGCATATTGGACATGAGCCGTACAGCTATTAATGTTACAGGTGATTTGACTGCTTGTTTAGTAATGGATCGCTGGGGTAACGGTAAATAAGGAGGTATTTAAATGGTTAATAAAGAGCGATTAATAAATAGTTTTATGGATATTGTTAGGGTGGACAGCGGAACTTTGCAGGAGCGGAAGATGGCAGATTTCCTGAAAGTGAAGCTGGAAGAGTTGGGGCTTAGTGTGACGGAGGACAATGCCGTAGAAGCGTATGGCGGTGACGCCGGCAATGTAATTGGAGTGCTGGCAGGGTCGGCAGATAAAGAACCATTGATGTTTCTGGCTCACATGGACCGTGTAACGCCGGGGATGGGAATTGAGCCTATATTGGAAGGCAACATTATCAAAAGTGACGGCAGAACCATTCTGGGCGCAGATAATGGTACGGGATTAGCTGCTATTTTAGAGATGCTCACTGTTATTAAAGAAAATGGCTTGACGCATGGGCGGGTGGAAGTTGTTTTCACCGTTGCGGAGGAGGGTGGCTTGCACGGGGCAAAAGGCTTGGACGAGAGGGTCTTGCAAGCAAAGAAAGCCATTGTATTAGACAGCAGCGGTAGAGTGGGAACGGTAATTAACCAGGGGCCTGCACAGGATGGGATTGTTGCCCGTATTTATGGCAAGGCTGCTCACGCAGGAGTTGCTCCGGAGAAAGGCGTTAATGCCATTGTGACGGCGGCAAAGGCGATTAGCCGGATGAAGATAGGTCGGCTTGATGAAGAAACAACGGCAAATATCGGGGTTATTGAAGGTGGGCAGGCAACCAACATTGTGCCTGATTTAGTCGAGGTTCGAGGTGAAACAAGGAGCTTGTCCGAAGCTAAATTAGCAGAAGCTACAAAAGGAATTTGCGAAGAATTTACGCAGGCGGCTTCGGAGAATAACAGTCGTGTGGAAATAGAAGTAAAAAGGCTTTATCCCGCATATCATGTAGCAGAAGGACATGAGCTGCTTCAGCTGGTGAAAAAAGCGGCAAATGAACTGGGATTGGCAGTTAATACTCAGCCTACCGGAGGAGGCAGTGACGCCAATATTATTAACGGCAAGGGAATTGCGGCGGTAAACCTTTCTGTGGGAAATGAGGAAGTTCATACGCTGGATGAGTTCCAAAGGGTAGATGATTTAGTCCGGGTTGTGGAGTTTTGCCTTAAAATTCTGGAGTTGGCTTAGTGTGCACCAAACCGGCGGAGGATGCATATACTGCACTGTAGTTGTACATAGGGAGGGGTGATTGTTTGCGGTCGTATAGGGTAATGGCTATGCTCCGCAGATTTATCGGCCTGGCTTTGGCAGTGGCAGGTATGGCTGTGGTAATTGATTCCTTGCCGGGATACTTGTGGATTCTAATGTTGGGGTTTGGCTTGATTTGGGCAGGATGGGCGATGTTTAGCATTCAGCGGATTTACTAAGAGGGGGGAGAAGGATGCGCTTTTACACAGTTCGAGTGCCAAAGTTTATCGGTAAAATATTAAAAGGCTTTTTGGGAATATGGCAAAAATAAAAAAGACGCTTTGCGTTTTTAAGTTAAAGAAGCGTCTTTTTTATTCCGCTAGGGGCTGCCGCCCCTTCGGCGGGCCTGCGCCCCTGAGCACCCCGCAAGAGTAAGGGGACACGCCCCTTACAAACCCCTTGCATAGGATCGTAGCTTCCCTGAATGATATAATTTCCTATGCAATAAAAAAAAGCGCAGTGCGCTTTTTTTTTGTTAATCTGATTGTATGTTATACAACTCGTTTTACTTTGCCTGATTTCAAGCAGCGGGTGCACACGGCGACTTTACGCGGTGTACCGTCCACAAGAGCTTTGACTTTCTGGACATTGGCTTTCCAGGTTCTTCTTGTTTTAATATTAGAGTGACTAACGGCATTTCCTGTTTCCGTCCCTTTGCCACACACAACACATCTTCTGGCCAATCTTTACACCTCCTCGACATACTTCAGTATTAAGTAAAATGCATGAGCATAAGATAAATAAAAATCACTTTTTAAATTCTAACATACAGGACTTGGTGATGCAAGTAAATAATTTCATAGGCAGGAATTCCTTATTGTTTTATGGAATAAATAGTCGCAGTATAATCCCGAATTAAGGGGGAACAGAAGTGAAAATAACAAAAGATTTGACACTTTTTGAAACGATTCGTTCTCATCCGAAGGCTATGGAAGTTCTGAAATCGTATGATATGAGTTGTAGCGGCTGCTTAGCTGTAATGAATGAGAATATTGAGCAGGGTGCACGCAGGCATGGGGCAGATCTTGAGAAACTTCTCGAGGATCTAAACGCATTGTTTAACGACAATTCCGGAGGGAAGCCTGATGACAAATCAAGTTGACAATGAGCTTGGTAAAGTAGTTATTACTGAGGAATTAATAGCAACGCTAGCCGGTGTGGCTGCCGTGGAGTGCTACGGCTTGGTAGGAATGTCTTCACGCAAGCTTAAGGATGGTATTGCCGAGCTGCTGGGCCGGGACAATCTTAGCCGGGGTGTGGAAGTACATCTTGAGGATGACGTAGTGACGGTGGATTTGCATATTATCGTTTCTTACGGTACGAAAATACAAGAAGTAGCTGTTAATGTTATGGAAAAGGTTAAATATACTCTAGAAAAGCTTACAGGGCTGAATGTTTCCCGTGTAAATATCCATGTGCAGGGAGTACGCGTGGCCGATAATTGATTAGGAGGTTGACATGAAGCAGCTTGAAGGTATTCAACTTGAAAAAATGTTAATTGCCGGTGCGCGTATTCTGGACAACAATAAAGAAGTTATTAATGCTATGAATACCTTTCCGGTTCCCGACGGGGATACCGGAACTAATATGAGTTTGACTATGCGCTCAGCACTTAATGAATTAAAAAAAGCAAAAAAGGAATCGGTTTCTTCTGTTGCAAGCGCTTTAGCTGCAGGTTCTCTGCTTGGCGCCAGGGGAAATTCTGGCGTAATATTATCCCAGATATTTCGTGGGTTTGCCAAAGGGCTGGAAGGCCGGGATTACGTTGGACCAAAAGAGTTCGCTTTAGCATTGCAGGAGGGAGTAAACACCGCATATAGAGCGGTAATGAAACCTGTTGAAGGAACGATGCTGACCATTGCAAGGGAAAGCGCCAAGGCTGCGGCTGTTTCTGTAAAAAAAGACTGCAGCTTCACCTCAATGATGGATGATGTGGTGAAGCATGCCGCCGCTGTTCTGGAAAAGACCCCTGACATGCTTCCCGTGCTAAAGGAAGCGGGTGTTGTTGACGCCGGCGGTAAAGGATTATTGCATATATACGAGGGATTTTTAGCTGTTTTGCAAGGAGACGAAATTCCCTCGGAAATAGTGGAAGCGGTTGAAGAAAGCGTCATTAAACCTATGGAAGTTTTTCGTAACGAGGATATATTGTATACGTATTGCACAGAGTTAATGGTGCGGGGAGAAGGGCTGGATGCTGATTTTCTGCGGGACAAGATAAGTGGCATGGGCGATTCAGTTTTGGCTGTGGGGAATGAAAAGATGGTCAAAGTCCATATTCATACTAACCATCCCGGACAAATTCTGGAGCTGTGTTGTGAACACGGTAGCTTGCATAGTATAAAGATTGATAACATGCGGGAACAGCATGCGGAGTTATTGCTTGACGAGCCACAAACGGTTGAAGTTGTTGAAGGACAGGCTGTTGTTGCTGTATCGGCAGGAAAAGGGCTGGGGAAAATTTTCGAGAGTTTGGGAGCAGCTAAGGTGATTCACGGCGGACAAACTATGAACCCCAGTACAGAAGATATTTTGCAGGCTGTAAACGAAGTGTCGCAAAAAGAAGTAATTATTCTTCCAAATAATAAGAATATTGTGTTGGCGGCTGAGCAGGTTAAGGAATTAAGCGATAAAGCAGTGCGTGTAGTTAAAACATGCACCATTCCTCAGGGTATATCAGCGATGCTGGCGTTTAACCCGGATACTTCTTTGGATGAAAACGTGGGGAACATGAAAAAGGCCGGTAATAAAGTAAAATCTGGACAGGTTACTTTTGCTGTTTGCGATAGTAGATATAACGGCAAGAAAATTCAGATTAATGATATTATTGGCATTTGCGAGGATGATATAGTAGCTGTTACCGATGATGTTAATAAAGCAGTAAAGGATTTACTGTTTTCAATGGTTGAAGAAGATGACGAAATTATCACTCTCTATTATGGAGAAGCGGTGGATAATGAGACGGCAGGAAGGCTGCAGGAAGAATTATCTTTGCTTTTTAACGGTAAAGATGTGGAAATATACGAAGGCAGCCAGCCCTTTTACTACTATATTGTTTCGGTAGAATAAAAGAGAGGAAGTGAGTTAGTGGGCGTAAAAATTGTGACCGACAGCACTGCGGACTTGCCGCAAGGTTTGGCAGAGGAGCTTGACATTGCTGTGGTGCCCCTAAAGGTACATTTTGGAGAGGAGGAGTATTTAGACTGGATCGAGTTGGACTCTGATAGCTTTTTTCAAAAATTAAAAGCTAGTGATATTATCCCTCGTACTTCCCAGCCGTCACCGGCTGACTTTGAAGCTGTATACAAGCGAGTGGGAGAATATGGCGACAGTATTATTTCATTGCATATTTCCGCACAGCTGAGTGGTACATATCAGTCGGCAAGCATCGCTAAATCCATGTTGGAAGATATGGATTTAGAGGTTGTAGATTCAAAAGTGACTTCCATGGCACTTGGGCTTGTGGTTGTGGAGGCAGCCCGCGCTGCTAAGGAAGGAAAATCAAAGGAAGAAATTATGGCTCTTGTTTATAATAATATGAGCAAATGCAGAATCTTTTTTGGTGTGGACACGCTGGAGTATTTACAAAAAAACGGCCGCATTGGAAAGGCTGCAGCTTTGTTGGGCGGCATGCTCAATGTTAAGCCTGTGCTGACATTAGAGAACGGTGCAATTATTCCAAAAGAAAAAGTCCGGGGAAAATCCAAATTGCATCAGGTGCTTGTGGATACATTGGCGCAGGAAGCAGCCGGTGAAGTTAAAGGCAGAGTTGTTGTTTTGCACGGAGATGCTCTGGACGAGGCTCTAAAGTTAAAAGAAAAAATTGATGAAAAGTACGATTTTAAAGAAAGTGTTATTTCTCAAATAGGCGCGGTAATCGGAACGCATACCGGCCCAGGAGTTTTGGGTGTTGCCGTTATATATGAATAGTAATGAAATGCACAACCCCGACATTCACAGCGTTGACTAAGACGCTCAGTGTCGGGGTTTGCTTTTAACAATATCCTGAAAAAAATTCCAGGTATTTTTTTCTTAATGATGAGAATTATATATTATTCAGGAAAACAATACTAGTATATAAGCTTCTTTGCGAGAGATAATATAGACACCAAGTTAAAAAGGAGGTGAGTTACTTGGCAAATAACAAAGTAAATCAAACTGGACGCAACCGCATCTTGGTTTCTGGAGCTGAACAAGCTCTTAACCAATTTAAAAATGAAGTAGCCAGTGAATTAGGTCTTGATTACAACGGTGATAAGGGTAACCTGACCTCTCGTCAAAACGGCTATGTGGGCGGGTTGATGGTTAGAAAAATGATTGCCCAAGCTGAAAGCCAAATGGCCGGCGGAGCGAGCATGACTGATGGCGGTGCAAACAAGTAAGCAATACCATATAAAAAGCGGAAGTAGTTCTACATAACTTCCGCTTTTTCATTGCATATTTTAAAGGAAATAGCCCATAAAAAGCGAAAAAAAGGAATATTATAAAAAAAAGCCTTCGGGCGGGGAGTCCCGAAGGTTGGGAGAGGAGAAACCGGAGGAAGAGCTTATGGGGAATTTGTTGTAACCTTATTATGGACAGAATTATTATTATTCATACATACAAAAAACAGGAAATTTATGGAAATGAGGTTGGGGAGGTAAAGAGCATGCGGGTAATTGGCGGCTGTGCGCGGGGCAGGGTGTTAAAGACTAGAAAGGGTAATGAGACAAGGCCTACTGCTGACCGTGTTAAGGAATCACTTTTTAATATTTTGGCGAGCTTGCTGCCAGGTTCGTGCTTTCTTGATGTATTTGCCGGGAACGGTGGAATTGGGATAGAGGCTCTGAGCAGAGGAGCATCTAAATGTGTTTTTATTGAAAAAAACAGCCATTGTGTTAGAATAATAAATGATAATTTGCGGCTGACCGGGTTGGAGGACCGCGGCAAGATTATTCACAGGGAAGTTGATATATCGCTTTTGGAATTAAGCAATAGAAAAGAAAAATTTGAAATTATATTTCTTGACCCGCCGTATCATAGTCCAGATCTCGGTCTTGCTTTAGGACGGATAGCTTCAGGCAGCCTTCTAGCTAAAAATGGAATTCTGGTGGTTGAGCACCACAGGCAGGATAAGGATTGGTATACTCAGGATTGGCAGATTAGCCGGGAAAAAAAATATGGTGACACTATGCTGTCATTTTTAGTGGCGGCGGTTTCCCCAGAAAATGGAGATGACAGTAATGACAATAGCAATATATCCTGGAAGCTTTGACCCGGTTACTAATGGGCATAAAGATATTATTGACCGTTCAAGCCGGGTATTCGACAAAGTAATTGTATCCGTACTGGAGAATCCTAGGAAAAAACCGCTTTTTTCTATTGAAGAAAGGGTTGAAATGCTGCATATGATTGTGGCCGGATACCCTAATGTGGAAGTTGATTCATTTAGAGGATTGTTAATTGATTACGCAAAACAAAAAAACTCCAGTATTATAGTAAAAGGACTACGTGCTATGAGTGACTTTGAGTTTGAATTTCAAATGGCGTTAATTAATCGTAAGCTTGATTCAAGGCTGGAAACTATGTTTATGATGACAAATAACAGCTTTTCTTATATTTCGAGCAGCATCGTTAAGGAAATCGGCAGCTACGGTGGAGATATTTCTGAGCTTGTGCCTAATGAAGTATATGATACAATTCTGAAAAAGATTAACGAAGGATTTTAGCGTCTAAATATGGCTATTCTAATTTTGCCAAACATAGCCATAGTTAGCCCAATAGTGATTAATATGACGGATATTATGAGAAACAAATAACTCATTTGCATTATTCGTGTCCAGAATGAAAGGCTTGTTTCAGGATGCATATGTTGGAAAACGGGAATACTGTAGCGAGACATAACTGGTGCCAGCGGGCCCATTAAAAGGTATGTATATATGGCAGCCAACACTGCGTGGACAAAGCGGGCAACGACAAAAGGTGCTATTTTCATGTCTGTGTCGCTTATAATGCTGGCCACTTGTGCGTGAACCGAAAGACCGCTCCAGGCGATTACAGCGCCTGCCACCATAACTTTTTGCACCATGGGAACAGTAGCAGCCGCTTGCCCCGCCAGTTGACTCCCTAATGTCACCTCAAAGAAGCCGCTGATAAGTGCCGGTGTTAGAGCCGGATCAAGCCCAATAGGACCCAGAATAATCATTATTGCTTTGGCAAAAAAAGCAACAACTCCTATCATTGTAAGGATGCGAATGATAACGGCGAATAGAATGATAAATCCACCGATTAGCAGCAGCGTATTCACTGACTTGGTTACCGCATCGCCCATTAGCTTGCCCATGGGACGCCCGTCTTTTCTTCTAGCCATATTAAGAGCTTCTAATGACCTAACTAAAATATGGGCACTAGAAGCTGATCCTCGTGTATTAGGCTGATTTCTGCCATAGAAGCGAAGCAAAAAACCGGTAGTAATACTGGAGAGGTAGTGAGCGGAGGCAATGGTTGCTCCAATTTGAGCATTCCCGAACATTCCTACGGCTACTGCGCCAAACATAAACAAGGGGTCGGCAGTATTTGTGAAGCTCATTAACCGCTCACCTTCCACTTTGCTGCACATTTCTTCTCGGCGTAAGCGAGCAGTTAAGATGGAGCCGATGGGGAACCCGGACGCTAAGCCCATGGACATTACAAAGGAACCTTCTCCGGGCACATTGAATATTGGCCTCATTAACGGTTCTAGGAGTACACCCATACAATGCACAACACCAAGGCCCATGAGCAGCTCAGAGCCGATGAAAAAGGGCAATAAAGCAGGAAAAACTATATTCCACCAGACATCCAGCCCTTTAACAGCAGCGGCGAACGCATCCTCGGGGAAAAAGACCATGGATACGGTCAAAGATATTGCCAGTATTGCTGGGAAATACACAGGAATGATTGTGTTTTTTACGACAGTTTTCGTCTTCATATTACCTCCTTGCGGTATAAAGTGTGCCGCTCCAATAATATATATAGTTTAAGTATGGCGATTATACCGCTTAGGGGTGTCTAACAGTGAATATAAAACAAGAGAATCAGAGCCGTAAGCTATTTATTGTATTTTTTGTTTTTGGTTTTCTTGCTTCATCTATGTTTGCAAAAACCGGCTATTTGATTTTTAGGCCTGGTGCTGCTGAGAATTTATCAGAAATGGTTACAGTGGAAAACGGCGAAGGATTTGAAAATGACGGCAATTTTTATTTGGTTACCGTTAAGCATCAGCAAGCTTCTCCTCTTTTGGTGTTGTACGCGCTTATGGCCCCCAATTTTGATTTGCATCGAATTGATAAAGTAATTCCGCCTGATATGGACGCAGAAGAATATCAGCAGATGATGATTCACGTCATGGAGGAAAGCAAAAACCTAGCACGGGTCATTGCGCTTCGGCGGCAAGGCTTTGATGTTCCCATTGAGAGTGACGGCGTGAAAGTGGTGGAAGTGGGTAAGGATAGCCCAGCTCTCGGAATATTGTTGCCCGGAGATATTATTAAAAGCGTGGATGGTGAAGATGTTTTTTTGGCGGAAGAATTGGTAAGGATGGTGCAGCTTAGACCTATCGGGGATTCTGTTACGCTTGATATTATCCGTGATGACTTAGAAAAAACAGTTATTGTAAAAACAGACAGCAGTCCGGAGCATCAAGATAAAGCGGCCATGCGTGTTCTTACTCATACATTAAATTGGCAGCCCATTTTTCCCAAAGAAATCGAGATAGAAACTGCAGAGATTGCCGGTCCATCCGCGGGGCTGATGTTTGTTCTGGAGATTCTCAATCAACTTAACTCTGAAGATATAGCGGCAGGGCGGAAGATTGCCGGAACAGGCACTATAAATTTGCGTGAAGAAGTGGGGGCTATCGG
>DLMZ01000054.1:10634-38583 GCA_002479415.1 Firmicutes bacterium UBA7523
AAGAAGTGGGGGCTATCGGTGGTGTTAGGCAGAAGGTTGTGGCCGCAGAGAAAGCAGGAGCTGAATTTTTCCTGGTGCCTCTCGACAATTATGCTGAAGCAGTCCCTGCAGCGCGACGTATTGTTCTTGTTCCTGTAGGTACTTTTGATGAGGTAATGCAATTTCTGCAAGGCTTATAAGCAACAAAGAGAAATAGAGCGAAAACAGGAGAAAATTGCTATTAATGACTGTTGCCCTTAAATGTTGACAAAGAAGTTATTCCTCTATATAATAAAGTTTAGCGCAAGCGAGGTGCTATTCTTTTCCAATGAATATTTCTATTGAAGACTTAAAAAAATTGCCGGGTGAAGCGGTTAAGTATACGTTAACTGCGGCTGCCGAACAACTTGATTTGGCTGATGGGGAAGTAGAGTTTCTTGAACCCTTCACAGTTGAGTTGCTGGCAACATACAGCAATGGAAAAATCAACCTGGAAGGTGTTGTGCACTCCAAGGTATCTCTTGGGTGCGGTCGCTGTTTGAAAACATATGTGTTTCCGCTGACTGAAAAGTTTTGTGATGAAGTACAGGCTGGTGATATGGCAGTGCTGGATATTGGGGACTGGGTAAGAGAAGCATATTTTATCGGGTTGCCTCTTAAGCCGTTGTGCCATGAAGCATGCAAAGGCCTTTGTCACCGTTGCGGAACAGACATGAATGAAAAACAGTGCGAGTGCTCCATTGATGAAGAGAATCATCGTTTGTCTGTACTTAAGAAGTTGTTAGAAGAGAAGTAAATAGCCTGAAAGCAGTATGAGGAGGTGTAAATATGGCGGTTCCAAAGCGGAAAACGTCCAAGCAGAGAAAGCATAAACGGAGAACTCACTGGAAACTGGCTGTTCCTGGCTTGGTTTCTTGCCCGCAGTGTCATGAAGCAAAATTGCCCCACCGGGTATGTGTTCATTGCGGCCATTATAAAGGAAGAGAAGCTGTAGAGACAGAATAGCTTTTTAAATGAGTTGGTATCATATACATTACTCTCCTGGCAAGGAGGGTTTTTGTTATCCGGGTAAATCTTGCCGCAGGAAATACTTGTCTGTGGCAAAAAAACGGTGAGGTGACCCTTTTGATTCGTATAGCGCTTGACACCATGGGGGGTGACCATGCTCCTGATGAAATTGTTAAAGGCGGGCTATCTGCCGCTGCTGAAGTCGCTGACTTGGAGATATTGTTGGTTGGACCCCAAGATGTTTTGCAAAAAAGTCTTGCCGGTCAATCTTACCCAAAGAATAGGGTTAAGATTATACATGCACCCGAAGTAATAACATCGGATGAAGCGCCTGCATTGGCAGTGCGGCGCAAGAAAGATTCATCAATGATTACAGCGGTTTGTATGGTAAAAAAAGGTGAAGCTGACGCCGTAGTCTCTGCCGGAAACACCGGAGCCCTCATGGCCGGTAGTTTGCTTATGTTTGGCAGGATTCCAGGGATAGAGCGTCCTGCACTAACGATTGTAACTCCTACATTCAACGGCAACAATGTGGTGCTTTTAGATGTGGGTGCAAATATGGATGCAAAAGCCGAGCAGCTTGTTCAGTATGCATTAATGGGAAGCATATATGCGCGGGAAGTGCTGGAAAAGCACAATCCTCGCGTAGGCCTGATTAATGTAGGCACTGAGGATAATAAAGGCAATGAACAGACGAAAAAAGCCTTCGAACAGTTAAAGGATACTGCGGAAAGCTTTAGTTTTGCCGGCAATGTTGAAGCTAGAGATATTTTTGCTGGAGTGGCAGATGTTGTTGTTTGTGACGGTTTTGTTGGAAACATTCTTTTGAAGTCGGTGGAAGGGATGTCTTTAGGTATTTTTGCCGCTCTGCAGGAAGCCTTTACTGCCAATACTCGGAGCAAGCTGGGGGCAGCATTGCTTTTGCCGCAACTGCGTGCTTTAAAGAAAAAGCTTGATTATGCCGAATATGGTGGTGCACCTTTGCTGGGTGTAAACGGGGTTTGCATTAAGAGCCATGGCTCATCAAAGGCTCGTGCTATACATACTGCCATTGTTCGTCAAGCATATCCTTATGCACGGCAAAATGTAAATGAACAGATTCGTAATCAGTTTGCTGCAAATGAACCAATTGTGGCAGTTTAACGTTTGGCTGAACAGAAAGGATGTTCCCGTATGAAACTGCATGGAGTTGGCATACTGGGGGTTGGTTCCGCCCTGCCGGCCAATATAGTAACAAATTCTGACTTAGAAAAAACTATGGACACCAGTGATGAGTGGATACGTACTAGAACGGGAATCTGTGAACGACGTATTGCAGAAGCAGGCGTCAACACATCAGACTTAGCTGTAGAAGCCGCACAACTGGCCATGGCTGATGCTGGTGTTGAAGTTGAGGAAATAGATCTGATTATTGTGGCCACAGTCACACCGGATGTCAATATGCCGTCTACTGCATGCTATGTTCAGGCAAAGCTGGGAGCGGTTAATGCTACTGCTTTTGATATTAATGCAGCTTGCACCGGTTTCATATACGCAATGTCTGTAGGCAGCCAATTTATAAAAACAGGAGCGTATCGCCATGTTTTAATCATTGGTGCAGAAGTACTCTCCCGTGTTGTAGATTGGAGTGATCGCAGCACTGCTATCCTTTTTGGCGATGGCGCCGGTGCCGCACTGCTTGGTCGTGCGGCTGAAGGAGAAGGTATACTAAACTGCAAGCTGGGCTCAGACGGAAATTTAGCACACTTATTGTATATTCCCGCCGGTGGTGTAAAAATACCGGCTTGTAAGGAAACGGTGGAGGAGCGCCAGCATTTTATAAAAATGTCTGGCAACGAAATATTTAAGTTTGCAGTTCGTGCCATGGGTGAAGTAGCGGCAGAAGCTTTAAAGGAAATAGGTTTGGATAAAGAAGATATGGACTTCTTGATTCCTCACCAAGCGAATCATAGAATTATTGAAGCTGCGCGTAAACGCTTTGGCCTTCCTGAGGATAGAGTTATCGTTAATATTAACCGATATGGTAATATGTCAGCTGCTTCTATTCCTGTAGCGCTGGATGAAGCTATACGGTCAGGCCGGGTAAAGCGAGGGGACCTGCTGGTATTGGTAGGCTTTGGCGCAGGCTTGACTTGGGGAGCGGCTGTTGTAAGGCTTTAACACAAGGAGGATTAATTGAATGGTACTTAAAACCAACCTTTGTAAAATCTTGGGGATAGATGTGCCGGTTTTACAGGGGGGCATGGCTTGGGTAGCCACCGGTGAGTTGGCGGCTGCAGTGTCGGAAGCGGGGGGGCTTGGCATCATTGGAGCAGGCAGCGCCCCGGCCGCAGTGCTGGAAGTGGAAATAAGGAAAGCAAAACAACTTACGAATAAGCCTTTTGGTGTTAACATTATGTTGCTTTCTCCTTTTGTTGATGAGGTTGTAGATTTACTTTGCCGTGAAAAAATTGCTGTAGTTACAACGGGTGCGGGAAACCCCGGAAAATATGTAGATAAGTTTAAAGAAGTGGGCACTAAGGTTATCCCTGTTGTCTCTTCTGTAGCTCTTGCCAAGCGGCTGGAGCGGCTTGGTGTTGATTCTATGATTGCGGAAGGTATGGAAGCTGGCGGACATATTGGAGAATTGACAACAATGGTGCTTGTGCCACAGATTGTGGATGCCGTTTCAGTACCTATAATAGCGGCGGGCGGTATAGCCGACGGCCGCGGCGCTGCCGCAGCTTTATGTTTGGGAGCGCAAGGTGTTCAGCTAGGAACAAGGTTTATTTGTGCCGATGAATGTACCGCACATCAAAATTATAAAGACTTGGTTCTTAAAGCAAAAGATAGAGATACTGCGGTAACCGGCAGATCCACCGGCCACCCGGTTCGTGTTATCTATAATAAATTGGCTCGTGAGTATGATGCCTTAGAAAAAGAAGGAGCTTCACCGGAAGAGCTGGAGCGGCTTGGTGCAGGAAAATTAGCTCTTGCTGTTCGAGAAGGGGATGTTGTTAACGGCTCGGTTATGGCAGGCCAGGCCGCGTCTATGGTAAATAAAACGGAATCTGCTTCAGCAATTGTATCAGATATTGTTGAGGAAACTAAACGTGTTATTTTGGAGTTAAGAGAGAAATTCTGTTAATGTCAAGGAGAGTTTAGATGGGCAAAATAGCTTTTATCTTCCCCGGCCAGGGTGCCCAATATATCGGCATGGGCCGGGAAATGTGGGACAACTACGAGGCGGCTCGTCAGGTATTTTCTCTTGCCGATGACGTGTTGGGGATGCCCTTGTCCGAAATTATGTTTGACGGCGATGAAGAACAGCTGAAGATGACCGAGGTTACGCAGCCCGCTATTCTCGCCACAAGCATTGCGTGCTTTAAAGTATTAGAGCAGCATGGTTTGCAGCCGGATGTGACTGCGGGGTTAAGTTTGGGAGAATATTCTGCCTTGGTTTCTGCCGGAGCCATGTCATTTGCCGATGCGTTGCCGCTGGTGCAGAAACGGGGCCGCTTTATGCAGGAAGCTGTGCCGCCAGGAGTAGGTGGAATGGCAGCAATTCTAGGGCTTTCCCGCCAATTTGTCCTCGAAGCGTGCCAGCGTGCATCAGCTATGGGTGTAGTGGAGCCTGCTAACTATAATACACCTGAACAAATTGTAATAGCAGGGGAGATTCCTGCCCTGCGGAAAGCATGTGAAATTGCTGCTGAGCTGGGAGCAAAGCGAACTATTGAACTTCCTGTCAGTGTTTCTTTTCATTGCAGCTTATTGAAAGATGTGGAGGTTCTTTTGGCCGCAGAATTGGAGAGTATTCCTCTTTCCAAAGCAGCCGTTCCTGTGGTCGCCAACGTTACGGCAGACTACATTAATTCACCAGAGGATATTCGCGCGGCATTGACTCGCCAGGTTAGCAATGCTGTTTTATGGCAGGATTCTATGGAAAAATTAATTGCCGACGGTTTTGATACTTTTATTGAAGTAGGGCCGGGTAAATCATTGACCGGCTTAATGAAAAAGATTAATCCTAACGTTTGGGTCCAACAGGTAGAGAATATGAAGACCTTGGAGAAGGTGGTCTCGGCGTTACAAGAGCGGGGAGGCGAATAGTTTGCTGTTAAAAGATAAGACAGCTGTGGTAACCGGTGCATCTCGAGGAATAGGCCGGGCTGTGGCCATAGAGCTGGCAAAAAACGGCGCCAACGTAATTATTAATTACTCTGGAAATGAAGCAGCGGCTCTTGAAACGTTAGCTGCGGTAGAAGCGGCAGGAGGCCGTGGGATAGTTGTTCAGGCGAATGTTGCTGAAATGCAGTCCTGTGAACAGTTAATTAAGGCTGCTCTTGATAATTTCGGAAAAGTTGATATACTAATTAATAATGCAGGGATAACCCGAGATAATATTGCTGCACGGATGAAGGCTGAAGAATGGCAGTCTGTGCTGGATACTAATCTTACCGGTGCGTTTAACTGCATAAAAGCGGCTATGCGTCCTTTACTTAAACAAAAGTCCGGGGGAAGAATTATTAACATTTCTTCAGTAGTTGGGCTTGTGGGCGGTATTGGGCAGACAAACTACGCAGCTGCTAAAGCAGGCATAATAGGGTTAACCAAATCATTGGCTAGAGAGCTTGCCGGCAGAAACATCACAGTTAACGCTGTTGCTCCCGGTTATATTGATACGGAAATGACAGCCGTTCTTCCAGAGGATTTAAAAGCAACAATAATGTCTCAAGTTCCCCTGGGACGTATGGGAACTCCGGAGGATATTGCTGAAACAGTAGTATTTTTGTGTGCCGGCGCAAGCTATATCACAGGCCAAGTCATCGCAGTTGACGGCGGGCTAGTAATGCATTAAGCAATTTAGATTTGACATTTAGTATTATTTTACTTAGTATATTTTAATGGAGGAGGTGATTTATTAAATGGATGTTTTTGCCAAAGTTAAAGCGCTCATCGTTGACCAGCTGAGTGCTGATGAAGCCAAGGTTGCCATGGAAGTCTCTTTTGAGGAATTGGATGCTGATTCCTTGGACATTGTTGAATTGGTTATGGCTATTGAAGAAGAGTTTAACCTGGAAATCTCCGACGAGGAAGTTGAGAATATCAAGACTGTAGGAGATGTGGTGCGGTACATAGAGAACCATGCTTAAAAATAAGAAGGCGAAATAAGCCCTGCAGCATGCAGGGCTTATTTAAAAAGCCGGGCCTGATACAGGCAAATGAGGTGAGATAATGAAACGACGCGTGGTGGTAACCGGCTTAGGAATGGTGACGCCGGTTGGAACCGGTAAAGAACTATTCTGGTCCAATCTTTGCGCAGGGAAATCGGGGATAGGCATGGTATCGCATTTTAATGTGGATGATTACCCTACTCAGATTGGCGCAGAAGTGCGGGATTTTGACCCATTGGACTTTATTGATAAAAAAGAAGCTCGACGCATGGATAGATTTTGTCATTTTGCTGTTGCAGCGGCTCGTCTGGCTTTGGATGATGCCAAGATGGATTTAGCGGCTTTAAACAGTGAGAGAGCCGGTGTTTCTGTGGGTTCAGGTATTGGCGGTATAAGGACTATAGAAGACCAAATAGCCGTTCTTAATGAAAAAGGTCCGCGCCGTGTCAGTCCTTTTCTCGTGCCTATGTTAATAGCCAATTTGGCATCTGGACATATTTCAATTGAATTTGGTCTCAAAGGCCCTAATACAACTATTGTTACTGCTTGTGCCACCGGTACCCACTCTATTGGTGAGGCCGCTAAAGCTATAGAGCGAGGCGATGCTGATATGATGGTAGCAGGTGGAAGCGAAGCTGCTTTTTCTCCCTTAGCATTTTCTGGTTTTTGTGCAATGAGAGCTATGTCAACACGCAATGATGACCCAGACCATGCATCACGGCCTTTTGACCGGGATCGCGACGGGTTTGTCATGGGTGAAGGTGCGGGGGTAGTTGTTTTGGAGCTGCTAGAACATGCACAAGCCCGTAATGCGAAAATTTATGCAGAAGTAGTTGGCTATGGCCTTTCTGCTGATGCTTACCATGTTACAGCTCCGGATCCTGACGGTTCAGGAGCGCGCCGTTGCATGGAGGGTGCACTAAAAGATGCGAATATTAAGCCCGAAGAGATGGACTATATTAATGCGCACGGCACATCCACCCCATTAAATGATGCGTCGGAAACAAGCGCTATAAAAAAAGTCTTTGGCGATCATGCGTACAAGCTCGCTGTTAGTTCAACAAAATCTATGACTGGACATTTGCTGGGAGCAGCTGGGGGAATTGAAGCAATTATTTGTGCTTTAGCTATTGAAAGAGGAATAATCCCGCCAACTATCAATTATGAAAATCCCGATTCCGAATGCGATTTAGACTACGTTCCTAATAAGGCTATGGAGCGTACGGTTAATGTTGCCATGTCAAATTCGTTTGGTTTCGGCGGGACAAACGCTTCCATCATTTTAAAAAAATATACAGTTTAAATGTGTTAGGTGATAAATGGGTAAAAAAGATATTATGCAGGTATTGGAAAAACTAAATATCATGCCGCGGTCAATAGAGTTATATAAACTAGCTCTTACCCATTCATCCTATGCTCATGAACATGGCTTAGGCTGCAACGCTCACAATGAGCGCTTGGAGTTTCTCGGAGATGCAGTTCTGGAACTGGTTGTTTCAGAAGAGCTGTACCTCCGTTTTCCTAATTTACCAGAAGGTAAGCTGACCAGGTTTAGAGCGGGTTTGGTTTGTGAAGAATCTCTTTCTGCTTTGGCAACCAGCTTGGATTTGGGAGCATGCTTGCGTCTAGGCAAGGGAGAAGCTGCCAGCGGCGGCCGGAAACGTCCATCTTTGTTGGCAGATGCGTTTGAAGCTCTTTTAGGCGCCATTTATCTTGACTTAGGAATAGATGCGGTTAAGAGCGTATCAAGCAAATTGTTTGCTTCTATGCTACTGGATGTTACAAATGGCTGCCTTCGTCATGACTATAAGACATTAATGCAGGAGTACACCCAGGCAAAGCTGGGTATTACGCCTGAGTATCAGATTGTTTCCGAGTTGGGTCCGGATCATTCCAAGGTATTTATTTCACATTTCCTTTTGAACGGTGATGTGTTAGGCCAAGGGGAAGGACGCTCAAAAAAAGAAGCGGAACAAGAAGCCGCAAAAATGGCGTATGATTCTTTGGTTAAAAACTAAATAATTCTGCCAATAGCAGGATTTTTTCCCTCTTCCACGAATACATATCAATCATATCTAATGCACAGATGTGGTTTGTATTAACATTTGAAGGGGGAAATGTCTGCATGGAAGTATTGAAGGTATCTTCGCACTCCAGCCCCAAGTCCGTAGCAGGTGCACTGGCAGCAGCCCTTAGAGAAAAGGGCCGAGCGGAAGTGCAGGCAGTTGGTGCCGGCGCTGTCAATCAGGCTGTTAAGGCTATTGCTATCTGTCGTGGTTTTGTTGCGCCTAACGGCATTGACTTAATTATGATTCCGGCATTTTCAGAAATAGTTATTGATTCTGAAGGAAGAACGGCTATTAAGTTTATTGTTGAACCGCGATAAAGTAGATATATTAAAACCTGCTTGGAGGCAAGCAGGTATTTTTGCGGTTTTTTTTATCTGTGTTTAATAGGGGGACTCCATTTTGTTTGTCAAGCGCTTGGAAATGCACGGGTTTAAATCATTTGCAGATAAAACATCTCTGCAATTAACTGAAGGCATTACTGTAGTTGTAGGTCCTAACGGCTGCGGTAAAAGTAATATTACGGACGCATTGCGTTGGGTCTTTGGTGAACAGAGTGCCCGTCACCTCCGAGGGACACGGATGGATGACATTATTTTCAGTGGAACATCGAGCAGGAAGCCGCTTAGCTTTGCGGAAGTTTCTGTTACACTTGACCATAGTGACGGCATGCTGGGCATAGATTACAGTGAAGTTACAGTGACTCGCCGTATTTACCGCAACGGAGAGAGTGAGTATTTACTAAATAAACGGCCATGCAGATTAAAGGATATTACCGAGCTATTTATGGATACCGGAATAGGCAAAGAAGCATACTCTTTTATGGGTCAGGGCAGAGTCGACGAGCTGCTAAATGCCCGACCCGAGGAAAGACGTCAAATTTTTGAAGAAGCCGCAGGCATTCTTAAATATAAAGGCCGCAAAAGAGAAGCAGAGCGGCGGTTGGCTGAGACGGCGGAAAATTTACTTCGTGTGGGAGATATTATTCACGAATTATCGGCTCAGATAGAACCTCTTTCCGGACAAGCTGAGACGGCTGAACGCTATCTTTCTTTGCGTGGAGAGCTAAAAAAGCAGGAAGTTGATATATCTGTGCATGACGCCTCTAAGCTGCGCGAGCGTTGGTACGAAATAGACCGGCAGTCCAAGTCAGCAGCTGATGAATTATTAGAACGGCAGGCAGCAATCGGCAAGCTGGAGAACAAGCTTGCACAAGAACAATTGTTTTTAGATGATGAGCAAGCGGCGGTAGCTCTTGTGCAAAGAGATGCACAGCAGCATGCTGCAGAATTAGAAAAAGTTCAGGGGAAAACTGCTGTAATAAGAGAAAAGATATCGGGAACGGAGCTGCAGGTAGCTAATGCAGGCAATGTTCTTGCTGAGCTTGATGCGCAGTACCAAACACTTGAAGTTGAATGTAAGAGAATTAAAGCTCTTCTAGAAGATTTAACAATGAAATTATCTAAGGCAAAGGATGAGCGGCGCGCTACCGAACAGGAGTTAGCTGCTATGGATGCTTCGCCGGAAGCCCAGCGTTTCAGCGCCTGCGCTGAAGAGTTG
This sequence comes from Firmicutes bacterium UBA7523, assembly GCA_002479415.1. GTDB lineage: Bacteria > Bacillota > Dethiobacteria > Dethiobacterales > Dethiobacteraceae > UBA7523. The sequence continues at coordinate 20,404 of DLMZ01000054.1, forward strand.
GAAGCTCTCTTGGCTGAGATCAGGCGTGTACAGAATGAATCGGACAGAATGGAAATAGATATAGAACAATTTGCTTCACGGGTGCTTCGTCTTCAGGGAGAAGAGGAAGAAAAAAAAGCAGTACGTGTTGATTTAGGCAAGAAAGCTGAACAAGTATTGGCTGAGGAGAGGGAATTATCAGAAGCGTTATCCGGTATTGGCAAAAAGCAAGCTGAGTTTTATGAGCAGCGTAATGAATTAAGTAATAAACAATCTGAATTAACTGTGAAGTCTAATGACTCCGAGAAGCTTCTTAACAATATCGTGGGCCAAATCCGGCTTCTTAGTGAGCTGGACCAGAACATGTCTGGGTATTTTCATGGAGTAAAGACAGTGCTGGCTGCAAAAAAACAGGATAGCAACGCTTTTTCAGGAGTTTTTGGAACTGTGGCAGATATAGTGGAAGTTCCGCCCGAATATGTGAGTGCAATAGAGGCGGTGCTTGGCCCGGCTTTGCAAAATCTAATAACGATAGATGAAAATGTGGCCAAACAAGCCATTACATATTTAAAGAGGACAAAGGGCGGGCGGGCAACTTTTTTACCGCTTAATTTGGTGGAGCCTGCTCCTAGGCGCAGCATTCCTGCTGAGTTAAGTGCACAGCCGGGTTACATCGGCGTTGCCGCAGATTTAGTAAGCAGCCCTCCTCGTTTTCGGCCTATTTTAGAATCACTTCTTTCCAGAGTACACTTTGTGAAGGACTTAGATGCCACTGTCCCTGCGGCTAGAGCTTTGCAGTTTCGTGAAAGAGTAGTTTCGCTGGATGGTGAAGTAATTCTTCCCGGAGGCGCAATCACCGGCGGCACTGAGAAGAAAACGGCCGGAGTTTTGTCCCGACGTAAAGAAGAGGCATCATTAAAAATAGAAGAGAGCCGGCAAAAGGAACTGCTTAGCTCTTTTGCAAAAGAACAAGCTGAGATTATGACAAAAATGGCGGTCATAGACAGCAGCCTCGCAGTCTTGGATGAAGAAACCCGCAGTTTAGAAGTAAAGCAAAAAGTTAAAAAGAATGAATATGTATTCTTGCAAGAACAGACCGCAACTTTAGATAAGGAGCTGGCAGGTCTTAAACGCGAAGCAGAAGAGCTGTCACAAGCGAAAGAATTACGTTTTGCGGCACTGGCTGCTATTAAGGAAAAACTGGCGCAAAAAAAAGATGCAGAGGGGAGCCTTCGTTATGAGCAGGCCGGCTTATCTGGGGTGCTTTCCGCTAGAGAGCAGGAAAAACGCAGCTTGCAGGAATGTTATACAGAATGCAGAGTACGCTTTGCTTCACTGCTGCAGCAGCAAAGCCATTATGAGGAAGAAATTGAGCGTTTATGTAGCGAGCAGGAAGCTTTAAAAGAGAAGCAACAGGGGAAAGATGAGGAAATAAAAAAACTGCAAACAGCTTTATTATCTTTACAGGACGCTTTGGCGCAAGGTATAGAAGAAATATCTGCGGTAGAAGAAAAGCGGAGCGTAATGCTTGCAGAACTGCTTGAGCGTGAAAAAGCACTGCGTGGAGCAACCACTGATTTTCGTGAAGAATCAGAAAAACTGCGTATGCAGGAAAAAAATCTGTCTGCACTGGAACGGCGGATGGCACGCCATGACCTTGAAAGGGGTAAGGTGGAAACCGAACTCGACTCTGTGCTTACACGGCTTCGCGAGAGCTGGGAGCTGGAATATGAAGATGCTGAGAAAATTGCAAATCCCCTTACCGATAGGGAAACTGTACGCGACTGTATTGTTAGATTAAAAGAAGATATACAGGCAATGGGTGTTGTGAACCTTGGTGCCATCGATGAATACCGGCGAGTAACTGAGCGAGTGGAGTTTTTAACGGTTCAGCGGGACGACTTGTTGGAAGGGGAAAAGGATCTGCAGCGAATTATTCTGGAAATTGACGGGCGGATGGGAGAAAAGTTTTCCACTTCCTTTACAGTAATCAACGAAAACTTTGGCCTGGTTTTTAAGGAGTTGTTTGGCGGCGGACGAGCTTATTTGCGTCTTACCAATCAGGAAAAACCTCTTGAGTCTGGGATTGAAATTATTGCTCAGCCACCGGGTAAAAAGTTGCAGCACTTGTCCCTTCTCTCCGGTGGCGAAAAAGCTTTAACGGCCATAGCGCTTCTTTTTGCCTTTTTAAAAGTGAAGCCTACACCGTTTTGTGTTCTTGATGAAATCGAAGCTGCACTAGACGAATCAAATCTGGCTAGATTTAGTAACTATCTGCAAAGCTTGCGTGGGCAGACACAGTTTATCATTATCTCTCACCGCAAAAAAACTATGGAGCAGGCGGATATTCTTTACGGCGCTACCATGGAGGAGTCAGGAATATCTAAGCTTATTTCCGTCAAGCTCCGCGAAAAAAAAGAAGCTTCAGAAGCTCTGGCCTAGTTGAATAAAAAAAGGCAAAAAATGAAAAGGCTACAAGTAAGTAGCTTGGCAAGGAAAGGAATGACAGAAGATGGGCTTTTTCAGTCGGATAAAAGAAGGGTTAAAAAAAACACGGACAGGCATTATGAGCCGAATGGATGGCCTGTTTACCCGTAATTTGTTTGATGACCAGTTCTATGAAGAGCTGGAAGAGATATTGATAGCTGCCGATGTAGGGGTAGAAACAACTTTGGAGCTGGTGGAGAACTTACGGCGGAGAGTAAAGGAAACAAAGGCCAAAGAGGGAGCTCAGGTAGTTGAGCTCTTAAAGGAATTAATTTTGAATATTATCGGCACGGAAAAAAGCGGATTGGTTGAAGCTGCGGAGAAACCCACTGTTATCCTTGTTCTTGGTGTAAACGGAGTGGGAAAAACTACAACCATCGGCAAGCTGGCGGCTCGTTATCAAGGAGATAATAAAAAAGTTATTCTTGCTGCCGGTGATACTTTTCGCGCTGCCGCATGTGAACAACTGGGCGTTTGGGCAGAGCGGACCGGCTGTGAGATGGTAAAGCATCAGGGAGGGGCAGATCCGGCAGCAGTTCTCTTTGATGCTGTCTCTGCGGCAAAAGCCCGCAATGCCGATGTTGTTCTCTGTGATACGGCCGGCAGACTGCATAACAAAACTAATTTGATGGATGAATTGAAAAAGGTATATCGGGTGGTGGGAAAAGCAGCTCCCGGCGCTCCTCACGAGGTATTGCTTGTTTTGGATGCCACCACCGGTCAAAATGCACTGGCTCAAGCAAAAGTTTTTAACGATGCTGCTCCTATAACAGGTGTTGTATTAACAAAGCTGGATGGTACCGCAAAAGGCGGAATTGTTATCGCCGTTGCCCGTGCCTTGAAAGTACCGGTAAAATTCATCGGCTTAGGTGAAAAGGCGGACGATCTTCAGTCCTTCGATCCTAAGGAATATGTGGAAGGGCTTTTTGCACAAAATTAGCCGAGTTTATGATGGAATCCTTGCATAGTAAAATAAATTAGGTTAAAATAGGGACTGTAAAGCAAAAATGCTTTACAGTCATTTTTGGATGTGATACAATGCTTGAGGATGCTACGCGAATTAACTTGCTTTACGATTTTTACGGCAATTTGCTTACGAAAAAACAGCGTGAGTATTTGGAGTTGTATTATCAACATGATTTGAGCTTGGCTGAAATTGCCGATGAAAGCGGTATTTCCCGGCAGGGTGTACATGACTTGCTTAAGCGAGCCGTTCGCACTTTGGAACAGACAGAGGGCTGCCTGGGGTTAGCAAGGCGCTTTGCTGCACAGGAAAAGGTGTTGCAGCAGTTAAGGACTATACTTTCAGAGAATAGCATTACAGATATAAGACGCTTAGAAGCATTGGCTCTGGTGGAGCAATTGTTAGAATAACCTCTGTGGAGGGGAAGATATGGTTTTTGAGAACCTTTCCAATAAGCTGCAGGAAACGCTGAGAAAGCTAAAGGGAAAAGGAAAGCTAAATGAAAAAGATGTGGATGCCGCTTTACGCGAAGTTCGGCTTGCTCTTTTGGAGGCCGACGTTAATTTCAAGGTTGTAAAAGACTTTATCGCCAAAGTAAAAGAGCGCTGCCTTGGCAAAGAAGTGCTGGAGAGCTTGACGCCCGGCCAACAGGTTATTAAAATTGTTAACGATGAGTTAACTATGCTGATGGGTCAATCAGTGGCTAAGCTTAACCATGCTTCCAATCCGCCAACAATTGTGATGATGGTAGGGTTGCAGGGTTCGGGGAAAACCACTTCTTCCGCTAAATTAGCAAATCTGTTAAAAAAGAAGAATCATACACCGTTACTGGTGGCTGCAGATATTTATCGTCCGGCGGCTATTAAGCAGCTGCAGGTTTTGGGTGAAGAGCTGGATGTGCCCGTTTTTCAAATGGGGCAACAGGATCCTGTTACTACGGTGAAAGCGGCTCTTGAACAAGCTAAAAGAAACAGGCATGACTATCTTATCATTGATACAGCAGGCCGGTTACATGTTGATGAAGAATTGATGGATGAGCTGGGCCGGATGGAGAAAGCCGCTTCGCCCCATGAAATACTCCTGGTGGTTGATGCTATGACAGGCCAGGATGCGGTTAATGTAGCTCAATCCTTTAGGGATAAGCTGGGTTTGACCGGTGTAGTACTGACTAAGCTGGATGGCGATACACGCGGCGGGGCAGCTCTTTCTGTACGGGCTGTGACCGGGTGTCCTGTTAAGTTTGCCGGGCTCGGTGAAAAGACAGATGCGTTTGAGCCTTTTCACCCGGATAGAATGTCATCCCGGATTTTAGGCATGGGTGATGTGCTGACTCTAATAGAAAAAGCTCAGTCTTCTTTTGATCATAAGCAAGCACAAGAAATGGAAAAAAAGCTGCGTACCCAGAAGTTAACGTTGGATGATTTTCTTGAACAGATGCAGCAGTTAAAGAAAATGGGGCCTTTGAACCAGATTATGGATATGATGCCGGGTATGGGCGGTCTGGGCAAGAAGCTTAAAGGCATGTCGATAGATGAGCGGGAATTCGTCAAAGTGGAAGCAATAATAAAATCCATGACTAAAAAAGAACGGCTTGACCCCATGATAATTAACAGCAGCCGTCGCAAACGGATAGCCTCCGGTAGCGGTACAAAGGTGCAAGATGTTAACAATCTGCTTAAGCAGTTTGATATGATGCAAAAAATGATGAAACAAATGGGTAAAATGGGGAAAAAGGGCAAGGGTAAATTCCCATTAATGTAAAGGAGGTGAAAGAATATGGCGGTAAGAATTCGTTTAAAAAGAGTTGGAGCAAAGAAACGCCCGTTTTACCGTATCGTGGTAGCGGACTCTCGTTCACCTAGAGACGGTGCTTTTATTGATGAAATTGGCTATTACAATCCGACTACTGACCCCACTACGTTGAAAGTTGACGGAGAAAAAGCAACGGAGTGGTTGCAAAAAGGCGCACAGCCTTCTGATAGGGTTAAGTCATTATTGGTGCAGGCAGGCATTAATAAATAGTTAAACGGATGGTGATGAAGATTGAAGGATTTGGTTGAATTCATCGCTAAAGCCTTGGTAGATCATCCTGAGCAGGTATCTGTGGAGCTGTTTGAAGATGACCGAACTATTACTCTTGAACTTCATGTTGCTTCGGAGGATATGGGAAAGGTTATCGGTAAACAGGGTCGAATTGCGAAAGCAATTCGCACAGTAGTTAGCGCTGCCGCATTAAGCGAAAAGAAGCGGGTTTTGGTTGATATAGTCCAGTAGAGGTGATTCTGTGGAGCAGATGGCCGTAATTGGGAAGGTAATCAATACCCACGGAGTACGAGGTGCTATAAAGGTGCAGCCTTTTAGTGACTTGCCGGACCGGGTAAACAGCCTTCGCCGTCTCTTTGTTCAACTTAAGGGCAGACGGGTGCCGTATCAGGTAGAAAAAGCATTTGTTAACGGTCGTTTTTGGGTTCTTCACTTAGAAGGTTTAACCACTGTTGAAGCTGCAGAGGAGCTGATTGGTTCCTTCATTGAGATACCCCTGTCTGAGCGGGAGCGTTTGCCGGAAAACACCTTTTATATCGACGAAATCATTGGATTGAACGTGTTTACGGTTGACGGAGATATCCTCGGCCGAGTTAAAGATGTGCTGCAGACAGGTGCTAACGATGTTTATGTTGTTAAGCGTGATGGAGAGGGAGCCCAAGAAGCTGACATTCTAATTCCGGCTATAAAGTCTGTTGTTCTGAGTATAGACATTAAGAATGAACGCATGGAAGTGGAGCTACCCGACGGTTTGCTGTGAGGTGATTATTTTGCGCATAGATATTATTACAATTTTCCCCGGAATGTTTGCCGCATTGGGTGAAAGTATTGTAAGGCGGTCTGAGGAAGCCGGGCTTGCGCAAATAAATATCACAGATTTGCGTAACCACTCAACGAATAAGCATCGCAATGTGGATGATTACCCTTATGGCGGCGGGCCGGGAATGGTTATGCAGGCAGAACCTTTCTTCCGGGCAGTGGATGCTTTGCGTAATGAAGATACCCGTAAAGGCCGTGTAATTTTGCTTGGTCCCAGAGGGAAGCCTTTCAATCAGCGCAAGGCAGAGGAGTTAGCTTCGCTGGAACGGATATTTCTTCTGTGCGGCCATTATGAAGGCATAGATGAAAGAGTTCGTGACTATCTGGCGGATGAGGAGATTTCTCTTGGTGATTTTGTGCTTACCGGCGGAGAAATTCCGGCCATGGCTGTAGCCGATGCCGTAATACGCCTTTTGCCCGGAGTACTACCGCGAGAGTCGGTTGAACAGGAGTCATTTGCAGACGACTTGCTGGAATTCCCGCAGTATACACGCCCCGCAGAGTTTCGCGGTATGTCTGTCCCTGATATCTTACTATCAGGTGACCATGGAAAGATACGGCGCTGGCGCCGAGAGCAGTCATTGCTGCAAACGATGATCAATCGCCCGGATCTTTTAAGGAAAGCGGACATATCTACGGAAGAACTGGAAATGTTAAGGCGGGAAGCACAGCGTCTTGGATTTTCACTAGAGTTGTAAAGCAAGTGTCCGTATGTTATAATTTTTCTGGTTTGTTTATAAGTTTGTTTGGAAGAAAGGAGGCAGTCACAATGGATATAATTAGACAGATTGAATCAGAGCAGATGAAAAAAGATCTGCCATTGGTTTCACCGGGAGATACAGTGCGTGTGCACGTTAAGGTTGTGGAGGGTACCCGTGAGCGGACCCAGGTTTTTGAGGGCGTTGTTATCAAGAAGCAAGGCTCCGGGCTGCGCGAAACTTTTACAGTTCGCCGTATCAGCTATAATGTTGGAGTGGAAAGAACCTTCCCGCTTCATTCACCAAAAATTGACAAGCTGGAAGTGATGCGTCACGGCGTAGTTCGTCGTGCCAAGCTATATTACCTGCGTAAGCTGACAGGCAAGGCAGCCCGCATCAAGGAAAGACGCTAATAAAAGGAGGACTGTCCGTACAGTCCCCTTTTTATTATCTTTCTCTGAGGGAAAGGATAGTGATAAAAATGCTTGATACTGAGACAAAGGAAATTTGGGAGTGGGTTAAGTCAATTATTATTGCTATTCTTCTGGCATTAGTAATTCGTGCTTTCCTAATTGAGGTTTTTCTTGTAGACGGGCAGTCAATGCTCCCTACCCTTCATAACAACGAGAGGCTTATTGTTAGTAAAATGCAGTATTATTACCGCGAACCGGTACAAGGTGAAATAATTGTATTTAAGGCAAATGACGAACGGGATTTCATCAAGCGGATTATCGGAGTGGCCGGAGACGAAGTACGGATAGAAATTGAAGGTGTTTATGTTAACGGACAGCTTTTAGAGGAGCCGTATATTCTCGAAAAAGCATGGGAGCCTTTCGGTCCGGTTGTAGTTCCGGAGGGAACCTTTTTTGCCTTGGGTGATAATCGTAATAACAGTAAAGACAGTCGCCACCCCGATGTTGGGTTTGTTTCTTTGGACAGATTAAAGGGTAAGGCAATGCTTGTCTTCTGGCCTATGGACAGTATTCGTGTGATTAGCTGGCCGTAATGCCTTGGCGATATAAGGAGTGCTTGTATGGAAGTTCAATGGTATCCCGGCCAAATGGCCAAAGCGAAAAGATTGCTGCGGGAAAATTTAAAGCTGGTGGACGCCATTATTGAGGTCTTGGATGCGCGTATCCCTAGCAGTAGCCGCAATCCGGATATTCGGGAGCTTTTAGCTGCGAAGCCTGTTGTTGCTGTTTTAACTAGAATGGATTTAGCTGACAAGACTGCAACAAACCGTTGGCAGGAAGCTTTGCGTACAGATTATTGGGGTGTTTCTGCCGTTAACGCTAATACGGGAGAAGGAGTGCAGAAGTTGCTTCAGCTCCTGACAGAGCTGCCCCGAGCTGCAAAAAAAAGCAATCGCCCTGTGCGCTTGCTTGTGGTAGGCGTACCTAACGTCGGCAAGTCTTCTTTAATTAACAGGCTTACAGGACGGAGTCCTGCCATTACCGGTGACAAGCCGGGAGTAACCAAGGATAAGCAGTGGATACGTGCTCATGAGCGTTTAGAAATCTTGGATACACCGGGTATGTTATGGCCAAAAATTACTTCGACGAAGCAAGCATTTGCTTTAGCCGCGGTAGGCTCGGTGAAAGATGAAATATTGGATCCTATCCAATTAGGCACAGAGTTAATAGTATATTTATCCGCACATAACCCGGCTTCATTGCTTGAGAGGTACAAGCTGGAAGAGCTTTCGCCTGATGCCGTGGAAGTATTGGCTCAGATAGGCAAAAAACGGGGATGTCTTGTTAAGGGTGGCGAAGTAGATATGGAAACTGCGGCCCGTGTGTTTATTAAGGACTACCGTGAAGGGCGACTTGGCAGGATTACTCTGGAGTTGCCTGGGGAGGATGGGTAGGATGGATATAAGCCAAATGACGGTGGCGCAAATATGCTCCTTTCTTCGTGAGGGTAATCCGTCCGAGCAGCAGCTTGAATTACTCTCAAATGACAATCGAGCCGGGGTTAAACGCTCCCTTGAGCGCTACTTTGCTGCCAAGGAAGCACAGCGATGTGAATTAAACCGACTGCAAGCGATGCTTATGTATGAAACACCGCTTAGGCAGCAGGGGTATAAATATATTGCAGGGGTAGATGAAGCAGGGCGCGGTCCACTGGCAGGACCCGTAGTGGCAGCCGCCGTAATTTTGCCTGAAGGTCTTGTTATACCGGGCTTAAATGACTCGAAAAAGCTTTCAGCCGCTAAGAGGGAAGCACTCTACAGCATGATTACAGCCCAGGCTGTAGCATGGGCTGTGGGTATAGGCGAAGTTTTTGAAATTGATACCGTCAATATTCTAGAGGCAAGCAAGCTGGCCATGTGCAGATCTGTGGCCGGTTTATCCGTTAAGCCTCAATATGTATTAATTGATGCTTTAGAGCTGGACGATTTAGATTGTCCGCAAAAGGGAATTATTGGCGGGGATGGCGTGTCCCAGTCTATTGCTGCCGCTTCTATCATCGCTAAAGTAACACGCGATAGATGGATGTGTGAAATAGATAAGGTTTATCCGGGCTACGGCTTTGCTTTACATAAGGGTTACCCCACAAATGATCATCGCCGCGCTTTGATTGCTCTTGGAGTAAGCCCTGTGCACCGGCGCTCCTTTACGCTCTCTCTTGGGGATGAATAAATGACTTCTTTAGGACGTCTTGGTGAGGAGTTAGCCGCTGCTTATTTAATCAGGAAAGGCTACAGGATTCTGTGTCGTAACTGGCGCTGCCGTCATGGTGAAATTGACATTGTTGCTATGGAAAGTAAAGCGCTTGTATTTATAGAGGTTAAAACGAGACAGTCATCAAGGCTTGGGAGGCCGGAAGAAGCGGTAGATACCCGTAAACAAGAGCGCTTGCGACTCTTGGCTAGTCATTATATTCACGAGACAGGCCAAACTGCAGCATGCTTTCGTTTTGATGTTGTTGCGGTTACAGCTGAGGATAATTCAATTGCACTTATTAAAAATGCATTCTAGGCATCCAAAAGGCGCGTACTCAATAGAGAAGCGTCTTTTTTTTTATATCATTCAGGGAAGCTGCAATCCTATGCAAGGGGTTTGTAAGGGGCGTGTCCCCTTACTCTTGCGCGTGCTCAGGGCCCGCAGGCCCGCCGAAGGGGCGCAGCCCCTAGCGGAATAAAAAAGACGCTTCCTTAACTTAAAAACGCAAAGCGTCTTTTTTATCCATGTCATTGGAAAAGGTGAGGATAGTGAGCATATTTATGATATATAAAATACGCTATCACTATAGTATAGCAATGGGACATGCACCGTTCTCTGCCCTGATAGCACACTTTGCGCAAGTTAACATAATAAGTTATAATGTTCACATGTGCTAAAGGGAAGCAGAAGGAGGAATAGATATGTTTAACAGAAAATATTCAGCACAAGTGCTAGTTATAATTGTATTGTTAGTTGCGGCTGGAATTGCCGAAGGTGCGACATTGGGCAGCCGTGTGCTGCAAGCTGACAGGTTGAACTATGCAAGTATTATCATTACAGCATCAGCTCCTATCGAGCTTAAAGAGATTGATAGCAATAGTGATGAGTTTAACTTTTCTGCTGCGGAGCTGGATTTGTTTGCTCGTATTGTTCATGCGGAATCCGAAGGAGAGTTGTTTCAAGGACAAGTTGCTGTGGCAGCTTCAATCCTTAACAGAATTCGCAGCATGACTTATCCGAACACCATGTCCGGTGTTGTGTATCAGAGAAGCAATGGCTATTACCAGTACAGCCCTGTACTAGACGGGAGAATTAACCGTCCAGCAGGAGAAAGCGCAAAAAAAGCGGTACAGGAAGCGTTAAAGGGAACAGATCCTTCCGGCGGAGCGCTCGGCTTTTATAACCCGGCAAAAACAAGCAATTACTGGGTTCGCTCACAGCCTGTAACCAGGATTATCGGCAGCCATATTTTCTTTAAATAGTAAAAGAGCCTCACTTTGAAGGCTCTTTTACTATTTAAAGAGCTTCTTTTATAGAAGTCTTTTAGCAGGTAGAGAGTTGCCAGGATAAAAAATGTACGGTATAATATACGTAAATACTGTACGTAAGGATGAAAGCTATGCAATATAAAAAATTAGATGCAAGACTAGAAATTCGTTTGCACCCTGAACAACTGCAAAAACTGAAAGAAGAAGCGGCAGAAAAAAAAACGTCTGTGGGCAATTTAGTGCGCGAAGCTATTGATCAACACTACGTGATGTCAACAGAGAAAAAATTAAGAGCGATTGAACAATTGACTCAAATCAATGCGCCGGTTACAAACTGGGAGCAAATGAAGAAAGAAATAGAAGCAGGATATTTGAAGAAATGAAGGTTTTTATTGATACAAACATTCCGATGTACGCTGCGGGTAAAGAGCATCCGTTGAAGGCATGCTGTTTAGATATTTTAAGATCCATTGCTCAAGGTAATCTTAATGCCTTTACAAACACTGAGGTATTTCAGGAAATCCTTTATCGTTACTTTAACATTAACCAACGTGATTATGGTTTGCAAATCTTTGATTCCTTTTCATGCATAATGGATGGTTGCGTTTTGCCTATCAAGCATGAAGATATATTATTGGCCAGGCAGTTAACAAGTAAGCCTACACACACTTCTCTTTCTCCAAGGGATTTAATACATTTAGCTGTGATGCATAACAATGGGATTGAACGAATCGTTACAACAGATCTTGGTTTTGCAAAAATAGAGGGTATTCAGGTGATTTATCCGTCGTCTAAATAGTAAAAGAGCCTTACTGTGAAGGCTCTTTTTTTACTATTTAAAGCTATTCTTAACGGCAGCCTGTACACGGGTTCCGTCTGCTTTTCCTTTGACCAAAGGCATCAGCTTCCCCATGACTTTGCCAAATTCTGCAGGTGTGGCGTTAAGATCGGCTACAACCTGGCGGACTAAGGCATCCAGCTCATTATCGCTTAATTGAGCGGGAAGGTAAGCCTCCAGCCATGCAATTTCAGTTTCCGATTCAGCCATTAAGTCTGTGCGGTTTCCTTTTTTAAATTCTTCAATGGCGTTTCGACGTTGTTTAATTTCCCGCTGAATAACAGTTAAAATTTCTTCATCTGTCAGTTCTTTTCGCTTTTCAATTGCCTCATTTTTAATAGCGGACAAGAGCATGCGAATAGTACTAAGCTTCTGTTTTTCTCCGGCTTTTAAAGCCAGCTTCATATCACTTTGCAGTTGTGCAAGCATTACGGTAACCTCCGGAAAATATATTGTTTTATTTCATTATATTTCCTGACTGTGCTAAAAGCAAATATGTTGGAAAAATTTTTTGTGCTGAAGAATTTATCGTGTGTCACAAGAGAAGGAACACTATAATATACTATGTATTATCCGGAAGACCGGAGGACAAAGGCGTCCATTTATTTGGGCGTCTTTTATATGGGGGGATATATATGTGCGGAATTGCAGGTTGGGTAGATTTTGGCCGCAATCTTAGTTGTGAGCATGAAACTCTTGGCAGGATGAAGGAAACTCTTATAAACCGTGGTCCGGATAACGGTGGTGTTTGGCTTGCAGCTCATGCAGCCTTGGGACACCGCAGGCTTAGTGTAATTGATCCCGCAGGTGGGGGGCAGCCTATGATTCGCCGGCATAACGGGCATACGTATGTAATTGTTTATAACGGTGAGTTGTACAACACTGAAAATTTACGTCAAAGCCTGCTGGCAAAAGGTTATCGCTTTAACGGCCACTCAGACACGGAGGTTCTATTATTTGCCTACATAGAATGGGGGTCACAAAGCCTTGAACGTTTAGACGGTATTTTTGCTTTTGCTGTGTGGGATGAGGAAAGCGGTCATTTATTTCTAGCCAGAGACAGGCTTGGAGTTAAACCGCTGTTTTACACTGTGGTGAATCAGTCTTTTCTCTTTGCATCCGAACTAAAGGCTCTTTTGGCACACCCTGATGTAGCTCCTGTTATTGATGCCGAAGGGTTAGCTGAGATTTTTGTTATGGGTCCTTCTCGGACGCCTGGCCACGGCATATTTAAAGGTGTAAACGAATTAAAGCCCGGATACTATATGACAGTAGATAAAAACGGTGCAGATTCCGAGAAGCGCTACTGGTCTCTCGAAAGCAGGCTTCATGAGCATAATTTGCAAAAAACGGTGGAAAATGTTCGTGAACTCTTGCTTGACGCGGTACAGCGTCAACTGGTGTCAGATGTGCCTGTGGCTACTTTTTTATCGGGAGGCTTGGATTCCAGTGCCCTGACTGCAATATCGGCAGAAGTATTTAAAGAACAGGGCAGAGGGCGACTTCATAGCTATTCTGTAGATTACTTTGAAAATGAAAAGTACTTCAAGGGAAGCCGTTTCCAGCCAAATAACGATGCTCCTTGGGCTAAGCTTGTTTCGGAAAAGGTCGGGACTAAACATCATAATGTCTTTCTGGGCATTCCACAGCTGGCAGCTTCCCTGGATGAAGCTGCATTAGCCAGAGATTTGCCGGGAATGGCTGATGTGGACTCTTCGCTGCTGCTATTTTGTCGTGAAGTTAAGAAGGATGTTACCGTAGTCCTCTCGGGAGAATGTGCTGATGAAATCTTTGGCGGTTACCCCTGGTTTACCAGAGAGGATGAACTATCTGCAGAAACGTTCCCCTGGATAAGAAATATCGACGGCCGAACTAAACTATTCTCGCCTGCATTGGCAAATGCCGTTAATTCTCAGGAATACATAAAGGAGAGGTATAGCCAAGCATTAGCTGAAGTTCCTCATTTGCCGGGTGAAAACGGCAAGGACGCACGAATGAGGGAGATGTTTTATTTAAATATTACCAGGTTTATGCCCACCCTTCTTGATAGAAAAGACAGAATGAGCATGGCTGTGGGGCTGGAAGCCAGGGTGCCTTACTGTGACCACCGGCTAGTTGAGTACGTTTGGAATATTCCCTGGGCAATGAAGTACTATGAGGAGCGGGAGAAGTCTGTGCTGCGCTTAGCTCTGCGCGGAATAGTTCCTGACGAGGTAATAGACAGAAAAAAAAGCCCCTATCCGAAGACTTATCATCCTGCTTATCTAAAGGCTGTTAAAGAACGTCTCCTGAAGATACTTGCTGAAAAAGATTCTCCGCTGCACCAGCTTGTTGATGCGGCAGCTGTGAAGAACTTTGCTGAATCTGCGGAAGCATCTGCGAACTTTCCCTGGTTCGGTCAACTAATGGGCGGGCCGCAGCTATTGGCTTTCTTAATTCAGGTTAATACATGGTTAAAAGCATATAAGGTGGATATCTCATTTTGATCTGCCGCTAACTCTTGACGCGAACACCAGTTTGCTCTATAATGGAACAAAATGGCTTAGTTGGGGGCGATTTCATGCTTGCCGGAGTTACTGGTTGCACGGTAGTTGGTATTGAAGGCAAAACTGTGGATGTTGAAGTTTATTTGTCTTCTCAATTGCCCAGCTTTGATATTGTCGGCCTTCCCGATGCTGCTGTCCGTGAAGCAAGGGACAGGGTTCGTGCCGCAATTAAAAACAGTAGTTTAAGCTTTCCTCAGCAGCGAATAATAGTCAACTTAGCCCCCGCTGACTTAAAAAAAGAAGGGCCCCAGCTGGACTTGGCCCTAGCCGTTGGCATATTGCGTGCCAGCGGTCAGTTGGGTAGAGATATAAGGGATATCGCTATACTCGGTGAGCTTGCCCTTGATGGCTCTCTGCGTCCTGTCCGGGGAGTATTGCCGATGGTATTGGCGGCGAGGGATGCCGGCCTTTACTCTGTGCTATTGCCGGTGGAAAACGGAGCAGAAGCATCTCTTGTTACCGGTATGGAGGTTATTTGTGCATCCTCCTTGGGAGAAGCGCTGGCTGTCCTAAGCGGCAAAGAAAAAGCTCAGCCCGTTCCGCCTAAAGTGCATTCGCCCAATATGTCGGAGGCAGACCTGGCCCAAGTTAAGGGGCAGGAGGGGGCAAAGCGTGCTTTGGAAATAGCTGCTGCCGGCGGCCACAGCCTTTTAATGACCGGGCCACCGGGGAGCGGTAAGACAATGCTGGCTCGTTGTATGCCTTCTATATTGCCTTCTTTGAACGGAGAGGAAAGCCTGGAGACAACGAAGATATATAGCGCGGCCGGTTATCTTAAAAATGCCGGAGCCCTGCTAACTCACCGGCCTTTTCGCAGCCCCCATCATACAATTTCCAGCCCGGCTCTTTGCGGAGGGGGGAATCATCCCAGGCCCGGTGAAGTTAGCCTAGCCCATAACGGTGTCCTGTTCTTGGACGAGCTTCCCGAGTTCCGCCGCGAAACACTGGAGGTGCTTCGCCAGCCGCTGGAGGAAGGAAAGGTTACGGTAGCACGGCTTCAGGGAACTTATACGTATCCGGCCAGTTTTATGCTGCTGGCATCAATGAACCCTTGTCCGTGCGGATTGTTGTCTGATCCGGAGGCTCAGTGTGTTTGTACTGCCTGGCAAGTTCAGCGCTACCGTCACAAGCTGTCCGGTCCACTGCTTGACCGGATGGATTTGTTTATCGAGGTGCCTCGCCTTCGTTATGAGGAAGTAACCTGCAGCAAGCCTGCCGAACCATCTTCTGCAGTAGCTCATCGTGTGCAGCTGGCAAGGGAGATGCAAAGACTGCGTTTCCAAGAAGATTTAATTTCCCATAATGCACAGATGGGCCCGCAGCATGTACGGCAATACTGTTTGCTTGATGGAGCAGGACGGGATTTGATGCGGCACGCTTTTCAAAGGCTGCATTTAAGCGCCCGTGCCTATGACAGAATACTTAAGGTAGCAAGAACAATCGCCGACCTTGATGGAGAGAAAAAAATTACTACCCGCCATCTAGCTGAAGCAATAAGCTACAGGGCTAATGACTTTACGGGAAGCAGCTTATAAACACATTTCAGCGAGAAAACTTTTAACAACAACTTCGTTAGAGTATTGTGCAATTTCATGCTTCCTTACGGGCTTAGCTTCCGTTAGGTCAATGATTTCTTGCAGATCGTATGGTGTGTACAAGTTATCTTCATGGACGAACTCCGGAAAACAGAACGCTCGAGGTGCAACAGGTACTGCGCCAAGATAAATAGCTTCTATCAGGGAGGCCGGCAGCATGTCTGCAATGGAAGTAGTAATTACCACTGAAGCCTTGGCTAAATTATTATAGTATTCATCTTTCGTAGCATTGTAAACGAAATTCAAGCCTATTTGTTCTGCTTCACATATTAGTGATGCCAGTGACGGAGAGGTTTTTTTTATGGTTTCCGGAGCTGTGCCTGTTAAATGCTCAACGCGAAAACCGCGCTTGATTAACATCTTAGCTGTTTCCAGCTCTAAAACCGGTAGGCGTTCTAAGGAAAAACGCTGATTAAAAACAACTAAATCCTGCTCCTTAGGAAGCCTGCTATAGATAGCATAATCGCTAAAACTATGGGGAAATCCTGTGCAAAAAATCTTTTTTTGCAAATGGGGATAAGCTCTAATAATGCTTTTTTTGCACCAGTGCGAAGGAGTAAATATTTTATCGTAAATAGATAAACGCCGCTCTTCACGAATAGTACTAACAGCTTCAGTGAAGATAAGAGGATCAAAGTGAAGCTTTGTTAATCCAACTACTAGACCGTATTTCTGTCCTTTTTTATGAGCCAGTAATTCTATTAAAGGACTATGTGCCCAACCGAAAAACCATTGATCATCATCAGTGCTTTCTATCTCCAGGTATTCACGCAGCGTTACGGCCGGGCCACGCCAGCCGTTGGGCGGAAGAATACGAAAGGGTATGCTTTGTCGCCGCAGTTCTCCTTGTACAGCTCGTGTGAAGCTTCCTGTCCAACTGTCTTGGCTGTCTTCATAACCGATGAAATATAGCATTTAATTATGGGATGAAGCTAAATGTAAAATATGATTTAAGTTAAAAGGGCGGTATAAGCAAGTTGAAGGCAATAAATTAGGATAATCCCCGCAGCAAGGAGCCAAGGAAGTAACTCCAAGTGAGGTTGCTTCCAGAAGCAATGCTGAATTTGCCGAAGGTGCTGTAGTGATCATTAAATTCGCTTTCGCCAGCCAGTGCAAATACTCGTCTTTCGTTTTGCAGTAAACAAATCTCATCCCCCTATTTTCTCCTTCACGAATTAATCCCCGTATATCCGGAGCTGTAGGCAAGTCAATTCCGGGAGGGAAAAGGTGCATTACCCCGTACCCCCCTTGAATTAAAAGGTCTGCCAGGTATACTTCCAATATATGAAGGTTTTCTATAGTAAAGGCCTGGATAAAGACAACAAGTTTGTCTATATTATGCAATTACCTCGGCCTCCTAAAGGAATAATGATAAGCTATCTATATTGTATTATTAAGAGACTTGTTTATTAACCTAAAAAGTCTGCTGACAGCCTCCCACAATAAGAGAGAAACCGTGTCATCCACGGTTTCTCTCGTTGCATAGGAAATTATATCATTCAGGGAAGCTACGATCCTATGCAAGGGGTTTGTAAGGGGCGTGCCCCCTTACTCTTGCGGGGTGCTCAGGGCGCAGGCCCGCCGAAGGGGCGGCAGCCCCTAGCGGAATAAAAAAGACGCTTCCTTAACTTAAAAACGCAAAGCGTCTTTTTATTATTGCTGCTGCTGTCCCTGATTCATGGGATTATTTTTTGCCAAATAATTGAGCCGACTTGTCAGTTGCTGTATGTGGCCATCCATCTCCTGGGCCATTTGCTGAAACATTTCTTTGGCCATTTGGTCTTCTGTAGCTTCCGCAAAAGTGGCATAGTCACCTTTTGCGCTCTCTGCCGCAGCAATGGCCTTCTTGAAATCAGACTGGACCGTCATAAAAATTCCCTCCTTCTGTTATTATCTCGTAGATATGTTTTGCGTAGCAGCCCCATCTTACACTACCATTTGCTGGAGCTTAATCTTAGCAGGAAATAGCGCTCAGCTTCCAATAGCAGGAAATAAATTAACTGCGGTGAATAGTAAATAATGGGGGTGCTACAAACGACTGGAAAGGAAAAGGTGAGTTATGAAGCTACTAAGTATGGAAGATGCTTTAAAGCTAGAAAGAAAAGATGTTTTAGAAATAACAAAAAAATATTTAAGTGCTTCTATGGTTGCAACTGAGGCTATTCTTAATTTTGACAGGCAATACACCAGAGCAGAAAACTGTTTATTATTTGATGATGCTGGTAATGAGTACTTAGATTTTGTTGGGGGCTTTGTGTTTGTTGTAAGATAAAAGTA
>DLMZ01000043.1:0-22942 GCA_002479415.1 Firmicutes bacterium UBA7523
AATGGGTGACCTCCTACTCGATTGCGAGTTCACTTTGTTTGTTAGCGCGGGACCATGCGGATGACTCCGCCCTTGCAGGCAGCTGCACAGCTTCCGCATCCGCCGCAAAGACTTAAGTCCACCGTGAATTCTTCCCCGTTTCGCGTTCTTGCGTCGCGGGGACAGATTTCTATGCAGTCATCACACTGAACGCAGAAGCCGCAATGAAGGCAGCGCTGGTGTTCTTCCTGTACAGGAATTTTATCGGCGCTTAGCGGTTTGTTCCAATCAAGATGCAAGTCGGCTAGTTTAATTGTTTCCTTAACAACTGGATTGTAAGGCTGACCTTGTAGCTTTGCATTGAGCTGGAGAGCGCAATTTCTGGCTTTTGCAATATTATTTGTAACAAGGCCCGCTCCGGTAGCGTCACCGATTATAGATATTTTAGGGTTAACGGTGGTGAAGGTGAGGTCGTCGGGGTTGAAAAAGCCTCTCCTGTCCAACTGCTTTTGTATTTCTTCCGGCAGATACCCAAGCTCTGGCCTTTCGTTAATAAAGGCAATGGTCTGGCCGGAGAAAAAGTGCGGTTGCCCTGCGGAGTTGTTTGCCCTAACACCTTCTTGTGTAACCTCCTGCAGGAAGTAAGGATAACGGAAGTTTACGCCCGCTTGTTCCCATTTGCGGCGTTCCAGTTCGTTTGCCGCAGGAGTTTGAATATCGATAACTGTTATGTTCTCAGGGCAAATTCCCAATTCGACTAATGCTTCAATTCCGTCCATAGCTACATCCCCGCCGCCAATAACTACAATTTCAGGAGCCAGGCTGATTTTTTCACCGCGATTGAACGCTTTTAAAAAGTTCAAGCCCCCTGTTATAAGTTCTTTCCCTTTAACGGGAGGAATAACAGGGCTGTGGGCACCAGTTGCCACAATTACATGGTCGTTGTTATCAAGGATTTCAGCAAGCCTTTTGCTGTCAACGCGAGTGTTTGTGTGTATGCTTACACCAAGCCCGATAATCCTTTCCAGATCTTGGTTTAAGTCTTCCAGCGGCAATCTGCGTCGTGAAACAGCTTGGTACACTTTTCCGCCAGGATGATTATCCGCCTCATAGACATTAATTTCGTATCCATAACGTGCCAGGAAATAAGCGGCGGTTAGCCCGGCTGGGCCGGCACCGATAACTGCTACTTTTTTACCGTTAGCCGGCAGCTTTTGCACTTCCTGTTCAGAACGGTATTCCAGTGCAAGCTCTGCTGTGCGTACCGGAAAGTCAACTTTGCCGCGGCTGCATCCATCCATGCAAAGGTGAGGACAGATAAAGCCGCAGTTACTATATCGGAAAGGAGTGTAATCGTCAATTAGAGCCAAAGCTTTTTTGTTTTCACCCAGGCGAATATGCCTCAAAAAGCGACCTGTAGGAATGCCTGTGGGACAAGCAGCTTCACATGGGGATTTTAGGTCTACCTGTTCCGGCTTAAGACCGGTGTGAACAGGATATGAGGGATAGTAAAACTTGCTGAAGGGTCGGCTGCCCGCTGGCATTATTTTAACTATATCACGCTGGAGTAATGGTGCCGGGTCAAACCCGAAATGGCTGCAGTATTCTTCAACCAAAGCTTTTATATGAGCTAAGTCTTTTTTAGTAGCTGAGGTTAGTTTAGAACCAATACCGGGCATATAGGAGGGCACTTCATAGTTGAAAATAAATATTTCTCCGCCATGAATTCCTGTAGCTAGAGTCTTGTCTGCTTGCCCCACTACACTTTCCGTATCGTTTTCCCTGTTTAAGACAATTAATGTGCCTCCGGCCATGTACTCACCCAGGAAATCGCCGGATGTGGTGCCTACTACAACCGCCGGTTTATATTCTTTATATTCCTTCATATGAATGCCAACACGATAACCAACTTTGTCACGAATAAAAAGCTTGCCGCCTCTCATGCCGTAGGCGAGAGCATCGCCGCCTAAACCGTGAATGACTACGGTTCCGCTGTCCATTGTATTAGCAATGGCATTTTGCCCGTGACCGTGAACAATAATCGTAGGTCCTCCCATACAGAAAGCAAGGTCTTCACCCGGCACACCGTTAATCTCTAGAACTACATCTTTCCGGGTCAGCCCTGTGCCGATATAGCGCTGTCCGCGTACGTTGTTAATAATTATATGTCGTTCTCCTGCTTCAACTTCTTTGCGGAGGATTTCATTTAACTGTTGGTAATAGATGTTCTTTGCATCAATTGTCAGTGTCATTTTTTCACCACCTACTCGCCGGCGTGCTTTACGCCTAATATTTCAAGTTCCTTGTCAGAAATCCCAACGCCGCGCAGCACCAAGCGGTTGCCGCGGAAAGAGCCTATGTCGTAGATACCGTTTAATCCCATTATTTCTTTCATCTCATGATGCCAGCCGTCAACTAAGTTGCTCAAGCGTTCCACGGCCCAGTCTTCATCAAGCCGTTTCCCAATAATCGGGTCATTTGTTGTTAGGCCCCAAGGGCATTTTCCGCTGTGACAACGCTGGCAGCTGTGACAGCCGCAGGAAATAAGGGCGGCAGAGCCGATAGCTACCGCATCTGCTCCCAAGGCAACGGCTTTCATTACGTCGCCGCTATTCCGGAAGCCGCCGCCGACGACTATTGACGCTTGGTTTCGTATGCCTTCCTCACGCAGTCTTTGGTCTACAGCAGCAAGGGCCAGTTCGGCCGGTATGCCCACTGTATCACGGACAATATTAGGAGCTGCTCCTGTTCCTCCTCGGTATCCGTCCAAATATACCATATCTGCTCCGGCATGAACAATGCCGCTGGCTATGGCTGCGACGTTGTGTACTGTGGCGATTTTAACACAAACAGGCTTGTACCCGCTTGCTTCCTTAATCGCGTAGATTAAAAGCCGCAAATCCTCAATTGAATAGATATCATGCTGCGGAGCTGGTGAAATTGCATCTGAGCCTTCGGGAATCATGCGGGTTTTTGAAACACCGGACAAAACTTTTTCTCCCGGTAGGTGGCCGCCAATCCCAGGCTTTGCTCCTTGGCCTATTTTAATCTGATAAGCGCTAGCTTTTTGCAGATAATCAGGGTTGACGCCAAAGCGGCCTGAGGCAACCTGCAAAACAGCTATGTCGGCATAAGGGTAGAGGTCTTCATGAAGTCCGCCCTCACCGGAATACCAAAGCATTCCTTTCTCCCTGGCTACGCGAGCCATTGCCTTTTGCAGAGTTAAATTAATGCTGCCGTAAGACATTGGGGCAAAAACGAGAGGAAGATTAAGTCTTAGGAGAGAAGCAGAATGATTGTCTTTTCTTTCTTTAAAGCTTTCGGGCTTTCTGCCAAGATGAGTAGTGGTTTCCATCGGTTCGCGCTGAGGATCGATGGAAGGATTAGTTACTTGGCAGGCGTTAAACATCAGCCGATCCCAGTAAGTAGGGACGTCTGTATCTGCTCCTAATCCACCTAGTGCAACAGCTCCCGAAGCAGATTGCAGATGGACGCGGGTAATATCCTTGCCCTTCCAAACACCGTGGTAGCGCAAAGCCAAGGGACGCTCTTCTATACGAATAGCACTCCGGGGGCAGACAACTTCACAGCGATGGCAAGCGCCGCAGGAACGTCCGCTAGCCGCAGGTATACGTTTGTCTCCTCTCGGCTCTATGCGAATTTCATTAAAGGTACATTGTTCAGCACATTCCCCGCAACCGTCACATAATTCTAGATTAAAAGTCGGTTGGAACAGGGAACGCAGGCCGGGTTGTTCTATGTGTATACTCATCTTTTTCTCCTTTCTTAGGCCGATACGCCGCTGTTTTGGGCAGGGCGGTCGTAAAGTGCTATTACCGGCTGTCCTGCTCGGGGAGTAAATATTTCCTTAAGGTTTTCTTGCATTTCATACAGGGCAGATATCTCGCTTGCGAAATAGGTATAGCCGTCCTGAGTGGCGGTGGTCATGGGGCGCAATTTGGTGTTGTCGGTAAGACTGAACATGCCTCCGCTGAAAGAAACCAAAACGGCAAAAGGCCCATTGAGCATTGTTTGTTCGTAGATTATCTTGAGCATTGTTAGTCGTTCTTTTTCCTCTAAGTCTTCCAGCCGTTCAACTGTGGCCCAATATGGAGGAGCCAGGGCAGTGGTTGCATCCGTAATGCTGAGTCCATGACGTCTGATAAGCAGGTCAAAAAGATAGGCAATAACCTCACTGTCGGTTTGCATATGACAGAAATAGCCGTGAGATTCGAGATAACGGCGGTTGATTCCATAGGATGAAATTTCACCGTTATGCACAATAGACCAGTCCACAGCATTAAAAGGGTGAGCTCCGCCCCACCATCCCGGGGTATTGGTGGGAAAGCGGTTATGGGCAAGCCAGCTGTATCCTTCGTAATTATCAAGCTGGAAAAAATCATAAATATCTCTGGGAGTCCCCACGCCTTTAAAAACAGCCATATCCTTGCCGGTTGAACAAGCATATGCTCCTTGAACTTCTTTATTTAAGCTCATCATTTTAGTGATTACATAATCGTCATCACTTTCTTCGCCGGGCAACCGCTGTCCGTCGGGTATAGCCGGTTCTACAAAGAAAAATTGAAAGTAGGGATGATCGGTTATAACACGGTTCCAAACAGGAACAGGCTCCTGTTTGTGAACGGTAAAGCAGCGTCTGATAAAAGTAGCAGCCTGCTCCATCGCTGTTTCCGTAGAAGCCATTATATGCAGAACGTAGAGTTCCTCATAGCCGGGGAAAATGCCATATGCACCGTACCCCGCACCAAGTCCGTTACCCCGGTCATTCTGCAAAACAATGGCTCTTTTAATTCTTTCGCCGCTTTCTCTACGGCGTTGGTGGCTAATAAGCCCTGCAATTCCGCACATTAATTCTGTCTCCTTTTCTGCTGTTTTTAAAGCAATAAAAAAAGCGCCAGCCAAATAAAATAATTTGGCAGGCGCCTTTGCCCGACAATATGAGAATACCAACAGTGTTTGCATTGCATAAGAATACATTGCGAACTCTTTTTTCTTCAACAAAAAAACATAATATCCTGCAAATCAACGTGTAAAATTTGCGAAATTTATGATACAATGAACATTGTTTAAATTTTATTGAAAAAGGCGGGACAAAGTGATAACAGTAAGTAATGTTGGATTACGATACGGAGAGCGTAAGCTCTTTGAGGATGTGAACTTAAAGTTTACTCCGGGGAACTGCTATGGAGTTATTGGTGCAAATGGAGCGGGAAAAAGTACATTTTTGAAGATACTCGCCGGCGAAATTGAGCCGGACACCGGTGAGGTAGTAATCTCGCGTGGAGTGCGGATGTCAATTTTAAAACAAGATCATTATCAATATGATCAATCTATTGTGCTTGATGCTGTGATTATGGGCAACCAACGGCTATATGAAATCATTAAAGAGAAAGAAGCGCTTTACAGCAAGGATAATTTTAGTGATGAAGACGGTATGAAAGTAGCTGAATTAGAGCAAGAATTCTGTGATATGAATGGGTGGGAAGCTGAATCAGAAGCTTCTGCTTTGCTGCAGGGGTTAGGAATTGCCACGGATCTTCACAACAAGATGATGTCTGACCTGCAAGGTGCTGAGAAGGTCAAGGTTCTTTTAGCACAGGCGCTTTTTGGCAACCCCGGCATTCTGATTCTAGACGAGCCTACTAACCACTTAGATATACAGTCTATAGCCTGGCTGGAAGAGTTTTTAATTGCCTTTGAAGGAATTGTTATTATCGTGACGCACGATCGCCATTTTGTGAATAAAATCTGTACTCATATGGCCGATGTAGATTACGGTATGATTAAGCTCTATGTGGGAAATTACGACTTCTGGTATGAATCTAGCCAACTAGCTTTGCAAATGCAGCGGGATCAGAACAAGAAACAAGAAGAAAAAGTTAAGCAGCTCAAGGATTTCATCGCTCGTTTTAGTGCGAATGCTTCTAAATCAAAGCAGGCTACGTCCCGCAAGAAAATGTTAGAAAAAATTAATCTGGAAGATATTCAGCCATCCAATCGCAAATATCCTTATGTTTGGTTTAAGCCTGAAAGGGAAGCGGGCAATGATATTCTTACAGTAGTTGATTTATGTAAGACGATTGATGGAGAAAAGGTCCTTGATAACGTGAGCTTTACCGTACATAAAGGGGACAAAATAGCTTTTGTTGGAAATAACGAGATTGCATATACAAACTTATTTAAAATATTGAGCGGCGAAATGGAACCGGATAGCGGCCATTACAAATGGGGTGTTACTATTACCAACGCTTATTTCCCTAAAGATAGTTCCGCATACTTTCAAAACCAGGATCTAAGCTTGGTAGATTGGCTGCGCCAGTATTCGCCCGACAAAGCAGATTCATACGTCAGAGGGTTTTTAGGAAAAATGCTCTTTTCCGGTGAAGAGGCCCTTAAGTCAATTAAAGTTCTTTCCGGGGGAGAGCGGGTGCGCTGCATGTTAGCAAAAGTTATGCTGTGCGGTGCAAATGCTTTGCTTTTTGATCAACCCACAAACCATTTAGACTTAGAATCAATTACTGCCCTCAATAATGGATTGCGTGATTTCAACAGTAATGTGCTTTTTACTTCGCATGACCGTCAGTTAGTGCAGACGATTGCCAATCGGATTATCGAATTCAAGCCAACCGGCATGCTAGATGTACGTTTAACCTATGATGAATACTTGGAAAGCGTTGCTGTTTAAATTGCATCAATAAAGGAACAAACCAATAATAAGCCGGAGCGAGGCATTTTGCCTTTCTCCGGCTTATATATTTTTATAGCTATTGACATCCTGCGCATAATAGTAATATACTAAACTAGTAGTTTAGTATATTACTAATTCGAAAATTGGAGGCAAGATAATGAAGATACCAACTACTTTGAAGCATAAGCCGGTTATAGTGTCGGACAATTATGAAAATGTTGATGGTAGATACGCATATAATACAGATGCAAAAGGATTGTCGCTGGGATTAGCTCAGTGGAACGACCGAGGTAAGGTAGATGTTTCCGCAAAAGTATGGAGACATACAGGGGAAAAGTGGTCTAGACAATCGGAAGAATTGCCGCTTCATCGTGTGCTAGACCTTGCTATCCTTGTTTGTAGAGCAAAGCTCCATTTTAGAGAAGCTTATAGGTATGAAAAATTGTATGATACTGAAAACCCTGTTATAGACAGAGTTGGATTACAGGGGGATGCTATGACAGTGGCTGTGTGTTCAGAAAACGAAAAAATAAATGAAGATATTAAACTGTTTAGCCAGGCATTAAGCGATGATGATGAGCTTATAGGTGAACGATTGCGTACGCTGTCAAGAATCTTAAAAGACATGGGGTATTAATATTTCTGCTGCTAAATATGTTATGCTAAATAATATAGGCTGATGAGCCAGGTATACTGTTAGCGGACGTCTTGATAAGATAAGCAGGCCTTGCATTCCGGGAATAAGATATAGAAAGTCAAAATTTAAGTTAGGGTATTTTCTCCGGCCACCAGGATAGAAAAAATGACCTAGGGAGATTCCGGCAAGAACAACTCCGAGCCAGGGAATCAATGGGTAATAATCCAGCATATAATAATTGATTTTCCCTATTCCTAGCGGAATACCCAAAAAAAATGTACTGGTATAAGTGCTAGCCCAGTGGCCAATAGCAATAAGGGCCATTCCAATCAATCCGGACATAATCGGGTTCATCAAAAATATTGGGGAAAGCATCACAGATAATCCAATAAGATGCAACACACCAAAAAATATCTCTCCGTCAACAAGATAGTGGGTGATTACTGTTATGCCCATTGCCCATGTAAAAATTATTGATCCTCTTGTTAGGAATTTCCTGCTTAGCTCCCAGCCATTAAGAGTCTCCTTTGCCATGCAAAAGCTTAGATACAGGCAGACGCCTAAAACTATAAGAAAAGAGGAGCCAATTGCCCGAGCAATGGACAACGATAAACTAGACGTTAAGTCCCAACTCACCAATTGAAAGTACCATAAATTCCATATGCCATGATAAATAATCATGGCTGATATGCTTAATCCGCGGATGAAATCTATCTCAACATAACGAACACTCAAGCCTGGAGTGAGGCCGTTTTTTCGGTTGTTTCCATTCATTTTGAATTTCACATCCCTGCAAGGTAGTGACAATCTATTTCACAAGAAACTTCCTATTTAGTTAAAAAAGGAATTGCTGATATAAAATCGAAATATTTTACAATAAAGATAAAAATAAAGGGGGACTGATAATGGATAGATCTAAATCGCTGTTAGGGATTGTAATAATTATAGCAGGAGTTGTTTTGCTACTTAACAACCTTGGGATTTCTAGTATAAATATCTTCGCCTATTGGCCGGTGCTGGTGATTGTTGCCGGCTTGAATTCGCTGGTTTTTGGCAGTAAGGATAAGACATCTAAGGTGATTTCATCGTTTGTAGCCTTGTTGGGAACAATTTTACTGCTCAACAGCTTGGATTTAGCTGATGTGAATTTGCAGATGGTTTTTCGCTTTTTCTGGCCGGTGTTGATTATTCTTGTCGGGCTTAATATATTTCTCGGCCGTTCTTTTTCAGGTAAAACCAATACAGCATTTATGGGCGGTATGGAGCGAGGAAACAAAACTACCCCATGGCCACTGGAGTCAGGGTCTTATTTGGCATTTATGGGTGGCATTGAGCTGGATTTACGGTATGCTCAAATAGCTGAAGGTGAAACAATTCTTGACTTAACAGCGGTAATGGGCGGCATAGAGATAAAGGTGCCTGCCGACTTGCCGATTATTGCCGATGGAACTGCAGTGCTTGGAGGGGTGGAGTTCTTCGGTAAAGCAAGTGGAGGAGTTTTTGGTTCTGTTAGTAATGAGCAGGTTATTACTGAAGACAGCAAAAAGTTTGTACGAATTCAAGCCAGAGCGTTAATGGGCGGTATTGAAGTAAAGCGCTTAGGTTGATTCATAAATGATGATGGGAGGCGTTCTCCATGAAAAGATTATACCGTACCCGGGATGACCAGATGCTGGGGGGAGTTTGTAAGGGAATTGCTAACTACTTTGATGTAGATGTAACAATTATTCGACTAGTTTGGCTGTTTGCAGTCGTCTTTGGCGGAATGGGAGTGCTGGCATATATTGTCGCTTGGGTTGTTATTCCGGAAGAGCCTGGCAGCGGGGAGCAGGTTATAGACTTGGGTGAGGATCAAGGTCAAAAGGGTGATACTCGTACAATCGGGATAATTATTATGGCAGTAGGGTTGTTTTTCCTGTTCAGGAACATAGTCCCCCATTATTATTTCCGGCAAGCATGGCCTTTGGCGCTTGTGTTTATTGGTTTGGCTCTTATTCTCGGCGGCATGCGCGGTGGTAAAAAATGAAGGCGGACAGAATAGTCCTCGGCATTGTTGTGGTTGTTGCCG
The DNA here is from genome assembly GCA_002479415.1 of Firmicutes bacterium UBA7523. Lineage (GTDB taxonomy): Bacteria > Bacillota > Dethiobacteria > Dethiobacterales > Dethiobacteraceae > UBA7523. The sequence goes on from DLMZ01000043.1 coordinate 9,394, forward strand.
GAGCAGCCTTGTTTTTGGTGAATATCGGGGTGCTCTCTGAAGCTATTTTTCGGGAGCTGTGGCGGTATTCGCCTTTAGCTCTAATCCTATGGGGGTTTTTGCTGCTGTTTGGCAAGGGAGACGGCGGAGGATGCCTCGGGGCAATAATTATGTTCGCCGTTATAATAGGTATACTAACAATGTTTTTTCCTGCGGCCCATCATTTTTCGGGGAGCGCCAGTGAGCTGTGGTTTGAAGCGCAGGATGAAGACGTGGCGCTAATTCGCCTTGACTTGCGGCATTCGGCTGGTGAACTTTCAATAAAGTCACTTGAAGATTTAAGACAAACGGAACATGTGGCAGATTCAATGCTTGTTCACGCTCGCATTCTCGGCAGTGCAAAGCCGGAAACACGATACTCAATGCGAGACGAGAAGGCAATAAGCGAAATCTCCATTCGTGACGCACACATGTCTTGGTATCCCGGCAATCAGCTCCGGCGTTGGGAGGTCTGGCTGGCAGATGATGTCCCCAGCGAGGTTGTCTTAGAAACAGGGGCTATTCGCGCTGATATTGATTTGTATAAGCTAAATGTGCAGGATTTGCGGATTAAAGCTGGCGCAGGCGACTTGGTAATTTATCTCGGCACAAATAATGCCGACATTACAGTGGAAAGCGGTGCAGGAAATATAGTTTTTTACGTTCATGAGGAGACGGGCGTCAGGCTGAACAGCAATGCTGCGCTGCTTAGTTTTAGCGGTGAAGACGCCGGGGTTTTTAAAATAGGAGAGTACAGGTATGAGAGTGAAGATCTAAGTGAAAAAGAAGCTATAGCAGAAATAGCAGTCAAAGCCGGAGTGGGGGCAGTATCTGTTCGGGAAATTAAATCGAAAATATCTCATTAACATTTATCTCTAGCCCGCCAAAAAAGTATGAGGTTAAAATATCCCCCATTTTATATACGTTATGCTCGTCAATTTGAAAATTCTTAAAGCCGTACACAACAGCCCATTGTTTCTTAGGATCGATTATCCAGAACTCCTTTACTCCGGAAAGCATAAACGTGTTAAGCTTATCTACCATATCCTTTGAGCGTGTACTCTTTGAAATGATTTCAATGCACAATGTAGGGGTTCCCATGTACCTTCCTTTTTCATTTACGTTTTCGTCCAAATCACAGGCAATAAGTAAATCGGGCTGCATTACATCAGGAGTTTTTAAATCCTTCTTATAAAAGTGAACATCAAATGGCGCATAGAAAACCTTACATTTTTTGCCTGCTAAGTATGCTCGCAAAAGGATGTGCAAGTTGCCGGATATGTCCTGGTGAAAGGTGTTGGGAGATGACAAGAGCACTATTTCCCCATTGATATACTCCATCCTCAGCTCGCTCTTCTCGTAGATGTCCATGAATTCTTCATACGATACTTTTTTCCCGCCATACTGGTAATCGAGGGCTTTTTCCTTAACGGCATAATACTGCTCGATTTCTGTTATATATGGCGTAAGCCTTACTGCCTTTTTCCCGTTTTTAGTAACGACGACATCATTGTTGTCAATTACATAGTCAATGTATTTCCCTAAATTTGTTTTAAGCTCCGTAGCTGTAATCACTTTGGTAGTGTCATTCACATTAATCACCTCGTACGAAAATTATAGCATGATAGTGCGAAATAATGCAATATATATATAAATCGAGCGAAACGCTTCTTTTTTAATATTTTGGCAATAATAGTGAATAGAAGGCTGACTCAAGTGAGATAGCTTAAAAAATGCTGTCACCTTTTTAGGAGGTTGTATGGAAAATACGGGTCAATACAGTATTTATGAAGAAATAGTAAATGCAGTAACTCATGGTATTGGCACTTTGCTTGCTGCAGCAGCTCTTGCTTTGCTTATTGTTTTTGCGTCAATTTATGGAGACGTGTGGCATATAGTAAGCTTCAGCATCTACGGCACGTCCCTTGTTATCTTGTATCTGTTTTCAACTCTTTACCACAGCTTCCAAAACCAGAGGATTAAATCAGTATTCAAATTGCTGGATCATTCCGCCATATATTTGTTAATTGCCGGCACATATACGCCCTATACTCTGGTTACTTTGCGCGGGCCTGTGGGCTGGACGATTTTCGGCATTGTTTGGGGACTTGCCGTTGTGGGGATAGTTTTTAAAGCATTTTTTGTAAAGAGGTTCAAAATAATTTCAACTTTGTCCTATATTTTAATGGGGTGGGTTATAGTGATAGCATATAAGCCGCTTGTTTCGAGCTTGTCAATTCAAGGGGTGAGGCTGCTCGTTATCGGCGGACTGTTATATTCGGCAGGCGCCATTTTCTACCTAATTAAAAAAATACCCTTTTGCCATGCTGTTTTTCACTTATTTGTTTTAGGTGGCAGTGTGTGCCATTTTTTTTCAATTTTGTTTTATGTTTTACCTCTAAAATAACCTAAAGCAAAGAAATAGTGTTAAACAATTTGAAAAGGCAATTGTGAAGGCAGAAGATTGTGGTATAATACGTTAAATGGAGATTATGTTCTGGAGAGGGGGACTTTTTTTGACTATGGAGGAGCTGGCGCGCCAGGTGAAGGAATCTTCTATTAAGCTGGCAGCGTCTGGAGCAGAAGTTAAAAATAGAGCGTTGGCTAATATAGCTCAATCCTTAAGAGAGAGAAAAGAAGAAATAATCAGGGCCAACAGGGAAGATTTAGAGAGAAGTCGACAGGAGAAATTAGCTGAGCCCCTGCTCAAAAGGCTGAAATTTGATGAAGCAAAAATTGCCGACGCCATCGACGGCATAACTAGCCTTATTAGCCTTGAAGAACCTGTAGGGAAAACGCTACTTTCTACCGAGCTTGACAAGGGTTTAGAATTATACAGAGTTACTTGTCCAATTGGCGTCATAGGCGTTATTTTTGAATCAAGGCCGGATGCCCTGGTGCAGATATCTGCTCTTTGTTTAAAAAGCGGCAACGCCGTACTCCTTAAGGGTGGCTCGGAGGCACGGGAAACCAATCGGATATTGGCAGATATCATTATTACGGCAGCGGAAGAGTCCGGCATCCCTGCAAAATGGGCAGCACTTTTGGAGACACGCTCACAAGTTGGGGATATGCTGAAAATGGATAGTTACATTGATTTAATTATTCCCAGGGGATCCAATGACTTTGTACGCTATATTATGGACAATTCCAGAATTCCGGTTATGGGTCATGCTGATGGTATTTGCCATTGCTACGTTGATAAAGATGCCGATCTGGAAATGGCGCTAAGCGTTGTTGTGGACTCCAAGACACAATATGTCGCTGTTTGTAACGCTCTGGAGACGCTGTTAGTTGACGAAGGAGCAGCAGACAAGTTTCTGCCACAATTAAAAATCCTGCTGGACGGCAAGAACGTGGAGCTGGTGGGATGCGCTAAAACCCGTGAGATAATACCTGTTGCTGCTGCAACCGATGACGACTGGAAGGCCGAATACCTGGATTACAAGCTGTCGATTAAAATTGTTTCCGGCCTTGATGAAGCGGTTGAGCATATTAATATGTATGGCTCAGGACATACGGACAGCATTATAACAAAGGACAAGGAAAAAGCCGCACGTTTTATGGACTATGTTGATTCGGGCAATGTCCTCTGGAATTGTTCTACCCGCTTCAGTGATGGCTTTCGCTATGGCTTTGGCGCGGAAGTAGGTATAAGCACCAGCAAGATTCATGCCAGAGGGCCTGTGGGGCTTGACGGCTTGCTGATTTATAAGTATAAGCTTTTAGGAAACGGCCATGTGGTTGAGGATTATGCCAGCCGTTCCAAGACATTTAAGCATAAAGCGTTAGGTAAGGATTTTACTATATAGATAGCTGAACGCCCGCATACCTATGCGGGCGTTCAGTTACCATTTAATTCGAAACTATATACAAAAGGATGTAATATATGATTAGGGTAAATGAGGTTAAGCTTTCTCTTGAAGAAGACATTAGCGTTTTACCGAATAAAATTGCAAAGAAACTAAAGCTAAATCCTACGGAAATTCAAGATTACATTATATACAGGGAATCTGTTGACGCCAGAAAAAACGAGATTAATTTTGTGTATACAGTTGATGTGAAGGTTCAGGATGAAGCTAAGGTTTTAAATAAAAACAAGAGTTTGCAAAAAAGCCATAATGCTCGCTATCAGGAAGTTATAGAAGGTGACGCTTGTTTATTCCACCGACCAGTTGTCATAGGTACGGGTCCGGCGGGCTTATTTGCAGGGCTTGTTTTGGCTCAGAGGGGTTATTGTCCTGTCTTGCTTGAAAGAGGGCAGGATGTAGACACCAGAACTATTGATGTAAACAGGTTTTGGGAAAGCGGGAAGCTAGATCCCGAATCCAATGTGCAGTTCGGCGAGGGCGGCGCGGGAACATTTTCCGACGGCAAGCTAACCGCACGGACAAAGGATATCAGGTCCAGAAAAGTTTTGGAGGAGCTTGCAGCCGCCGGTGCTCCCAAGGAAATCTTGTATTCTTATAAGCCTCATGTAGGTACGGATATTTTAAAAGAAGTCGTTAAAAACATCAGGCAAAGCATCACGGAGCTTGGCGGAGAAGTAAGGTTTGGCAGCAAGGTTACAGATATTTTCATTGAAAATGGTATTATCACAGGTGTGGAAATTAATAATTCGGAAACGCTTGAAGTGCAGGCCGCAGTTTTAGCCGTTGGCCACAGTGCACGTGATACATATGAGATGCTTTACAAAAAAGGAGTTCAAATTAAGCAAAAGCCTTTTGCTATAGGAGTCAGAATCGAGCACCCACAAAGACTTATTAACAAAGCCCAATATAATCAGCAGCATCCGCGGCTGGGAGCTGCTGATTACAGGCTAACATGCCAAAGCCAAAATGGCAGAGGCGTTTACACCTTTTGCATGTGTCCGGGAGGGACGGTTGTGGCAGCCGCTTCGGAACACAATACGGTTGTTACAAATGGCATGAGCGAGTACGCAAGGGATAAGGATAATGCCAATAGTGCATTGCTTGTGCAAATACATCCCGAGGATTTCGGCAGTGATCACTCCCTGGCAGGTGTTGAATTTCAGCGGAAATGGGAAAAGGCCGCTTTTGAATTGGGCGGGGGAGATTATAGCGCGCCTGTCCAATTGGTTGAGGATTTCCTTTTGGACAGGCCTTCAGAAAAAATCGGCAATGTTAATCCGTCATATTTGCCGGGAATAAGATTGGCCGAATTAAAAAAGTGTTTGCCTGATTATGTAATAGAGTCAATGAGAGAAGCTATTCCGGAAATGGATAAAAAGCTTCAGGGCTTTGCTTTGCCCCATGCTGTAATGACAGGAGTGGAAACAAGAAGCTCAGCTCCCATTAGAATGGAAAGAGACAGTGAAGCCATGGAAAGCGTAAATACGGCAGGGTTGTACCCAATTGGTGAAGGCGCCGGTTATGCAGGGGGAATTGTTTCCTCTGCTATTGACGGGATTAAAGCGGCAGAGAAAATCATCAGCAAATACAAATCCTTAACTTGAAGGCATAAAATTTAAACCCCGGCGCCCAAAGCGTATGTTTAATACGCTTTGGGCGCCGGGGTCTGCTTTGTTTGTCTATTTGCTTTGCTTGGCCCAGGAATCTCTAAGCCCAGCAATACGGTTGTAGATTATTCTGCCGTTTTCCGCATCTATCGGATCAAGGTAAAAATAACCTTTGCGCATGAACTGAAAGCGGCTACCCGCAGGAGCGTTTGCAATAGCCGGCTCTACGGGAACATCGGCTAGGGTAATTAAGGAGTGGGGGTTGATGTTGCCTGTGAAATCGCCTTCTGTTTCATCTTCTGGGTTTTCTTTGTTAAACAATGTATCATACAGGCGTACAGTTACTTTAGCGGCATCTTTGGCAGATACCCAGTGAATTACGCCTTTGACTTTTTTGCCGCTGGTATCTTCTCCGCTTTTTGTTTGTGGATCATATGTACAGCGCAACTCGGCAATATTGCCTTCAGAGTCTTTAATAACTTCTTCGCACATTATTACATAAGCGCCCTTTAGCCGGACTTCCTGGTTTGGAGCAAGCCTGTGAAATTTCTTGGGCGGTTCTTCCATAAAGTCTTCTTGCTCAATGTAAATTTCCCGCCCGAAGGGGACTTGGCGGACTCCGGCGTTTTCGTCGCCGGGCATATTTTCCAACTCCAGCAGTTCGGTTTTATCCTCCGGCCAGTTGGTTATTACTACCTTGAGCGGTTCTAATACCGCCATCATCCGCGGCGCTTTTTCGCCCAAGTCCTCCCGGATGCAGTGTTCAAACAGGGCCAAATCCACAGTGCTGTCGGCACGGGCCACTCCGACTCGGTTTTGGAAGTCAATAATGGCATCGGCAGTTACCCCTCGTCTGCGCAGGCCGGCAATGGTAGGCATTCTCGGGTCATCCCAGCCGTTGACATGGCCTTCTTCAACCAAACGGCGCAGCTTGCGCTTGCTCATAACGGTGTAGGTCATATTTAGCCGTGCAAATTCAGTTTGTCTGCTTCTGGATTTTATAATTTCCGGCATTAGCTCTAGGGCGTTATCTACTATCCAGTCGTACAAAGGTCGATGGTCTGTATATTCTATGGAGCAAAGTGAATGGGTAATCCCTTCCAGAGCATCGGTGAAGGGATGGTCAAAGTCATACATGGGGTAAATGCACCATTTATCTCCCGTTCTGTGGTGATGGGCGTGTAATATCCGGTAAATTACAGGATCACGCATATTAAGATTGCCTGAATTCATATCAATTTTTGCTCGGAGCACTCGCGTTCCATTAGGGAACTCTCCCTGGCGCATTTTTTCGAAGAGAGCCAGGTTTTCTTCTGTTGTACGGCTGAGGTAGGGACTTTCTTTGCCCGGCTCGGTCAGTGTCCCTCGGTATTCACGCATCTCGTCCGGGGTCAGGTCGCAAACATAAGCTCTGCCGGCTTTAATAAGCCGCAAAGCAAATTCATATTTAGTTTCAAAGGAATCGGAGGTAAAGAATAAGCGGTCTTCCCAGTCCACTCCCAGCCAGCGTATATCCTCAAGGATGGAATCGACAAATTCCTGCTCTTCTTTGACCGGGTTGGTGTCATCGAAGCGCAGGTTGAACTTGCCGTTAAAGGTCTTGGCCAGAGAATAATTAAGCAAAATGGCTTTGGCATGTCCGATATGCAGGTAACCGTTGGGCTCGGGAGGAAAACGGGTGTGAACCCGCCCGTCATTTTTACCCTCCTCTATATCCCTACTAATCATGGTCAGAAGGAAGTTGGATTTGTTTTCAAGTTCATTTATCATTTTACCGCTCCTTTGGCGTCATTATATTACACTGGTTTACCCAGTTCCAATATCTTAGTATAGTTACCATTGTAATATAAATTGGCTAAAAAGCAAAGCTGGGGTGTGTATTATTAAAAAAGGAGATGCCGCCTAAGTTTGGCGGCACCTCGGATATAGTTTTTTAAAAAAATCTAGCTCTTCATGCGGAAAGTTGCGCAATCTGTTTCTTCAGTGTCAGAAGCATTGGGCGGCTGAATTTCAATTGACGAGGCAACACAATGATCTCCGGAAGAATAGAATTCGCAGCTATCAACAACACATTTGACCCTCGTGATAGGATCCTTTTCTTTGCCTGCTCGTGATTTCATAAAGTACCTCCTTTATTTAAGTCTATGAATATTTTAAGCAAAGACAAAGAAAATATTCAGCCTATATATTAAGGAAAGAACATTGGCAGGACTCCGGCTCCTTGCGGTGAACATAGTTAAAGAGTTGTTAATTCAATTTACATTAAAGGGGAATCTTTTATGTTTTATGAGGCACTATCGGAACACTATGATATTATTTTCCCGTTAGACCAGGAAAAAACTCTTTTTCTTGAGAAGGAGTTTAAGCAAAAAAATGCATTTAAAATTTTAGACTTAGCCTGCGGAACGGGAACATATACTTTGGAGCTGGCAAAGCGTGGTTTTAATGTGTGGGGAACGGATTTAGAAAACAGTATGATTGAATTGGCACGGAGCAAGGCTGCCCGTGAGCAAGTTGCGGTAAATTTTGCTGTGGGGGATATGCGTAATTCTGAAGAATTAGGATTGAAATTTAACGGACTTTTTTGTATCGGCAATTCATTAGCTCATTTGCTTGACATTAGAGATCTTAAGCAGGCTTTGCATAGTATGTATAATGTTTTAAATGATGGGGGGATAGCTGTTTTGCAGATTGTGAACTTCGACAGCATTCTTGACACAGGTGATACGCAATTACCCCTGATAGAGCGGGCAGGGTTGCGCTTTGTTCGTACTTACCGACCACGCAGTGAAGAGAGGCTTTATTTTGACTCTATGTTGGAAATAAGTGATGGCTCCAGCTTAAAGCGTTACGAAAATAGTGTGGAGCTGCGGCCAATTCGACGTCTTGATTTAGAGCAATGGCTTTATAATGCCGGGTTTTCATCTGTAAAAATTTACGGTGATTTTAAGTATAGTGAATATACGCTTGCGGCGAAAGCAATAGTTGTGACGGCAGAGCGCAGAGGTTAATACGTCTTTGTGGCAAAGAAAAACTCCCCGATTCTTTAAGAGTCGGGGAGTTAGTTTTTCTAGTATTTATTCTGGAAGCAGCTGCGGCAATATACAGGACGATCGTTAGTGGGGTTAAAGGGAACTTCGGTTTCCACACCACAGTCCGAACAAGTTACAGTATACATGCGACGCTCTGAACGACTGCCGTTACCGCGCTGTTTGCGGGCGGAACGACAGGAAGGGCAGCGCACGGGCTCGTTCTCAAACCCTTTTTCTGCATAAAACTCCTGTTCCCCTGATGTAAAAACGAAATCCTCATTGCAATCGCGACATCCTAATGTTTTGTCTTCAAAAGCCATAAAAAAACCTCCTTTGTTTTGGCACCCTGCTCCCCGGACATTTGGCACTGAAATCTAACCAACCAACAAAGGAGTATAGATTCCTATTAACCTTCTGAGAAAACAGTGGTACTTATATTATACACTGGCATCCTTAGAAAAAGCAAACAAAAAATCCTGGCAATCGACTGTACCTTTGTGTTTAGAGGTATATTACTATACCGGTTATAGCTGCAAGAATTAGGATAACAACTGGGTGGATTCGAGTTTTAAGGAAAATTATAAGCGCTGCTGCGCTGATGGCAGCAGAAGCCAGATCAAGGAGAGATGCCCGGCCGATGAAGACGGCTGCCCCTGTTATCAATGACAGAACTGCCGGACGCAAGCCTTTTAAGGCGGCTTCCATCCAATTGTTTTGAGAAAAATGGCTTAATAGGCCGGCAGCAGTCACCATAAATACCAACGATGGAGTGATAACGCCGGCTGTGGCTAGGAATGCTCCAAGGAAGCCTCCGATGCGGAATCCTACAAATGTAGCAGAGTTGATTGCTATCGGTCCTGGTGTTATTTCTGCTATAGCTAAAATATCCACAAACTCGTGTAAGGTTAACCAGGCGTGGGTTTCAATTGCTTCCTTTTGAATCAAGGGGAGCATCACATAGCCTCCGCCGATACTAAATAAGCCTATTTTAAGAAAGGCAAGATAAAGCTCAAAAAAGATCATTGTTTATATTCCTTTTCTGCAGCTTGGCGGCTGGTTATCCAGTGGGGCAACAGACCGAAGATTGCGCCTAACAACATAATGGCTGCGGGATGAAAATCTAAAACAAGAGTTGCAATCAAGAAAAGCACAATCAGCACCACGTTATAGCTATCTTTAAATACCGGTTTGCCGATTTTAATCACAGCGGCGGCTACTAGTGCGGCAACTGCGGGACGGATACCGGCAAATGCGGCTATGGCCACAGGGTTTTCTATAAAGCGGTTACAGAAAACAGCGATGGTAAGGATAACTATAAATGAAGGGAGCACGGAGCCCAGAAGTGCTGAAACCGCGCCTGTAAGCCCATGGCGTTTTTGACCTATAAATACTGCGGAATTAATTGCTATGGCTCCGGGGAAAGACTGGGCAATTGCCAGCATATCAATGAACTCCTCACTGCTTAGCCAGTTGTGTTTTTCCACTACTTCTCTTCTTATGACGGGGAGCATTGCATAGCCGCCTCCAAAGGTGGTTGCACCGATTTTAAAAAATGCTGTGAATAGCTCTAGATTAGTTTTGCTCTTCAAAAGTCATCCTCCTAATACATATTTCGGTGGAAGCTTACATAATCATTATGGGGGGTGTTGGGTATGAGAATTGTTTTTCTTGTTTTGCCATCGCTGGCAAAAACAATGCGAATATCCAGTATAGCCTTAATTCTGCTGGGCATAATTTTTTTTATTTGCACATATTTGACTAATTCCTGGCCTGCAGCATCAATGGGACTGCCTTTATCCGGCATAACGGTAGTAATTGATCCGGGACATGGAGGTTATGATCCGGGGGTTGTGCGGGAAAATGTGGAGGAAAAAGATATAGTGCTGGGCATTTCCTTTGTTCTACGGGACTATCTGCAGGCAGGGGGAGCAAAGGTTGTGCTTACACGCGAATCAGACCGGGATTTATTGGTGCTGCCTACTGCTGGGCCCAAAAAAAAACAGGATATGAAGCATAGATTGTTTATCATTAACAGTGCTTCTCCCGATTTGCTCGTTAGCATTCATACTAATGCTATTTCCGGTTCACGATGGCGTGGGGCGCAGGTTTTTTACAGTAATGACTGCGAAAAAGGGAAGCTCTTGGCAGAAGCTATTCAAGCGGAGCTGGTCAGTGTATTGAAAAATACCGACCGGCAGGCCAAGCCGGGGAATTACTTAATATTAAACGAAGCAAATGTGCCGGCGGTATTAGTTGAAAGCGGATTTCTTTCCAATCCGGCGGAGAGGATGCTCCTTACTGACGAAAGATATCAGTCTCAGTTAGCTTGGGCTGTTTACTTGGGGATACTGCGTTTTCTTAATGCCTAAAAAGTCATTTGCTATTCAGTTCTCTTTTTGCCCTATAAAATCCTACATAGTAATAGTTTGATTTAGGCTTATTTTTTTGTTAACTTTTTGTAAAAACGAAGGGAAATTCATCCAATTTAGAGAACTCTTTCTTAAAGATTGCTAAAGGGGGCGAAAAAAGTGAACAGTATTATTCAAGCGGGAATTTATCCCCATCCTCCAATTTTAGTTCCCGAGGTTGGGGATGGAGAAGAAAAAAAGATTAGCGCTACTGCCAGAGCGGTGGAAAAGATGGCTAGACGTGTTAAAGACAGTGGAGCTGATACATTGGTAATCATTTCGCCGCATGGCCCAAGCTTTCGTGACGCGGTATCTCTTCTTGCCGAAGAAGAAATAAGCGGTTCTTTAGCCAGGTTCGGCGCTCCATCGGCAGCTTTTCGTTTCAAAATGGATTTGAAGGCTATAGAAGATATCGGAGCAGAAGCGAAGCGCCAAGATATTCCCGCCGTTATCCTTAACAAGCAAAGAGCCGCTTCATACGGGGTTTTGCCGGAATTGGACCATGGAGCACTTGTGCCTCTATATTTCTTAGGCAAAGCAGGGGTGAATTTGCCCTTAATACATATTACCTACGGGTCTTTGAAGCCGGGGCGATTGTATAAATTTGGCATGGCAGTTGCGAAAGCATTGTCAGGATTAGGTCGTCGTGCCGCAGTTGTGGCCAGCGGAGATCTTTCCCACAGGCTGACGCTTGATGCTCCGGTCGGCTTTTCCCCTGAAGGAGAAAAATTTGACCGCCATATTGTTGACCTAATCAGAAAATATGATATGCCGGCTATCCTTGCTTTGGATGAGGATTTGCTTAACGAGGCAGGAGAATGTGGCTATCGTTCTTTTCTTATTTGTTTTGGCATGTTGGACGGCTATCGGATTTCCCCGGAAATTATCTCTTATGAAGGGCCCTTTGGTGTGGGGTACCTGGTTGCCGAGCTTTATCCCGGCAAACAATCAGACTCTAGTGAACATGTACGTTTGGCGCGGCAGGCATTAGAGACATATGTTAAAACAAAAAAGAAGATAAACCCTCCTGCAGACTCACCGTTGACAAGGGATAAATCGGCAACATTTGTTTCGCTGAAAATAGACGGGGATTTGCGGGGCTGTATCGGCACCTTAGAACCGGTGCAGGAAAATATGGCATTGGAAATTATCGAGAATGCTATTTCCTCCGGTATATATGACCCTCGCTTTCGTCCGGTTTCCGAAGCAGAACTGCCCTTGCTTGCCTATTCTGTTGATGTTTTATCCAAGCCGGAGGAGGTGTCAGACCCATCTGAGTTAAATCCTTGTGAGTATGGGGTTATCGTTCAGGCCGGGGCTCGCCGGGGAGTACTTCTGCCTGACCTGGAAGATGTGGATACTGTGGATGAACAGCTGTCTATAGTTCTGCAAAAGGCAGGTATTTCATCGTTTGAGCCTTATAAAATTTATCGCTTCCATGTGAAACGCTATTTTTAGGATGGGAGAAGGCCATGCATGAGGCTCTTTATTATCTGCAAAAGGAAGTTGGTGTTCATTGCCGTCTTTGTCCCCGTTCCTGTCGCCTAATAAACGGCGAGACCGGGCTTTGCGGTGTCAAGAAGGAGCATCAAGGGAAGCTATATTCTCTAAACTACGGGCTGTGTGCCGCCTTGGCCATGGATCCGGTGGAGAAAAAGCCGCTATACCATTTTCACCCTGGCCGTGAAATATTTTCTATAGGAACCTACGGATGCAACTTAAGTTGCGGCTTTTGTCAAAACTGGCATCTAGCAGGTGAGGCTCCCGATGCCGATTTAGTCCGGTTTAGCCCGACCGAATTGGCAGATTTACTAGATAAACAAAGCGCGAGAAAGCCGCTGGGGATTGCCTACACCTATTCCGAGCCGGGAATGTGGTATGAGTACGTACTTGATGTTGCGCAAATTGTACGGGATAGAGGGTTTAAAAATGTTATGGTAACCAATGGCTTTCTTAATCCGGAGCCTTTAAGGGAACTGCTACCTTTAATTGACGCCTTTAATATCGATGTGAAGTCCTTTCAGGATGAATATTATCAACGCTATTGTGAAGGGCGCTTAAAGCCGGTGCTGCGCTATGTGGAATCAGCGGCGGAGCAAACTCATGTGGAAATAACATATTTAGTTGTCCCCTCACTTAATGACAGCGAAGATGAGATTCGCCGCTTTGCAAATTGGGTTGCATCAATTAATCCTGCTATTCCTGTACACTTTGCACGATATTTCCCTCAGCATCGCTTCACATTGCCTCCTGTGTCCATTGCAGCAATGGAAAAATTGCGCAAAATTGCAAGGGAAACACTGCAATATGTGTACCTGGGCAATATCCCCGGTAGCGACGCTGCCCACACCTTTTGCCCTGGCTGCGGCAAAGAGCAAGTAATGAGAGAAGGCTATCGTACGTTAATCCTTTTTAAAAATAAGGTGTGTTCCCATTGTGGCCGGCCGGCAGACTTTATTTTATAAGAAACATTAATTTATCTGTCTGTGGCATACTATTTCTTAAGGTGAGAGACGGAGGTCGGCTGGAAAAATGAATTATTTGCAGCAGGTTAACAATTTGCTTCATAGCTTTGTGGCGGGTCCGATAATGATTATTGCCATATTATCCAT